>JANXTS010000108.1 GCA_025352265.1 Variovorax sp. | reverse complement strand
GGCGAAATCGTCTCGATCGATCCGAGCGTGGTCAAGGCGCTGCAAGACGACGCGTTCATTCCGGTCATCAGCCCGATCGGTTTCGGCGAAGAAAACGAGAGCTACAACATCAACGCCGACGTGGTTGCCGGCAAGCTCGCGACCGTGCTCAAGGCGGAGAAGTTGATGCTGCTCACCAACACGCCCGGCGTGCTCGATAAGGGCGGCAATTTGCTGACCAACCTGAGCGCCCGCGAGATCGACGACCTGTTTGCCGACGGCACCATCTCCGGCGGCATGTTGCCGAAGATCGAAGGCGCGCTCGATGCCGCCAAGAGCGGCGTGAACGCGGTGCACATCATCGATGGTCGCGTGCCGCACGCGATGCTGCTCGAAATCCTGACCGACCAGGCTTACGGCACGATGATCAGGGCACGCTGACTTTTTCGCGTGGTAATTCGCGATGCGTGCTGGCCGGTTGGCACGCGCTCACTAACGATCTTTTGTGAGGGTGTGCGAGAATCATTTTCTTACATCTTTGCATATGCGCCATGCCACACGAAGAGATGACCGAAAGCGGTTCTGAATCTGCAGCCGAACTGATCGTTGCACCGGTCCTTCCCGCTGCCTCGGTCGTGCGCAAGCGACCGAAGCCTGGCGAGCGGCGCGTGCAAATCTTGCAGGCGCTGGGCGCCATGCTGGAGCAACCCGGTGCTGAGCGCGTCACCACGGCGGCGCTGGCGGCGCGGCTGGATGTGAGCGAGGCAGCGCTGTACCGACACTTCGCCAGCAAGGCGCAGATGTTCGAAGGCCTCATCGACTTCATCGAGCAGAGCATCTTCACGCTGGTCAATCAGATCACCGAGCGCGAGGCACCGGGGCAGGAGCAGGCGGCGCGCATCGTCTCCCTGCTCGTGCAGTTTGCTGAAAAAAATCCGGGCATGACGCGTGTCATGGTCGGCGATGCGCTGGTCTACGAAAACGAACGCCTGCAGCAGCGCATGAACCAGTTCTTCGACAAGATCGAAGCCAGTCTTCGCCAGGCGCTGCGTGGCGCGGCATCGGCCGAGGGCTCGTCCACGCCATCGGTCGACGCGCAGGTGCGGGCCTCTGCGCTCACGTCCTTCGCGGTCGGCCGGCTGCAGCGCTTCGCGCGCTCGGGCTTCCGGCGGCTGCCGTCGGAACACCTCGAGGCGACGGTCGCCTTGATGCTCTGAGCGGAAACCTACCGGGTAGGCGGCGCATCCCGACAGTCCGACTGAAACGCGCCGCGGCGCCTCGCTGCCCTGTCAGGCGCTGACGGTCACCCCGACCTTGACCCCCGCCGCCACGATCTCACCCCACGTCGCATCGTCCAGCCAGATGCCGTCGCGCTCGCGCTCGATGCGCGCACGTCGCTCGGGCTCGCCGGCAATCTGCACCGCGTCGAAGCTGGCGCCCGGCGGGCTCTGGCGCAGCCACTCGACGAACTCGCGCGCTTCGTGCTCGAAGCTCGTTTGCGTGCCCAGTTTGGTCGGATCGATCAGCACCGTCAGCATGCCGTTGAACACGCTGCGCGCGGAATCGGCCGGACGATGCCAGGTGCCGCCGCCGGTGAGTGCACCGCCGAGCAGCTCGCACGCGATCGCCATGCCGTAGCCCTTGTGCTCGCCGAAGGTCATGAGCGCGCCGTACAGGCCGTTGCTCTGCGGCACGACGACCACGCCGGGGTCGTTGGTAGGCGCGCCGTGTTCGTCGATGAGGTAGCCGTCGGGCACCTGTTCGCCCTTGTTGTGCGCCACGCGCATCTTTCCTTGCGCGACACGGCTGGTCGCGAAGTCGAGCAAAAACGGCTCGGCACCCGCGAGTGGAACGCCGATGCAGCACGGGTTGGTGCCGAAGCGTCCGTCGCCACCGCCCCACGGCGCCACCACCGGCCGTGACAGCACGTTGACGAAATGAAGTGCCACAAGGCCCTGCGCCGTTGCCATCTCGGCGAAGTGCCCGATACGGCCGAGGTGGTGCGCGCTCGACAGCGTGAAGATGCAACTGCCGTGCTGTTTGGCGCGCGCGATGCCGAGTTCGATGGCCTGCACGCCGACGATCTGCCCGAAGCCACGTTGCCCGTCGAGCGCCATCATCGTGCCGATGTCGAGGTTGATCTTCACCGATGCGTTGGGTGTCAGGCCGCCTTCGGCGATGGCGTCGACGTAGCGCGGCAGCATGCCGACGCCGTGCGAATCATGGCCGCTCAGATTGGCCAGTACGAGGTTGGCCGCGACTTGATCGGCCTCGGCCGGAGCGCTGCCCGCCGCCACCAGAATGCCGGCGACCTGCGTGCGAAGAAACGATGCGTCGAGCGTGTGCGACATGGCGGGTCAGAGTCCTTTGGCGTTCAGATAAATGGCGTAGAGCGAGCTCGTCGCACAAATGAAGAGCCGGTTGCGCTTGGGTCCGCCAAAGCACACGTTGGCCACGGGCTCCGGAATCAGCAGCTTGCCCAGCAGCGTGCCGTCGGCATCGAACGCGTGCACGCCATCGCGTGCGCTGCTCCAGACGCGGCCTTCGGTGTCGACCCTGAAACCGTCGAACAGGCCGTTGTCACAAGTGGCAAAAATGCGGTTCTTACCGAGCCGTTTGCCATCGGCGGCGACGTCGAAGCTGCGAATGTGGCGCGGTCCATCGGTTGCGTGGCTGGCGCCCGTGTCGGCGATATACAGCATCGATTCGTCCGGTGAAAACGCCAAACCGTTCGGCTTGACGAAATCGTCCGCTACCAGTTCGACGGCACCGCTCGCCGGGTCGATCCGGTACACATTGCAGGCGCCGATTTCGCTGTCGGCGCGTAGGCCTTCGTAGTCCGATAGGATGCCGTAGCTCGGGTCGGTGAACCACACGCCGCCGTCTGAATGCACGACCACGTCGTTCGGCGAATTCAGCCGCTTGCCCTGCCAGTGCGATGCCAGCACGGTGATGGAACCATCGTGTTCCGTGCGCGTCACTCGCCGGGTCAGATGCTCGCAACTGACGAGCCGGCCTTGCCGGTCGACCGTGTGGCCGTTCGTGTTGTTCGCCGGTTCACGAAACACCGATGTCGTGCCATTGATTTCGTCGTATCGCATCATGCGGTTGTTGGGGATGTCCGACCACACCAGCGAACGATGTGCGCCAAACCATGCCGGGCCTTCGCACCAGCGGCCGCCGGTCCAGAGTTGCTCGATGCGTTCCGGGCCGGGGATGCAGATGTTGAAGCGGGGGTCGATGCGTTCGAAGGTCATGGTCGATCGTTCCTTTTGTTGTTTCGTTTTTTTGGTTTTCGTTACCGCTCGGCACGCGAGCTGGCGAGCACGATCACCGCGATGATGATCACGCCGGTGAGCAAGGTGCGCAGCCCCGGGCCGGCGCCGACGGCGTTGAGCAGCGCCACCAGCAGGAACATGAACATGGCGGCGCCCCAGATGCCCGGCACGCTGGGCCGACCGCCGGCAACTGCCGTACCGCCGATGACGACGACGGCGATGGTCATCAGCAAATACTCCTGGCCTTGGTCGAGCGAGTTGCCGCCCGAGAAGCCCGCGATGAGCGCGCCGGTGAGCCCGGCGAGCCCGGCACAGATCACGTAGGCCAGAAAGCGAGTGCGCTCCACCCGCAACCCGGCGAGCAGGGCGGCCCGGCGGTTCTGCCCCACCGCGGCGATCGAGCGGCCAAGCACCGTGCGCTCCAGCATGAGGGCGATCGCCAGCGTGACCGCGAGCGCGATCAGGGCGACCAGCGGCACGCCCACCACACGCATCGCCATCAGGTCGGAAAAGAGCGGTGGCGGCTTCACCTTCAGCCCGCGCCCGACGTTGATGGCCACCGACATCACGATGAGCGATGCGGCGAGCGTAGCGATGATGGGCGGAATGCGCAGCAGGCGGATCAGCCCGAAGTTGAAGACGCCGACCGCCATGCCGACCACCACCGCGGCCAGCAGGCCCGGCACCAGCATGGCGTTGTCGCCGTTCATCACGATCATCGTGGCGGCACCCGACAGCGCGATGGTCGAGGGGATCGACAGGTCGGCGTTGCCCGGCCCGACGCTGATGACCAGCATCTGGCCGAGCGACACCAGCACGGTGAACGCCGAGAACGCGAGCGCCGCAGTCAGCAAGCCGCCCGAGCCGCCACCGTCGCCGCTCCACTGCGTCGCGGCCCACGCCAGCACCGCGGCGATGCACGAGCCGAGCCAGGGACGGTTGCGCGCCCAGCGGCGCCAGCGGGCACCACGCGAAACCTGACCGGTGGCAGAGGCTGTCGGAACCATGGCAGCTTCGTTCGCAACGGCGTTCGCAGCGTGGTTCGCAACGCGAACATCGGGCAGCGCGCTCATCGCTTGCCTCCGGCCAAGTCGATGGCCGCGCGCAAGCCCAGCACCGCGACCAGGATCAACCCCTGCATGCCGATTTGCCAGTCCGGCGCGATGTCGAGAAAGGTGAGGAACGAAGCCGCCAACGTGACCGTGAGGGCTCCCAGCACGGCGCCCACCGGCGCGACCTTGCCACCAGCGAATTCGGCACCGCCGAGAATCGCGGCGGCGATAGCGACCAAGGTATAGCGCGACGCGATGTTGGCATCTGCCGAGGTGCTCTGCCCGACCAGCATCAGCCCGGCGCAAACGCCGAACACGCCGGCGATGGCGTACACGCCGGCGCGCACCCGCACCATGTTCCAGCCGGCCCGCGCGATGGCAGCCGGGTTACCTCCAAGTCCGCGCACCAGCGTGCCGAACGCACTGCGCGTGATGAGCAGATGACCGACGACGGCGGTCGCTACCGCCATCCAGATCGGCAGCGGCAGCAGCGGCGTCTTGAAACGCATGGCCGCCTGAAGCCATTCGGGCGCCGTGCCGCCCGGCGTAGGCAGCAGCAAGACCGCGCAGCCCAGCCACACGAACGACAGACCCAGCGTGACCACGATCGACGGCAACTGACGCGCCTGGATCAGGGCCCCGGCCAGCGCATACACGCCGACCGCCGCGGCCAGCGCCAGCACGGCGAGCAGCGGTTGTGTCGGCATCAGGGTCGCGCCGATGCACGCGACCAGCGAGACGAACGGCCCGATCGAGAGATCGAGATCGCTCACCGCGAGAACCATCATTTGCGCCAGCGTCGCGAAAATCACCGGGATGGCGAGGTTGAGCAGCAGGTTGACGCCGAAGTACGACATGGCGCGCGGCTGCCTCATGAAGACCGCCGCCAGCAGCACGGCAAGGGCGATGGCCGGCAACAGCGTCTGCATCAGCACGACGCGGCGGCGGCGCTGCATGCCGGTGGCGCCTGTAGCGCCTGCAGCACCCGTCGGGACAACGGGAGAGAGATTCATACGGTGGCTTCCTCGAACGACAGGGCGACCACGCGCTCTTCGTTGATGTCGTCGCCGGCCAGTTCACCGACCACGCGACCATTGTTGAAGACATACACGCGGTCGCAGTGATGGAGTTCGTCGAACTCGGTCGTGTACCAGACGAAGGTGCGGCCGCTGCGCGCTTCTTCCCTGATGAGCGCGTAGACGTCGCGCTTGGTGCCGACGTCGACGCCGCGCATCGGATCGTCCATGAGGATCACCGGCGCCGACGAGCCGAGCGCGCGGGCGAACAGCACCTTCTGCTGGTTGCCGCCCGACAGCGAACCGATCGGCAGGTCCATGTCGGGCGTGACCAGCCCGAGCCGGCCGCGCCATTGCTGGGCCTGCGCCGCTTCTTCCTTGACGTCGATGAGGCCGCGCTGCCGCAATTGCGTGAGCCAGCCGACCGTCATGTTGCGGGCGATCGACCACAGCGCGAACACGCCATCGGTTTGCCGGTCACCGGCGACGAACGAGGTGGCGCCTTTCACCGTCGGGCGGCCAACGCGCGGGGCGTGAAGCGCCGCCTCCTGCAGCGCGATGAGCAACTCGGTTTGCCCGTGCCCGGCCAAGCCGGCGAGCCCGATGATTTCACCGCGCACTGCCCGCATTGCCATGCCACCGACGGTGGTGGCATGCACCTCGACCATCGTCTGCACGCCGCTGCCTTCATCGCTGTCTTCTACGCGTCGTGGCCCCGCAGACGAAGGCGAAGACACAGACGTGATCGCCGCTTGCCCTTGCCCGTGCTGCGGCTCGACGATGTCCTGGCCCATCGCAGTCACCAGTCTGTCGCGGTCGGTGTCCTTTGTTGCAGAAACCTGCACGACTTGCCCGTCGCGCATGACAACCAGCCGGTCGGTCACGGCAAAAATCTCGCGCAGTTTGTGCGTGATCAGCACGCAGGTCTTGCCGGACGCGACGAATTTTCGGATGTA
>JANXTS010000014.1 GCA_025352265.1 Variovorax sp. | reverse complement strand
GCGATCGTGCAGGAGACGATCACACGCTGCGGCATGGCCAGCGTCATCGACCTCACCGTGCTGCGAAACGACCCGCCGCTCGGTGTGACGCGCAACTTCGAGCAAGCGATCAAGGCGACACGGTGCCCGTTGATCGCGCTGTGCGATCAAGACGATGTCTGGCATGCCGGCCGACTGGCGCGCATGGTCTCGCCATTTCGCCAACGCGCCGATTTGCTGCTGCTGCATTCGGATGCCCGCCTCGTCGACGATGCCCTCGCGCCTCTAGGTTCAACCTTGTTCCACGCACTCGAAGTCAAGCCGTCCGAGCTCGCCGCCATCCAGGCCGGTGCGGCCTTCGAAATCTTCTTGCGTCGCAATCTGGTGACGGGAGCGACAACGGTGTTTCGTCGCTCGCTGCTCGGCGCAGCGCTGCCATTCCCCCCCGAATGGGTGCACGACGAATGGCTGGCGGCCATCGCATCGGCGACGGGTCAGATGGACGTTTTGATCGAGCCGCTGATCGACTATCGCCAGCACGCGTCCAACCAGATCGGCGTGCGTAAGCCGACGCTGGCGGACAAGATCGCGAAGGCGGTCGCGCCGCGTGGTGACAAGCATCGAAAGCGTTTGGGCCGGGCGGAAGCGCTGTTGCGACGGTTGACTTCGCTAGGTGACGCGGTGCCCAGCGCACATCTGCAAGCGCAACTCGGCAAGGTGGCGCACCAGCGCTTCAGAGCCGACTTGCCGGCCAACCGCCTTGCGCGCATCCCATCGGTGCTCACCGAAGCCTTGCGCGGCCGCTACGAACGTTTCGACCGCGGCCTGCAATCCGTCGCACAGGACTTGCTGGAACGCGGCTGAACCATGAGATAGGCGATCAGGCCTTCTTATCTTCGAGCTGCCGATAGCGCCAGAACGTCGCCGAAGCCCACACCTTCAGCAAGCTGGTCACGTGCCAGTACAGATGCTTCGCCTTGGCATGGCTCGCCCGCTGCGCATCGTGGCGCGCGACGAGGTCTTCTCCGACCTGAAGTTGCCATCCGGCCAGTTGAATGCGCGCGCAGATGTCGAAGTCTTCGCCGTACATAAAGAACCGCTCGTCGAACCCGTCGATGGCCGCGTAGGCATCGCTGCGAAACAGCATGAACAGACCAGGAATCCACGCCGGCACCTGCGGCCGCACGTAGCCAGCTTTGCGCCGCGTCAAAATTTCTCGTGGCGTGATGGTGGCTCGATGTTGCTCGGGCACCGATTTGCCGGGCTCGAGAATGCGCGGCGTCAAGAGCCCACTGGTCGGCGCGGCCTGGGCCAGCAACGGCGTGAGCACGTCGCTGTCGAAACGGATGTCCGGGTTGAGCACCAGTAGCCACGGCGTCGTACAGCGCGTGAACGCCTGGTTGTGGTTGGCGCCGAAGCCCATCGGCGCCTTGTTCTCGATCCGCTCGACCGGAAAGGCCCAGGTGCGGCCCGCCAGGATGTCGGGCTCGGGGACATTGATGGTGAGCACGACCTTGGCAACGACGGCGCTGCTGTAGCGCGCCAGCTGATCGAGCAGCGGTTCGATCAATGCCAGCTGGCCATGACTGACGATCGAAACGGTGATGGCTGGGGCGTGAGGAGGGGACATCGGCATGGTCTAATTTCGCTCGGGAATTCTAGGGTCCTCTCCCGGTGCACTCCTAGTCATGCCGCACTATCAATGATTGCCCTGATCGTCATCAGTTTTCTCGTCTCCGCGTTCGCCGTGCAGGTCTTCATGCGCCGGGCGCGCCGCCACGCACGGCTCTACGCCGCCGACATGCCGCAGCGGTTTCACAAGGGCCACGTGCCGCGCCTCGGGGGGGCGGGAATCATGCTCGGCATGGGCACGGCGTGGCTAGTGGCGGGCCTCGGCACCGACGTCTTCAACGTCTATTGGCCCTTCAAAGCCGCCGCTGTCGCGCTGGCGTGCATGACGCCGGCCGTCCTCGGCGGCATCGTCGAAGACGTCACCCAACGCGTGTCGGTGCGCTACCGGCTGGGGCTCACCATCGGCTCAGCGCTGTTGCTGTGCTGGGTACTGGGGCTCGGCGTTTCGCGCACGGGCGTCGACGTGGTCGATCGGGCGCTGGTCGCGTGGCCTTACATGGCCGTGCTGTTCGCGGCCATCGCCATCGGTGGCCTGCCGCACGCTTTCAACATCATCGATGGCTACAACGGCCTCGCGGGCACGGTGGCGGTGCTGGTGTGCCTTGCCATCTCGCACGTCGCACTGCAGGTGGGCGACAGGCAACTGGCGGCGATGGTGATCTGCCTCATGGGTGCCACGCTCGGCTTCCTGATCTGGAACTACCCGCGCGGCAAGATCTTTGCCGGCGACGGCGGTGCTTACGTGTGGGGCATGGTCATCGCGGTGGCATGCGTGTCGCTGGTGCAGCGGCACCCGACGGTGTCGCCGTGGTTTCCGATGCTGCTGCTGATCTATCCGGTCTGGGAAACGATGTTCTCGATCTACCGCAAGCTGGCACGCGGCCAGTCGCCCGGCATGGCCGACGCGCTGCACTTTCACCAGTTGATTTTCCGGCGCATCGTGCGTGTCGCCTTCGCCGATGACGAGGCGCGCCAGCTGCTGGCGCGCAACAACCGCACCTCGCCCTATCTCTGGATCTTTGCTGCGGCGACGGTCGTGCCGGCAGTGCTGTTTTGGAACCGCACTTGGGTGCTGGTCGTCTTTTGCGCGCTGTTCGTCGCGACCTACGTCGCGGCATATCTGATGATCGTGCGCTTCAAGGTGCCGCGATGGTTGCGGCCTTGATGCGGCCGGTACCGACAGGCGGCCGGGCGCGCTGACGCACAATTCCGCCGAACTTCACGACCCCTCACTCACCACCGTGGACACCATGACCGACTCCGTCCTGAGCATTTCTCCCCGCGACAAAGCCGAGATCCTGGCGCAGGCGCTGCCCTACATCCGCAAGTTTCACGGCAAGACCATCGTCATCAAATACGGCGGCAATGCGATGACCGACCCGGCCCTGCAAGCCGACTTCGCCGAGGACGTGGTGCTGCTCAAGTTGGTTGGCATGAACCCGGTGGTGGTGCACGGCGGCGGCCCGCAGATCGAGGCAGCGCTCAACAAGCTCGGCAAAAAAGGCAGCTTTATCCAGGGCATGCGCGTGACCGACGCCGAGACGATGGAAGTCGTCGAATGGGTGCTCGCCGGTGAGGTGCAGCAAGACATCGTCGGCCTGATCAACCATGCGGGCGGCAAGGCGGTCGGGCTCACGGGTCGCGACGGCGGTTTGATCCGAGCGCAAAAGCTCAAGCTGGTCGACCGCAACGATCCCAACGTGCATCACGACGTGGGCCAGGTCGGCGAAATCGTCTCGATCGATCCGAGCGTGGTCAAGGCGCTGCAAGACGACGCGTTCATTCCGGTCATCAGCCCGATCGGTTTCGGCGAAGAAAACGAGAGCTACAACATCAACGCCGACGTGGTTGCCGGCAAGCTCG
>JANXTS010000090.1 GCA_025352265.1 Variovorax sp. | reverse complement strand
GCGAATACGGGCCTGTCGTTTCGCCCGTACTCAGGACGTGATTACTCCGACGGAGGCTTATGGTGTACCCAAAACGACTGCGCGTGAAAAGCAACCTGAGTACACCGTTAGGTACACGCAAGAACGGGACGTTGTGGGATTCAGAGACACCGCTCGAGCCGCCCTTTCGGGCTAAGTCCTTGATTCACAAGGACTTCTGAGCTGACTTGGGATCTACTGAGAAAGAAAGATGGTGGCCTGGGGCGGAATCGAACCACCGACACGCGGATTTTCAATCCGCTGCTCTACCAACTGAGCTACCGGGCCATACAGCCACGCTCTTACGAACTCGGCTGGAGCCTCGGATTATACCGCGCTGCGGCGACCCCTCGAAAGATCGACGCCAAGTTGTTTGAGTTTGCGATAGAGGTGCGTGCGTTCGAGGCCGGTCTTCTCGGCAACGCGCGTCATGGAGCCGTTTTCCATGGCGAGGTGAAATTCGAAGTACGCCTTTTCGAAGCCATCGCGTGCGTCACGCAATGGGCGGTCGAGGTCGAAGCTTTGGTTAGATTGGGGGCCTGGGTCCGTAGCTGGGATGTGCAGGGGGGGCGGCACCATCGTGCTGTCACTCACAGTGGTCAGCGCTGCAGCGAAGCTGCTCGATGCGGCAGCCGGCACCACGTTCGCTGCAGCCCGACGTGCGCTCTCGCGCGCGAGACCCTGTTCGACTGCCTTGAGCAGCTTCTGCATCGTGATCGGCTTTTCGAGGAAAGCGAACGCGCCGATGCGGGTAGCGTCCACTGCCGTGTCGATGGTCGCGTGGCCGCTCATCATCACGACCGGCATGCTGAGCAAGCCAGCTGTCGACCACTCCTTCAAGAGCGTGACGCCATCGGTGTCCGGCATCCAGATGTCGAGCAGCACGAGATCGGGCCGAGCGCGTAGCCGTGCGGCACGCGCCTCGGCGGCGTTCTCCGCGAGTTCCACGTTGTGGCCTTCGTCATTGAGAATTTCGAAGAGCAGGTCTCGGATGCCCAGCTCGTCGTCGACCACGAGGATATTTGCCATGAATACTTGTTTACTGCGCCGGTAAGAGGCCCGCTCGCCAAAGAAAGACTTTGCGTCTTCGGTGTGAGCGACCGCTATTGCGGATCGCCCGCCAAAGCGAATGATAACGAGACTTGCGCTCCCGCCACAGCCCCCTCGACAACGCGGTTGCTCAACTCGATGCGCGCACCGTGTTCATCGGCGATTTTCTTGACCACCGCGAGCCCGAGACCGGTGCCCTTGGTCTTGGTTGTCACATAGGGTTCAAAGGCTCTTTTAAGGATGTTTTCGGCAAAGCCCGGCCCACTGTCCTGCACGGTCAGTCGCACTCGTTGCCCCGAGTCGGAAAGCCGTGTGCGAATGCTGATCTCGCCTGCACGCCCGAGGCTGTGTACCGCAGCTTCCGCAGCGTCCTGGGCATTTTGTAAAAGGTTGTGAATGATCTGCCGGATCTGCTGCGCGTCGCCGCGTATCGTCGGGCAACGCGGATCGAGTTCCGAAAAAACGGCAATGGGCGCGTTCTCGGCACCGTAGAGCTGCAGCACATCGCCGACGAGTGCGTTGAGGTCGACCGCCTTCAAGTCGGCGGCAGGCAAGCGGGCGTAATCGCGGAACTCGTTGACCAGCCGCTTCATCGCATCGACCTGGTCGACGATGGTCTTGACCGACTTGGTGAGGATGGCCTGTTCGGGTGCGTCGACCTTGCCAGACAGCTTCATCTCCAGACGCTCGGCCGACAGCTGAATGGGCGTCAACGGATTTTTGATCTCGTGCGCGAGCCGCCGCGCGACTTCTCCCCATGCCTGCGCGCGCTGCGCCGACACGATCTCCGAGATGTCGTCGAACACAAGCAGCCGCGCAGCGCCCGGCAGCTCCGCCCCGCGCGCCACGAGGTTGATGGCGTCCTGCGACAGGCCGTTGCCCGAAGCATGCAACTCGAAAGCATGCTGCCAATGGTCCAGCCCATGTTGCAGGCGCTCGACCTGAAAGTCTTCGAACTGCTGCTGCACGTCTTGTCCGAACTCGGTGAGGCCCGGTACGTCGCTGAGCAAGCGCCCCTCGAATGCGGCTAGCGGCGCACGCAGCACGCGCGTGGCACCGGGATTGGTCGAGAGCATCGTGCCGTTGGCGTCCAGCACGATCACGCCGGAGGTGAGGTTGTCGAGAATGGTTTGGAGATTGGCCCGCGCGGCGTCGAGCTGCCCCATCGTCTTTTCGACCGCGCCGCGGGCATCCGACAATTGTTGGGTCATGACGGCGAAAGAGCGCGTCAGTCCGCCGAGTTCATCCCTGCCCTGCAGCACCGCCGTCGGCCGCAAATCGCCCGCGGCCACCTGTCGCACGCCGTCAGCCAACACCAGCAACGGGCGCGCCAGTTGAGTGCCGAACAGCACAGCCAGCAGCACGGCACCGAACACCGCCAGGAACAGACTGAGCGTGAGCGTGCCTATGTACATGCGCCGAAGGCCCTCGCGCGCCAGCGCCCGCTCCTGGTATTCGCGGTTGGCTTCCTGCACGGCCAGCGCGTTGGCGACGACGGCGGGAGGCAGTGGCTGCGTCACCTGCAGATAGCGCGGCTCCGTATTGAAATCGAAGCCCGGTCGCTGGACCAGCGCCAAGGCACGAATGGTGGCGGCAGGCGGCGCGTTGGTGCCCGGCGCCGGGACTTCGTCCAGCCCTTCGATGTGCGCCATCGGTCGGTCGGCACGCACCTGCCGCAACTGCTGTTGCGTCGGCCGTTCGGGACTGAGCTGAAAACGGGAGGCGCCGGCACTTGAGACCAGTTGGCCGGCGCCCGTCCAGAGCACCACGTCGCTGGCGCCCAGCTGGTCACGAATGCGCTCCAGCATCAGGCCAGCGCTGGCGTCGGGGACTTCGGCAAGTTGGCTGCTGGCAACGCGTGCTTTGGAAGCGAGTTCGTCGGACAGGGAATCGAGCGTGGCACGGCCGAGGTTGAGCCCGGCGTCGAGCGCACCTTCGACCTTGACGTCGAACCAGCTCTCGATCGACCGTGCAACGAATTGATAGGACACCACGTACACCAGCGCGCCCGGCACCACGCCGACGAGTGCAAAGATCGCCGCCAGCTTGATGAGCAGCCGGCTGCCGAACTTGCCCTGCTGCAGCCGACGCAGCAACCTGAAAGCGACCCATCCGATCACCAGCACCAGCAGCGCCGCGACCACGACATTGAGGCCGAAGAGGCGCGCGTAATTCTGCTCGTAGAGCGCGCGGTTGTTGGTCGCCTGCGCAAGCAGAAAGATCAGCACGAGGCCGATGGCCGCGATCAGTGCGACCCCTACGCCAACGGCCCAGCGTGCGGCGCGCGTACGCCGCGCAGCGGGCGACGCCGCGCCGTCGCGAGGGCTGGGATTCTTGCTGCTCACTTCAATTTCTCCAGCGCCAGTCGCGCGCTGCGCTCGACCACGATGTTCCAGTCGGCCTGCCCCGCCACGCCGATCTGGAACGGTCGAGGCAGTTGAGTGGTGTCGAGCTTAAAACTGAATTGCACGGGTTGCGTCGTCTCGTCGCCGACCTCGCTCCGGTCGGCCAGCCGCAGGCGCCCAATGCGTTTGATGGCATCCAGAGCTTCCGGGAGGCTGTCGAAGTTCTGGTTCAAGGACACGCCCAAACCCGCGTTAGCGATCGGCACCGACGACACGTTGAGCCGCCAACGCCGGCTGAGCGGCTGATAGGCAAGCCGCATGTGGCGTGTGGCCGAACCGACCTTGCGATCTGCCCAGTACCAACGTTCGCGGTACAGCTCCGCCTCGGCGACAAAATAAATCGCGATGCCTTTTTCGAGCACCTCACCGACGCCGACGGGTAATTCGAACTGGACCTGCGCGGTTAGATAGATGCCATCGTCGGCCTCCTCCAACCGCATCTGAGTCACGGAGGCTTGGGGCGAGTCTGCCAAGGCGGGTGTCGGCGCACCGAACAGCGTACCGGTTATCAGCAACGCCGCGAGCGCAACGACCTGACGCCGGCGCATCGGCAAACCGGCCGCTGGCAGCGCGCGCAACTCAGCCGTTGCGCTTTTCGAGCAGGGCGTAGAAGAAACCGTCGTGTTCACCCAAAGCATTGTCCGGGACGGCACGGGCAATCCCGGCGCTTTGAGGCAGCAAATGGCCGGGCGAGGGTCGCAATCGGGCATCGGTGTTGTGCGCAAGAAACGCATCGATCTGGTGCGATCCCTCTTCGCGAAAAACCGAACAGGTGCAGTAGACGAGCCGTCCTCCTGGACGCACCAGTGGCCAGAGCGCTGCCAGCAACTGGGCTTGCTGAGCCGCCAACTGCTCGATGTCGCTCTCACGGCGCAGCCATCGCACGTCCGGGTGCCGACGCACGATGCCTGATGCCGTGCAAGGCGCGTCGAGCAGGATGGCATCGAATAGGGTGCCGTCCCACCAGTTTTCCGGGCGCGCAGCATCGGCCACGACGATATGCGCCTGCAGCCCAAGCCGCGTCAGTGTCTCCTGGATACGGCCGGTACGCAGCGCGTCAATTTCGAGCGCGGTGACATCGAGGCCGCGTCCACGGTCGAGTTCCAGCAGGTGCGCAGTCTTGCCACCTGGCGCGGCGCAGGCATCGAGCACTCGCAACGGCGTACCGGTTGCCAAGTCGAAGCCTTCGAGCAGCAGCGGTGCAGCGAGTTGCGCGGCGGCATCCTGCACCGACACTTCGCCTTCGGCAAAGCCGGGCAGTTGCAGCACAGGCCGCGCACGCTCCAGCTGCACGCCGCCCGCACCCACCGCCTTGGCGTTTTGCCCATCGGCTGTCAGAGCGACCAGATAGTCGGCAACCGACGTTTTGCGGATATTGACGCGCAATGTCAGCGGCGCTTGCAAATTGTCGGCCGCGAGCACGCGCTGCCACTCACGCGGGTGATCACGCCGCAGACGTTCGATCCACCAGCGCGGATGGTTCCATTGCGCGACCGGCTCGCGTTCCGTCACCTCGACCAACTCGTCGCGCTCTCGTAGAAAGCGCCGCAGGCACGCGTTGATAAAACTCGCTTGGGCACGCGTGGCGGGGTTTCGCTTGGCTGCCTCGACAGCTTGGTCGACCAGAGTGAAGGGTTCGTAGGGCGCGCGGCCTGGGTCCCAAGCGAGCGCCAGTGCGGTGCACAACAGCGCGTCGGCGGCCGGCGGCGGGGCGCGCTTGGCGAGATGCCGACGCAATGCTTCGGCGCGCCCGAGCCATCGAAGTACCTGGAAGCCGAGCGCCTGCACGCCGGGCCGCATTGCGGTCTCCACATTCTCGAAGGCGACGGAGCCGGACACGCCGTTCCGGATCGCGGCCAGGGCCATCGCGGTCAGCTGCAATTGGCGCCAGAGCGGCGGCTGGTTCGGCGTAGTGCCGCTGGGGGGGGCTATGAGATCGGGCAAGTTGCCGCCATGGTAACGGGCGCGCGGGCAGCAGATTGCGCAGCAACTCTTAATTGCTCAGAGCAAGGGCGCGGCGACGCGCAATCGCATGATCCAGGCGATCAGCATGGCCGGGAACTGCCGAGTCGCTGCGTTGTACTGCGCGACCGCCGCATTGAATTGCCCGCGCGCGATTTCTGCTGCGGCTGAAGGCTCCGGCCAGGCAATGAAACGGCTTGGGTGAGATGCCTCCTCCGCGCCTTTTAGAGGCGCCGGGCGTGACAGCGTGCCCTCGGCATCGAAGCTGACGACGTCGTCGGGATGCAGGCGCTGCCAGGCCGACAGGAGCACGTTCAGGGCCGTCCCGAGCGCGTCGATGCGCTCTGGGTCGAGTGGCCGCAGCCGCGTCGCAGCCAGCAGCGTCGTGAGTTGCATGGTGGCCGCCAGCAAAGACTCAGCGCCGACCGGCGCGTTGACCTGGACGAATTCAATCTGCCGCCCCAATGCGGCGTCGAGAGTGGCATAGGCCTGAAGGGCCACAGAACGCAGCCTGACCATCCGGTTGTAAGCACCGACGAACCAAAATAGCAGCAGCGCACAGCCGATCCAGTAGGCCAACGAATCGGGCGCCGCACTCATCGCCGGCCCAGAATGAAAAACGCCCTCCATCCGCAAGCGGAGGGAGGGCGTCGGATACCGGTCATGCCGGCATGCTAACGCGCGGTGGCGCGTGGGACCGATTACTCGGCTGCGGCGCCTTCGCCAGCATCGACCGTCGCAGTTTCATCGCTCGAATTGCCGGCCAATTCGGCAGCCTCCGAATCGGCGATAGCGCGGCGCTCGGCCTCGTCCATTGCGTCCTTGACTTTGCGTGCCTGGTGGTACGCCATGCCGGTGCCTGCGGGAATCAGACGGCCGACGATGACGTTCTCCTTCAGTCCGCGCAGCTCGTCGCGCTTGCCCATGATGGCCGCTTCGGTCAGTACCCGGGTGGTTTCCTGGAAGGAAGCCGCGGAGATGAACGAGTCGGTCGACAGCGATGCCTTGGTAATGCCCAGCAGCAGGTTGGTGAACGTCGCGGGGATCTTGTCAGCGGCGCGCAGGGCGTCGTTGGTGTTGAGCATTTCGCTGCGTTCGACCTGTTCGCCGGAGATGTAGTTGGTGTCGCCGATGTTGTCGACCACGACCCGACGCAGCATCTGGCGAACGATCACCTCAATGTGCTTGTCGTTGATCTTCACGCCCTGCAAGCGGTACACGTCCTGCACTTCGTCCACGATGTAGCGGGCGAGTTCCTCCGAGCCCAGCAGGCGCAGGATGTCCTGCGGGTCCGCCGGTCCGTCGA
Source organism: Variovorax sp. (assembly GCA_025352265.1). Classification (GTDB taxonomy): domain Bacteria; phylum Pseudomonadota; class Gammaproteobacteria; order Burkholderiales; family Burkholderiaceae_C; genus Variovorax. Next base: position 3,258 of record JANXTS010000090.1, on the reverse strand, counting down.
CCACACTCTCACCCTTGTTCACCACTTGGCCTTCATGCACCAGGATGTTCTTTTCCTTCGGCACGAGGTCTTCATAGACGCCGCCTTCGGGATCGGTGATCTGCAGGCGAATCTTGCCCTTGGTCTCTTTACCGAACGACACGGTACCGGTCATCTCGGCCAGCATGCCCTTGTCCTTCGGTGAACGGGCTTCGAACAGCTCAGCGACACGCGGCAGACCGCCGGTGATGTCGCGCGTCTTCTGACCTTCGACCGGGATGCGCGCCAGCACTTCGCCTGGGCCCACGTCCTGACCATCGCGGATCTGGACCAGCGAGCCGATGGGGAAGCCGATCGTCACCGAATGATCGGTACCGGGGATCTTCACTTCGTTGCCCGATGCGTCGATCAGCTTGACCTGCGGTCGCACGACCTTCGTGGCGCCGCGGCGCTTCGGATCGATCACGACCAGAGTCGACAGACCGGTCACTTCGTCGACCTGCTTGGCAACCGTGAGGCCTTCCTCGACGTTTTCGAACTGGGTTTTGCCGGCGAACTCGGTGATGATCGGGCGCGTCAGCGGATCCCAGTTGGCGAGTACGTGACCGGCCTTGACTTGCTGATCCGCCTTCACCGCCAGGATGGCGCCGTACGGCACCTTGTGGCGTTCGCGCTCACGGCCGTGCTCGTCGTGAATCACGATTTCGCCGGAACGCGAAATGACGACCAGGTCGCCCTTGCCGTTGGTCACATAGCGCATCGTGGCGTTGAAGCCGATCGTGCCGTTGGACTTGGCTTCCACGCTGGAGGCGATCGCCGAACGCGATGCCGCACCGCCGATGTGGAAGGTCCGCATCGTCAGCTGCGTGCCGGGCTCGCCGATCGACTGCGCCGCGATCACACCGACGGCTTCGCCGATGTTGATCAGGCCGCCGCGGCCGAGATCTCGGCCATAGCAGGTAGCGCAGATACCGAAGCGCGTCTCGCACGTGAGCGCGGTCCGCACCTTGACTTCGTCGACGCCTTGCGCCTCGAGCACTTCGATGTTGTCTTCATCGAACATTTCGCCGGCCTTCAGCAGCACCGAACGATTTTCCGGATGCAGCACGTCTTCGGCTGCGGAGCGACCAAGGATTCGGTCGCGCAACGATTCGATCGTTTCGCCGCCTTCGACAATGGCGCGCATCAGGTAACCGCCGTGCGTACCGCAGTCCTGCTCGATGACAACCAAGTCTTGCGTCACGTCGACCAGACGGCGCGTCAGGTAACCCGAGTTGGCCGTCTTCAATGCCGTGTCGGCCAGACCCTTACGGGCACCGTGGGTGGAGATGAAGTACTCCAGCACGTTCAGACCTTCGCGGAAGTTCGCGGTGATGGGCGTTTCGATGATCGAGCCGTCGGGCTTGGCCATCAAACCGCGCATGCCGGCAACCTGGCGAATCTGCGCCGCAGAACCGCGAGCGCCCGAGTCGGCCATCATGTAGATCGAGTTGAAGGACTCTTGCTCGACGTCCTTGCCATGGCGATCGATGACGCGCTCTTTGGAGAGCTTGGACATCATGACCTTCGACACTTCGTCGCCGGCCTTGCCCCAGATGTCGACCACCTTGTTGTAGCGCTCGCCAGAAGTCACCAAACCCGAGACGTATTGCTGCTCGATCTCTTTCACTTCCTTGGCCGAGCGCTCGATGATGCCGTGCTTCTCAGCGGGCACCAGCATGTCGTCGATGGCAATCGAGATACCCGCCTTGGTCGCAAGACGGAAGCCGTTCTGCAACAGCTTGTCGGCGAACACAACGGTCTCTTTCAGGCCGCATTTGCGGAACGAGACGTTGATGAGCTTGGAAATCTCCTTCTTCTTCAACGCCTTGTTGATGTTGGAGAACGGCAGGCCCTTGGGCAGGATCTCGGACAGCAACGCACGGCCCACGGTCGTATCGACGAGCGAGGTCGACGCGGTGAATTCGCCGGTTTCCTTGTCCTTGGCGTATTCGGTGATGCGCACTGCAACGCGGGCCGTCAGCTCGACCACGTCGGCATCGAGTGCACGCTGGACTTCACCGATGTCGGAGAAGATCAGGCCCTCGCCCTTGCCGTTGATGCGGTCGCGGGTCGTGTAGTACAGACCCAGCACCACGTCTTGCGACGGCACGATCGACGGCTCGCCGTTGGCCGGGAACAGCACGTTGTTGGAGGCCAGCATCAAGGTGCGGGCTTCCATCTGCGCTTCGACCGACAACGGCACGTGGACGGCCATCTGGTCACCGTCGAAGTCGGCATTGAAAGCCGCGCAAACGAGTGGGTGCAGCTGGATCGCCTTGCCTTCGATCAGGATCGGCTCGAACGCCTGAATGCCCAACCGGTGCAGCGTGGGCGCACGGTTCAGCATGATCGGGTGCTCTTTGATCACCTCTTCAAGGATGTCCCAGACCACCGGCGTGCCGGATTCGACTTCCTTCTTGGCCGCCTTGATCGTCGTCGCGATGCCCATGGCTTCGAGGCGCGAGAAGATGAAAGGCTTGAACAGTTCGAGCGCCATCAGCTTCGGCAAGCCGCACTGATGCAGCTTGAGCGTCGGGCCCACCACGATGACCGAACGGCCCGAGTAGTCGACGCGCTTGCCCAACAGATTCTGGCGGAAGCGACCGCTCTTGCCCTTGATCATGTCGGCCAGCGACTTGAGCGCTCGCTTGTTGGCGCCGGTCATGGCCTTGCCGCGACGACCGTTGTCCAGCAGCGAATCGACGGCTTCCTGCAGCATCCGCTTTTCATTGCGCGCGATGATTTCCGGCGCCTTCAATTCCAGCAAACGGCGCAGACGGCTGTTGCGGTTGATGACGCGGCGATACAGGTCGTTCAGGTCGGAGGTCGCAAAGCGGCCACCGTCCAGCGGCACCAGCGGACGCAGGTCCGGCGGCAACACCGGCAGCACGTCGAGCACCATCCAGTTGGGCTTGATACCCGACTTGCGGAAAGCCTCGAGCACCTTCAGGCGCTTTGAATTCTTCTTGACCTTGACTTCAGAGCCGGTCAGGTCGCCGCGCAGGCGCTCGATCTCGCTGTCGAGTTCAATGCCTTCGAGCAGGTCCTTGATGCCTTCGGCGCCCATCTTGGCGGTGAACTCGTCGCCGAATTCCTTGCGCTTGGTGTCGTAGTCGTCCTCGGACATGATCTCGCGCTTCTTCAGCGGGGTCATGCCGGGGTCGGTGATCACGTACGCTTCAAAGTACAACACGCGTTCGATGTCGCGCAGCGTCATGTCGAGCACCAGGCCCAGAC
>JANXTS010000024.1 GCA_025352265.1 Variovorax sp. | reverse complement strand
CCCACAGGCACGCAAAACCGGCAATGAAGCCGATCACGATGGCGCCCATCAGGCCGACGTTGCCAGCGGCCGGGGTGATCGCCACCAGGCCCGCCACGGCGCCTGAAGCGGCACCCAGCATCGAGGCCTTGCCCTTGTGCAGCGATTCACCGATGCACCACGCAAGTATGGCGGCGGCAGCAGCCGAAAAAGTGTTCATGAAAGCCAGCACGGCGCTGGTGCCGGCTTCGAGTGCCGAACCTGCATTGAAGCCGAACCAACCCACCCACAGCAGCGCGGCACCAACCATCGTCAGCGTCAGCGAATGCGGCGTATAGGCTTCCTTGCCGAAACCGATGCGCTTGCCGATCATGTAGGCACCCACGAGACCTGCGACGGCCGCATTGATGTGCACGACAGTACCGCCTGCGAAGTCGAGAGCGCCCCACTGCCAGATCAAACCGGCCTTGGCGTTCATCGCGTCGACGACGTCCTTGCTGGCGTAGGCGTCGGGACCCATCCAGAACCAGACCATGTGCGCGATTGGCGCATAGCTGAAGGTGAACCACAACACCATGAACAGCAGGATGCCGCCGAACTTGGCACGCTCTGCAAAAGCACCGACGATCAGGCAGCAAGTGATGCCGGCAAACGTGGCCTGGAAAGCAACGAACAGCAGTTCTGGGATGTAGACGCCCTTGCTAAAGGTTGCACCGGGCGCGAACACGCCGGTTGCCGGATCGAAGATCCCCTTCATGAAGAGCCGGTCGAACCCGCCTATGAAAGCGTTTCCTTCCGTGAACGCAAGGCTGTACCCGTAAATGAGCCACAGCACCGCGATCAAGGCGAACGTGACCATGACCTGCATCAGCACGGACAGCATGTTCTTGCTGCGGACCAGGCCGCCGTAGAACAGCGCCAGGCCTGGCACGGTCATCATGATGACCAGCAGCGTGGACACCATCATCCAGCTGACATCGCCCTTGTCGAACTTGATCACAGGAGCGGCGGCGGCTGGCGCTGCAGCGGCCGGAGCGTCGGCTGCCGGGGCAGCTACAGCAGCAGGTGCGGGAGCCGCGCTGGCCGCGGGCGCAGCCGCTTCGGCGGCAGGTGCCGGGGTCTGCGCTTGCACAGAGGTGACAAACGCAGTGCCAGCGGCAAACACACTCAGGCCGAGCGCGAGGGAGACGAGCAGTTTTTTCATTTCAGTTGTTCTTTCGTGCCTTGATCTCAGAGCGCTTCACGGCCCGTTTCGCCGGTGCGAATGCGAACAACCTGCTCGAGGTTGTAGACAAAAATCTTGCCGTCGCCGATTTTCCCGGTGCGTGCGGCACCCTCGACTGCTTCGATCACTCGCTCGACCAGCTCGTCGGAAACGGCGGCCTCGATCTTGACCTTTGGCAGGAAGTCGACGACGTATTCAGCGCCGCGATAAAGCTCGGTATGTCCCTTCTGGCGACCGAAGCCCTTGACCTCGGTAACAGTGATGCCCTGCACACCGATCGCCGACAGTGCTTCACGCACTTCGTCGAGCTTGAATGGTTTGATGATGGCTGTAACCAGCTTCATGATGTTCTCCTTGAGATAAAACCGACGGGCACGGCGGCAGTCGCCGCGCCTTCTATTTGAAGGGTCAGAAAGTCTTGGTCAGCGTAGCGATGAACTGCGCCTTGTTGATCGACTGGGTCTGCGCGCCGATTGGACCGAAGCCGGGGTTCACGACCGCCAGGTAGGCGCCTTTCTTGTTGGCACCCACCACGGCACCGGCCAGCGACAGACCACCACCAAAGTCCCACGAGGCGCCGACGTTGTAGTCGACGTAGCTCTTGTAGCCCGTATTGTTGCGGATGTCACTGCTCAGGTGCGTGTATCCGACCGCGGCCTTCAACGTCAGGTGCGGAATCACTTCCTTGGCGTACGACAGGTTCAGGTAGCCGCTGTTGCGGCCCTTCAGGCCCGAGCCGTTGGCCGCGCCGGCGAAGCCGAAGTAGTCCTTGGACACGGTGTGCGAGTACTTCGCGGTGAAGGCGCCCAGCGCGTCGTCGCTGTAGGTGGCTGCGCCGTAGAGTTCGGTCGTGTTGCCCAGGTGGTTGCCCGGGTACACATAGGTCAGCACGCCAAAGTCGAGGTCGAACACGCCGACCTTCATCTTGTAGCCACCGTAGATGTCCATCTCGATGCTGTTGCCCGAGAGCCAGTTGACGCTGGAGTTCCAGTTGCCCACGTAGAAGCCGCTTTCGCCAAAGGCGTAGTCGAAGCCGCCCTGTACCGCGGGCTTGACGCCGCGCGTCTTGTACAAGCCGTTGTGGCCGATGGTGTCCTGGTCCTGGCCGCGGAACTTGTAGTTAGTGGTGAGCGAGATGTTGGCGGTCAGGGGCGACGTCGCAGGTGGAGCCGGGTCGGCGGCAGGCGTCGTTTGGGCCAGAACGGCACCCGTCGCAGTCAAAGCGGTGGCCAGGACAACCAGGGTCTTGGCGGCGGTACGGTGCATCATCGGGAAGCTCCTCAGGGGGTTTTTAAAATGGGTTGGAGAGACGGTTAAAGCAGGTAGCGTGCCAAAGTGCACGCGCGGCAAGAACCCAATCTCCGTGTCCGAATCTCCTGCCGGGAAAATAGTTATCAAACTGTTTCTGTCAGTTGGCTGTCCGCCGACTTGAAGAAACGACCCCACAAAAGGATGGATGCACCATCTTGGGGAAAGGGAGTGCAATGAGTCTGTCTTTGGTGCAAAGCCGCGCTTTGCTTGGCCTTGAAGCTGCCAGCGTGACCGTAGAGGTGCATTTGGCGAACGGGTTGCCCAGCTTTGCGCTGGTCGGACTGGCCGATGTCGAGGTCAAGGAAGCCCGTGAACGAGTTCGCTCGGCGATCCAGAACGCCGGGCTCGACTTCCCGAACAACAAGCGAATCATCGTGAACCTCGCCCCGGCCGACCTGCCGAAAGATTCAGGACGCCTCGATTTGCCGATCGCGCTCGGCATCCTGGCAGCCAGCGGTCAAATCGACGGTGCGCGGCTGGCCGGCCATGAATTCGCCGGCGAGCTTTCACTGTCGGGCCAGCTGCGACCGGTACGGGGCGCGCTGGCGATGGCGCTCGCGCTACACACCTGCGGCGTCGCGACGAAGCTGGTTTTGCCCACCGAAAGTGCGCGAGAAGCAGCGCTAGTGCACGGCACCGAGGTCTACGGCGCGGCGCATTTGCTCGACGTGGTGCGTCAATTTCTGCCGCCCGATGCCACCGCACCAATTGAAGCACCGGTCGACGGATGGGCGCGCATACAGCCCGCCGCCGCTGCGGCACCTCCGCGTTACGCGGACCTGTCCGACGTTAAAGGCCACGTCGGCGCCAAGCGCGCGCTGGAAATCGCGGCAGCCGGAAATCACTCGCTCTTGATGGTCGGCCCGCCAGGTTCGGGCAAGTCGATGCTGGCGCAGCGCTTTGCCGGATTGCTGCCTGCGATGACGATCGACGAGGCACTTGAAAGTGCCGCCGTTGCCAGCCTCGGCGGCCGCTTCGCCATCGAGCGATGGATGCAGCGGCCGACCTCGGCGCCGCACCACACATCGAGCGCGGTGGCGCTGGTCGGTGGCGGATCGCCACCACGGCCCGGCGAGATTTCGCTAGCGCACCACGGCGTGCTGTTCCTCGACGAGTTTCCGGAGTTCGCACGCTCGGCGTTGGAAGCGTTGCGCGAACCGCTGGAGACGGGGACCATCACGATCGCCCGTGCCGCCCGGCGCGCCGAATTCCCGGCCCGCTTCCAACTCATCGCCGCGATGAACCCTTGCCCTTGCGGCTATCTCGGCTCCACGCTCAAAGCCTGCCGCTGCACGCCCGACCAAGTCGCGCGCTACCAGGGCAAGCTGAGCGGCCCGCTGCTCGATCGGATCGATCTGCACATCGAAGTACCGGCGGTATCGGCCAAAGAGTTGCTCGATTCGCCTGCGGGGGAATCGACCGACCGCATCCGGGCCCGTGCTGCAGCGGCGCGTGACCGAGCCGTCGCGCGACAAGGCAAGGCCAACCAGGCGCTGCAGGGTGCCGAGATCGACCGGCATGCCGGCCTCGAACCCGCAGCGTTGAAGTTCATGCATACGGCCGCAGCAAAGCTGGGCTGGAGCGCGCGCTCTACGCATCGCGCACTCAAGGTCGCGCGCACCATCGCCGACCTGGCATCGTCACCGCTGGTGGAGGTGGCGCACGTCGCGGAGGCGGTGCAATACCGGCGTGCCTTGCGCGGCGCGATCTGAGGCACGGCTGACGCGATAAGTGCGATGCCCGCTGCCTTGCCCAAAGGGGGCAACCAGAAGCCAATTCCTTAGAGACCCATGATGAAGCCGAAATAGGCCGCACTCAATATCCAGACCTTCGGGTTGCGGAAAGCGCCGGCCACCGAATGATCCTCGGCTTGCGCACTGTCTGCGTCGATGTTCCGCTGCAGCATTTTCTTGTCGCTCTCGCTTAGCCAGCCGGCATTGGCGATCTTGTCGTTCAGCACCAGCAACAGCACCACGCATCTGCAGTTTGGCGAAGCCGACATTGACACGGTCCAGGTAGGCCGCGACGTAGCAGATGAAAAGCAGCGGCAGCAGGCGCCAAGTGACGCGCGCGCAGACGGCTCAGCTGAACATGTCCGGCTGCGTCAGCGCGATCTGGTCATAAAGGGTCTGGAAATGCAGCCATCCGATGAACTCGCTGCCCACGTGTTCGCGGCTGTAGCGGGCACGCTCCGGCGTGACCAGACGCGGCGTGACACCGCTGGCGTCGACCAGCAATTGCTGCTGGCAGCAACGCTCGAGCGCAATGAACCAGAACGCCGCCGCATCGATGCTGTGGCGGCTGGCCGTCAGCAGCCCGTGGTTCTGATGAATCGCTGCCTTGACGCCCTTGAAGGCGTTGGCCACCTTGTTGCCGGCCTGCACCTCGACCGCCACCTGACCAGCTTCGTCGCCGATGACCGCGTGGTCTTCGAAGAACACGGCCGCGTCTTGCGTGATCGGTTCGAGCTTCTTTCCGAGTGCCGCGAAGGCGGTGCCGTAGACGGTGTGGGCATGGCACATGGCGAGGATGTCGGGATGCGCGTCGTGCACCGCAGCATGCAGCACGAAGCCGGCGCGATTCACCGCATAGTCGCCTTCGATCACCTTGCCTTCGTGGTCCACCAGGATCAGGTTCGACACTTTCACCAGCGAAAAATGGACCGCCATCGGGTTGGTCCAGTACAGGTGGGGCCGCTCGGGATCGCGAATCGTCAGATGGCCGGCAAAGCCGTAGTCGAAACCTTGCTGCGCGAAGGCGCGGCAGGCGGCGACGAGGTGTTCCTTCAGGTATTGGCGCTCTTCGGCGTGGTTGGCGAAGGTCGGCATCTCGGGGAACTTGAGGCCCGGTTGTTGGGGTTGGTAGACCGAGATGCGCTTTTTGGTGTCGAGCATGGTGTTGTCTCTCGTTGGTGTGGGATGACGATGGAATGCATGGGCAATGCGATCCGTGCGTTGGCGATCATGCAAACCGTTCCGCCGGCTGACAAAGGACGACGGTTTGTCGATGGCTGAATCAGATTCATCTATGCTCGCGTCAATCCAGTTTCTTCATGCGACGTCTTCCTTCGTTCTTTGCCTTACGCGCTTTCGAGGCGGCCGCCCGTCTCGGCGGGTTCACGCAGGCGGGCGAAGAACTGCACCTGACGCCCTCCGCCATCAGCCACCAGGTGCGCGCGCTCGAAACATGGTTTGGCCGGGCGCTCTTCACAAGGGGGGTTCGCAAGGTGACTTTGACTATCGACGGCCAGCGGCTGCTCGACCAGCTCGGTCCGGCCTTCGACCAGATCGAGGACGCCTGCGCGGCGCTGCGCCCTCCGGAATCGCGCAGCGAGCTGGCGGTGCATTGCTCGCCGAGCTTTGCTGCCAAGTGGCTGGGCCCGCGCCTGCCGCAGTTCATGGCGGCGCATCCGTCGATCGTCATTCGGATGTCGTCGAGCGCCGAACCGGCCGACCTCGCCAAATCGACGGACATCGACATCGACATCGCCTACGGTGCGCCGCCGCCGCACGGCAACGTGGTGGTCGAGGCGCTGGGACTGGAGGCCACGGTGCCGATGTGCTCGCCGCGCCTGCTGGACAGTTCGAGCGTGACGGTGCCCGCCGACTTGCTGCAATTCACCCTGATCGACTCCAAGGTCAACCCGGTTCAGTGGGCCGACTGGTGCAAGCTGAACGACCTCAAGTTACCGGCCGGCGCGCGGCCGTCTTTCGACCGGGGCTCGATGGCCATCGCGGCCGCCGCCGACGGCATGGGTATCGCGCTGGAGACGACACGCTTCGCCGGGCAAGAACTCGCGCGCGGTGACCTCGTGATTCTGGACGGCGCGTCGTTTCGTCGAATCGAGCGCGTCACTCACTTCATCTGCTATCGCAAGTCGGCGATCGACAACCAGCGCCTCATGGCGTTTTGCGACTGGATGAAGGCGCAGTTGCTGCCGACGTGAGCAGGCCGCGCCCTGCGAGGTTGCGCATCAACGCGCCGATGCCGAAGTTCCAGCGCGGCGCCTGATCGGCGTGCACCACGCGGTTGACGAGCGCGCCGAGTTCCGGTGCCGAGATCGTCACCAGATCGCCGACCACGTGGGTGAAGCCCTGGCTCGGACCATGCCGGTCTTGCGTCGGCGCGAACATCGTGCCGAGGAACAGCATCAGTCCGTCGGGGTATGCGTGATGCGGGTTGATCGCCTGGCCGACCAGGTCGAGCGGGTCGCGGCTGATCTTCGCGAGCGAACTCGACCCTTCGAGGGTGAACCCTTCGGGCCCCACGACCTTCAGCCCGACCGTGATGCGGCGCACATCGTCGATGTTGAAGTGCGCATCGAACAAGCGAATGAACGGCCCGATGGCGCATGACGCGTTGTTGTCTTTCGCCTTGCCCAGCAACAGCGCGCTGCGGCCTTCGAAGTCGCGCAGGTTAACGTCGTTGCCGAGCGCGGCGCCCAGCGTCTCGCCGCGGCTGTTGACGGCCAGTACGACCTCGGGCTCCGGGTTGTTCCAGACGGACCCTGAATGGATGCCGACATGCGCACCGGTGCCGACGGCTGCCAGCACGGGCGCCTTGGTGAAGATCTCGGCGTCCGGTCCGATGCCGACTTCGAGGTACTGCGACCATGCGCCTTGCGCGATCAGCAAGGCCTTCACCTTCGCGGCCTCCGGCGACCCCGGCACGATGCCCGCCAGGTTGTCGCCCAGCACACCGCTGAGGGCCGAACGAATCGAGTCGGCCTTGGACGCGTCGCCGCGCGACTGCTCTTCGATCACCCGTTCCAGCAGGCTCGCAACGAACGTCACGCCGCTGGCTTTGATCGCTTGCAGGTCGCAGGGCGCAAGCAGCCACGGCTGGCCGAAGTCGCGTGATTTGGTCTCGTCGGCTTGCGATTCGAAGCTGTTGGCAAGCACCTCGGCGAGGTGCGCGATGCGGGGCGCCTTGCCTGACTGCACCGCGTCGCGCACCGCGTCGGCAGGCGGCGCCTCGGCTTCGAGCAGATCGCTCAGGGTCGGCGCCAGGTGCGAAAGGTCGTGGAGCCCGCCCCCGTGCACTGCGACCAGGGTGGGCCCGATGCCGGGCTGCCATATGCGCCCGATGAGCGTAGCGCGATCGGCGTCGCGGGGCAGGCTGGTGGCGGGTGAAAGATTGGTCGTCATTGGGTCGTATCTCCTGGATCGGCGCTGGAAGGCAGCGCTTACTGTCGATGGTACGGCGATCAACGCAAGGCGCGGACGCGCGCCACCTGCGCCGGCAAATCGCTCCACGCAGGCTCCTGTGGCGCGAAGCGCGCGCGCATATAGCCCGCGAGCTGCGCAACCTGCGCATCGTCGAGCGCATCGCGAAACGCCGGCATGAAGCCGATGTCTTTGGTCGCCGGCTCGCGCACACCATCGAAGATCGTGCGCAGCAGGTTGTCGGGTCGGGTGCTGCTCAAATTGCTGTTGAGGGTAAGGGACGTGTTGACGCCGAGCAGCGTCGGCCCGTCACCATCGTGATGGCAGGCAGCACAGGCGCTGTCGAACATGCGTTGTGCCGAGCCGAGCAGTTGGCCGCGACCACTGGCGGCAGTTTCGATAGCGCGCGTTGCTATGGCGGCGTGCACCTCTGGAACCGTTGATGTCGCTGCATTGAACGACGCGAGGTAGCCCGCCATCGCACGTACATCGTCGTCGCTCACAGCGCCCAACTCTCGCACTACCGCAGCCATCGGACCCCCTGCGATGCCATGCCGTTGCGTGTGGCCCTGGCGCAGATAGCTATACAACTCGTCGGCGTCCCACGGCACTGCGGCTTTCGACAGCGACGTGAGCGCAGGTGCCTCCCATCCGTCGGCGATGGCACCCGAGAAAAGCGCATTGCCGCCTTGCTCCGCACCGAGCGCGTTGCGCGGCGTGTGGCACGCGCCGCAGTGGCCCAGGCCGTTGACCAGATAGGCGCCGCGGTTCCACTCGGCGCTTTGCGTAGCGACTGGCTGGTAAGGCTTGGGGTCGTGGAACAGCGCATTCCATCCCGCCATCAAGGGCCGAAGGCTGAACGGAAACTTCAACTCGGCTGGCGGCGTGTCGGCGCGCACCGCGGGCAGCGACATGAAGTACGCATACAGCGATTGCAGATCGTCGTCGCTGGTCTTCGCGAAGGCGGTGTACGGGAATGCCGAGTACAGGTAATGGCCGTCGCGCGACACACCCTCACGCATCGCGCGCTGGAATGCGCTGAACGACCACTGGCCCAGCCCCGTGTCGGCATCGGGCGTGAGATTCGTGCTGTAGAGCGTGCCGAACGGTGTCTCCATCGCACGGCCGCCTGCGTTGAGGGCACCGCCCGCGGCGGTGTGGCAGACCGCGCAGTCGCCGAGCGATGCGAGCACGTGGCCGCGCTCGATGGTCGAGGCGCTGTAGACGGGTGCATTGAAGGAGACAGGCGCAATGACGGAGCGCCAGCCGAGCAGGCCCGCGATGACACCGATGCCGCCGATGACGAGCGCACTCCCCACAGTCCAGAGGCTCCGCGCGTTGCTCCTTACCCCTCCGGGGACAGGTTGATAGGGAGGTGCCGCAACGTCGATTCGCGAAGGGCGAGGGAGTGAACTGCCGAGCGCGGCGCGAATGACTTCAGAAGTGAACGGTGGCGATCTGAACCGCACTCCCGTCGCATCGAAAATCGCGTTCGCGATCGCCGCCGTACCCGGCACCGAAGACGACTCGCCCGCACCCAACGGCGGCTCGCCCGGCCGCGCCATCTGGATCACTTCGATGACCGGAACCTGCCGAAAATTAATGATCGGGTAGCTGCCCCATTCGCGGCTCGCGACGACGCCGGAAGGCAATACGCCGGGCAAGCGTTCACCGACCTCTTGCTGCTGCGGTGCGAACCGCACCTCCTCCATCAGCGCACGACTCGTGGTTTGAATCACGTTGCCATGAACCTGATGTTCGACGCCCGCCGGGTTGATCGTCAGCCCCGCATCGTGACCCACGACCACGCGCCGCACATGCACTTCGCCGGTCTTGCGATTGACCTCGACATCGGCCACCCACGCTGCCCATGCCGCGCCAAAACCGGGCCACTTGCTGTGCACGTAGCGCGCGTAAGCAAAGCCCTGGCCGAACAGGATGTCGCCGCCCTCGCCCAGGCCGCCATCGGCGTTTTCCTGCGGTCCGGTGCGCATGCGCCAGCCAGCTTTTTGCGCGGTCGCCTGCACCAGATCGACAGCGCGCGGATCGTGCAGATGGCGCAGCCGGAACTGCACCGGATCGACGCCGGCGGCGGTCGCCAACTCGTCGATGTACGACTCGTGCGCGAACGAGTTCGGTAACGCCGACACGCCGCGCAACCACGACGCACGCACGATCGGCGCCATGTCGTTGACCTTGACGCGCAGGTTGTCGTACGCATACGGCGGACGCGCCGTACGGTCGCCCATTTCGTAGGCGTGCGGCACCGGCTCAATGGTGCGGGTGAGCAGCAGCGCCAGCGTCGGGGATCCGTTGGATGGGTAAGAGGTCTCGAAGTCGTAGGCAGCGATGCCGCCGTCGGCCCGCAACCCACCCTCGATTTCCATCAGCTGCGCCGCACCCTTAGGCTCCCACGCATGCTCCTGCTCGCGCGTGAGTTGCACCCGCACCGGGGCGCCGACCGCACGCGCCAACAACGCGGCATCGGCGGCTACGTCGTCAGCGCCGTTGCGGCCGTAGCAGCCGGCTGCTTCCATGCGAACCACGTCGACCTGCACATCGCGCACATCCATCAGCTTCGCGAGGTCGGCGCGCAGCACGTGCGGGCTCTGCGAGCCGGCCCAGACGCGCAGCACGATGGGCGCGTCGGACTCTGCATCGGTCTCGCCGCCTGCAAACCACTCAGCGAGCGCGCAAGAAGGTCCGATCGATGCGTGCATCTGGTACGGCCAGACATAGGTCCGCTTCATGGATCGACCCGCTGCATCGAGCGCAGCCAACTCGGTATCTACGTCGCCTTCATCGACCAGCAGCCGCTGCGTCGACGGGTGGTCGCGAATCGACTGCGCGACGTCGCCGAGGTCGGGCATGCCAGGCCACGGCTTCCACGTGACACGCAGTTCGCGCAGCGCCTGCTCCGCGTGCTCTTCGCGCTCCGCCACGATGCCGACGAAGTCGCGAATCACCACCACCGCCCGAACGCCGGGGATGTGCGCGATCGACGACTCATCGACCGACTCCAGCGTATTACCGATGAAGTCGCCATGGTCGGAGCCCGCATACGGTGGGCGCACCACGCGGCCGTGCAGCATTCCGGGCACGCGCATGTCGTGCACGAAGACGATTTCGCCCGCCAGCTTGGCCGGGATGTCGACGCGCGCCTGCGAGGTGCCGACGATGCGGTAGTCGTCCGGGTGCTTGAGCTGTGCGTGATGCGCCAGTTGCAGCACGGTGCGCTGACCGGCCACGAGCTCGCCGAAAGCGACACGGCGCTCCGGCGCATCGGCAACGCGAATCACCCCGTCGCGAACGCTCAATGCGTCGACCGGCGCATCGAGCCGCGCCGCCGCACGCGCCATCAACCAGGCCCGCGCCTGTGCGGCCGCGAGTCGCAACGGCCTCGAATGATTCTGGATCGATGCGCTCGCTATCGTGCCGCCCTGGTTGGGCGCACTCGCGGTGTCGCCCAACATCATGCGCACGCACGGCATGCCGAGATCGAGCTCTTCGGCGACGATCTGCGCCAGCGCGGTCTGCAGGCCGGTGCCGAGGTCGACATGGCCGTTCAAGCCCGTCGCGCTGCCGTCGTCCCACACCGCGAGCAACACCTCGTCGCCTTCGATCGGGTTGCCCGACACCAGCGCGGGCTGGCCCTTGGCGGGCGGCGGCGCGGGTGGTGTCGGACGCACGATGACGAGCACGCCATCGGCGTGCAAGAAGTCGGCGCGTGTGCGCGGCTTGTCGGCCCGCCGCGATGTCATTGCGCAGCGCTCATGACGTGGCCTCGGCCAGGCGCAGCGCCGCGAGTTGCACCGCGCGGACGATCTCGACGTGCGTGCCGCAACGACACAGGTTGCCGGAAAGCTCGGCGCGGATACGGTCTTCGCTCGGATTCGGCTCGCGCGCCAGCAGTGCTGCCGCCTGCATCACCATGCCGTTGAGGCAATAGCCGCATTGCGCAGCCTGCGCGTCTTCGAAAGCCTTTTGAACTGGGTGCCAGTCTTGGCGGGATCCGAGCCCTTCGAGCGTGGTGATCTCGCGCCCTTCGACGCCGTGCGCCGGGATCACGCAACTGCGCGCCGCCACGCCATCGACCCATACGGTGCAGGCGCCGCACTGACCGAGTCCGCAACCGTACTTGGGGCTATTGAGCCCAAGGTCGTTGCGCAGCACGTGCAACAGCGACGCCTCGCGCGACACGGGCAGCAGCTGCGCCCGGCCGTTGACCGTGAGGGTGATAGGCATCAACCGATCAGCTCGGCTGACTGGATGCGCCCGACGCCCTGCGCGGTCATCTGCGCCCAGGCCTTGTCGAGCGAACCGTCGAGATCGATTGCACGGGTCGCGTCTTCGATGACGAACGCGACGAAGCCGGCCGCACGCGCGTCGAGCGCAGTCCACGCCACGCAGAAGTCGGTCGCGAGACCGGTCACATAGACCGTGTCGATGCTGCGCGCACGCAGGTACGCCGCGAGGCCGGTCGATGTCTTGCGATCGGCTTCTTCGAAGGCAGAGTAACTGTCGATGTCGGGATGGAAGCCCTTGCGGATGATGAGTTGTGCCGTGGGCAGGTGGAGGTCTTTGTGCAGAGCGGCGTCTTCGGTGCCCTGCACGCAATGCACCGGCCACAGCACCTGCTCGCCATACGGCATCGTGGCCATGTCGTACGGATTGCGTCCCGCATGGTTGATTGCGAACGAAGCATGGCTCGGCGGATGCCAATCCTGTGTGATGACGATGTTCTCGAAGACGGACGCGAGGCGGTTGATCACGGGCACCACTTCGGCACCGCCTTTCACCGGCAGGCCACCGCCGTCGATGAAGCCGTTCTGCACATCGACCACGATCAGTGCAGTCTTCGCCTGCGTACTGGCAAAAGAGGCGTGCATCGCTCAGCCCGCCTCGAGGATGGTTTTGCAATGCATGGTGGTTCTCATCGACAGATTTCTTTAAACGGAATCAAACGCTCAGATATTGTCGGCGCACATCTTCGTTGGCAGCGAGTTCAACCATCGATGCGTGATAACGGATCTGGCCCTTCTCCAGCACATAAGCGCGATCAGACACCAGTTCCGCAAAGTGCATGTTCTGCTCCGACAACAAGATGCTGACACCCTGCGCTTTCAACTCGAGGATCATGTTGGCCATCTGCTCAACGATGACGGGCGCGACGCCTTCGGACGGTTCGTCGAGTAGCACCAGGTACGGGTTGCCCATGAGCGTGCGGGCGACCGTCAGCATCTGCTGCTCGCCGCCGCTCATGCGCCCGCCGGGCCGGTTCGGCATTTCGCCGAGGTTGGGGAACAGCTTGAAGAGCCGTTCGGGCGTCCACACAGGTGCCGATGTGCCGTCGGTCCAATGCCGCACGGGCTGCTTGCCGACTTCGAGGTTCTCCATCACCGTGAGGTCGGTGAAAACGCGTCGGTCTTCCGGCACGAAGCCGAGTCCGAGGCGCGCCGCCACATGCGGCTCGCTCTTCGAGATGTCGTGGCCCAGGAAGCGCACCGCGCCGCGCCGCTTGGTCAACATGCCGATCAATGTCTTGAGCGTGGTCGACTTGCCCGCGCCGTTCCGGCCCATCAGCGCGACCACTTCGCCGCGCCGCACTTCGAGGTCGACGTCGTACAGGATCTGCGCCGCGCCATACCAGGCGCAGAGTGACTTGGCTTCGAGCAGCAGCTCGTTTGCGCTCATGCCGGGGCTCCCAATGCAGCGGACACAGCTGCGGCTTTGGCCGCGATCTTCTCGAAGGTCTTGCCACTGCCGAAGTACACCTCCTGCACTTTCGGATGGTCGCGAATTTCGAGCGGCTTGCCTTGCGCGATCAGGCGACCGCGTGCCAGCACGATCATGCGATCGGCATAGGCGAACACCACGTCCATGCTGTGTTCGGTAAACAGCACGGCAAGTCCGCGGCCGGTTACGAGGTCTTTGGTCAGCGCCATCAGCGAGTTGCGCTCCTTCGGTGCCATGCCGGCGGTGGGTTCGTCCATCAACAAGAGCTTGGGTGCGTTGGCCATCGCGATGGCGAGTTCGACGCGCTTGACGTCGCCATACGCGAGCTCGCTGCACGGCCGATCGGCCTGCGCCTTCATGCCGACCTGGTCGAGCAACGCAAGCGCTTCGTCGCGCTTGTGCTCCGCCGCGCGGCGCCACATCGAGAACAGCTTGCCATCGTGCGACAACATCGCCATTTGCACGTTCTCCGCCACCGTCAATGAAGCGAAGGTCTCGGCGATCTGGAAGGTGCGGCCGACGCCCAGGCGCCAGATGGCACGCGGCTTCATGCCGACGAGCTCATGGCCGTGGAACAGGATGGAACCCTGGTCGGCCTTGAGCTGTCCGTTGACCATGTTGAAGGTCGTCGACTTGCCCGCGCCGTTGGGACCGATCAGCGCCAGCAGCTCGCCGGCCTTCAATTCGAAGTCGATGCCGTCGACAGCCTTGACGCCGCCGAACGATTTGCCGAGCCCGGTGACTTTCAAAAGCGGCGTGTCGGTCACGGATGTTGCGATGTCTGCGTTCATGGAAGTTGCTCCTTCCCCTTGCCGGGGAAGGCTGGGATAGGGGCACCCCCCGTCACCGCAGTCTTGCGTTTCAACTTGTCGAACATCTGCTTGGCAAACCCCGCGATGCCCTGAGGAAACAGCAGCACGAGGATCAGGATGATGGCGCCGAGCATCGCGCGCCAGTAGTCGGTGTTGCGCGCCACCGTGTCGTGCAGCCAGCTGAAGGTAACGGCGCCGACGACCGGGCCGGCCAGTGTCTGGATGCCGCCTAACAACACCATGACCAAGCCGTCGACCGACTTGTCGACGCTCAGGCTCTCCGGCGAAATGCTGCCCTTGGAAAAAGCGTAGAGCGAGCCGGCGAGCCCGGCTGCGGTGCCGGCAATGACGAAAGCCGTCCACTGCATGCGCTTGACGTCGATGCCGATGGCATCGGCACGCAGCACCGAATCGCGGCCCGCGCGCAGCGCATAGCCGAAGGGCGAGAACAACACGCGGCGCAGCATCAAGACGCCGGCCGCCACCAGGATCAGCGTGAGCCAGTAGTACATGCGCTTGTCCGACAGCCATTCCGACGGCCAGACGCCGGTGAGCCCATTGCTGCCGCCGGTGAACGAGTCCCACTGGTAGACGATGGCCCAGGTGATCTGCGCGAAAGCCAAAGTGAGCATCGCGAGGTAGACACCCGACAGCCGCACCGCAAACCAGCCGTAGACGAAAGCGCCGATGGCCGCGACCAGCGGCGCCACGATCAGCGCCAATTCCATAGGCAGTCCGCTGGCCTTGACCAGCAGGGCGGCGCCGTAAGCACCCAGTCCGAAGTACGCCGCATGGCCGAACGAATGCATGCCGGCCGGACCCATGATGAAGTGCAGACTGGCAGCGAACAGCGCGGCGATCAAGAGGTCGATCATCAGCACCGTGGTGTAGGGCGAATCGGTAGTGAGCAGTGGCATCGCCATCAACAGCACGCCCAGCACGGCGACGGCCCACACATAGCCCTTGCTGGCGCGACGCAATGGCTCTTCGGCGATGCCGACATAGCGGCTCGGCGCCTGCGGCCGACCGAACAGGCCCCACGGCCGCCACACCAGCACGATCGCCATCACGATGAAGTCGACTACCAGGGTCAATTTGGAGAACGAGACGCTGTAGCCGAAGAGTTCGACCACGCCGAGCCAGATGCAGACCGCCTTGATTTCCGAGATCAGCAGCGCCGCCGCATAGGCGCCGGGGATCGAACCCATGCCACCGACCACCACCACTACGAAGGCGGCACCGATGGTGTTGAGGTCCATCGCCAACGTGGCTGGTTCTCGCGGCAACTGCAGCGCGCCGCCGAGGCCGGCCAACATCGCGCCGAGCGCGAACACCGCGGTAAATAGCCACGCCTGGTTGACGCCCAGCGCGCTCACCATCTCGCGGTCTTGCGTCGCGGCACGCACCAGTGTTCCAAAGCGCGTGCGTGTGAGCAGCAGCCACATGAGGCCGAGCACGACCGGGCCCACGACGATCAGGAACAGGTCGTAGGTCGGAAACTGCCGACCGAGGATCTCGACCGCGCCAGACAGGCCCGGCGCGCGCGGGCCGAGCAATTCGTCTGGCCCCCACAGATAGAGCACGGCGTCCTTGATGACCAGCACAAGTGCGAAGGTGGCCAGCAACTGGAACAGCTCCGGCGATTTGTAGATGCGCCGCAGCAGCACCACTTCGATCAGCGCACCGAGCACGCCGACCGTCAACGCCGCTATGACGATGGCCAGCCAGAAACCGAGCCCGGTTCCAAGCCGATCGACCAGCGTGTAGGCAATGTAGATGCCCACCATGAAGAACGAGCCATGCGCGAAATTGACGATGCGCGTGACCCCGAAGATCAACGACAGACCCGCGCCCACGAGGAACAACGAAGAAGCCGATGACAGCCCGGTGAGGAACTGCAGCAGCAGGGACGAGAGACTCATGAGGCGGTTGTCGAAAACATCGGTCGAATGGTGGAACGATCAGTCTGCGGCGCGCGACTTCTTGACGTCGGCTGCGGACGGCTGGAACTTTGCGCCGTCGAAGTACGTGTAGTCGACCATCACGCCCTTGCCGTTCTCGTTCTTCGTCTTGCCGACGAACGCACCCATGGTCGATTGATGGTCTTCGGCACGGTAAGTGATCTTGCCGAACGGCGTGTCGACCGGCAGGCCCTTGAAGGCGGCGACCAGCTTCAGCGGCTCGGTGCTCTTGGCCTTGGCGATGCCGGCTGCGACCGACTTGATCATGCTGTAGCCGACGACCGAGCCGAGGCGCGGATAGTCGTTGTACTTGGCGTGATAGGCGAGGAAAAAGGCCTTGTGCTCGGGCGTCTGGATGCCGTACCACGGGTAGCCCGTCACGATCCAGCCGTTGGGCGTTTCTTCTTTGAGCGGATCGAGGTACTCGGGCTCACCGGTCAGCACGCTCACGACCGCGCGCTCTTTGAACAGTCCACGCGTATTGCCTTCGCGCACGAACTTCGACAGGTCGGCACCGAACAGCACGTTGAAGATGGCGTCGGGCTTGGCATCGGCCAGCGCTTGCGCGACCGCACCGGCGTCGACTTTGCCCAGCGGCGGCGCCTGCTCTGCCACGAACTCGACGTCGGGCTGCGCCGCCTTCAGCAGCGTCTTGAACGCAGCGACCGCCGACTGGCCGTATTCATAGTTGGGGTACACGACAGCCCAGCGCTTCTTGTTCAGCTTGACGGCCTCAGGCACCAGCATCGCAGCCTGCATGTAGGTGCCGGGGCGCAGACGGAACGTGTATTCGTTGCCGCCTTGCCAGGTCATCTTGTCGGTCAGCGGTTCGCCGGCCAAAAAGAAGATCTTCTTTTGCTTCGCGAAGTCGGCCACGGCCAGGCCGGTGTTCGACAGGAAGGTACCGGTGAGCACATCGATCTTTTCGCGCGCCACCAGTTCTTCGGCCACGCGCACGGCGTCGCCGGGGTTCGCGTTGTCGTCACGCGTGATGAGCTCGACCTTCTTGCCATTGACACCGCCCTTGGCGTTGATCTCTTCGACGGCCAGCTCCATGCCCTTCTTGTAGGGCTCAAGGAAGGCGGGCTGAGCCTTGTAGCTGTTGACTTCGCCGATCTTGATCACGCCCTGCGCGTGGGCGGGCACGACGGCGATGGCGAACACGGCGAGGGCCGCAGCGCTGAAAACATGACGCAATGGGTTCATAAGGACACTCCTTGAGGACAGCAAAAGATAAGAAGGCAGGTGACTGGAAAAACGATTCAGCGGAGGCCGTCTTCGCCCTTGATCTCGTCGACCTTGAGACCGCCGATGCGCGACAGCGGGCGTCCGCTATCGGTCACCGCGACGGCGACGACGATTTCATTGGCGCGCGGCGCATCGGACACGCGGGCTTCGATCGCGTCGAAGTGACTCCGCACAAAGGCGGCGTCCTTGTGGCCGAGTGGTACGTCGATGGCGGTGCCGAGCGTGCCGCGCTTCTTGCTCGACGGCACCAGTGCAGCGCCTTTTTCGACCGCGATGCGCAACGGCGCGCCAAGCTTCGGATGCAGGATGGCGGCGGCATGTTCGAGCTCGCCGGCCTCGCCGACGATGGCGGCCTTGCCATAGCTTTGCACCTGGCCGGGCGCGATGCCCAACGCTGCAACGGCCTTTTGCCCGAGCAATGCGCCGAGCTCTTCGCCGATGGCGATCAACTCGTCGAGGTTCTCGCTGTAGCGACCCGCATACGGGTTGTCGATGACTGCAATGGCGACGGCACGGCGCGTCGGCGGGTCGATGGTTTGCCCCATCTCCTTACGGACTTCGTCGACTTGCACAACGAGTTTTCTGATGTTCGCGCTCATGAGTTTTTCCTTGTCTTGTGGTGCATCGTGGGTGTTGCGCTCAACGCAAGCCGTCCCATTTGCTGATGTCCTTGGCCAGCAATCCACCGACGCGTGCGTGGATGCGATAGCCCGTGCTCATCGCCAGGATAAAGACGATCTCGTCGGCTGCAGGCGCACCGGGCACGCGCACCTCGATCGCGTCGAACTGGCCGCGCACATAGCTGGCATTGATGTTGGTCAGCGGCACGTCGAGCGCAGCACCGGGTGGGCCGACCTTCTTGGTCGACGGCACGATCGACAGCGCATTGGCAGGCTGACCGGTCTTCGCCTCGGCCTTGCCGGCCATGTAGGCGACACGGTCACCCTTCCAGCCGAGCAGCTCGCGCATGGCATACCCGCCGGGAACATGCCACAGCGCGCCATGCTCCAGCTCGCCGCCTGCGCCGACGATTGCGCCCTTGCCGTAAGTCGCGAGCTGGTCCAGCGGAACGTCCATCGCAGCATGCAGGCGGTGCGCCATGTCGACGCCGACCGGATCGAGCAGCGCCATCATCGGAAGAATGTCGGGCTCGTAGCGGCCCGCAAACGGATTGGTCATCACCACGCCGACGGCACCACGCACCAACGGGGCCTCGGCGCGCGGTCCGAATTCGTGGTGAATGTGCTCGACTTGGGTGAAAACGCGACGGATATCGATCATGGAAAGGTGCCTTGCTTTTCGTTAAGCAAATACTGAACCAACTGCAGCCATCGCGGCGCGCCCGGCGGGCTGTGCGATCGGCAATGCGTCCGAGCATAAGGGCTCGACCATGCGCCATTGCCCCTGGCAAACCAGCATGGCAGCGTGAATGTGGCCCGCGTGTTGAAGCGCCCTTGCACAGACGGCGCCCGCGTCCAGCGCTCGCTTCACCTGCGCCGGGTCGAGCACGGCGACATCGACCGTCACCGGGATGTCGCCGAGGTCGCTGTCGTCCTCGCATTCGCTGGCAGGTTTGCGCTCGACTCCTGCATCGACTACGTTTACGGCGTTGCCGATTGCTGTCGCGGCCGCGTCGGCCTTTGCCGCCGTGGCCGCCAGCACGGTGACGCTGTCGGCGATGCCGAGCGAGAAACTGCGGCCGCGCCAGCCACTGGTCGCGACACCACGCACCGGCATATCGGCGGTGATGTCGAACAGACCGTCGGTGACGAGCAGACCCGCATCGCGCAAGTCGAAGGTCGCGATATCCGCCAGCAGTCCGATGCGCACGCTCTGGCCAGGCGCGAGTTGCAGCGCGATGTCGCCGCCGTTGTTGATCCAGGCGCGCTCGATGCCCGCGTGCTGGTAACAGGCGATGAGCTCCTGAGCGACCGCGCCGGCCACAGCCGCCATCGGCGTGATGAAGCTCGCACTGAAAGGTGCGCAGGCCGACCACATGCGCTGTGCGATCGGGCTGCGCCACGCATGCGTCGCGCGAGCTACATCGATGGGGCGCCGCAATTCGCGAAGTTCGCCGACCAGTTCGTCGAGCACGCCGGTGAAGCGCTGCCAGGCCGCTGCATGTGCCGCAGCGACCGCCGCCGCATCGCCGTGGGCTTCGGCAATGACGTCGATCGGCCCGTGGCTGAAGTGCCAGCGGTGCGCGTCGAGCCGGTTGCGTTGTGCAGTCATCTTTTGAGGGCGCTAGCCCAGCATCGGCGGTTGACCCAGCGGCCATGGATTGGCGTCGTCGATCGCCAGCCACTGCCGCGCCAACGGTGCGCCATCGTCTTGCCAGGCGCCACGCGACAGCGCTTGTTCCAGCGAAAGGATGCTGTCCATGTGACCGCCGAGCGCTGCGTAATCGTCCCGCCGCATGCTGAATTCGATCGGCGCCACGATGGCCGGCGTCGGTACCGTGCCGAAGCTGTTGCCGGGCATGCGCATGACATCGGCCATGACGGTAATGCCACCGCCGGGCCACACGTAGGCCGGCGCACCGCCGCAGGTCACGTTGACGAGCGCACGCTTGATGGCGCGCGTCAGAAGCACCGGATTTTCCGTGACGCCGGCACGCAGGCTGCCGCCGGCTCCACCAAGAAAAAGCACGGTGCACAGCGAGGGTTCGCAGTTCTCGCCGATGCGTTCGACGATGCGCCTGACCTCGGTCGGCATTGGCTGCTCGACCGGTTGCAGCGCTTCGTCCAGCACATACCACTGCGCGTGCTCGCCGGTGGTCGACGTCATCAAGAGGCGCAAGCCGGGCTTGGCCACGCCTTCTTCCCAGCCTTCGATGATCGACAGCGGCTCGTCGATGTCGGTGCCGCCCCAGCCGTTGCCCGGATTGGCGACCTGGAAGTAACGGCCCGGCGTCGACTTGCGGCCACGCATCTGCACGCCCGACCGCGGCATGTCGAGACACTTGCCGGCCTGATGCTCGGTGAGCACGCCGGTGATGTGATCGTCGACCACCACCACCTCGTCGGCCACGCTCGCGAACTGGCGCGCAAAGATGCCGACAGCCGCGGAGCCGCAACCCACGCGCATGCGCTGCTCTTCGACACCGTTGACGATCGGTGCCTTGCCCGCCTGGATCACCATGCTGGCGCCACCGTCGATGGTGCATTCGGCCGGCTTCTTGTTGCCGAGCAACTGCATCAGCTCGACCGTCATGCGGCCTTCTTTCTTGCTGCCGCCGGTGAGGTGATGCACGCCGCCGAGCGACAGCATCTGCGAGCCGTACTCCGCCGTGGTGACATGGCCGACCGCTTCGCCGCGATAGCGCACATTGGCCTGCTCGGCACCCAGAAAACGATCGGTGTCGATCTTCACCTTCAAGCTGCAGTAGCTGAATATGCCTTCGGTGACGACAGTGACCATGTCGACGCCGCGCGCCTTCGATGCGACGATGAAGGGCGCGGGCTTGTAGTCGGGATAAGTGGTGGACGACCCGACACCGGTGACGAACACCTCGTCGGAATGCAGCAGATCGCCGTTCCACTCGGGATCGACACGCTGACTGTTGTCCGCTTCGGCGCCTGGCCGGTCGAAAGCAACCAGCGCGGGCGATGCGCTCGAAAGCTCCCGACGCAACACCACCACGGGGTCGACGCGAACCAGCACGCCGGCGCGGTTGGCATAGCGATCGCAAGCACCGGTGCGGCCATCGGAGATCTGGCACAACACCGGACAGGCGTTGCACTCGATCTTGACCGGCTTGGCAAGGGAGTGACCCTCGCCGTTGGCGTGCACCGGCATGTCCATGCCGGGCAATCCGTCTGTCTTGGTGTGTTCGGTCATCGGCTCGATCTCGTGGGGATTCTTCTGGACGCTTGCTCTGGCAGTTGCAACAAGCGTGCCGACGGAGGCGCTTGTACGGCATCTGACAATTGTGTAGCATTCCCTACACGTTCATGTGGCGTTCACTACATGAGAGCTCAATGTAGCAAACGGGCCAGAGGCTTGCAATGGTGTTTTCGAGCGGCGTTTGCAGATCGGGTTTCGCAAGACTTTTGGCAACCAAGGACAATCGGGCGACCGACTTCTGTTCACAACCCACATCGAATCCCGTATGAGTGCATTCAGCGAAGAACGCGTCCTGACAGTCCACCACTGGACCGACCGCCTGTTCACCTTCACCACCACGCGCGATCCTTCGTTGCGCTTCTCGAACGGCCACTTCACCATGATCGGCCTCAAGGTGAACAACAAGCCGTTGCTGCGCGCTTACAGCATCGTGAGTCCCAACTACGAAGAGCACTTGGAGTTTCTGAGCATCAAGGTCGAAGACGGCCCGCTCACTTCGAAGCTGCAGCACATCCAGCCGGGCGACACCATCATCGTGGGTCGCAAGCCCACCGGCACGCTGCTGATCGACTACACCTTGCCCGGCAAGCGTCTGTATTTGTTTGGTACGGGCACTGGCCTCGCACCCTTCATGAGCATCATCCGCGACCCGGAGACCTACGAGAAGTTCGAAAAGGTCATCCTGGTGCACGGCGTGCGCCAGATCGACGAGCTGGCGTACCACGATTTGGTGACCGACCATCTGCCCAAGCACGAGATCCTGGGCGAGATGATCGAAAAGCAGTTGCTCTATTACCCAACCGTGACGCGCGAAGAGTTCCGCAACATGGGCCGCATTACCGAGCTCATTGAAAGCAACAAGCTGACCGACGACCTCGGCCTGCCGCCCATCAATGCCGCCGAAGACCGCGTGATGCTGTGCGGCAGTCCCGGCCTGCTTGTCGACCTGAAGCACATGCTGGAAGCGCGGGGCTTCAAGGAAGGCAACACTTCGACACCCGGCGACTTTGTGATCGAACGCGCCTTCGCTGAAAAATAATGGAGCGCAATGCCGCCGCCAAGCCCACACGCCGCACCGGCGTGCGCGAAGCTGCGGCGCAGGCCACGCGCGATTCCATACTGAAGGCGGCGACCAAGGTCTTCGCCAAGTACGGCTACGACGGCGGCAGCGTCGAGAAGATCTCGAAAGCCGCCAAGTCGTTCGACCGGATGATCTATTACTACTTCGGCAGCAAGGAAGGCCTGTTCATCGCGGTGCTCGAAGGCATCTACCGGCGGATGGACGAGGCCGAGGCCTCGATCGAACTCGATGCCACGCGGCCGGTCGAGTCGCTCACCGCGGTGATCCGCTTCGTCCTCGGCTACTACCGCAAGAACCCTGAATTCGTCACGCTGCTCAACACCGAAAACCTGCACAAGGGCCGGCACATCGCCAAGTCCCTGAGAGCGCGCGAGTACTCGTCGCAGGCCATAGCGATCATCCAGCAGCTGCTCGCGAGCGGCGTGACGCAAGGGCTCTTTCGCGCCGACGTCGCAGCGCGCGATCTCTACTTGTTGATCGCGTCTACAGGCTACTTCTATACGTCAAACCGTCACACGCTCACCGCGTTTCTCGGCGAGCCATTGGAAACACCCGAAGCGGTGTCGCACTGGGAAGACTTCGTCATCGAGACCGTGTTGCGCACGGTCGATGTCGGCGTCTTCGATGAACCAACAACAGTCCCCCACGAGGTCAAGAAATGGCAGAAATCGCAACCGGCGGCAAGTCGGGCAAAGTCGTCATCCAGAACATAGGGCTGCTGCTCTCGGGCGACATCGACAAGCCCATCCTCGATGCCGACACCATCGTAGTGAACGACGGCTTGATCGTCGCGGTCGGCAAGTACAAGGACCTGGACGTCGAGGGCGCGAAGACCGTCATCGACTGCCACCAGACCACCGTCGCGCCCGGCCTCATCGACAGCCACGTGCACCCGGTGTTCGGCGACTGGACGCCGCGCCAGAGCCAGCTCGGCTGGATCGAGTCAAGCATGAACGGCGGCGTGACGACGATGATCTCGGCCGGGGAAGTACATCTGCCGGGCCGGCCCAAAGACATCGTCGGACTCAAGGCTCTTGCCATCACCGCACAGCGCGCATTCGACAACTTTCGCCCGGCCGGCGTCAAGGTGCTGGCCGGTGCGCCGGTCATCGAAAAGGGCATGGTCGAGAGCGACTTCAAGGAACTGGCCGAAGCCGGCGTCGGCCTGCTGGGCGAAGTGGGACTGGGCACCGTAAAGGCCGGCTACGAGGCCAAGGAGATGGTGGCCTGGGCGCGCAAGTACGGCATCCAGAGCACCATCCACACGGGCGGTCCCTCCGTGCCGGGCTCAGGCTACATCGACAAGGACGTGGTGCTCGAAGCCGATGCCGACGTCATCGGTCACATCAACGGCGGACACACCTCGCTGCCCGAAGCGCATGTGTGCGAGCTCTGCGAGAAGAGTTCGCGCGCCATCGAGATCGTGCACAACGGCAACGAGAAAACTGCCATCGCCGCCGCGCGCGCCGCGATCGAACTGAAGTGCCCGCACCGCGTCATCCTCGGCACCGACGGCCCGGCCGGTTCGGGCGTGCAGCCACTCGGCATCCTGCGCATGGTGTCGTTCATTTCAGCGTTCGCCAACATCCCGGCGGAGCAGGTGTTTTGCTTTGCGACGGGCAACACGGCGCGCATCCGCAATCTGAACAGCGGCCTGATCGAGGTCGGCCGCGATGCCGACTTCGTGTTCATGGACCGCGCGCAGCATTCGCCCGCGGCCGGCCTGCTGGAGAGCGTGCAGATCGGCGATATTCCGGGCATCGGCATGGTGATGATCGACGGCATCATGCGTTGCGGGCGCAGTCGCAATACGCCGCCTGCGACCGAGGTGCCGACGGTACTTTCCGGCGCGCACTGATCACGTGCGCCGCAGAGCGCAGAGACTTCGCGGCATACTTGAAACGGTCGCAACCCGCAGATTCCCTCCCGCATGGAAAAAGAAGTCGAACCCGCCGTCCTGGCCCTCATCAACGAAAAGCGCCTCACTGGCGAAAAGCGCACGCCTGTCGAAATCATCGCTCGCATGGGCGTGTTCGAAGCGCGCGACAAGGCCGGCGACCACGCCTGGCTGGCGACCGGCGACAACGTCATCGCCACCATCTGGGCAGAGCTGGTCAGCATCGGCAGCGGTGGCCGCTGGTTCTATCTCGAGTCTCTCGATCCGCAGCATCGGCTCGGCGGTGGCGAGCGGAGCGCACAGCAAATCCAGCGCGCCAAAGACCGCATGACCTTGCTCAAGCGCTCGCTCGACGCCGGCCAGGGCGTGCGCGCGGTGCTGCAGACCAACCGGATCGCGATAGCCGATCTGGAGACCGACAAGGCGGCCAAGGTCTCGACCCGGGTGCCGGACGAGCAGGAGTGGCACGTGGCCTCGTGGGATGCCGATCTGAAGGTCGCGGTGCTGGTTCGCGGCGCACGCGGGTGGCTGCCGACCGAAGAGGAGTTGCAGGCCGCGCGGGCCCGCGGGGGCGTGCCGGTCGTGGCGCCGGAGCCGGTCGTCGTCCTGGCATCCCGTGAAGAACTGCAAGCGGCGGCGCTGGACTATCTGACGCGTCACTTCGCAGGCTACGGTTACAAGCCCGAAAACGTGGTCGGGCAAAACCTCGGCTACGACATCGAGGTCAAGGACAAAAAGGGTGCTACTTTGCTGAAGCTGGCAGTGAAGGGAACGGCGGTTGGCATGGCCAGTTTCCAGCTGACACCCGAGGAACGCGCCTGCGCGAAGAAGACGGAGCAGTGGCGCCTGGTCGTGGTCACCGACGTACCCGGTCCTGCAGCGGGGCACAAGCTCTACAAGCCCACCGAAATCGACAGTGCACCGGGGCTGGAGCCGCTGCTCGATTAGTTTGCCGGCTCGCGTCGCAAGCGCGCCCGGACTCGGCGGTGTGGTCCTTCAGGACCCTCGCTTGTCCTTGAAGACGAGGTGCCGGGCCGACATGAAGTTGAGCGCGAGCCCGGCGCAACTGCCGAGGGCCACGCCGAGCGCAGGCGCCCAGGGAATCGTTGCGCCGACCCAATGCAGCGTGGCGACGTACACCGCGTAGTTGACGACCGCACCACCCAGCATCGTCAACAGATAGCTCACGTACTCACGCCAAATCGACGCATTCGACGATCGCGCCGCGAAGGTAAAGCGCCGGTTGAACGCCCAGGTCGTGCTGGCCGCCGCGAGAAACGACAGCACGCGCGCCGCGTACCAGCCCAGTGCCGGCGCGGCGAGGTACAGCACGCAAACATCGACACCCAGGCCGACGATGCCCACCGCGGCGAAGGTCAGGAACTCGCGGCCGAGCTTCATCGGGCTTTCATTGCGGCATCACTGCGCGTGCAACGGTGCGTCACGGCTCGACCGCGTGTCGTACGCCGGGAATCGCGAGGTAACGCAGCCGCTTGGCCTCACGCCGCCCGATGGTCACCGTGTGCAACACCACCCCGCAAACGAAAGCGAGCATGGCAGTCAGCATGCTGCCGGTGAGCAGCACGGCTGTCGGCAACCGTGGCACCAAACCGGTCTGCATGTAGGTGAGCGCGAGCGGCACTGCGGCCAGCAGCGACAGAAACGCCAGAGCCCCGGCGATGCTCGCGAAGAACTGCAGCGGTCGTTCGCTCACGAACAGCTTGCAGATCGTCTTCAGGATGCGGCAGCCGTCACGGTAGGTCGACAGTTTGCTGTGCGAG
Source organism: Variovorax sp. (assembly GCA_025352265.1). Lineage (GTDB taxonomy): Bacteria > Pseudomonadota > Gammaproteobacteria > Burkholderiales > Burkholderiaceae_C > Variovorax. The sequence continues at coordinate 23,906 of JANXTS010000024.1, read as the reverse complement.
CCCTCGGGCCGGGAGCGATAACGCACCGGCAGCTCGGCGAAGGGCATGCGCAGTTCGAGCGCGTGCACCGTGAGTTCGGTCTCGATCTCGAAGCCCGCCGACACGGCCGGGAACGACTTGGCATAGCGGCGCGAGAACACGCGGTAGCCCGACAGCATGTCGGTCAGGTGGCCGCCGAAGAGTCCGGCGACGGCGCCCGTCAGCATGCGGTTGCCCAGCCGGTGCCCCGCCCTGTAGGTATCGGCATCGGCGCCGTCGTCGACGCGATAGCCCACCACCATGTCGAGATTGCCTGCGACCAGCGCATCGATCATCGGCCTCACGCCGTCGAGGTCGTAGGTCGCGTCGCCATCGACCATCACATACACGTCGGCCTCGACATCCGCGAACATGCGCCGCGTCACGTTGCCCTTGCCGGCCAGCGCCACGTGGGTAACCCGTGCGCCGCTGGCGCGTGCCACGGCGGCGGTGTCGTCGGTGGAACGGTTGTCGAAGACATGGATCTGCGCTTCGGGCAAGACGTCGCGGAACTCGGCGATGACTCGGGCAATGGCCAGCGCTTCGTTGAAGCACGGGATGACGGCGGCGACGCGCAAGGTGGCGATGGGCGCTACGGGTGCGACCGGCAGGCCGCGCGCGGCGGCGGCAGCGTCAGGAGACGACGACGAGGGTAGATAAGCGAGTTCGTTCATGGCACGCCTGCGAGGATACGGTAGGCCTTGGCGCCATCCTTTTCATACAGCGGGACGAAGTGCTTTTCGAAGCCGGGTTTGCTGCTCAGAGCGCCCACGTACGGCAAGGCGACAACCAATGAACCGAAGCCGAACGACGCGAATTTGCGCGCCATCTCGTCGGGCGGCGCCGCCAGGAAATCTGAATAACGCCAGGGGCCCAGCGTGTCGCCCCAGACCTCGTCGGGGCCGTAGTAGATGGCCTCGCTCAGCGCCACTTGGTAGAGCTTGCCGTGCGGATGTTCGCGCAGGTAGCGCATGACTTCGTAGCCCGGCACGTTCTCGCGCAGGAACGTGTCGCGCGTTGCCTGCGTGAGAGACACCATCGCGACCTTCTTGACGGTCTGCTGCACCGACAGGACTGCCAGCATGACGAGCAAAAGCCCACCGACACACGCGCCGACGCGCGGCCATGCCGGCCATGACGGAATCCTCAGCACAGCCTTGCGTAGGCCCGCCGCGACTGCTGCGAAAAACGCCGCCCAGCCGAGCGCCGCCATCAGCGCGACCAACGGATACGACGCCGTCATGTAGCGCGGATAGCGCGACGTCACGAACCACACGATCAGCGAGTAGGCGCAGAACACGAACGCCGCGCGCACCGCCGCAGAGCGCTTGAACCACGGGCTGAACGGCGCCAGCACCACGCCCCAGATCGCCAGGTTCGGCCATGCCGCGTGCGCCTTCACGTCGTCGAACTGGTTCTGATAGTCGGCGGCGTTCCAGTTGGTGAAGCCGAACAGGCGTGCGCCGATCGGGTTGAACGGGTCACCCGTCGTGATGGCGTTGCGCGCGTACCAATAGATGCAGGGCAGCAGAAAGCACAAGAGCGCGACCGCCAGCACCTTGGGTCGGCGTTCGCGCCACAACACGAACACCGCTACCAGCGGCAAAAAGGTCAGCGCCTGGTACTTGCATCCAGCGGCGACGCCGAAGAAGAACACCGCCACGCACAGCCAGCGGGTTGCTTGCGCACTCTTTGCAACATGGGCCTCGCGCCACCACCACAACGCCACGCAACCGGCCAGCACGAAAAGCGCCACGCCCATGTCGATCAGCGCGCTGGTGTAGTCGCCCAGGCCGAGCCAGATGGTGGCACCGACCAGCGCCAGCGTGCGGCTGGTGTGTTGCTGGCCCAGCCGATAGACCATCGCCACCGACAGCGCACCGGCGAGTCCGCTCAGAAGGTGCGGCAACACGTCGTCGCCGACCAGCAGCGCAGCCGAATGGAGCAGGTTGTAGTTGTACGGGAACCAGGGGTAGCGCAGCCAGTCGTGGATGCCGAGCGCGCCGGTCTGCGCCAGCATGCGCGCGTACGGCAGGTGGTACATCAGTTCGTCGAAGACGGCGGGCGGTGCGAGCGGTGCGACCAGCGCCGGAAGAGCGATCAGCGCGAGCGCGGCGAGTGCGGCTTTGTCGAGCCACGACATCGACGCGTCGGCGCCCCAGGAGGAAGGAAAGGCAGCAGCCGCGGCACGCTCACGCAATTGCCGCCGCCATGCCGGCACTTGCAGCGCCGCAGCGCCGATGCCGATAACGACCAGCACAAGCACGCCCGTCATACCGAACAATCCCGCAATGGCCAATGCCTGAAACGCGCAGATGAACAGGCCGATCCCGAGCGTGACGCTCATTCCGGCGTCGAGCCAAACGTCGGCCGGCGTCGGCACGTCGATGCGCGACAGCACTGCCCGCCCGTAGCCCCAACAGGCGACGACGAATACCGCCAGCGCCGCGTAGTGCGCGGCCGCAAAAATCAACTTCTGAAAAATAGAAACTCCCGGTGGCCGGCCGCGGACGCGCCGGCCGACGGGTTCAAAGGTTGGGTGCCAGCAGCCGTTCCAATGCGGCCTCGCTTTGCTTCCTGCGTGCCGCCTGGTCTTGCAACTGGTCGTGCCCGATTTTGCCGACGTTGAAGTACGTCGAATCCGGATGACTCAAATGGAAGCCGCTGACGCTGGCGGCAGGCGTCATCGCAAGACTCTCGGTCAGCGTCATGCCGATGTCCTGGCACTGCATGACCTCGAACATCTCGCGCTTGACGCTGTGGTCGGGGCACGCCGGATAGCCGGGGGCAGGACGAATGCCTCGGTACTTCTCGGCAATCATCTCTTCGTTGCTCAAGCCTTCCTGCGGCGCATAGCCCCAGAGATCGGTGCGCACGCGGTGGTGCAGCGATTCGGCAAAGGCTTCGGCCAGCCGGTCGGCCAATGCCTTCAGCATGATGGCCGAGTAGTCGTCGAGGTCGTCGACGAAATACTTCTCCTTCTTCTCGACACCCAGGCCGGCGGTAACGGCGAACATGCCGACGTAGTCTTTCAGGCCACTGTCTTTCGGCGCGACGAAGTCGGCAATGCAGCGGCTCGGCCGCATCACACCCTCGATCATCTGTTTCTCGGTCTGCTGGCGCATGCCGTACCAGGTCATCGCGATTTCGGTGCGGCTCTCGTCGGTATAGAGCTCGATGTCGTCGTCGTTCACCGTGTTGGCCGGCCAGAAACCGACGATGCCGCTGGCGCTCAGCCAACGGCCTTCGATCAGCCGCTTCAACATGCGCTGACCGTCGGCGTACACGCGCACCGCCTCGGTACCGACCACTTCGTCTTTCAGGATCGCGGGAAACGGCCCAGCCAGGTCCCAGGTCTGGAAGAACGGGCCCCAGTCGATGTACTTGGCAAGCTCGGTCAGGTCGAAGTTCTTAAAGATGCGACGGCCGATGAACTTGGGTACCGGCGGCGTGTAGCTCTTCCAGTCGATCGGCGTCTTGTTGGCCCGCGATTTCGCCAGCGACCACATCGGTATCTGCTTCTTGTTGGCGTGCTGCAGTCGCACCTTCTCGTAGTCGGCGTTGAGTTCGTCGATGTACTTGGTGGCGTTGTCCGAAAGCAGGCTCTGCGCCACGCTCACGCTGCGCGAGGCATCGGGCACGTAGACGACCGGGCCTTCGTAGTGCGGCGCGATCTTGACGGCCGTGTGCACGCGGCTGGTGGTCGCGCCGCCGATCATCAGCGGAATTTTCTTGATGCGGAAATGGTCGTCACGCTGCATTTCACCGGCGACGTACTGCATCTCTTCGAGGCTCGGCGTGATGAGACCGCTGAGGCCCACGATGTCCGCGCCCTCGACCTTGGCGCGCGCCAGAATTTCGTGGCACGGCACCATCACGCCCATGTTCACCACTTCGAAGTTGTTGCACTGAAGCACGACGGTGACGATGTTCTTGCCGATGTCGTGCACGTCGCCCTTGACCGTCGCAATGATGATCTTGCCCTTGGTGCGCACGTCGCGCCCAGCGGCTTCGTCGAGCAGCTTTTCCGCCTCGATGTAAGGCAGCAAATGCGCCACGGCCGACTTCATCACCCGCGCCGACTTGACCACCTGTGGCAAGAACATCTTTCCCTGACCGAACAGGTCACCCACGACGTTCATGCCGGCCATGAGCGGCCCTTCGATCACGTGCAGCGGCCGACCGCCTTTGGCCAGGATGATTTGATAAGCCTCTTCGGTGTCTTCGACGATGAAATCGGTGATGCCGTGCACCATCGCGTGCGACAGGCGCTGGTCGACCGTCACGGGCTGCTCCGGGGTGCCGCGCCATTCGAGCTTTTTGCTCTCGTCCTTGGCGCCGCTCTTGGCGGTCTCGGCCACTTCGACCAGCCGTTCACCTGCGTCTTCGCGGCGGTTGAGCACCACGTCCTCGACACGCTCGCGCAGCACCGGCTCGAGGTCGTCGTACACGCCGACCATGCCGGCATTGACAATGCCCATGTCCATGCCCGCCTTGATGGCGTGATACAAAAATACGGTGTGGATGGCTTCCCGCACCGGGTCGTTGCCGCGAAAACTGAAGCTCACGTTCGACACGCCACCCGACACCCGTGCGCCCGGCAGGTTTTGCTTGATCCAGCGCGTCGCGTTGATGAAGTCGACCGCGTAGTTGTTGTGCTCTTCGATGCCCGTCGCGATGGCGAAGATGTTCGGGTCGAAGATGATGTCCTCGGGCGGAAAACCGACCTCGTCGACCAGGATGCGATAGGCCCGTTCGCAGATTTCGATCTTGCGCTGGTAGGTGTCGGCCTGGCCCTTTTCGTCGAACGCCATGACCACCGCTGCAGCGCCGTAACGCCGCACCAGCTTGGCCTGCCGCTTGAAGCCGTCGACGCCTTCTTTCATCGAGATCGAGTTGACGATGCCTTTGCCCTGAATGCAGCGAAGGCCAGCTTCGATGACGTCCCACTTGGAGCTGTCGACCATGATCGGCATGCGCGCGATGTCGGGCTCGCTGGCGATCAGGTTCAGGAACCGGACCATTGCCGCCTTGCTGTCCAGCATGGCCTCGTCCATGTTGATGTCGATCACCTGCGCGCCGTTCTCGACCTGCTGCCGCGCTACCGCGAGGGCCTCTTCGAACTGGCCGTTCAGGATCATTCGGGCAAACGCCTTGGAGCCTGTGACGTTGGTGCGCTCGCCGATGTTGACGAATAACGCGCCTTCGCCGATCGTGACAGGCTCCAGGCCGGACAGCATCAGCGGGGGAGGAATAGGGGTACCTGAGGTCTCTGGGGACTCGGAGTTCGGGAACGTCTGGGGCACGGGCTCACCTGTAGATTTTTGAGATCAGGTGAGCGTCGTTGCGTTCCCGAGCCTGACGCGGCGCGTCTTGACTAAGACAAAGCCGCGCTGCAACGCTCCTCGAGAGTGCCAATTTTAGGCGGCTTTCGGATCGTCGATGCCGCGTGAGGGTTTGGTCAGACGACCGCCGCCACATCCCCCGCACGCACAGTTGTCAGCGCAAACGCGGGCAAACCCTGCAGCAACCGCTGCCCATAAGACGTACGAACCAGCCGCCGGTCATAGCAGTACACGCTCGCCCGATCGTCCTCGCTGCGGATCGCGCGACCCACCCATTGGGCGAGACGGATGGCAGTCGCCGGTACCACCAGCTCGGTAAAGGGGTCGCGCCCGATGGTGCGCAGCCACTCGGCGCGGGCTTCGCTCACCGGATCGTCGGGCGATGCGAAGGGCAGCTTGGCGATGAAGACGGATTCGCACAGCTTGCCCGGCAGGTCCAGCCCTTCGCCGAACGACTGCATACCGAAGATGATCGACGGCAGGCCTTCGGCCACACGATGGCGGTGCGTCGCCATCAACTGCTGACGCGGCATCGCAGTCTGCAGCAGCACGATGGGCTTGAGTCGAAGCGTCAGCGCCTCGACCGCCATGCGCAACTGCTCGCGTGAGGTGAACAGCACCAGCGCTCCGTGACGCACATCGGCCAGATCGCGCATCAATGCTTTGACCATCTCGGCGACATAGGCGGCAGCTTCGCGCGGGTCGGCCCGCGTCTCGACGGCGATCAATCGGCCTTGCGTGGCGTAGTCGAACGGGCTGGGCACTTCGAGCGTCGTCGCGACGCCCTCGTCGTGCAGACCGTGCAGGCCCGACTCGCGCAAGAAGAAATCGAAGCGGCCGCAACTGGTGAGCGTGGCCGATGTGAGCACGGCCCCGCGCACCTTGTTCCACAGGTTGTTGCGCAATGTCGCACCGGGCAACAGAGGGCTCGCGTGGGCTTGTAGCGTGGCCAGGTCACCATCGACCTGAAGCGTGAACCACTTGGCAACCGGTGCTGCACCGGGCATTGCATCGCGCAGCAGCAGTTGAGCGGTGTCGAGCGTTTGTTCGAGCCGCGGGGCCAGCGCGCCGAGTTGGGCGTACATGGCGGACAGCCGCCGGGCGAGCGCGGGCTGCTCGCGCATTTCGGCGCGAAGCGCGCTCGCGATGACACGCAATGCGTCCAGAAACCCGGCTGCGTGGTGCGCCACCCGGCCGAGCGGTCCCTGCAACGCCTCGGGGAGTTGGCCGAGCGGCAACCGAACCCGGGCCGTTTCGCGACCCGAGCGGCCGCCTGCATCGGTGCCGCTCGCGAGATCGGCGCGCAGCGCTTCTCCGTACAGCTCCATCACCAGCCGCTCGACCTGCTGCAACGCCTGTCGCATCTGCGAGGCATGCATCGGGATGTCGGCCACCTCTGTGACTTCAAGCCGCACGCCGACTCGGACTGCACGCTGTGCCAAGCGCTCGGCCCAGGCGTGGCGACCCAGGTCCATGCGACAGGCGAACTGCGCGAGCGCAGTGGCAGGCAGGTGGTGCGCCTCGTCGAGGATGAGCAGACAGTTGTCGACCTCGGGGAGCAGGCGATTGCCCAGCGACGACAGCAGCAGATCATGGTTGACCACGATCACCTGCGCGCCGACCAGCGTCTTGCGGCGCTCGTAGTAGACGCAGCCGTTGAACGACGGGCAGTGCTTGCCGGTGCAGGACGCAGCGTCGGCCGCCATCGGTGCCCAGAGGTCGGCGGCAGGTTGGGCGTCCAGCGAATCGCGGTCGCCATCCCACGCGCCGCGACTCAGCGCCTGCGCGATGCCGGCATAGAACTGAAGACGCGCCGCGACCTCGTGCGGCGGGCGTATTGCGCGTGACGCGGCATCGCCGGCCTCTTCATCGGCGAACAGATCGTCCTCGAAGGTGTCGCCCTCCTCGCCCTGATCTCCGTGCTCTGCGTTGTCGTCGCCCTCCATCGATGCAATGCCGGTCAGGCGTTCGAGCTTCAACTTGCACACATAGCGACCACGGCCCTTGGCGAGTGCGAAACGAAACGGTTCGGGCAGCAGCGCAGCCAGCGCCGGCAAGTCCTTGTTGACCAGTTGCTCCTGCAGCGCCACGGTAGCGGTGGAAATCATCACGCGCGTGTTGCGTGCCAAGGCGAGCGCGATGGCGGGCGCGCAATAGGCCAGCGACTTGCCGACGCCTGTGCCGGCCTGAATCACGGCGATGGCGCGCACCGCCTCGTCGCTGTCGTCCGCGCCGGTCTTTTCAGCTTTGCCGAGCGTGGCGGCGCTCAGCGTAAGCGCTACCTGTTCGGCCATGCGCCGCTGTCCCGCGCGACTGCGAAATCCTTCGCTCGCCTTCACCGCCCCGTCGAACGCCTGCAAGGCCGATGCGGCCCATTCCAAAGATGACATCGGGCGAGTGTTGCACGCGGGGCAACTCGGACTTGGGCCTGGGTCCCGGCTCAGGCTGGCTGGACAACGCTCGTGGAAGGCGTTGCAGCAGATGCAGGCAGACCGAAAACGGTGTCGAAGCCCCAGTTGAAGACGAAGGTGTAGACGAGGAAGAACACGACCAGCCCCAAGTCCATTACCAGCGCCTCCAGCAGGCTCACGCCGAGCGCCCAGGCGAACATCGGCACCAGAAACGCGAGCAAGCCGCCCTCGAAGCCGACGGCATGGGCAATGCGGCGCTTGATGCTGCGCCCGCGCACGGATTGCCGCGATTCCCAGCGCTCGAAGATGGCATTGAAGGCCAGGTTCCAAAGCACCGCAATGACCGAAGCGGCCACCGCCAGAGCGCCGGAGTGACCGAGGCCCTGCCCAGACATCAGCGCGAGCCCGACGCTCGCGGCCACGATGGCGATCCCTTCATAGAGGGTGATGTAGACGACGCGGCGTTTGATTCCTTGCATGCGACGACTTTATGTTCTACGCGCTGACATATAAAGTCATCTACCTTCAACTCAACTGACAGGTGCAGCGCCATGGCTTGGTCGAGCGACAGCGTCGAAGTGTTTCTGGCGGTGATAGACAAAGGCTCGTTTTCGGCTGCGGCGCGGGCTCTGGGCCGCGTGCCGTCGGCCGTCAGCATGGCGATCGCCAACCTCGAAGCCGAGCTAGATTTGCCACTGTTCATCCGCACGGGCCGCGAGCCACGGCCCAACGCAGCGGCACGGTCGCTGGAGCCGCAAGCGCGGCTGTTGGCCACGCAACTGCGGCAACTGCAGGTTCAAGCGCTTTCGCTGACGCAAGGCCTTGAACATCGACTCACGCTGGCCATCGCGCCCGAGCTGCTCGCGGCACCGTGGAGCGCCGCGCTCGCAACGCTGGCGCAAGAGCATCCCTTGCTCGAAGTCGAAGTACTGGCGGCACCGCAAGCCGATGCGCTCGACATGTTGCACACCGGCCGCGCGCAACTGGCGCTGGTGTTCGAGCGGCCCAGCCTGGACGGCCGGGAGGGTTTTCAGGAAGTGAGCAGCGAGACGATGGTCGCGGTGATCGCGCCGACGCACCCCGTGCTGGCGCAGGCCGGCGGGCGGCTGCGCGAACAGCATCTCATCACGACGCGGCAAATCGTCGTCGCGGGTCGCGACCTGGCCACCAGCGACCCGCGCTTCGTCTACGCGCGGGACACCTGGCGCACCGATAACGCGCTAGCAGCGCTGAGCCTGATCACTGCCGGATTGGGCTGGGGTTGGCTGCCACGCAACGTCGTGCTCCCTCACGTGGCGGCCGGTGCGCTGGTCGAGATCCCTTTCGAGAACCTGAGCAACGGACTGGACCTGTGGGTCGACGTGGTGTGGTCGAAAGAGCGGCCGCTCGGCTTGGGAGCGAGCCGCTTCGTCAATCTGATGCGGCGCCGCGGATGAGCAGCGAGCGAGGTCGCTGCGGGTCAGGTCAGGGGCCGTCCTTCTGGGCGCCATTGCTGCGCGGCTGTACGTTGGATGGGGCTGGCGGCGGCGACGGCTGGAGCCCGACGCCCGGCAGCGGACGAAAGCCGGGCTGCGGCATGGGCTGCGGCATCGGTTGGGGACGAAACCCCTGCTGCGGCGGGTTGAAGTTCCCGCCGGGTGGCCGGTAGCCGGGAGGCTGACCGCCACCGGGCCCGCCGAAGTTGGGATTGCCCGGACGGCCAGGGCCATAGCCGGGGCCAGGGCCATAGCCGGGGCCGAAGCCCGGACCATAGCCACCTCCGCCACCGCCACCTGGAAACGGATTCGGGCGCCAGCCCGGTTCGGGCGGCCGCTCCGGCCGCCAACCTTGCACTGGCGGCGGCTGTCGATTGCCCCAGTAACGGCGGTCGCCATACCAGGGACGGTCACGGTAGTTGTTGGCCCAGTAGTTGCCGATCGCGAAGCCTACGATCGGGATGCCGATACTGGCGCCGTAGGTAGCCAGCGGCACCCGCTGGTCTTCGTAGGCGTAGTCGAGGCTTTGGGCCGCGACCCAGCCGCGCAGTTCGTCGGGCAACACGACATCGCACCATCCATAACCATTGGTGCAGCCGATCACGTCGAGCGGCTGGCCCGGACCGAGTCGGGCCACGGCCGGGTAGTCACCCGAAGGGCCAGCGCGCAAGTTCACGGGCCCGCGCGTGAAGGCTTGCTGCGCAGCGGCTGCGACCGGAAGAAGCAGCGCGAGGGCGCCGATGCCGATCCATCGCTGTGCGTTTGTCTTGTTCATGTCGAGTCCTTGTGCAGGTTCAGGGTAGGTCGGCGGCCGAAGGGTTGTCAATCGGCCCGCGCCGCTTGTTGCAGCCGATCCGCTTGTCGATCAACGCGGCGCAGCGCGAGCGCGTGCACGGCCGTTGCGTTTGTAGCGCAAGCTTTATCTGTGCTTCACAAAAGCGCGCCGGGTTTGCGCAGGGGGCGCCGACTCAGCCTGCGACGCCGGCCGCTTCGCGATAGAACGTGGTGCGCAGCGCGCGTCCGTGCAGTGGTGCCACCGCCTCGCCGATAGCGAAAATGTGGTCGGGCGTGGTGCCGCAGCAGCCACCGACGATGTTGACCAGCCCATCAGCCGCAAACTCGTGCAACAACCGCGACGTGACATCGGGCGTCTCGTCGAAGCCAGTTTCGCTCATCGGATTGGGCAAGCCGGCGTTGGGGTAGCAACTAATGAAGGTATCGCCCGCGACCTTGGCCAGCTCCTGGATGTAGGGGCGCATCAACGCAGCGCCCAACGCGCAGTTGAGGCCGACGGCCAGCGGCTGCGCATGCCGGATGCTGTGCCAGAACGCGGTCACGGTTTGCCCGCTCAGGATGCGGCCCGATGCATCGGTCACCGTGCCGCTGATGATCAACGGCAGCCGCTCACCGCTGTTGTCGAAATACTCGTCGACTGCAAAGAGCGCGGCCTTGGCGTTGAGCGTGTCGAAGATGGTCTCGACCAGGATCACGTCGGCACCGCCTTCGACCAACGCTTCGGTCTGCTCGTAATAGGCAGCCCGCAACGATTCGAAGTCGACATTGCGTGCGCCGGGGTCGTTCACATCGGGGCTGATGCTGGCCGTCTTGGGCGTCGGGCCGAGTGCGCCCACCACGAAGCGCGGCTTTTCGGGCGTGCTGAACTTGTCGCAGGCGGCGCGGGCCAGCTTGGCGGATTCGAGGTTCATCTCGCGCGCCAGGTGCGCCATCTTGTAGTCCTCCTGCGCGATGGTGGTGGCGCCGAAGGTATTGGTTTCGATCAGATCCGCGCCCGCGGCCAAATAGCTTTCGTGGATGTCCTGAATGACATCGGGCCGAGTCAGCGAGAGCAACTCATTGTTGCCTTTGACGTCGCGCTCGAAGTCCTTGAAGCGCTCGCCGCGGTACTGCGCTTCGTTGAGCTTGAAGCGTTGGATCATCGTGCCCATCGCACCATCGAGGATGGCGATGCGCTGGGCGAGGATGCCAGGCAATGCCTGGCCGCGGGTGTAGACGAGAGGCTTCATGCAGCGAATTGTAGGAACCGGGACTCGAATGCCTGTAACTCAGCCTGCCAAGAACTCCAGCAGGGCTTTGTTGAATTCCGCAGCGTGCGAGAGATTCACCCCGTGCGGGCCGCCCTTGATCAGAGTGAGGTGGCTCCCGGCAATCGCCTTATGCGTGCGCGCGCCGCTCACTTCGAACGGCACGATCGCATCGGCATCGCCATGAATGACCAACGTGGGCACCTTGATCTTTTCCAGGTCGGCCCTGAAGTCCGTGCGACCGAAGGCGGCAACGCAATCCAGCGTTCCCTTGGGTGACGCGAAAGCCGCGATGTTTCGCGCGTACACCCGCTGGCTCTCGCTGACTTGAACCTTGTCACCGGCCTTGAAGAAGTTTTCAGTGAACGCATCCAGGAAAGCGAGTCGGTCACTCTCCACACCGCTTTGAAATCCCGCAATCGTTGCGTCGTCAAGGCCGCCTTCAGGGTTGTCGGCCGACTTGTAAAGGTACGGCGTCACAGCGGAAGCAAAGACTGCCTTGGCAATTCTCGCGGTGCCGAACTTCGCGATGTAACGGGCAACTTCACCGCCGCCCATTGAAAAGCCGACCAGCGTTACGCCGTGCAGCTCTAGCTGCGTCAGCACGGCGTCCAGGTCCGCCGCGAACGTGTCGTAGTCATAGCCGGCCCAAGGCTGCGAGGAGGTGCCGAAGCCACGTCGGTCGTAGGTAATGACGCGGTAACCGGCCTTGATCAGCGCAGGCACCTGCGCCTCCCAGGAACGACCGCTCAACGGCCAACCATGAATCAAGACCACAGGCTTACCAACGCCATAGTCTTCGTAGTGAATTTCGACGGGGTGATTCGCCTCGATGGCAACCTTGATCATCGGCATACATTTTTTCCTGTGCGGTGGATTGACAGCGAGACGGTATCTCGCGCCACCACCAGGCTTTCGTTGCCCGCTCGATGCCCCTAGCGTTTCAGGGCGAACTCAAGCGCCGCGTTGAGCATCTGCCGAACTTGAGGCAGCACGCCGGCAGCTGCTTCGGGCAGATAGTTGAACGGCAGCGTTTCCTGCATGTAGCTGGACTGGGTCATCTCAAGTTGCACCGCGTGCACGCCCGCGGCCGGATCGCCATATTTGCGAGTGATGTAGCCGCCCTTGAAGCGACCGTTCAACACACCCGTGTAAGACGGTGCCGACTGCGCAATGGCCAGCAGCGTCGATGCAAGCGCTTCGCTGCAGCTCGTGCCGTCGGCGGTGCCCAGATTAAGGTCGGGCAGCTTGCCATCGAAGAAGCGCGGCAGGTGGGAGCGGATCGAATGCGCGTCCCACAAAACGACGTTCGCGTGCGCCGCCTTCAGTCGTACAAGTTCGGATTGCAACTGCCGGTGATAGGGCTCCCAAATCGCTTCGCGCCGGCCGCCCATTTCGGCATCGTCAGGCAGGTCGCCCACGGCATAGATGGGCGTGTCGTCGAAGGTGTCGATCGGGCACAGCCCGGTGACGCTCTGGCCGGGATACAGGCTGGCGCCATCGGGCGAGCGGTTGAGGTCGATGACGTAGCGCGAATGCGTGGCAACGAGCACCGACGCGCCGAGTTCATCGGCGAAGTCGTAGAGACGTTCGAGGTGCCAGTCGGTGTCGGGCACTTGGCGCGCCTCTTCCGTCAGACGCGCTGCCAATGCTGGTGGAACATGAGTGCCCACATGCGGCATCGAGATCAGCAGAGGGCGCGTTCCCTGGCGAAAGCGGAACGGCGGGTGGTCGGTGACGAAGGTCATGGCTGTCATCGGGCCTACGTTGTCGAAAGCAGTTGCGCGCGCGCAGCGACGAAGCCTGCCGCGGCACTGTCGTGAAGAAGATGACGACCTTTGTTCGTGCGCTGTTCGCCGCCGATCCACACCGAATCGATAGCGCTGGTGCGATGGCTGGCAAAGACGTGCGACGAGAGCATGTCGGCGGCGCCGAGACCGGCGAGCGATGGATGCGCTGCATCGAGCACCACGAAGTCGGCGCGTTGACCGACGGCGAGACCTGCGCTGCGTCCCGCAGCCAAGCGGCCTGACGCCTGCGCGCCACCCTGCACTGCGGCGAGCGTCATCGCGGTGGCGGTATGCGGTTGTGCGGTGTCGGCGATGACGTTGCGCTGGCGCGTGGCAAGGCGCTGGCTGTATTCGAGCAACAGCAACTCTTCGGCGGCGTTGACGCAGATGTGGCTGTCCGATCCGATGCCCCATGCACCACCCGCCGCACGCCATGCCGGCAGGTCGAAGATGCCGTCGCCGAGGTTGGCTTCGGTCGTCGGGCACAGCCCTGCCACGGCGCCGCTGCCGGCCGCACGCCTGTACTCGTCGGCATCCATGTGCGTCGCATGCACGAGGCACCAGCGCGCATTCACGTCGGCATGGTCGAGCAGCCAGGCGACCGGACGCTGCCCGCTCCAGGCGATGCAGTCGTCGACCTCTTTGGTCTGCTCGGCGATGTGGATGTGGATGGGTGCGGTGGCGTCTATGGCATCGAGTCCGGCAAGCGCTTCACGCAAGCCTTCGGGCGGCACGGCACGCAGCGAATGCGGTGCGAGGCCGAGCCGCACGCCTTGTGCATCGCAGAGCGGCTTGAGGCGTTCGAGAAGTTGCAACATCGAGTCGGTCGAGCGGATGAAGCGGCGCTGGGTTTCGCTCGGCCCAGTGCCGCCAAAGCCGCTTGTCTGATACAGCACGGGCAGCAAGGTCAGGCCGATGCCGGCATGTTGCGCTGCACGCATAAGGGCGAGCGCGAGCGTGGCGTCGTCTGCGTACGGGCGGCCGTTGGCCCCGTGGTGAACGTAGTGAAACTCACAGACCGAGGTGTAGCCAGCTTCGATCATTTCGACGTACAGGCCAAGCGCGATGGCCTCCATTTGCGCCGGGTCGAGCCGCAGCGCAAAGCGATACATCAAGGTTCGCCAGCTCCAGAAGCTGTCTTGCTGTCCGTCGGCGCTTTGGCCGCGGAATTCCGTGAGGCCGGCGATAGCGCGCTGGAAGGCATGCGAATGAAGGTTGGGCATGCCGGGTATGAGCGGGCCTTTGGCGACCGGGCAACCCGCCAAGGGCTGGGCGCCGTGTTGCACCTGCGTAATGTCACCGGCCGCATCCCATGTGAGACGGACGTTGCGTGTCCACCCTCCGGGAAGCAGGGCGTCCGCGGCGAAAAGCGCCTGATTCACGGTCTGTTGATTCCCAAGGCAATCTTCCCCTGCCGCACCACAGTCCTCACCGGCCGCTGACCGAGCCAATAAGCCAGCTCCGCAGCATCACGCAAATCCCACAGCACGAAGTTCGCAGGCCGCCCCACCGCCAGCGTGCCGTGCGTTTCCTGCAAGCCCAAGGCGCGCGCCGCATGCACCGTCACGCCATCGATCGCTTCGGGAACCGTCAGCCGAAACAAGGTGCATGCCATGTTCACCATCAGCAGCAAACTCAACGCCGGTGACGTACCCGGGTTGTGGTCGGTCGACACCGCCATCGGCACGCCGGCCGCACGCAAGGCGGCAATCGGTGGCAGCTGCGTGTCGCGCAATGTGTAGAACGCGCCGGGCAACAGCACGGCGACAGTGCCAGCTTCTCGCATGGCCTCGATTCCGGCTTGCGACAGGTGCTCGATGTGATCGCACGACAGCGCACCGTAGCGTGCAGCGAGTGCAGCGCCTCCCATGTCGGAAAGTTGCTCGGCGTGCAACTTGACGGGCAAGCCTAGCGCTAGCGCAGCCTTGAAGACCTGCTCGGTTTCAGCCAAAGAAAAAGCAATGCGCTCGCAGAACACATCGACCGCATCGACGAGTCCTTCGGCTGCCAGCGCGGGCAGCATCTCGTTGCAGACGAGGTCGATGTAATCGGCGCTTCGGCCCGCGTATTCAGGTGGCAACGCATGCGCGCCGAGGAAAGTGGTGCATACCGTCACGCCGTAGGTGCCGGCCAACCGCCTTGCCACTCGCAGTTGCTTGCGTTCATGCTCCAGCGCCAGACCGTAGCCCGACTTGATCTCGATCGCGCACACGCCTTCGGAAAGCAGGCTTTGCAATCGATGCGATGCGCTCGCCAACAGCTCGTCTTCGCTCGCCTCTCGCGTTGCGCGAACGCTGGAGACAATGCCACCGCCCGCCTCTGCGATCTCTTCGTAACTCGCGCCGGCAAGCCGCATCGCGAACTCGTTGGCGCGCTGGCCACCGTAGACGAGGTGCGTGTGGCAATCGACGAGGCCGGGCGTGACGAGAGCGCCGCCGCCGTCATGGGTCTTCAAACCCGCGAAGTCTTTCGGCACTGCATCGGGCAAACCGATCCAGCGGATAACGCCGTCCGCCACCACGATGGCAGTGTCATTGCCAACGACAGAACGCAAGCCGCTCCACAACCCATCGGCCGATGGCAACGCTTCGAAAGCCGCCACTACGCGCTCGGCTTCCATCGCACGGCCACCAGCTTCGCGCTACGGCTCAGCGGGGCCAACCGCCATTCGGTCCGGACATCGGCCCACCATATCCCTTCGCCATGGTTCAGCTTCTGCTCGCCGGCTTGCCAGTGACCGTCAAGGCTCATCAGTACGCCGTGCTCGGCGGCACCGAGGGTCAGGCCTTCTTCGAACACGCGCACGTCGACGACCCAGGCGGCGCGGCGCGTGAACACGTTGAAGTCGCTAGACGCTCCTCCGATCAGCGTGCAGTCGACGGCAACATCTCCGCTGAATGCAAAGGGTTCGTGCGCTTCGCCGAGTCGGTACACGACGCTGCCGTCGGCCGAACGAAGACGCATGCCGTCACCGTCGAGCAGCACGATCGTGCGATCGATGCCAGCGAACACCGAGAACGGCCCACTCGCTGAAACGGTGCCGATACTCACGCGCAAATCGAACGCGTCGAGGGCTGCCTCCGGTGGCCAGATGGCAATCTCTTGAGTCGTGCCGCCACCGTTTTTCCAAGGGGTCGAGCGCAGTGCGTTGCGAGCGAATCGTTGCAGGGTCATCTCAGTAGTCCACCTTGGCGAAGTCGTTGTTCGAAGTAGCGCAGCACCAATGTGACGGCGCCGGTGAGCACGAAGTACACGAGCGCAATTGCCAGATACACCTCCAGCGACCGGTACGACACGCTGATGATTTTCTGCCCTTCATGCATCACATCGTGAATAGTAAGCAATGACACCAGTGCTGAGTTCTTGATGAGCGCGATGAACTCATTGCCCAGCGGCGGAATCATGCGCACGATGGCTTGCGGCAGGATCACTTGTCGCATCGCGACTGCCGGCGTCATGCCCAACGATTCGGCGGCGAGTGTCTGACCGCGGTCGATCGACTGGATGGCGCCGCGCACGATCTCCGAAACGTAGGCACCCGAATACACGCCCATGCCGAGCACGCCGCACAAAAAAGCCGGCAGCAAAATACCGAAGTGCGGCAGCCCGAAAAAGAGGATGAAGAGCTGCACCAACAGCGGCGTGCCGCGAATGACCGCCACATAAGCCGTACACGCCGAATAGAGCCAGCGCCGCTTCGGGTTCAGCCGACCGATACCGACCAACAGGCCGAGCACGCAGCCGAGCAGCAGCGCGCATGCAGTGAGCTCGACCGTGACGAGCGCGCCCTGCAGCAGGGCGGACCAGCCCTGCCAGACGGGGGAGAAATCAAGATCCATGAGGCCGGGCAGCCGGCATCACTTGGCTGTATTGCTGAACCACTTCTTCACGATGGCTGCGTACGTACCATCGGCTTTCATTTTCTCGATCGCGCCGTTCACCGCCTTCGTCAGTTCCGGCGTGTCCTTTCGGATCGCCATGCCGTACTCCTCTGTGGTGAGCTGCTCGTCGAGTACCTTCAGGCCGGACCGCATGCGCACGTACTGGTAGGCAGCAGGCTTGCCGGTGACGGCAGCGTCGCTGCGCCCGATGTCGACCAAATTGAACATCTCCTGGTTCTTCTCGACCTCCATCAACTGCACCTGCGGATACTTCTCCTTCACGTAAGTGACCGACTTCGTACCCACCTGCACGCTGACCTTCTTGCCGTTCAAATCGGCCGCCGTCTTGATTGTCGTGTTGTCTGCCTTGACCATCGCGACGAGCCCGCCCGCGTAGTAAGGCGCGGTGAAGTCGACCACCTTCTTGCGTTCGTCTGTGATGTAGATGGCCGATACCGCCATGTCGAAGCGCTTGGAGATCAGGCCGGGAATGAGGCCCTTGAAGTCGATGTCGGTCCACTCGATCTTCTTGCCCAACGTCTTGCCGATGGCTTCGACCAACTCGATGTCGAAACCGGTGCGCTTGCCGCCGTCGACGAATTCCATCGGCGGAAAGGTCGCGTCGGTGCCGACAGTGATGGTGTCGCCGGTTTGCGCATGCAGCGACGACACGAGGCCGAGCACAGCCAAGGCAGTGACGATGAATTGACGACGAATAGACATGAAAGCTTTCAGTTGGAGGCGGTGAGACAAAAAGAGAACTACTTGATCATCGGCAGCTTCAACGCGTGCTGCTTCGAAGCCGCAATTGCAATGTCATAACCCGCATCCGCATGGCGCATCACGCCGCTGGCCGGGTCGTTCCACAGCACGTTGCCGAGTCGCTTGGCGGCCGCGTCGGTGCCGTCAGCGACGATCACCATCCCCGCATGTTGTGAGTACCCCATGCCGACCCCACCGCCGTGGTGCAGGCTGACCCAGGTCGCGCCGGCGGCGGTGTTGAGCAGCGCGTTGAGCAGCGGCCAATCGCTTACGGCATCGGTGCCGTCTTTCATGGATTCGGTTTCGCGGTTCGGGCTGGCGACCGAACCGGTGTCGAGGTGGTCTCGGCCGATGACGATCGGTGCTTTCAACTCGCCCGACTTCACCATCTCATTGAACGCAAGGCCGGCGATGTGGCGCTCGCCCAGGCCGAGCCAGCAAATGCGCGCCGGCAGGCCCTGGAACGCGATGCGCTCGCGTGCCATGTCGAGCCAGCGGTGCGTGTGCTTGTTGTCGGGGAACAGCTCCTTGATCTTGGCGTCGGTCTTGTAGATGTCTTCTGGGTCGCCCGACAAGGCGACCCAGCGGAACGGGCCCTTCCCCTCGCAAAACAGCGGGCGGATGTATGCCGGCACGAAGCCCGGAAAGTCGAACGCGTTCTTCAGGCCCTGGTCGAACGCGACTTGGCGGATGTTGTTGCCGTAGTCGACCGTCGGCACGCCCATCGACTGGAAGTCGAGCATGGCCTGCACGTGCACCGTGCATGACGCGGCGGCAGCGGCAGTGAGCGCAGCGTGTTGCGATTCGTCCTTCAGCGCGCCCTGCCACTGCGGCACGCTCCAGCCCACGGGCAGGTAGCCATGAATCAGGTCATGCGCCGACGTTTGATCGGTCACCAGGTCAGGCTTGATGGCGGTGCCGGCCTTCGCGCGCTTCACCAGTTCAGGCACGATCTCCGCGGCGTTGCCGAGCAGCGCGATCGACACTGCTTCCTTCTTCGCCGTGTGGTGCGCGATGAGCGCCAGCGCGTCGTCGATGTCCTTGGCCTGCTTGTCGACATAGCGCGTGCGCAGGCGAAAGTCGATGCTCGACTGCTGGCATTCGATTGCCAGCACGCAGGCGCCGGCCAGCACGCCCGCGAGCGTTTGTGCGCCGCCCATCCCGCCAAGACCGGCAGTGAGGATCCATCTGCCGGCAAGGTCGTTGTCGTAGTGCTGGCGACCCGCCTCGACAAAGGTCTCGAAGGTGCCCTGCACGATGCCCTGCGCACCGATGTAGATCCAGCTGCCCGCCGTCATCTGGCCGTACATGAAGAGGCCGGCACGGTCGAGCTCGTTGAACTTCTCCCACGTCGCCCACTTGGGCACCAGGTTGGAGTTGGCGATGAGCACGCGCGGTGCGTTTTCGTGTGTCTTGAAGACACCCACCGGCTTGCCCGACTGGATCAGCAGCGACTCGTCGTCTTCCAGCACTTTGAGCGATTCGAGGATCTGGTCGTAGCAGGCCCAGTTGCGCGCCGCGCGGCCGATGCCGCCGTACACGACCAGGTCTTGCGGGCGCTCGGCGACCTCGGCGTCGAGGTTGTTCTGCAGCATGCGAAACGGCGCTTCGGTCAGCCAGCTCTTGCAGGTGAGCGTGCTACCGCGCGGGGCGCGGATCACGCGGGTCGAGTCGTGGCGCGGATCGGGTTTTGAATCTGGCGAAGCGGCTTCAGTGGCGATGAATTTGTCGGGTGCGTTCATGGTGTCGGCGCCTTTCGGTGACTGGGAAGGATGTCGGTCAATGCCGGCGGCAGGTCGGCCGCGAGCGCCCACAGGCGCATGGCTTCGATGTCGGGCGCGAGGTAGCGGTCGCGTTCAAGGAAGGCGACCCGGGTGCGAATGGTTGCGAACTCGGCTTCGACCAAGGGCGAGCTCTTGAGATTGCGTTTGAACTCGATGCCTTGCGCAGCGCACATTGCCTCGATGCCGACGACGACTGCCGTGTTGGCCACCATGTCGCCCAACCGGCGCGCCGCGAAGGTCGCCATCGACACGTGGTCTTCCTGATTGGCCGAGGTCGGCAGGCTGTCCACGCTGGCTGGATGCGCGAGCGATTTGTTCTCCGACGCGAGCGCCGCCGCCGTGACCTGCGCGATCATGAAGCCCGAGTTGAGCCCGCCATCGCGTACCAGAAAGGGCGGCAGGCCCGACAAGCCAGTGTCCAGCAGCAGCGCGATGCGACGCTCGGCGATGGCACCGATCTCTGCGATGGCGAGCGCGATGATGTCGGCAGCGAACGCGACCGGTTCTGCATGAAAGTTGCCGCCCGAAATCACTTCTCCGGTGTCCACGAACACCAGCGGGTTGTCCGATGCCGCGTTGGCTTCGATGACCAGCACGCGCGCCGCATGCGTCAGGTTGTCGAGGCAGGCGCCCATCACTTGTGGAATGCAGCGTACCGAGTACGGGTCTTGCACGCGGCCGCAGTCCGCATGCGACGGCACGATCGCGCTGCCGTCGAGCAAGGCACGCACCGCTGCTGCCACGGCGATCTGCCCCAGCTGTCCACGCGCTGCGTGAATGCGCGCATCGAAGGGCTTGATCGAGCCCTGGATGGCTTCGAGCGACAACGCGCCCGACATCAGCGCGGATGCGAAAACGTTCTCGGCGCCGAAAAGCCCGGCCAACGCGAGTGCGGTCGACACCTGCGTGCCGTTGAGCAAAGCGAGCCCTTCCTTCGGGCCGAGCACGAAGGGGTCGAGTCCGACGCTGCGCATCGCTTCAGCGCCGTCGACCACGCGGCCGTCCGTCATCGTCGCCTTGCCTTCGCCGATCAACACGCAAGCCATGTGGGCCAGCGGCGCGAGGTCGCCCGAAGCACCCACGGAACCCTTGGCCGGGATGTGCGGCGTTACGCCCGCGTTGAAGAGCGCGAGAAGCGCATCGACCAACGAGGGGCGCACGCCGGAATGGCCGCGCGCCAGGCTCACCGCCTTGGTCGCGAGCACCAGTCGGACCACCGCCGCATCGAGCGGCGCGCCGGTGCCCACGCTGTGCGACAGCACCAGGTTGCGTTGCAACTCCGCCAGATGGTCGTTGCCGATGCGCGTGCTCGCGAGCTTGCCGAAGCCGGTGTTGATGCCGTAGACCACTTCGTCGTTGTCGACGATGCGGCGTACCGCGTCTCGCGCGGCGACCATGCCTCGCGCGGTCGACGGGTCGAGCGCCAGCGTGATGTCGCCGCCCGCATGAATGCGGCGCAACAACGCGAGATCGACGTGGCCGGGCAGGAGAAGAGTGGGCTCGATGGTCATGAGGTTCATCCGGAACGCGGGTTGCCGTCAGCGCTGAAACGACTGCCCAGGCGGTAGCGCGAAGCCGGGTGCAGGCAGCGCACCAGCGTGACGGGTACGGTGCGCGTCCAGGTGCGCCGGGTGAGCAACAAACAAGGCTCAACCGCGGGCATCGCGAGCCGCACCGCCTGCTCGGCGGTAGGCAGCACGGCATCGACCAGATGCTCGATCTGGTCAAACGGCACGTTGCGCACGAGGTACTCGCTGGGCTGCAGGTTGGACAGGTTCAGGTCTAGGTAATCGGGCACCACGCGCGGGTTGACGTAACGGTCTTCGAGTTGCACCGGCACGCCGTTTTCGAGGTGTAGGCAGACGCTGTGAAACACCGATTCGCCCGAGCGCAAATCGAGCCACGCCGTCACATCGGCAGGCGACGTCATGCGCTCGGCGGTGATGAGCTGATAGCCGTAGTCGTGGCCTCGTGCGCGGATTTCGCTGGCGATGTTGGCGATCTGCAGCAGCGTCGATTGCGGCTTGTTTTCAGCGACAAAACTGCCGACGCCCGCCACGCGCACCACGCGTGCCTGTGTCACCAGCTCGCGCAACGCGCGGTTGACCGTCATGCGCGAGATGCCGAACTGCACCACCAGCTCATGCTCCGATGGCAGCCGATGCCCGGCCGGCCAGGAACCGTCCTGGATCTTGCGGACGATGTATTCCTTGACCTGCTCGTAGAGTGCAAGGGACGGCAGGTCGCGTTTCACGGTGTCGGTGCTCGTCAGTGCTCGACCGAAGCCAGGGACTCGGCCCGGATCTCTTCGGTCAGCCGTGCCTTCAGCGCCATGAACTCGGGCGTGGTCTTGACCGTGTAGTGGCGCGGGTGCGGCAAGTCGACAGCCAGCTCGGCTTTGATGCGGCCCGGACGCGCGCTGAACACGGCCACGCGGTTCGCCATGAAGATGGCCTCGTCGATGTCGTGCGTCACGAAGAGCACCGTCTTGCGCTCGGCCTCCCAGATGCCGAGCAACAGCTCCTGCATGAGCACGCGCGTCTGGTTGTCTAGCGCGCCGAAGGGCTCGTCCATGAGCAGGATCTTCGGGTCGTTGGCAAGCGCGCGCGCGATGGCCGTGCGTTGCTGCATGCCGCCTGAAAGCTGTTTGGGAAAATGCTTCTCGAAACTGCGCAGGCCGACCTTGGCTATGAAATAGTCGGCACGTTCTTTCTGCTGCGCTTCCGGCATGCCGCGCTCGCGCAGGCCGAAGCGGATGTTCTGTGCGATGTTGAGCCAGGGGAACAAGGTGTAGCTCTGGAACACCATGCCGCGATCGGCGCCCGGGCCGTCCACGGGCTGGCCGTCGAGCAGCACCTGGCCGGTGCTCGGAAAGTCGAGGCCCGCGACGATGCGCAGCAAGGTCGACTTGCCGCAGCCCGACGGGCCGAGGATGGTGACGAAGTCGTTCTGCCTGACGTCGAAGTCAACCGGCAACAAGGCTTGCGTCGTCTGCCCGCGGTGCCCGCTGAAAGTGCGCGAGACACCACGGATCGACAACTGATTTCCGGCTCCCTCTCGCTTGACTCCCTCTCCCTCTGGGAGAGGGTGGGGGTGAGGGCGCTCGTTCACAGCGAACTCCACGCAAACAGCCGCCGATTCAAGCCCTTGAAGGCGAAGTCAGAGATCAGCCCGATGACACCGATCACGATGATCCCGAAGATGATCTGGCCGGTGTTCAGCAACGCCTGACTGTCGGTGATCATGTGGCCGATGCCGGACGACGAGCCGATCAGCTCGGCCACGATCACATAAGTCCAGGCCCAGCCCAGCACCAGGCGCAGCGTTTCGGCAATGCCCGGCGCGGCGCCGGGGATCAGCACCCGCCGGACGATGCCGCGGCCGTCGGCGCCCAGCGTGTAGGCGGCTTCCATCAGGTCGCGCCGCGCGCTGCCCACGGTGACGGCCACCATCAGGATGATCTGGAATACCGAGCCGATGAAGATCACCAGCAGCTTCTGCGTCTCGCCCAGGCCCGCCCACAGAATCAGCAGCGGGATGAAGGCCGAGGCCGGCAGGTAGCGGCAGAACGAGACGAAGGGCTCGAAGAAGGCCTCGACCGGCTTGTAGGCGCCCATCGCGATGCCCAGCGGCACGGCCACCAGCGCCGCCAGCACGAAGCCGCCGAAGACGCGCCACACCGTCATGCCGATGTCGTGCATGAAGTTGAATTCAGTGAAGAGCAGGTAGCCCTCTCTCACCATCGCGATCGGACTGGCGAGAAAGGTGGGCGAGACATAACCGCCGAGCGTGAAGAAGGCCCACGCGCAGACGAAGACGATGAAGAAGCCGACCCCGAGCAGCCAGCGCGCCCGCAGGCCGACGGGTTCGAGCGGCGCCATCGCGCGCGGCCGGCGCCTGGCCGACGACACCGCGACGGCAATTGCCCTCGGGGTGGCCGGCAGCGCGGCCGGTGTGGGCGCAGGTCCGACGTTAGACGTCGCATCCATGGCGGGCGTCCGCCTACTTGATGAAGCTGGTGTCGAAGGTCACCGACAGGTCGTCCGGCGCCTTGCGGATCACGCCGGCTTCGAGCAGGATTTTTTCGGCGTCCTTCATGAACGCCGTGAGCTCGCCGGCAAAGAACTTCTGATTCGCCGCCTTGTCTTGCCAGCGCAGGTAGGCCGACGATTTGGCGAAAGCTTCGCCGCTCTGCTTGACGGCCGAGCCCATCAGTTCGTTGGCCCGGGTCGGATCGGTCTTGATGAGCTCCAGCGCTTCGAAGTACGAGTTGGTCAGGGCCTGCGCCGCGCGGGCGTTGGCCTTCAGCCAGGTCGGTGCGCAGCCGACGGTGTCCATCACCATCGGGTAGTCGAGCGTGGTCGCCAGGATCTTGCCGGCGGCCGGGTTGCTGCGCAC
>JANXTS010000081.1 GCA_025352265.1 Variovorax sp. | reverse complement strand
AACTTGCCCGGCGGCATTCAGGGCCCGTTTTTCAACGACGAATTCGGCGACGTGTTCGGCGTGATCTACGCGCTAGAAAGCGAAGGCTTCAGCCAGTCCGAGCTCAAGACCTTCGCCGACGATGTGCGCCAGCGCCTGCTGAGGGTGAAAGACGTTTCCAAGGTGCAGCAGTTCGGTCTGCAGGACGAAAAGGTGTTCATCGAGGTATCGCAGAAGCGCGTGGCGCAACTGGGGCTCGACTTCAATGCGGTACTGGCGCAGATCGGCTCGCAAAACGCGGTCGAGCCGGCCGGCACGATCCAGTCGCCGCTGGATGTGGTGCAGGTGCGGGTGGCGGGCCAGTTCACCAGTGTCGAACAGTTGCGCGACATGCCGATTCGCGGGAGCTCGGGCAACCAGTTGCGGCTGGGCGACATTGCGGACATTCATCGCGGCTATGTCGACCCGCCGACAGTCAAGGTGCACTACCAAGGCAAGGAAGTGGTGGCACTCGGCATCTCGATGGCCAAGGGCGGCGACATCATCGCGCTGGGCAAGGCGCTGAAGATCGCGACCAACGAGATCGACAGGCAACTGCCGGCCGGCGTGAAGCTTGCCCAGATTCAGGACCAGCCGGTGGCGGTGGCCAAATCCGTCAGCGAGTTCATTGATGTGCTGGTCGAAGCCGTGGCCATCGTGCTGGCAGTGAGCTTCATCGCGCTCGGGCTTCACAAGGGCGGACGCTTCGGCTGGTATATCGACATCCGACCGGGGTTGGTGGTGGCGATCACCATTCCGTTGGTGCTGGCGCTGACTTTCCTGGCGATGAACTACTTCGGCATCGGACTGCACAAGATCTCGCTCGGCTCGCTCATCATTGCGCTCGGCCTCCTGGTCGACGACGCGATCATCGCGGTCGAGATGATGGTGCGGAAGATGGAGGAGGGCTACGACAAGGTGCGTGCTGCGACCTACGCCTACGATGTAACCGCCAAGCCGATGCTGACTGGCACCTTGATCACCGCGGCTGGCTTCCTGCCCATCGGCATCGCGAAGTCTGTGACGGGCGAGTACACCTTCGCGATCTTCGCGGTGACCGTGATCGCACTGCTTTTGAGCTGGATCGTGTCGGTGTATTTCGTGCCTTACCTGGGGACGTTGCTGCTTAAAGTGAAGCCGCACGATCCTGACGCGCCACCGCACGAGCTGTTCGACTCGCCCTTCTACAACACGTTCCGCCGCACGGTGAACTGGTGCGTGGAGTACCGGTGGATCACCATCGGTGCGACGGTTGCCATTTTTGCGCTGGGCATCGTCGGCATGGGCAAGGTGCAGCAGCAGTTCTTTCCAGATTCGAGTCGACCTGAAATCCTGGTTGAACTGTGGTCGCCGGAAGGCACGTCGTTCGCCGCGTCGGAAGCGATTGCCAAGCGGGCGGAGCAGCGCGTGATGCAGGAAACCAGTGTCGCGACTGTGGCGACGTGGATCGGCACTGGCGTGCCGCGCTTCTATCTGCCGCTCGATCAGGTCTTCCCGCAAAGCAACGTCGCACAGATGATCGTGCTGACAAAGGATCTGCATCAGCGCGAATTGCTCCGCGTGAAGCTGCCGGCCATCCTGGCGCAGGAATTCCCCGAAGTGCGAGGCCGCGTCAAGCTCCTGCCCAATGGGCCGCCAGTGGCATACCCGGTGCAGTTTCGGGTGATCGGCACCGATCCGGCAACGCTGCGCATCAAGGCCGACGAGGTCAAGGCCGTGATGCGCGAAAACGCCAACATGCGCGGCGTCAACGACAACTGGAACGAGTCGGTCAAGGTGATCCGGCTCGAGATCGACCAATCCAAGGCGCGTGCCCTGGGTGTGACGAGCCAGGCGATCGCGCAGGCTTCGAAGACGATGTTCAGCGGCACCAACGTCGGCCAGTACCGCGAAAACGATCGCCTTATCGACATCGTGCTGCGGCAGTCGCCGGACGAGCGCCAAGCGATTTCGGACATTGGCAATGCCTACATCCCGACAACATCGGGCCGCTCGATTCCGCTCACGCAGATTGCCCGGCCGGTATTCACCTGGGAGCCGGGCGTGATGTGGCGCCAGAACCGCGACTACACCATCACCGTGCAGGGCGACATCGTCGAGGGCCTGCAAGGTGCGACCGTAACCAGCCAGTTGTTGCCGAAGCTGCGCGAGATCGAAGCGAAATGGCGGGCCGACGGGCAGGGCGCCAATCGCATCGAGGTCGCAGGCGCGGTCGAAGAAAGCAGCAAGGGATCGTCGTCGATCGTGGTCGGCGTGCCGATCATGCTGTTTCTGGTGTTCACGCTATTGATGCTGCAGTTGCACAGCTTCAGCCGGTCGTTGCTGGTGTTCATCACCGGACCACTGGGCATTGCGGGCGTGTCGGCTGCTTTGCTGCTGCTGAACAGGCCATTCGGCTTCGTGGCGCTGCTCGGCGTGATCGCGTTGATGGGCATGATCCAGCGCAATTCGGTCATTCTGATCGACCAGATCGAGAGCGACCGGTCGGCGGGAGTACCTGCCTGGGACGCGATCGTCGAGTCGGCTGTGCGGCGACTGCGGCCGATCGTGCTGACCGCCGCGGCTGCTGTGTTGGCGATGATTCCGCTGTCGCGCAGTGTGTTCTGGGGCCCGATGGCGGTCGCCATCATGGGCGGACTGATCGTGGCGACCGTGCTCACCTTGTTGGCGCTGCCAGCGATGTACGCGGCGGCGTTCAGAGTCAAGCGCGAGCCGGAGCACGCCGGCAGGGGAGCAGAACAGCCGCCACACAAGCCGCTACCAAACCCGCAAGTGGGCGACCCGGTTAGCGTTTAAACTCGGCGGCTGACCGATTTCGACGGGTGGTTTGCTTTTCAGGGGCCGCCCGTTTTTGCATCCATTTCACCTGATCGCGCGGGTGGCGAAATTGGTAGACGCACCAGGTTTAGGTCCTGACGTTCGCAAGAACGTGCCGGTTCGAGTCCGGCCCCGCGCACCAGAAACCCCATCAAAAGGAAGAGTCCGATGACCGTGAACGTTGAAACCCTCGAAAAGCTCGAACGCAAGATCACTCTGACCTTGCCGGCCAGCACCATCCAGTCCGAGGTCGACTCGCGCCTGAAGAAGTTGGCTCGTACCGTCAAGATGGATGGCTTTCGTCCCGGCAAGGTGCCAATGAACGTCGTGGCCCAGCGCTACGGCTACTCGGTTCACTACGAAGTGATGAACGACAAGGTCGGCGAGGCTTTCTCGCAAGCCGCGAACGAAGCCAAGCTTCGCGTGGCCGGCCAACCGCGCATCACCGAGAAGGAAGAGTCGCCTGCAGGTGAGTTGGCTTTCGACGCCATCTTCGAGGTGTTTCCTGAAGTCAAGATCAAAGACCTGGCGGGCGCCGAAGTCGAACGCATCACGGCCGCCGTCGGCGACGACTCGATCGACAAAACGCTCGACATCCTCCGCAAACAACGTCGTACTTTCGCGCAGCGCGCCATCGATGCCGCCGCACAAGACGACGACCGCGTAACGGTCGACTTCGAAGGCAAGATCGAAGGCGAGACCTTCCAGGGCGGCAAGGCCGAAGACTTCCAGTTCATCATCGGCGAAGGCCAGATGTTGAAAGAATTCGAAGATGCGGTGCGCGGGTTGAAGTCTGGCGACAGCCGCACCTTCCCGCTGTCGTTCCCGGCCGACTATCACGGCAAGGATGTGGCCGGCAAGCAGGCCGACTTCATGGTCACCGTGAAGAAGATCGAATCGACGCATCTGCCTGAAGTCAATGAACAACTGGCGAAGTCGCTCGGCATTGCCGAAGCCACGGTCGAAGGGCTCCGTGCCGACATCAAGCGCAACCTCGAGCGCGAAGTGAAGTTCCGTTTGCTGGCGCGAAACAAGAACGCCGTGATGGAGGCGCTCGTTGCCAACGCCGAGCTCGATCTGCCGAATTCCAGCGTGCAAGCCGAAGTCGACCGCATGGTCGAAGGCGCGCGTGCCGAACTCAAGCAGCGCGGCATCAAGGACGCCGACAAGGCACCGATTCCCGATGACGTGTTCCGCCCGCAAGCCGAACGCCGCGTGCGTTTGGGCTTGGTGGTCGCCGAACTGGTGCGCGCCAACGAGTTGCAAGCCAAGCCGGAGCAGATCAAGGCCCACATCGACGAACTCGCCGCCAGCTATGAAAAGCCAGCGGACGTAGTGCGCTGGTATTTCAGCGACAACCGTCGCCTGGCCGATGTCGAAGCCGTTGTCATCGAGAACAACGTCACCGATTTCGTTCTCGGAAAGGCCAAGGTCGCAGACAAGTCGGTGTCGTTCGACGAGCTGATGGCGCAGCAAAACGCATAACTGCGTGTTGGCTGCTTGACAGCTGCCAACTCTGCATGGGCGGGGCTGAAAACGGGGCTTGTGCTTTGCGGTACGAGCCCCATTTCACTGAGGCGTACAGTCAGTGAAGGTCAATGATGGATTACGAACGAACCCCTTATTCGGAGAGCAAATTCATGAGCGCACAAGAAATTCAAGGCCTCGGCATGGTTCCGATGGTCATCGAACAATCGGGCCGCGGCGAGCGGTCTTACGACATCTATTCGCGGTTGCTGAAAGAGCGCGTGATCTTCCTGGTGGGCGAGGTCAACGACCAAACCGCCAATCTCGTGGTGGCGCAGTTGCTTTTCCTCGAGAGCGAAAACCCGGACAAGGACATTTCGTTCTATATCAACTCGCCTGGCGGCAGCGTAAGTGCCGGCATGGCGATCTACGACACGATGCAGTTCATTAAGCCCGATGTCTCCACCCTGTGCATCGGCTTCGCGGCCAGCATGGGCGCGTTCCTGTTGGCAGCCGGTGAAAAGGGCAAGCGCTTCTCGTTGCCAAATTCGAAGATCATGATTCACCAGGTGCTGGGCGGTGCACGCGGTCAGGCAACCGATATCGAGATTCATGCGCGCGATATTTTGAAGACCCGCGAGCAAATGAACCGCATCCTTGCGGAGCGCACTGGTCAACCGCTAGAAAAGATTCAGCGCGATACCGAGCGCGACTACTTCCTGACGGCCGACGAGTCCAAGGAGTACGGTCTGGTCGACCAGGTTATTTCCAAACGCGGTGTGTAACCGTTCACGGCGCTGACGCGCCACGGCAACGAACGGCGTTTCCCACACGGGGAACGCCGTTTTTGTTTCGTTATCATTGATGAATCCCAGTTACGAGGCACCTGCATGGCCGACAAAAAAGGCTCTTCCGGCGAAAAAACGCTCTACTGCTCGTTCTGCGGTAAGAGCCAGCACGAGGTCAAGAAGCTGATCGCGGGGCCGTCGGTCTTCATTTGCGATGAGTGCATCGACCTCTGCAACGAAATCATCCGGGATGAGTTGCCCGCCGGTGAAGAAGCACGCGACGCCCGCGACGATCTGCCGACACCGCTCGAGATCAAGACGAACCTCGACAACTACGTCATTGGCCAGGAGCCTGCGAAGCGCATGCTGTCGGTGGCCGTGTACAACCACTACAAGCGCCTGCGCCACAAGGAAAAGTCCAAGGGCGAGGAAGTCGAACTCACAAAAAGCAACATCCTGCTGATCGGCCCTACCGGTTCGGGCAAGACGCTGCTGGCTCAAACATTGGCGCGCATGCTCGATGTGCCCTTTGTGATGGCCGATGCCACGACGCTGACCGAGGCCGGCTATGTCGGGGAAGACGTCGAGAACATCATCCAGAAGCTGCTGCAGAGCTGCAACTACGAAGTCGAGCGGGCACAGCGCGGCATCGTCTACATCGATGAAATCGACAAGATCTCGCGCAAGTCGGACAACCCGTCGATCACACGCGATGTGTCGGGCGAGGGCGTCCAGCAGGCGCTGCTGAAGCTCATCGAAGGCACGATGGCCAGTGTGCCGCCGCAAGGCGGTCGCAAGCACCCGAATCAGGACTTCTTGCAGATCGACACGACAAACATCCTGTTCATTTGCGGCGGCGCGTTCTCCGGCCTCGAGAAGGTTATCGAGAATCGCACCGAGGCTTCCGGCATCGGCTTTGGCGCGGCTGTTCGCAGCAAGAAACAACGCAGCCTGACCGACGTATTCCGCGAAGTCGAGCCTGAAGACTTGATCAAGTTCGGCCTGATCCCGGAACTCGTCGGCCGGATGCCGGTGATCGCCTCGCTGGCTGAGCTCAGCGAAGACGCGTTGGTGCAGATCCTGACCGAACCGAAGAATGCGGTCGTCAAGCAGTTCACCAAGCTGCTGCAAATGGAAGGCGTCGATCTGGAGATCCGTCCGGCGGCGTTGAGAGCGATTGCACGCAAGGCGGTGGCACGCAAAACGGGCGCCCGCGGACTTCGCTCGATCCTTGAACAGTCGTTGATCGACACCATGTTCGAATTGCCGAACACGACCAATGTCGACAAGGTGGTGGTCGAGGAATCGACCATCGATGAAAACAAGCCTCCGCTGCTCGTGTATCGCGAAGCAGCGAAAAAGGCCTAATAGGATTTCCATGTCCGGTCATATTCCCTTGCCCTCCGACGCACTCGACTTACCGCTGCTGCCGCTGCGTGACGTCGTGGTGTTTCCTCACATGGTCATCCCGCTTTTCGTGGGTCGACCCAAAAGCATCAAGGCGCTAGAACTCGCGATGGAGTCCGAGCGCCGCATCATGTTGGTTGCGCAAAAGGCCGCGGCCAAGGATGAGCCTTCTGTCGAAGATATGTTCGAGGTCGGTTGCGTATCGACTATCTTGCAGATGCTCAAGCTGCCCGACGGCACCGTGAAAGTGCTGGTCGAAGGCCAGCAACGCGCACGCGTCAACCGCATCGACGACAGTGAGACCCACTTCTCGGCCAACGTGAGCCCGATCGAAGCGGTCGAAGGCGCCGCCAAGGGCACCGAAGTCGAAGCGTTGCGCCGCGCGGTGATGCAGCAGTTCGACCAGTACGTGAAGCTCAACAAGAAGATTCCGCCCGAGATCCTTACGTCGATTTCCAGCATCGACGACCCGGGCCGCCTGGCGGACACCATCGCTGCGCACTTGCCGCTGAAGCTCGACAACAAGCAGGCTGTGCTCGACCTCGACGAAATCAAGGCGCGCCTTGAAAATCTGTACGGCCAACTCGAACGCGAAGTCGACATCCTGAACGTCGACAAGAAGATCCGTGGCCGCGTGAAGCGCCAGATGGAAAAGAATCAGCGCGACTTCTACCTGAACGAACAGGTCAAGGCGATCCAGAAGGAGTTGGGTGAAGGCGAAGACGGCGCTGACATCGAGGAGATCGAGAAGAAGATCAAGCTCGCCAAGATGCCGAAAGAGGCACTGAAGAAGGCCGAGAGCGAGCTGAAGAAGCTCAAGTTGATGTCGCCCATGTCGGCTGAAGCCACGGTGGTGCGCAACTACATCGACGTGCTGGTCGGCCTGCCGTGGAGCAAGAAGACCAAGATCAAGCACGACCTCGCCAACGCTGAGGCGGTGCTCAACGAGGACCACTACGGTCTGGACAAGGTGAAGGACCGCATCCTGGAATATCTCGCGGTGCAACAGCGCGTCGACAAGGTCAAGGCGCCGATCTTGTGCCTGGTCGGCCCTCCGGGCGTCGGCAAGACCTCGCTCGGGCAGTCGATCGCGAAGGCGACCGGCCGCAAGTACACCCGCATGGCCCTGGGCGGCATGCGTGACGAGGCCGAAATTCGCGGGCATCGCCGCACTTACATCGGAGCGTTGCCCGGCAAGGTGCTGCAGGGTCTGAACAAGATCGGCACGCGGAACCCGTTGTTCCTGCTCGACGAAATCGACAAGCTGGGCACCGACTTCCGCGGTGACCCGTCGAGCGCACTGCTCGAAGTGCTCGATCCGGAGCAAAACCACACCTTCGGCGACCACTATGTCGAGGTCGACTTCGACTTGTCCGACGTGATGTTCGTGGCGACGTCGAACTCGATGAACATCCCGCCGGCACTGCTCGACCGGATGGAGGTCATTCGTCTTTCCGGCTACACCGAAGATGAAAAGACGCATATCGCGCTGAAGTACCTGCTGCCCAAGCAGCTTAAGAACAACGGCGTGAAGGACGAGGAGCTACTGATCACCGAAGAAGCGGTGCGCGACATCGTGCGCTACTACACACGGGAAGCCGGCGTGCGTTCTCTCGAGCGTGAGCTGTCGAAGATCTGCCGCAAGGTGGTGAAGGGCCTGCTGCTCAAGAAGATGACGCCTAAGGTGACCGTCGACGGCAGCAACCTGAACGACTTTCTGGGCGTGCGCAAGTACAGCTTTGGGCTGGCAGAAAAGCAAAACCAGGTCGGCCAGGTCGTCGGTCTCGCCTGGACCGAAGTGGGCGGCGATCTGCTCACGATCGAAGCGGTGACGATGCCTGGCAAGGGCGTTATCACGCGCACTGGCTCGCTCGGCGATGTCATGAAGGAATCGGTCGAGGCCGCACGCACCGTGGTGCGCAGCCGGGCGCGTCGCCTGGGCATCAAGGACGAGATGTTCGAGAAGCGCGACATCCATATCCACGTGCCAGATGGTGCAACGCCGAAGGACGGCCCGAGCGCCGGTGCCGCGATGACGACGGCCTTCGTGTCGGCGTTGACGGGCATCCCGGTGCGTGGCGATGTCGCTATGACCGGCGAGATCACCTTGCGCGGGGAAGTGACCGCCATTGGCGGCTTGAAGGAAAAGTTGCTTGCTGCCCTGCGTGGTGGCATCAAGACGGTGCTCATCCCTGAAGAGAACGCCAAAGACCTGCAGGATATTCCCGAGAACGTGAAAAACGGGCTCGAGATCGTCCCGGTGAAGTGGATCGACAAGGTGCTCGAGATCGCACTGGAGAGAATGCTGACGCCGTTGTCCGACGAAGAAGTCGCCGCGTCCGCGGCGGCGGTGGCAGAGTTGGCCAAGCAGCGTTCTGCCCAGCCGGCTGCTGCACCCACAGAAGGCTCTATCAAACATTGATCGCGACTTGCCAGAGAGCTAAAAGCTGCTATATAATCCGAGACTCGAAACGCGGGATTAGCTCAGTTGGTAGAGCGCAACCTTGCCAAGGTTGAGGTCGAGAGTTCGAGTCTCTTATCCCGCTCCAGTATTTAAAAAAGGGAAGCTATATGCTTCCCTTTTTTTCGCAGGTTAAATTTCGAGCAGATCTTTTTGGCGCGATAGCAAAGCGGTTATGCAACGGATTGCAAATCCGTGTAGCCCGGTTCGACTCCGGGTCGCGCCTCCAAAAAAATACGCTGAAGCAGCAAGAAAAAGCCCGGACCCTCCGGGCTTTTTCTTTGGGGTCGTTGCGTCTCATGTTGTCCCGCGTCAAAACTTTTGAGACGCGCCACGCCTAGCCTCGATGGTT
>JANXTS010000072.1 GCA_025352265.1 Variovorax sp. | reverse complement strand
ATCAAAGAAGTAAATTCGTACATCCGCTGGTACAACGAGAAGCGGATCAAGATCTCCCTCGGCTCTCTCAGCCCCATCGAATACCGAGAGAGTCTTGGACTAACGGCATAAACCTAGTCCAAGTTTTTATCCGCATCCCCGCTGGGTCAATTTTCGGCCGGCGCCAACATCAATCGGCAATCACACAACCTATCGAGGTGTGCGAAATAACTTGACCAGGACAGACCTATGGCGAGGTGGTGAATGCGATGGCACTGATTCCGCACATGCTGGAAGCATTCATGGTGGGGGATCGAGGGTTCAAGAAGGGAGCTTCGCCGAAAATCGCATCACAACGGCCACTCCGGCGGGGATGTGTCCACGCCCTAGAGTATTTCTGAGCACGTTGAAAAATCACCTAAACGCGTAAGTCACTGACTTGCGCGTTTGCTTTTGGCTTGACGTATCGCATGACTGGCGTCGGTCTCATGGGCCCGAACTTATAACGTGATCTCTACGGTGGTAGTCACTGGGGCAGGGGGCTTCAATCGCCAAGCCCGATCGCGCTGCAACATCGCCCAATGTTGTGTATCCTTTCAATGATTGATCATTGGGTTGAAAACGCCGCTTCCCCGCAAATCGCTCCATCTTCCGCGCCAACAAAAGGGATAGCGTTTTGTCGGTAAAAGCGACGGTAAAGCCGTATCTCAATCACCTTAAAGCCCTTTAACCATGCGGGTTTGAGGACCTAATTGATGATGGAGTGGGAATGATTCGCCGCATTTCGCGGACATTCGTTTGCTATCGATGAGTGGCCTCTATCGAAAACGATTGATGACAAGCATCGATCCATAGCCGTTCCATGTACCTGCCGCCCCAATTCAATACCAAGGACCCTGTGATCGCTATCGAGCTGATGCGCGCCAACGCGTTCGCCAGCCTGATCTCGAACGATGACGATGGCTTGCCGTTTGTCTCGCATCTGCCGCTGGTCGCGGAGCAGCACGAAGACGGCGCGATCGTTTTGCTCGGGCACTGTGCAAAGCCGAATCCGCACTGGCGCTACCTTCAAGCGCGACCCCAGGCCGTCGTGACTTTTCTCGGGCCACATGCCTACATGTCGCCCGCTGTGTATCCCGACTTGGCCCGCGTGCCGACCTGGAACTACCTCGCGGTGCACTGCAAAGTGGAGGCGGCGCTGGTGACCGAGCCAGCCGCCAAAGACGTGTTGCTGAAAAAGCTCATCGCCGAGCATGAACCGGCCTATGCGCAACAGTGGAACGACCTGGGCGAGGACTTTCAGCAGAAGATGCTGGCCGGCATCGTCGGCTTCACGCTGCGGGTGACGGATCTACAGTGCAAGCTCAAGCTCAATCAGCACCGGCGCGAAGCCCATCCTGAAATGTATTCACGCTTCACTGCTGGGACGCCGGATGAACAAGCGCTTGCCGCGTGGATGGTGCGGTTGGGCATGAACACGACCGAAGTCGCTTGAGGGCATGACCGAGAGTAAGTGAAGCAGTGATGACGGAAGGAGAGTTGACATGCGCGTTTTCGGATTGGTCGGCTTGCTGCTGGCCCTCGTGATCGTTGGCCTGCTGGCAAAAAAGCAGTTCGCGACGATCGCCGCGCCGGTCTTGCCAGCGCCTAAGGCAGTTACCGACGCGCAAGCGCCTGCCGCCGACACTGCGCCGGCCAACGCACGCGAGCGGAGTCAGCAAGTTCAGCAGCAGTACAAGCAGGCCATCGACGCGGCGATGCAAACGCCGCGCAAGATGCTGGATGACAACTGAAATCCATGCGGACAATCGGCGAAGTCATTCGCACCCAGACCTCGTTTTGCAGCGACGACCTATGACCGACGAAGACTGGATGGCGCTCGCATTGAGCGAGGCGCAAGCTGCCGCCGATGCAGGCGAAGTGCCAGTGGGTGCGGTGCTCGTGAAAGACGGTGCGCTGGTCGCAAAAGGCCGCAATGCCCCGGTCGCTCAGCAGGATCCAAGCGCGCACGCCGAGATCAACGCGCTACGTGCCGGCGCGATGGCACTCGGCAACTATCGGCTCGATGGGTGCGAACTTTTCGTGACGCTCGAACCTTGCGCGATGTGCGCGGGTGCCATGCTTCATGCACGGCTCGCGCGTGTCGTGTTCGGCGCGGCCGACTTGAAGACCGGCGCTGCCGGGTCGGTTGTCAATCTCTTTGACGAGCCACGTCTGAACCATCGAACGCGTGTAGTGGGCGGCGTGCTCCAAGCGCAGTGCAGCGCACTGCTGCAGCACTTCTTCCGCCAGCGCCGCGATGCCGCGCGCGAGAGCGCTGAACCGCTTCGCGACGATGCACTGCGCACGCCGCCAGAGCGCTTCACCGGTCTGACTGACTACCCTTTCATACGTCGCTGGATCGACGATATCCCGAGCTTGCATGGCTGGCGCATGCACTACGTCGACACGGCGCCGGCGCAACCGAAGCCTACGTTGCTGTGCCTGCACGGCTGCGGCGAGTGGAGCTACCTTTTCAGGCATCTGCTTGCCGCATCGGGGCCGCGCATGTTGGCGCCCGACCTCATCGGCTTCGGCATGAGTGACAAGCCCAAGCGCGAGTCGGTTCATCGGCTCGCCTGGCATCGCACCGTGTTGCTCGAATGGCTGGACCGCTTGCGGCCGGGTCCGGTGTTGCTGGTGCACAGCGCGGCAGCAACCGACCTTGCAACGCTGTTGTCGGACGCACTGCCACGCCGGTTCGTGGGCTTGCTCAAGGTGCCCGAAGGCGGCGAGGCCGTAGCGGACGCCTGGCACGCGCCGTTCCCCGATAGCGGCCACGAGGCCGCACTGAGGGCCCTTGCGAGGCTTCCAGTGACGTCTCCAGCATGCAATATGGCTGCATCTTCTGGCCCGAGCCCGTCGCAGGCGCTGCAACTGGTGCAAGACGCGATGGGATACTTCCGCGGGTGACAAAACACATCTATATCTATTCCCCCGCCAGCACGGTGCGCGACCGTGCTGCATTCAAACGCGGTGTTGCGCGGCTCAAGACGCTGGGCTACGAAGTCGAAATCGATGAAGCCGCCCTGAGCGTGCACCAGCGCTTCGCAGGTGACGACGCCACGCGACTCGCGGCCATCGCACGTGCCGCAGAGAGCCATGCCGACGTGGCACTTATCTCGCGCGGTGGTTATGGCCTGACGCGCATCCTCGACGCCATTCCCTACAAGGCGATCGCAAAGGCTGTCGAGCGCGGCACGGAGTTCGTTGGGTTGAGCGATTTCACCGCACTGCAAATTGCACTGTTCGCGAAGACCGGTGCCGTGACCTGGGCCGGACCCGCGGTGGGAGAAGACTTCGGAGCCGAGGCCGGGCCGGACGACATCATGGAGGACTGCTTCGGCGACTTCACCAGCGGTCAGGGAGAGGGCACGGGCTGGCGCGTCCCTGTGCGCGATGCGGCTGCCATGGCGGCGCCCTTCAAAAGCATTCATGGCGCCACGCTGTGGGGCGGCAACCTGTGCGTGCTGACCAGCCTTCTCGGCACGCCGTACTTTCCGGCAGTCGATAAGGGCGTGTTGTTTGTCGAGGACGTGAACGAGCATCCTTACCGCATCGAACGCATGCTTGACCAGTTGCGCCACGCTGGCGTGTTGGCGCGGCAAAAAGCAATTGTGTTGGGCCAGTTCACCGGCATGCGCAAGATTCCCGGCTACGACCGCGGTTTCGACCTGCAAGCCGTGGTGACGCGGCTGCGCGGCTTGTTGAAGATCCCAGTGTTGACGGGGCTACCGTTCGGTCATGTGCCGACCAAGGTGATGCTGCCTGTCGGTGCCAAAGTCGAAATGGCGGCCGATGGAAGAGATGTCTTTTTGGTGTGGGGCCATCGGCACCAAGATAACCATCACCACCACGCTCATTGACCTTTAAAGGTCAATCCGGGTCTGATTGCTCAGACCGGGAAGCGCTGGTGAACGCGCGGGCCCATCGTGTTGGGCAGCCCGCCTTTGAACATGCAATTGATTTGCTTGACCTGACGGCGCGCTTCCAGTTCGCCGTCGGCTTCGCTAAGCGCAGCCAACAAGTCTTGTCGGAGGTACCAGAGCGCTTCGACATCTTCGGCAAACCGCACCCGTTGCATCAGGCGCTGAACGTTTTGACCAGTGTGCACTTGCAGTAACGACAGCATTGCCGTGCGAATCCGCCCGGTTTTACGGTCGGCAGAGCGGCTCCAGCCAATGCCGGGAAAGGACAAAAGTCGAAAAAAGCTGCTTGGGGACACCATGACGCGGGAGCTGATTGCCTGAAGACTCGATGGACGTACGTTAAAGGCCGTCAAGCGTCGGCACAAGCCCGGACACAAATTTTCATCATTAAAAACAACATACTTCACGAAACTGTTCAAGCGCTTTCCCAAGAGTGGATACATTAGTTTTAGTTTTCAGGTGCCGACGGCGCGGTGCCGGCCGATTCCATCCGGCCGCGGCAAGAAGTTCGTATTTCGAATCCCGTTTGGGAGCGCAAGCCGATCGGCTGCTGCATCGAGGGCACAAGTTGCCGATTGCCGATACCTAAAAACAAATGCTTTGCCATAATCAAATAGCCGTCGCTACCTAAAAATTCACACTATGGGCATTCAAACCACCGTCGTTTTCGCGGACCTGACCGGAAGCACGCGGGTCTTCGAGGCCATGGGAAACGCACGCGCGACTGAAACGGTCACGCGACTCACTCAGTGGATCGGGGGAGTATGCGAATCCCACGGGGGGCGAGTCGTCAAATCGTTAGGTGATGGCGTCTTCGCGACATTTCAGAGCGGGCCAGCCGCCACGGCGGCCGTGCTGGAGATGCAGCGCAATCACCAGAAGCGACTTTCAGTCTGGCCGGCACCCCTGCGCATGGACCTGCAGATCGGTGTTGCCAGCGGTGAAATCGTCGAGGTCGACGGCGACTGCTACGGTGATGCCGTCAACCTGGCCTCTCGCCTGAGCGACCTGGCCGGGCCGGGCCAGATCTGGGCCACCGATTCGGTGATCGAGCAGTTGCACGACGGCAGCGTCAGGCATCGCAACCTGGGCCCGATCAACATCCGCGGCCGCAACGAGATGGCGATCGTTCATCGCGTCGACTGGCAGGAAGAGGTTTCGGAGTTCCTGACGATGCCGGCCTCGCTGGCACCGCAAAAGGCGCCCGACTCAACCTTCGGCCAGATCGAATTGGCCTGGCTCGATGTGCGCTCCATGTTCCGTGCGACGGAGTTGCCGATTCATCTGGGACGTGTCGACGAGGCTCAATTTGTTGTGAACGACCCGCGCGTGTCGCGGCTGCATGCGCGCATCGAGGCCCGGCAAGGCAGTTGCGTGTTGGTCGATGTCAGCACCTACGGCACCTGGGTGCGGTTTCACGGCACTGCAGGCGCCAGTGGCGAGATCGCCTTGCGCCGGCAGGAGTGCGTGTTGCACGGCAGCGGCGAGATCGGCCTTGGCGCACCGTTGAGCGACTTCAGCGCACCAACGATTTCGTTCAACACGACCGGCGGCAACGTGCTGCTGGCGCGACGCGACGCACGCTAGCCTGCGACCGGGAACACCCGGCCGATACACCACTGATAGTGGCGCGACGATCTCGCACGCATCGCTCGATGCTGCGCTGCAGCTAAGGGCAAATCACAATACGCACCTGTCACCGAACGGCAGAAACTCGCGCCCAGTCAGGATGCTTACTGCCCGGTAACCTCGTATGTTCGAGGGCGCCTCGGGTTGGTCGACCGCATCGATGGCTTCATATCGACGAGGAGTCGCATGGGTACCGAGCTCGCCGATTCGCCATGGCGAAACGACCGTGAAAGGCAGCAGCCGCGCAGCGCCAAGCGCGACGCAGTGCTTTCCGCGGCGGCACGCTTGTTCACGCACCGCGGCTTTCAGGGCACCTCGCTCGACGACATCGCGCAAAGCCTCGGTGTCACCAAGCCGACGCTTTATCACTACGTCGCGAACAAGGAAGAGATCCTGTTCGAGTGCGTGCGCCGCGGGCTCGGCGCGCTGCGTGCCTGCATCGAAGAGGCCACCGAGCGCGGGCTCGCGG
Source organism: Variovorax sp. (assembly GCA_025352265.1). Lineage (GTDB taxonomy): Bacteria > Pseudomonadota > Gammaproteobacteria > Burkholderiales > Burkholderiaceae_C > Variovorax. The sequence continues at coordinate 29,690 of JANXTS010000072.1, read as the reverse complement.
GCCGCGAGCGGCTTCGTGCCGCGATGGAAAACTATGCCGGCATCGTGACCAGCGACTTCGGCCTTTGTGTGATCCGCATCGGCGAAGACCCGCTGTCGGAGCCGCGCCGGCGCGAGCTGCGTGCGCTCAAGGGCGAGATCGATGTCGAGTTCCGCACGCTGATCGAGGCCGGCATGGCCGAAGGCTGGATCGCCGCCGGTGATGCGGCTATGGCGGCCTACACGGTGGTTGGCGCATTGAGCGGCGTGGGCCGTTGGTACCGGCCAGAGAACCGCGCTGCCCACAACCTCGAAGACGCGGTGCGCCATTGCATCGAAATGCTCATGCGGGGCGTGCTGAGCGCGCCGTCGCAGAACAGCGCTGCGGTGCCGTCGCGCGCACAACCGGGCCCCTGGGGAGAAACCATGTCGGAGATGCGTCGTGAAGTTCATTTTGGCAACCGCGTGGTGCGCTGCTTCACGCCGCGACGCGTGCATGTGGCGCAGTTGCTGGCCGACGTGCTCGCGACACGCCCCGATGCCGAGGCGTTGGTCATCGGGCCGCTGCGGCTTAGCTGGCGCGGGTTGCATCACGCAGTCTGCAAGTGCGCGGCCGGCCTCAAGCAAAGAGGCATCGTCCCTGGCGACCGTGTGGCGCTCTTCATGGACAACAGCGCCGAGTTCGTGATCGTCGTCTATGCCTGTGCATGGTTAGGCGCGGTGGCCGTGCCCATCAGCTCGCGAGCCCGTGCCGCCGAGATCGAATATTCACTTAACGATGCAGAGGCAATCGCGCTGGTGTGCAGCCGGAACCTCGCTGAATTCGTGCCGGCACCGGTAGCCCTGCGGTCACTGCAGCACCGCTTCGTGGTCGGTGGAACCAGGGAAGGGTTCGAGCTCTTCAGCGATCTCATGCAGGCGCAGCCGCTCGTGCAGCCCCACGAGAGTGCCGAAGACGATCTGGCCGTGTTGCTCTACACCTCGGGCACCACCGGCAAGCCGAAGGGCGCGATACTGAGTCACCTCAACATCGTGCATTCGGTGATGCACTTCGTGCAGGCCATGGGACTCGGGCCTGACGACCGCAGCGTGGTCGCGGTGCCGCTGAGCCATGTCACTGGTCTCGTGGCCGAGCTGTACACCATGCTCCATGCGCAGGGCTGCGTCGTCCTGATGCCGCCCTTCAAGGCCAGCGAGTTCGTGCGCCTCGCATCCGAAGAGCGCATGACTCACACGATCATGGTGCCGGCCATGTACAACCTGTGCCTGTTGCTGCCAAACCTGCAGGAGCACGACCTGCATCACTGGCGCATCGGCGCCTTCGGCGGCGCGCCCATGCCTTCCGCCAGCATCGAGGCGATGGCCGAGCGCCTGCCCAACCTCACGCTGATGAACGCCTACGGGTCGACGGAGACCTGTTCACCGGCGACCATCATGCCGCCCGGCCAGACATCGCAGCATCGAGACAGTGTCGGCCTGGCTGTGTCGTGTGGCGAGATCAGCATCGTCGACGACGACGGCAATGAAGTGCCACGCGGCGAGGCTGGCGAGATATGGATCGCCGGCCCGATGGTGTCGCAGGGCTACTGGCGCAACGAGGCCGCCACCGCAAGCGAATTCAAGGGCGGCTACTGGCGCTCCGGCGACATCGGCAGCATGGATGCCGAAGGCTTCGTGCGCATCCTCGATCGCAGGAAGGACGTCATCAACCGTGGTGGCTACAAGATCTTTTGCGCTGCCGCCGAGAACACGATCACCGAGCACCCGGAGGTGATCGAGGTCGCTCTGGTTGGCGTGCCGTGCGCCGTGCTCGGCGAGCGCGTGCATGCCTTCGTTTGCGTGCGGCAACTGGATGCGTCGACACAGGCTGCGGCACTGCAGGCTTTCAGCACCGAGCGCCTTTCCGACTACGCCGTGCCGGAAACCTGGACCATCGGCACCGAGCCGCTGCCGCGCAACCTGAACGGCAAGGTCATGAAGCGTGCGCTGCGCGATTCGTTGCATGTCGCCATGACCTGAGCTGGAACTCGTCACAAAGCCATCGATGAAAAAAATCCACATCTCGCAGCAGAGCATCGTCTTCGTATTGTTCGTGCTGATGTTTCTCGGCTTCGCGCTCCTGTTGCCCGGCTTCGCGCAGGTCGACAACCTGCTCACGCTGCTGCAGAACGTCGCCATCCTCGGCATCCTCGGGCTCGGTATGTCGGTGGTCGTCATCGGACGTGGCATCGACATCTCGATGATCGCGGCGCTCGCGGTGCCGTCGGGGCTGCTGCTGCAGCTGATGCAAAACGGCGTGACCTTGCCTGCCGCCTGCGCACTGGCCGTCGGGTTGTCGCTGGCGTTCGGGCTGGTCAACGGCTGGCTCATCGCGTACGCCGAAGTGCCGTCCCTTTTCACCACGCTGGCATCGGGCTTGTTTCTCGCGGGGTTGGGCCAGGCGTTCTTCTTTCAACTCGAAGTGGTGCAATGGCCGAGCAATATGGACTCGATCGCCTGGATGGGGCGTGGCACGTTTGCCGGCCTGCCGATGCCGGTCGTCATGTTCGGCATCGCTGCGGCGGGGCTCGCACTGTTTTTGAAACGGCTGCGCGCGGGCGCCTTCATTTACGCCATCGGCGACAACCCCTTCGGCGCGCGCGCCACCGGCTTGCCGACCCGGCCGATCGTCGTGTTGCAGTACGTCATGGCGGCATTGATCGGCGTTTTTGCCGGCATCGTGATGGCGGCGTCGGTCAACAGCATGCCGACACGTATCTTCAACTCGACCATGATTTACGACGTGGTGCTGGTCGTTGTGCTCGGGGGCATCGGACTTTCCGGCGGTCGCGGCGGCGTGCTCAACGTGATCATCGGCACCCTGCTGATCGGAACCATGCTGAACGGCATGACCATTCTCGACATCTCTTACTCGGTGCAGAACATCGTCAAGGGCGTGGTGCTCTTGGTCGCCATTTTGGTCGACTCGGCCTTCAATCCGCGCAACGAGGAGACCGCCCAGCAGGGCGACATCTGACCTCCACGAATTGCTTTTTAAAAGTCCCGTTAGTGCCCCGCGCCAGGCATCCATTGGCGCTGTTCTTAAATACAAATGAAGGAGACACAGCATGCATCTCGGACAAAAAATCGCGACCGTCGCTTGCCTTGCCCTGGGCCTAACCACCGCGCAATACGCGTTGGCGCAAGGTAAAGGGTTGGACGAACCCTTCCGTGACGGCTACAAAAAATCGCTCGACGGAAAGACGGTCGGCTTCATTCCCGTGGCGATGGGCTTCGATCTGGCGCAGGGTTGGTACAACGGACTGAAGAAGGAGCTCGAGCCTTCGGGCATGAAGGTCGTTGCGCGCGACCCCAACTGGAACACCAACTCCGGCGCGCAGGCCTTCACCGCGCTCATCGCCGAGAAACCGGCCGTTATCGTCATTCACAACCCCGACGTCGCTACCTACGCCAAACTTATCGCCAAGGCCGAGAACGAAGGCATCTACGTGGTGCAGATCAACATGCGCTCGGTGCAGCCCTCAACCGTCTTCGTGGGCGCCGACTGGGTCGATGTCGGCGAGCGCAATGCCGAGTCCGTCGTGGCGGCGTGCAAGGGCAAGTCGAACAAGATAGCCATCGTGCAGGGCGCGCCGACAGCCGCCACCAGCGCCTACACGCTCAAGGGAGTGGAGAACGTGCTGGCCAAAAATCCGCAGATCAAGGTCGTGTCGAACCAGGCGGCCGACTGGGACGCCGCCAAGGCCAAGGCGCTCACGCAGACGGTGCTGAAGCAAAACCCCGACCTGTGCGGCATCATCGGCTTCTGGGACGGAATGGACATCGGCACCGCTGCCGCAGTCAAGGAAGCCGGTCTTACCGGCAAGGTGTTTCTCGCGACGTCGGGCGGTGGCGAGCAGAAGGGCGCTTGCGACCAGGTGAAGTCGGGCGCTTTCGATTCCGACATCAGCTACGACGTGCCGACCCAGGCCAGCAACATGGCCGCCATGATCAAGTGGCTGGTGCAGAACGGCATCAAGCCCGGCTCCGCCAAACAGAACATCTACACGACGCTGGTGCCCATTACCAAGGACAACGCGAGCGCCGAAGGCACTTGCTGGAAACTGACTGCGAGCAAGTAACGCGACCGGCTGCGTTCTTGCCATGAATGAAACACTGACGCGGCTGCGCTACCGCTACTGGCCCGATCACTGGGTCGGCGAGATCCTGTCCAAGCGATGGACCGAGACCGCCATCCCGGTGCTGCTGCTCATCGCCGTCGTCATCGCCTCCGGGCGATTGATCGGCAACTTCTATACGCCGGGCGTGCTGGCCGACACCTTGCGACAGGCCGGTGAGATCGGCTTGATCGTCCTGGGCATGGCGCTGGTGATGATCGTCGGCGGCATCGACCTGTCGGTCGGGTCGATGTTCGCTCTGACCAATTTCTGCGCGCTCATGCTGATGCATGTGCTCAAGTGGCCGGTGGGTTTCGCGGTCCTCGGAACGCTGGTGTGCGGCGCCTTTCTCGGCGCCATCAACGGCCTGCTGATCGGCTATCTACGGCTGCGCGCGTTTCTCACAACGCTCATCACGCTGATCATTTTCAGGTCGGTGTACGAGATTTTGAGCATGCAGTATTCGACCGAGATCGCCGGCAATCTGCCCGATTCGGTGGTGTGGAATTTTCTCGGCGATGGCACCTTTCTCGGCCTGCCGACAGTCGCCTGGGTCTATGCCGTCGCGGCCATCGGCGGGCACTTGCTGCTGACCCGGCTGCGCCTCGGCTGGCACATCATGGCCATCGGCGGCTCGCGTCGCTCGGCTTACAACGGCGGCATCGCGGTGCGGCGCACGGTGGCGCTGTGCTATGTGGGCTGCGGCATTCTTACTGGTGCGGGCGGCTGCTTCTTCGCGTCGCGACTCGCCACCGCGGGGGCCGACATCGGTGTCGGCATGGAGGTGCTGGTACTGACGGCCGCCGTGCTCGGCGGTATCAGCCTTGGCGGCGGTCGCGGCTCGGTCACCAAGGCAATGGTCGGCACGCTGCTGGTTCTGCTGATTACCAACGGGCTGACCTCGATGTCGGCGCCCGGCGGTGTCATCCGCATGGTGCTGGCAGCCATTCTGGTGCTGGCGGCCGTGATCGATGTGCGCTGGCTGAAAAACCGGCAGCGCATCATCAGCAAGGTCTACATCAGCCCGACATATCACAAGCTTGGCGACGCGCCGGACTGCAGCGAGGAGGCCGCAGGCCGCTATGCGCTGAACAATAAACTGCGTGACGTAACGCTCATCGGGCTCGGACGCATTGAGGCGCCTGAAGACGTCATCCTCGATCGTGAGGACAATATTTACGCGGGCTCCCGGCACGGCGACATCATCCGTTTCTTTGCGCCCGATTACGAGCGCATGGAAATCTTCGCGCACATCGGCGGCCAACCGCTCGGCATGGCTTTCGACCGCCAAGACAACCTCTATGTCTGCGTTGGCGGAATGGGCCTGTATCGAGTCACGCCGCAGCAGAAGGTCGAGCGCGTCACCGACGAAACCAACCGCAGCTGGAGTTCGATCAACGACGACAGTCGGCTACGGTTGGCCGATGACCTCGACATTGCCGACGACGGCCGCGTGTTCTTCAGCGAGGCCACGGTTCGCTATGAAATGGACGAGTGGCCGGTCGATGGACTCGAGGCACGCGGCAACGGCCGCATCGTTTGCTACGACCCACGCGACAACTCGACGCGCACGGTCCTGCGCGACCTCAAGTTCCCCAACGGCATCGCTATCGCCAGCGACGGGCAATCCATCCTGTTCGCGGAAACCTGGGGCTGCTGCGTCAAGCGCTACTGGTTCGACGGCCCGAAGGCCGGGCAGGTCGAGATGGTCATCGCCGACCTGCCGGGCTATCCCGACAACATCAACCTGGCGTCCGATGGCAACTACTGGCTGGCGCTGGTCGGCATGCGTTCTCCGGCCTACGACCTGGCCATGCGCATGCCCGGCTTCCGCAAGCGCATGGCGTCGCGGTTGCCGGTCGACGAATGGCTGTTCCCCAACATCAACACCGGCTGCGTGCTCAAGTTCAGCGAGGCCGGCGAGGTGCTCGAGACACTGTGGGATTTAGGCGGGGAGAACCATCCGATGATCACTTCGATGCGCGAGCACAAGGGCCACCTGTACCTGGGTGGCATCTCCAACAATCGCATCGGCCGCTACACGCTGCCCGGGGCGGACCCCAGCTTCAACCAGTACGAGCGCCGCTGGAGGGCTGCCTGATGTTTGGCACCATCCGTCAATTCAGCGATCGCGTGCTGGGCCGCGGCGACGCAGCCATTACCGTGCCGGTCATGGACGGCGCGCTCAAGCCCAATCGTGCGCTCGACGATGCCGAAGTCGTGGCGACGCTGCCCGACATCGACGACCTGGCGACCGACGGCCGCGCTTTGTTTGTGAGTGCCGGCCCAGTGCTGTACCTGCTCGAAGCTGGTCGAATGATTGAGGTGCAGCGCTTCGATGCGAACATCACCGCACTGGCCGTGCGGTCCGCGAATCTGCTGGCCGTGGCGCTGGCCGGAAGGCGGATTGTGTTGCTTTCGGCCGACCGAAAAGGAGCGACAAGCCTGACCGAGATCGCGGTGCTCGATCGTCTCGGCAATGTGCCGTTGAACAGTGTGAATGCGCTCGCGTTCGAAGCCGACGACAGCGTTCTCTTCACCGATGGATCGACCCGGCACGACCCGGACGACTGGTGCCGCGACCTGATGGAAAAAGGCCAAACCGGCCGCGTCGGGCGCTGGCACGTCGGCACGAAGGGCGGAACAGGCAGCGCCGAACTCCTGGCAAGCCGGCTGCAACATGCGTACGGCGTGTTGTCGCAAGAGAGCACGGCCAGCGTGCTCTACAGCGAGAGCTGGCGGCACCGCGTTGCGCAAGCCGGCTCGCAGACCTTGCTCGCCGATCTGCCGGGCTATCCGTCACGCATGGCGCCTGCCGCGCGTGGCGGCTTCTGGTTGACCTGTTTTGTCTGCCGCACGCAGCTCGTCGAGTTCGTGCTGCGCGAAGACGCCTACCGCACCCGCATGCTGGAGAGCGTCGATCCGCGCTATTGGGTCGCGCCTTCGCTGCGATCCGGCACCAGTTACCTCGAGCCATTGCAGGGCGCCGGCGTCAAGCAGATGGGCGTGCTCAAGCCGTGGGCGCCGCCGCGTTCTTACGGGCTGGTGCTGCACGTCGATGCCATGGGTCACACGACAGAGTCGCTGCACAGCCAGGTCGACGGTCAGCACCACGGCATCACCGCGGTCGTCGAGTTCGGCGGTGCGCTGTACGTCGCATCGAAAGGCAGCGGGCGATTGCTGCGCGTGCCGTTGACCGGCCCAGGAGCAATGCAATGACCGAAATGTTCAACGCTGCCGAGGCTGCCGCTTTGGCTGCCGCGGCCGAACCTTCAGCCGCCGAAGACATCGTTCTCGAACTGCGCGCAGCCACCAAGAAATACGCTGGCGTACCCGCCATCGAAGACGTGTCGTTCACGCTGCGGCGTGGCGAGATCCATGCGCTGCTCGGCGAGAACGGTGCCGGTAAGTCGACGCTGACCAAAGTCATGGCGGGCGTGGTGCCACTGTCGAGCGGACAGATGCTGGTCGAGGGCCATCCCGTCGAGTTGCGCACACCGCTCGAAGCGCGGCATCGCGGCATCGCGATGGTGTTCCAGGAGACCAGCCTGGTGCCGACGATGACGGTGGCGCAAAACCTCTATCTGGGGCGAGAGGCTTTTTACAACCGCCTGCGCGGCGTCTACATCTCGGCGCAGCAGTTCCTGCAGTCGCTGAACTTCGACGTCGATCCGACAGCGACGGTCGGCATGCTCGGCGCGGCCAAGAAGCAGATGGTGGAGATTGCACGGGCGGTGCTTCACGATGCTCGCATCATCATCTTCGACGAGCCGACGGCCAGCTTGACTCCGGAAGAAAAGAAGTATTTTTTCGACCTTATCTTCAATCTCAAGTCGCGTGGCGTTTCGATCATCTTCATCTCGCACGCGCTGGAGGAGGCGCTGCTGCTGGCCGACCGCATCACGGTGCTGCGCGATGGGCATCACGTGGTGACCGACGACAAGAAGAACTTCGACCGCACGCGCATCGTGCAGGCGATGGTCGGGCGCGACCTGTCGCAAACGCTGTATGGCCAGAAGAAGACCACGGTGCGGCCGCGCGGAGAATGTCTGCTGTCGGTGCGCAACCTGCGCATGGCCTCGATGGTGAAGAACAATTCGCTGTCGGTTTTCGCCGGCCAGATTACCGGCGTGTTCGGACTGGTGGGCGCAGGCCGAACCGAGACCTTCAAGGTAGTGGCCGGGCTCATCAAGCGAGACTTCTTCCACGGCGGCGAGGTGTTGCTGCGCGGCAAACCGGTGCGCTACAAGGTCGCGCGGTCGGCGGTGCGCGATGGCATCGCGTACATCACCGAAGACCGCAAGATCGAGGGTTTCTTCGAGACCATGTCGATCTCGCAGAACATCTACATGGGCTGGCTAGGAAAGCTCGGCAGTGCCTTCGGCGTGGTGTCGGGCGCCAAGGCAAGGGCGGTTGGGGAGCACTGGATCAAGCTTCTGAATGTGCGCGCGATCAGCAAGGATGTGAAGGTGATCGAACTGTCGGGCGGCAACCAGCAAAAGGTGGTGATCGCCAAGTCGCTGGTGCAAGACCCCGACATCATCATCTTCGATGAGCCGACCCGCGGCGTAGACGTGGGCGCCATCGCCGAGATCCACGCAGAGATCAATCGGCTGGCCGATGCCGGGAAAGCCGTGGTCGTGATCTCGTCTTATCTGCCTGAAGTGCTGGCGCTGTCGGACCGCATCCTGGTGGCCAAGCAGGGAAAGGTGGTAACGGAGTTTTCAGCGACCGAGGCGACCCAGGAACGCATCATGTACGCCGCGATTCACTGATTCGACGGCTCACGATCCAACCGCCTGCCGACGTCAGACCGGCCCGAGCAGCGTCCCGCGGCATGCAGCCGATTTGCAGTAGCACGGGTAGCCGGTCCGCGGCTCCGAGTCGTCGACGGTGAGCGCGTAGTCGATGAATAGTTCGTCGCCGGTGAGCACCGGTTTGATCGTGCGAACTTCGAGCACGATGCGACGGCCCCTTCTTCGGACCTCTATCGCCTCGCAATTCGGCTCGCATGCATGGTTGAGATGCCGAGTCGCGTTGCCGCCATCGGCGCCGTCGATCAGCGTGCCGTCCGAGAGTCCGAACAGGTAGGTGAGGCTGGAATCCCAGTCCACCGTCTCGGCCTCTTCGGCGCTGTAGCGGCGACCCGCGTACTGGCCCAGCTTGGTACCCACGGGCAGGTCGCGCGATGCAAAGGCGCCGAGCCCGTGAATGCCGCTGTCATGGACTTCCACGCCGGGAAGTGAAAGGGCGGTGAGATCGATCTGATTCATGAAGGTAAGGAAAGCAAAAAACGGCCCATGCCGACCAGCGGTCGGTGGGCAAAGGAGTGAAGGTCGGAAGGCAAAAAGTGGTCGTTGAGCGTGATGCCGGACTGCGCGTCAGCCCCGGTCGAGCATCAGTCCGGCGCACAACGCTGCGCCGACCACGTAGAGCATCCAGGTGCGCGAGACCGCATACGGATAGAGCATCAGCGCGACACCGAGCCACAAGGTACGGGGCTTCTTCTGCTTGCGACCATGGCGGAAGGCAACCCACCCGATCAGGCCGAAAGCGATGGCGCCGACGATGTATGCCGGACTCGGCAACTCGAGTCCGAGCGATTGCAGTGCAGTCAAATCATCCATCGCGCCGATCGTAGCCGCTGCCTCGCTTGCAGCAGGCCGCTTTACCGTCCTCCTGTGGCGTTGACAGAAACGGAAAAGCGGGGAGTGCCTTTGCTGCGCGGCAATCTCGCCGATACTCGCGCCCGGAGGTAGAGGATGAACGTACTGATGGTCGACGACCACGTGATGTTTTTGCAGGGCATGAAGAACCTGCTCGATGTGCTCGTGCCCGAACTGCGCGTCGAAACCGCCGACGACATGGTGCAGGCCATCACGCTGGTGCAGCGCACGCCTTTCGATCTGGTGTTGCTCGACTGGCATCTGAACGAAGGCGACGGCGCCGACTCGATTCGCCGTCTGCGCGATGCTGGCTGTATGGCACGCGTCGTGGTTTTGTCGGGTGAAACCAATTCAGCGCTTATTCGCCAGTCGGTCGAACTCGGCGCGGCCGGCTTTATTCCCAAGAAGTACAGCTCCGAGATGATGGTCGCGGCGCTGCGCAACGTGTTGGCTGGCCGGATCTTCTTGCCCTCCGAAGCGCTCGATAAAAGCGCAGGCCGTGGCAACGAGCCCGCCGCCGCTGCTTTTGCTGCCTATGCTACCGATCCGCGTCTCGCGGGCCTTACCGCTCGGCAGATGGATGTGTATCGCGCTGCGACCCGTGGCCTGCCGAACAAGCTGATAGCGCGTCAGCTCGAAATCGCCGAATCCACCGTCAAGGCGCACCTGACCGTGGTGTTCAGCGCGTTGGGCGTGCGCAACCGGACCGAAGCGGCCTACCAGGCGTCGCGCGAGGGAACGCGGGTTGACTGAGGCTGTCTTGCAGCCCGCATCGCGCGAGGCGTGCATCGAGCGTCGCGTTTCCGAGCGACGCGTGGCGTTGATGACGCTGTATTCGCGCCGGTTGCCGGCTGTTTATATTGGCTACATCGTCATCGCCGTGGTCGCGGTCCGGCAAGGGCTGCACCTCTGGCCTTGGATCTGGCTCGCGTGTACGGGTGCCGTGATGGTCTACCGATTTACCCTCGGCCGCACGATCGAGAAAATGAAGTCGGTCGAAGATCGCATCGCTGCGCTGCCCAAGCTGGTGTGCGGATTCACGTTGAACGGGCTGACGATCGCACCCATCGTGCCACTGGCATTCACCGCGCCGGACAACGTAGCGCCGTTGCTGGTCGGGATCATGCTGGTGGCGGGTTGCGCGGTCGGTGCCGCATCGGTGGCCGGGTCGCAACGTGCCTTCGTGGGATTTTGCAGCCTTCCGTTCGTGCTGATGGTCGTCGGATGGGCCTGGCGCGGCGATACGCTGGGCATCGCGCTGTGTGTCGGAATCGTCACGCTGTACCTCGTCTTGTTTGCCAGCGTGCGCGATCACGGGCGCAATCTGAGGGAGCTGATGGGGTTGGTCGAAGACAACGCCCGGCTTTCCGGCGCGTTGGAAGCGGAGCGCGATCGGGCCGAGGCGGCGAGCGAAGCCAAGACGCGTTTTTTTGCCGCGGCCAGTCACGACCTGCGCCAGCCGCTGCATGCGCTGTCGATCAACGCGACCACGCTCGACCTCCTGGCCCAGCGTGGTAGCGACACTTTGCTGAAAGAGGTGAGCCGCGGCATTGGCGGTGCACTGCGGCAGAGCAGCGGCCTGCTCGACGGCCTGCTCGACATTTCCAGGCTCGATGCGCATTCGATCGATGCCAACCTCGCGGCGCACGATATCGGCGCGCTCCTGCGAGCGGTGCGCGACGAGTACCTGGCATTGGCAACGCAGCAGGGCTTGAGGCTCGAGCTCCGGTTGCCGGACGCGTCCCTGTGGGGCCGCACCGACGGCGATCAGCTAATGCGCATTCTCGGCAACCTGATGAGCAATGCGATCAAATTCACCCGACGTGGCGGCATCACTTTGTCGGCGCAGCGCGACCCCGATGGCCGGGTGCGCATCGAGGTCGCGGACACGGGAGCCGGCATCCCGGCAGACCAGCGCGAGCGGGTGTTCGAAGAGTTCTACCAACTCGGCAATCTGTCGCGCGACCGCTCGCAGGGCCTCGGCCTGGGGCTGGCCATCGTGCGGCGCACCGCGGCATTGTTGAAGGTCGATGTGACGCTCGACAGCGAGTCTGGCCGTGGCACCACCTTCACTTTGCGCATGGATGCTGCCGAACCGCTCCAGGGCGAAATGGCACAACACGATGCTGCCGCCTTGCCGCGAGCCGCCGAGGGCCAGCGGCTCACGGTGCTGCTGGTCGACGACGAAGCCGAGGTGCGCTCCGCCCTGTGTACCTACCTGGCGCAGATCGGCTGGTCGGTCGAGGGCGTCGAGAGCGGCGCTGCGGCCGAACAGGTGCTTCGAAGCGGCTTCATGCCGGATGTGCTTGTGGTCGACTTTCGTCTGTTGAACGAGACGGGTCTCGACGTGATCGATCGACTGCACGCTTTGCATCCGACATTGCCGGCCGTGATCGTGACCGGTGAAACGGCACCTGCGCGCTTCGTCGAACTGTCGGCGGCTGCCACCCGTGTGCTGCACAAGCCGCTGGCCGGCGAGCTGCTGGCGCGCACATTGCAGGACGTGGTGGCGGGCACGCCGAGCCTTGTTGCGGCCTGATCTGCCTGATCTGCCTGCACCGTCAGCGCGTCACGGCCGCTGTGGCACCGGCAGCCAGCGCGATGATCTCGAAGGTAATCTCATCCTGTCGCACGCGTCGCCTCCTCATCGCGCTTCAGTGCCGCCATGCCTTGCTCGGTCACGCGCATCACCGTCGCATGCCCCGAATAGACCGTGCGACCCGCGCCATGTCGCAGCGGCGGCACGTCGGCGTCGATCAGGCGCGAAGCGCTGAGCACGATGCACTTCTCGATATCGCTCTGCGCGCGCAGGTCGATCGGAAGCTGCGAGCAGCGGAGCCGGCGTAACAGGTCCATGGGCATGATCTTCTCCTTGGGTGTCAGCGCGCGATCGAGGGCGACACCGATGTGGTTGGCGTGGCCGGCCAGGTCCACCCCAGGATGTCCGGCATGTCGATGCCGTGCTCCGTGATGTAGGCGCGGTGTTCCAGCAAGCGGTCGCGCAGATGCTGCTGCACATGGCCGGCGCTGTTGCGCACACGATCAACCCGGTCGATGGCATCGGCCGCCAAATGGAAGCGGTCGAGTTCGTTCAACACGGTCATGTCGAACGGCGTCGTGGTTGTGCCTTCTTCCTGGTAGCCGTGAACGTGGAAGTTGTGGTGGTTGGCGCGCTTGTAGGTCAGTCGATGAATCAGCGACGGATAGCCGTGGAACGCGAATATGACCGGCGCACTGGTCGTGAAGATCGAATCGAACGCCGCCTCCGATAGCCCGTGCGGATGGCTGGTCGGCGACTCCAGCGCCATCAGGTCCACCACGTTGACGACACGTACTTTCAGATCAGGCAACTGGCGACGCAGCAGGTCGACCGCGGCCAGCGTCTCCAGCGTCGGCACGTCGCCGGCGCAGGCCATGACCACGTCGGGTGCGACGCCGTCGTCGTTGCTGGCCCAGTCCCAGATGCCCATGCCGATCTTGCAGTGGCGGGCGGCCGCATCGATGTCGAGCCATTGGGCTTCGGGCGGCTTGCCGGCGACGATCACGTTCACGTAGTTGCGACTGCACAGGCAATGGTCGACCACCGACAACAGGGTGTTGGCATCGGGCGGCAGGTACACGCGCACGACCTCGGCCTTCTTGTTCACGACGTGGTCGATGAAGCCTGGGTCCTGGTGGCTGAAGCCGTTGTGATCTTGCTGCCAGACGTGGCTGGTGAGCAGGTAGTTGAGCGAGGCGATGGGCCGACGCCACGGGATGTGGCGCGTCACCTTCAACCATTTGGCATGCTGGTTGAACATCGAATCGATGATGTGGATGAACGCTTCATAGCAGGAAAACAAGCCGTGCCGGCCGGTCAGCAGATAGCCTTCGAGCCAGCCCTGGCAGAGGTGTTCGCTCAGCACTTCCATCACGCGGCCCTCGGCGCCGACGTGGTCGTCCCATGGCTCGACTTCTGCGGTCGAGGTGCGGTCGGTTACATCGAACAGTGCGCCGAGCCGGTTCGATGCGGTCTCGTCCGGGCCCATCACGCGGAAGTTGCTGTTGACGTCGTTCATGCGCATCACGTCGCGCAGGAAGGCACCGGCGATGCGCGTGGCTTCTGCAATGCTCGCGCCGGGTTGCGGCACGGCGACGGCGTAGTCCCGAAAGTCCGGTAAGGCCAGGTCTTTCAGCAGCAGCCCGCCGTTGGTGTGCGGGTTCGCGCTCATGCGGCGCAAGGCTTTGGGCGCGAACGAGGCGATCTCCGGGCGCAGCGTACCGGCGTCGTCGAACAGCTCTTCGGGCTTGTAGCTGCGCATCCAGTTTTCGAGGATCTGCACGTGCGCCGGGTTCTCGACGAACCCGGTGAGCGGCACCTGGTGCGCGCGGTAGGTGCCTTCGATCTGCAAGCCGTCGACCACCTTGGGGCCGGTCCAGCCCTTGGGCGAGCGCAGCACGATCATCGGCCAGCGATGGCGTTTCGTGAAGCCGTCGGAGCGCGCCTCGGTCTGGATGGCGCGGATCGCGTCGAGCGATGCATCGAGTGCGGCGGCCATCGCCACGTGCATGGCTTCCGGCTCATGGCCGGTGACGAAGTGCGGCTCATAGCCGTAGCCACGCATGAGCTGGGCCAACTGCTCGTCACCGATGCGCGCGAGCACGGTCGGGCCGGCAATCTTGTAGCCGTTGAGATGCAGGATCGGCAGCACTGCGCCGTCGCGTGCGGGGTTCAGGAACTTGTTGGAGTGCCAGCTGGCTGCCAGCGCGCCGGTCTCGGCCTCGCCATCGCCGACGACGCAGCAGGCGAGCAAGTCCGGGTTATCGAACACTGCCCCGTACGCGTGCAGCAGCGAGTAGCCGAGCTCACCGCCTTCATGGATCGAACCTGGCGTTTCAGGCGCGACGTGGCTGGGTATGCCGCCGGGGAAGGAAAACTGTTTGAAGAGCCGCTGAATGCCTTCGGCGTTTTGCGTGATGTGCGAGTACACCTCGCTGTAGGTGCCTTCAAGGTATGTGTTGGCCACCACGCCGGGGCCGCCGTGACCTGGGCCCGCAATGAAGATCGCATCGAGGTCGCGGGCATTGATGGCCCGGTTCATGTGTGCGTAGACGAAGTTCAGGCCGGGCGTGGTGCCCCAGTGCCCCAGCAGCCGCGGCTTGATGTGCGCGAGCGCCAGCGGCTCGCGCAGCAGGGCGTTGTCCATCAGGTAGACCTGACCGACGGACAGGTAGTTGGCGGCTCGCCACCAGGCGTCGAGCTGCGAGAAATCCGTGGGGTCGGTGGTCGGCGAGTCAGGCGAGGAAAACGGTTGCGTGTGGGTCGGGTTCAGGATTGGCATGGACATGGGCATGGTCAGAAACGAGGGCAAGGACATAGGCACCGCACTGGCACTGGCTTACTCGATCGACAGCGCTGCGGACGGCAATTTCGCATGCGTTGTCTGGCTCGATGCGGCGGTATTCGTAGCCGTGTCCGGAACTTCCGGTGCACGCACGAGCAACACCGGCACCGGTGAATGGCGCAGCACCTGTTCGGCACTGCTGCCGA
The DNA here is from genome assembly GCA_025352265.1 of Variovorax sp. Lineage (GTDB taxonomy): Bacteria > Pseudomonadota > Gammaproteobacteria > Burkholderiales > Burkholderiaceae_C > Variovorax. The sequence goes on along the minus strand of JANXTS010000072.1, from coordinate 14,359 downwards.
GAAACGCGCGCCCGACGCCACGGCGTCCGTGGGTACCGAGCACGATCAAATCCGCCCCCCACGCCGTCGCTAGCGTGGTCACCAGCAGCTCTACCGTGGCGGCGAGGCCGTCTAGCAATACGGAGTCGACCGGCACGCCGGCCGCCTTGACGGTCGCTATCGCTGCCTGAAACAGGTTGGCGCCGTTTTCGCGCACGGTCGTCAGCCAGTCGCCCGAGCCCGCGTAGCACTCCATCGCGAAGCCGGCGGACAGTTCATCGGTCACATGAACCAGCCGGAGCTGACCACCGGTTAGTTGGGCCAGCCGGATCGCTTCTTCGAGGCCACGGGCAGAGGTCGCACTGCCGTCGATAGGGACCAGGATCTTTTGGTACGTGACGTGCTCTTTCTGAATGAGGAGGCCGTGAGGGGACGAATGTCGATGGGTTCAGTATGGAAGGCGTGTTGCGGCCGGGCTTGATGAAGATCAAGAGAAACCGGCGTCGCCAGCGGGTCGTCTCGGCGCGCCGAGCTTCAGCGCGCGAGCAGGGTAATCAGCAGCACCGCCTGCAGCACGAAGCCATGGTTCGTGCTCCGTTGCGCATCGTCGACGTGCGTGGACGGACCGTCCAACGCCCAGTGCGCGGGATCGCTCGCGTCGACGACGAAGGCCGCAGCAAACTCCGATGCATCCCGAGCCGCCTCCGCGACGGTCTTGATGAAGTGAACATCGAAGTCCAACTGTCGGGCGCCTTGCAAGAAGCTTTGCGCACGACCGGTTGTCGCGTCGCCGATGAAGAGCATCGACGCCTTGGCGGCAATTGAAGTGGTATCCGGGGCGGTGTTGGGGGTGTTCGTTGCTCGCTGCTCGCACAGCGCCATCAGATCCGCCAGCACCGTGGTGGGGTGAGCTTCGAGCCCGCGGTAGACGGGAATGCCGGCCTGGTTTTCGATCTGTAAAGCCGCGACGGCCGACACGCTCCCGCAGTCGACTGCGTCGTAGAGCCGGCCGAGCATCTTCGGCACGTTCTGCAACTCGCTGCCCGGCGGGCCGATCGAATCGCCCAACCACACGTGCGCCACGCGGGCACCCAACGCGGTGGCGGTGCCGTGGAACATGGAGTCTTCAGGCTGCGCCGGCGTGGCCCGCAACAACGCCAGATTTTTGCCGGCGAGCGGCAGCCCCTCGCCGACCACGGCGTTGGCTTTGAGGTGGCGCGCGAGGTCGAACGTACGTCGAACGTCGGCTCCGCCCAGGCCCTGGCTTGACCAGAGAGTTCTATCGACGGATGCAGCAGGCAGGTTCATAGACGACTCCAACCTTAGGTGCGCCGGTGATTCTGCAGTTGACGTGCGTCAACCCATCGCCCGAAAAGAGGGCAGTACCGCCAAGACACAAAGCGTTGACGCTCTGTTACGCAACGCGCCGCTGCGTTGGCGAAGCTGTTGCAGTCGGCGAATAGGCTCTGTTCACTCCACCAGGAACCCACAAGGAACCCACCATGTCATACGCCGCCCTGCAGCAACCGATACCAGTTTCGAACCGCGCATTCGCATCCCTCCCGAGCGCTGTAGAGGGCTCGCTGCAACGCATCGGCGACATGCTGCAGCTGATCGAACAGAGCGTGCCGATCACCAAGCGTGTGGTGCATGCCGGCGATTCGGTGTATCAGGCGGGGCAGGAATTCGAATGCCTGTACGTGGTCAACGCCGGCTTCTTCAAGATGGTGAACCTGTCGAGCGAAGGCCGCGAACAAGTGGTTGGCCTGCACCTGAAGGGCGACTGGCTCGGCCTGGACGGCATGGCCACGTCGCAATACGGCTGCGACGCGATCGCCATGGACACCGGCGAGCTGTGGGCTATCCGCTACGACGACTTGTTGCGCGCCAGTTTGCGCACTCCCGCCTTGCTGACCGCATTGCACCAGACCATGAGCCGCGAACTGGTGCGCGAGCAAGACTCGATGCTGTCGATGTGCACGCTGTCGGCCGATGCCCGCGTGGCCGGCTTTCTGCGCTACTGGGCCGAAGCGCTCGCTCAGCGCGGTCTGCGCACAGACCAGTTCACGCTGCGCATGACACGCGCAGAGATCGGCAACTACCTCGGCATGACGCTCGAGTCGGTGAGCCGTGCGTTGTCGCGACTGGCACGCGGCGACGTGATCCGCTTCTCGGAAAAGGGACGCCGCGACATCCACATTCCGCACGTCGAAGCATTGACCGCCTTCATGCAGCGCGGATCGGCAGCAACGGCGGCGGTGGCGTTGCACTGAGCGCCCGCACCATCGCGCGCTCCAGGTCGAGACGCGTACACGGCTTTGCCAGCAATTCCCAATCGGGGGGGGCGTCTGCCAACTCGCTGGAAAAACCAGACATCAGCAGCACCGCCAGCGCCGGTCGCAGTGCATGCGACCTGGAGGCCAGCTCGGTGCCCTGCATGCCGACGCCGAGCGCGATGTCGGTCAAGAGCAGGTCGATCCTGTCGTCGGCCATCAGTGCGGTCAGCGCCTGCTCGGCCTGGGCACATGCCGTGACTTCGCATCCCATCGACGCGAGGAACCTGTGCAGCACGCCGCGTACTTCCACATCGTCTTCGACCAACAGAACGCGGAGCCCCTGCGGCAAGTTGCCGGGCGTGGCGTCGATCGCGTCATCGTTGTCAAGGTAGTCGCTGTCATCGGCGCGTGGCAAAAACAGGGTGACCGTCGTGCCCGCACCTGGCGCGCTGACGAGCTTGACCGCGCCGTGCGACTGCTTGGCAAAGCCATACACCGTCGACAGTCCGAGCCCGGTGCCGCGACCGGCTTCCTTGGTCGTGAAGAACGGTTCGAAGGCACGCTCCTGCACGGTCTCGGGCATGCCCTCGCCTGTGTCGGACATGGCGATCGCAACGTAGTCGGTCCGCTCCGACCGGCTGCCGCCAGCGGCTCGCTCGATACCCAGGTCAGCCGGCAGCGACGACACGATGCTGCAAGAAAAAGAGAGCGTCCCGCCATGCGGCATGGCGTCGCGCGAGTTGATCGCGATGTTGAGCAGGGCCGACTCCAGCTGGCCGGCATCGGCCATGCACAGCGCAGCATCGGCCACGAGCGTGATGGCGATTCGCTGGTCTAGCGTGCGGCGCAGCATGTCGGTCAGCGAGACGAGCAGGGCGCGCGTGTCGACGATGGTGGGCTGCAGCACCTGCCGCCGCGAAAAGGCGAGCAGCTTGCCGGTCAGCTCGGCGCCACGGCGCGTCGCGCGGATGGCCGCGCCGATGAGTTGTTGCGAAAACTCGTCGGCAGCGCAGCCCGGCGAGTCTTCCAGCACCTGCAGATTGCCGGAGATCACCGTCAGCAGGTTGTTGAAGTCGTGAGCGATGCCGCCCGTGAGCTGCCCCACGCTTTCGAGCCGCTGCGCATGGCCGAGCGCCTCTTCGATCTGCGTGCGTTGCAAGACGGTGGCCAGCAAGCTGGACAACGATTCGAGAAAACGCACTTCTTCGTCGCCGAAGCGTTTGGCCGTCCGCGAGCGCACCGAAAGCACACCGATGTTGCGACCGCGGTCCGCCAGCGGAACGGAGATCTCGCAGACGAAGCCGGCGGCCAGGTAGTGCGATGGAATGGTGAAGCGCGATTCCGCGGCGTAGTCGCCCATCAGCACCGACTCGCCGCTCGCAGCCACGAAGCCGGCCGGCGACCCGGGTTCGTTCGCGATGCAGTCCCCGATGGCTTCCTCGGGCAGCAGGCCGACACCTGCGGCGATTCGAAATTCGACACCGCTGGGTTCGAGCAACAGCACTTTGGCAGTTTCGACCTGCAGTGCCTCGGCGGCGATGACCGGCACCTGCTCCAGCAACAGATGGAGGTCCGCCACGTCGACGGCGTGACGGCTGAACTGCGCCAGATGCTCTGCGTAGCGTGCGCGTTGCAAAGCTTGCCGGACGCGCGGGTACGACGCGACGCTGCGGATGGCTGCGACCACCAGCGGCAGGCCATGGTCGTCAAGGGGACTCAGCGAAATTTCGACGATTACTTCACTGCCGTCGCGCCGTTTGGCGACAAGGTCCATCTGCGTTCCCATCGGGCGCGTGCGTGGGTGCTCGGCATAGCCCTCGCGGTAGGCGGCGTGGCGCGGGCGGATCGCGTCGGGCACCAGCGTGTCGACCGACATGCCAACGAGTTCGTTCGCGGCATAGCCGAGCAACTCCAGCGCGGTCGGGTTTGCCAACACGATCACGCCCTGCTGATCGACCACCAGCAACGCATCGGGATACGCGGCGAAGAGCGAGCGGAACACGGTGCCATCGTCGAATCCGGGAACGACTGGCCGGGGGTGATTTGTCATGCCGCCGAGACGTTCATGCCGACACGACGTCAGGCACGAAAAGATAGCCGGCGCCGCGCACCGACTTGACGACGCGTGGCAGGTTCGGATCGTCGCCCAGCTTGCGGCGCAGACGACCGATCTGCACGTCGATGGTTCGATCGAACGGGCCACCATCGCGGCCTCGCGTGCGCTCCAGCAAAAAGTCGCGCGACAACACGCGACCGGCGTTTTCGGCCATGACGCGAAGCAGATCGAACTCGCCTGTGGTGAGCGGCACCTCGTCGCCTTGTTCCGCAATGAGCCGACGTGCGGCTACATCCAGCGTCCAGCCGCAAAAGCGAAGCAGCGTGGGTGGCGCGTCCGGGGCAGCCGCGACGTTTTCTAACGTCGCAAGCGTTGCTGCCGGCGGCGCAGCAGTGCGGCGCAGCACGGCGCGGATGCGCGCAAGCAGTTCGCGCAAATCGAAGGGCTTGGTCACGTAGTCGTCGGCGCCGATCTCCAGGCCAACCACCTTGTCGACGGCATCTCCACGGCCCGTCACGATCACCAGTCCGCATTGCCAACGCTCCCGCAGCTGGCGCGCGATGGTGATGCCGTCTTCACCCGGCAAGCCGAGGTCGAGCAGGACGACAGCCGCCGGATCTTGCCGCATCAGCTCGAGCAGAGATCGGCCTGAATGGCGCTGGCTGACGCGAAAACCGTGGCCCTGCAGGTAGCTGGCCAGCAGCAGGGTGATCTCGGTTTCGTCGTCGAGGACGGCTATGTGAATGGCGTTGGCGGGCACGGGGTCATGTTAGATGCAAGCGAAGTCGTTGTGTCCTGCAGCGGACATTGATCGTGGATTGACCTGGATCAAGCCGTAACACGCGGCCGACCCTTTCAATCAACGCTGCGCAATGTTGCTCACCCAATCAACCTCAGCCTGCACACGCTCATGAACACGTCGACTTCATCTTCAGCTTCAGCTTCGAACGGCAGGCCCAGGGCCTTTCTTGTTGGCGGCGGGATAGCCTCCCTGTCGGCCGCCGTGCTGTTGATTCGCGATGGCGGATTCCAGGGTACGGACATCTTCATCCTCGAAGAGATGCAGGTTGCAGGTGGGGCACTGGACGGCTCAGGCAACGCCGACGCTGGCTATGTGACCCGCGGCGGGCGCATGTGGACCGAAGAGGCGTATGTCTGCCTGTGGAACGTGCTGGACTCCGTGCCAGACCGTCACGGCGCGGGGTCGCTGAAAGACGCGGTGTGGGATTTCAACGAAGCCTTGCAATCGCACGCCAACGCACGGCTCATCGATCGGCAGCATCGCATCCTGGATGCTGCCGATCTTGGCTTCGACGCGCGCGACCGCTTCGATGTGTTGCGCCTGCTGGCCACGCCGGAGCGCACGCTCGGCGCCAAGCGCATCGACGACTGCTTTACCGAGCACTTTTTTAACTCCAACTTCTGGGCGATGTGGCGTACGACCTTCGCCTTTCAGAACTGGCACAGCGCGGTTGAAATGCGGCGCTATCTGCTGCGCTTTTTGCAGGAGCTGCCGCGCATCCACACGCTCGGCGGCGTGCGTCGCACCGCCCTGAACCAGTACGACTCGATCGTGCGGCCGATGCGGGACTGGCTCGCCGAACAGGGCGTCGCTTTCGAGTTCGGTACCAAGGTGGTGGACATGGACTTCGAGGATTTCGCGGAACTGACGGAAGTCGCGCGGACCGGCGACGGGTTGCGCGTCGTCGCCATTCAATGCATGCGCGACCACAAATTCTTCTCGCATCGTGTCGGGCCCGAAGATCTGGTCTTCGCCACGCTCGGCTCGATGACGGCCGATGCTCGCATCGGCGATAACGACCACGCGCCCGCGCTGCTGCGAGACAAGCGCGACGGCGGCTGGACGCTGTGGGAAAACCTGGCGCGCAGGGTGCCGACGCTGGGTCGACCAGAAGCGTTCAACGGTAACGTCGACGAGAGCAAGTGGGAGTCTTTCACTGTCACGCTGCGCAACCCGGTACTGGTAAAGCGTGTCGAGGCGTTCTCCGGCAACGCGCCGGGCACGGGCGGGCTCATGACTTTCAAGGACTCGCCGTGGCTGATGTCGATCGTCGTGCCGCATGCGCCGCACTTCACGGGCCAGCCCGACGGCGTCTACACGCTATGGGGCTACGGCCTTTTCATCGACAAGAAGGGCGACTACGTCGACAAGACGATGGCTCAGTGCAGCGGCGAAGAAATCCTGACCGAGCTCATGCACCAGCTCGGCTTCGAAGACATCCTCGACGAAGTGCGCCGTACCAGCACGGTCATTCCGGTAATGCTGCCGTACATCACGAGCCAGTTCGAGCGCCGCGAGCCGGGCGACCGGCCCGCCGTCGTTCCGCGTGGCACCCGCAACTTTGCATTGCTCGGCCAATACGTGGAAATCGCGGAGGACGTTGTCTTTACCGTCGAATATTCGGTTCGCAGCGCGATGCATGCGGTGTACGGCCTGCTGCACCTGGAGCACGAGATACCCGCCGTCTACCATGGCGTGGTCCATCCGAAGGTCGCACTGGAGAGCTTCAAGGCGCTCATGCGTTGACCGGCGAACGCGAAATGCAGAACGGCGCGGGGCCACGAGGGTAAGCACTCATGGCCGCGCTCCGGTCAAAGATTAAATTGGTTATCCGTCATAACCATCATCTTTGTCGACCTGAAGGAGACCCACCGCCATGACCCTCAAACTCGCCACCCTGGCCGCCGTGCTGGCCTCCACCATGCTGGGAACTGCCGCACGTGCCGACATCACGATCGGCGTCGTGCAGCCACTCACCGGACCGGCTTCCGGTCTTGGCATTCCGGTGAACAAAGCCATCGCGCTCTGGCCCAAGACCATCGCGGGCCAAACGCTGAAGGTGATCGTGTTGGACGACGCGAGCGACCCCACGACGGGCGTCAAGGCCGCGCAGCGACTGGTCACGGACGAGAAGGTCGATGTCATCGTCGGCTCGTCTGCGACACCGGTGGCCGCACCAATGGCCGAAGTCACGGCCGAGTCGGGTACGCCGCAGTTGTCGACGTCGCCGGCCGGGCTGCCACCCGGCAAAGACAAGTGGTTCTTCAGGCTGCCGCAGTCGAACGGCGTCATGGCCTATGCGGTCATCGAGCACATGAAGAAGCAGAACATCAAAACGGTAGGCTTCCTCGGCTACACCGATGCTTATGGCGAGCTGTGGCTCAAGGCTTTCACCGAGCAAGGCGTCAAGGCCGGCATCAAGGTCGTCGGTGTCGAGCGCTTTGCACGGGCCGACACCAGCGTGACGGCGCAGGCGCTCAAGCTGACCTCCGCCAACCCCGACGCGATCCTGATCGTGGCGTCGGGCAGTGGCGCCGGCATGCCGCAAAAAGCCATCGTCGAGCGCGGCTACAAGGGCAAGATTTATCAGACCCACGCGGCCGCGTCGCCCGATCTGATGCGCACCGCAGGCAAGGATGCCGAGGGCACCTTCGTCGTCTCGGGCCCCGCCATGATCGGCGCACAGTTGCCCGACAGCCATCCGTCCAAGAAGGCGGCGGTCGCCTTCGTTCAGCAGTACGAGCAGGCCTACGGTCCGGGCTCGCGCAATCAGTTTGCAGGACACGGCACCGACGCATTGACCGTGCTCGAAATCGCCGTGCCAGTCGCGCTGAAAAAGGCCAAGCCCGGCACGCCTGAGTTTCGTGCTCCACTGCGCGATGCCATGGAGAACATGGGTCGCACCGTGCTGGCCCATGGCGTTCTCAACTGGACCGCCGAAGACCACTGGGGCTATACGAACGAAACCGGCGTGATGCTGAAGGTCGTGAACGGGGAGTTCAAGGTCGAGCAGTAAGCGCAGCCTCGGCGAAAGGCAGCGACACCGTAAAAAGCGCACCACCCGCTGCGGGGCTCGACGCCTCGATACGGCCCCCATGCGCCTTTACGATGGCGTGCGACAGAGCCAGCCCCAGGCCGATGCCCGGCACCGCATCGGCGCGCGCTGCGGCACCGCGATAGAAGCGCTCGAAGACGTAGGGCAGATCCTGCTTCTGGATGCCAGGGCCTTCGTCGCCCACGCTCACGCGAGCTTCGGCGCCCTCGGCCGCCAGCCGAAGCGTCACCCGGCCGCCGGGCGGTGAAAACTTGACTGCGTTGTCCAGCAGATTGGCCAGCACCAGACTTGCCGGCCCGCGCGCCACCATCAGGTCGCGCCGCATTGACGAGGGCGCCAGCGTGATGCGCACGCCACGCTCTTCGGCGGCGCTTTCCTGACGCGCCATCGCCTCTTCGACCAGCGCCCTCAATGGTGCGGTTTCGGTTGGCCCGCGCTCCTGCCCGGCATCGAGCCGCGCCAGCGTGAGCAGTTCTTCGACCAGCAAGGTGAGGCGTTCGACTTCTTCGACGCACGAGCGCATCGCTTCTACATATGCGGCTGGCTCCCGGGGCCGGCGTAACGCGAGTTCGAGCTCGGTGCGCAGGCGCGACAAGGGCGAGCGCAGCTCGTGCGACGCGTCGGCGGTAAAGCGCTTCTGCGCATCGAAGCCGTGCTCCAGGCGGTCGAGCATCTCGTTGAGCGTCTGCACCAGCCGGCCGATTTCGTCGTCGGTGCCGGGATGCGGCAGCCGGCGTCCCAGGCTGGCATCGCCGATGCGGTGCGCCTGCTCGACCACGTCGCCGATCGCATTGAAGGCGCCTCGTGTCAGCAAAAAGCCCGCCGCCCCAACGGCCAATAGCAGCGTCGCGCCCATGACACCGAACAGCACGCTGGCGGTTTCGACCACGCGATCGACGTCGTCCAGTGAGCCCGCCACCTGGACTGCGCTCACCGCTCCGTGGCCCTGCACCGGAAGCGATACCAGGCGCGTCGGCTCGTTGCCGAATGCATGCAGGGTTTCGAAGACGACCTCGCCGCCGGCAAGCCGTTTGAGCAAATCGGGCGACATCGGCAGGCGCGCCGCGCCCAAGTTGCGGCTGCGCGCCAGTACCTCGCCGTCGGCGCCCACGATCTGCAGCAGACGGTCGAGCCGCTCGAACGATGGCGGCGCGCCTGCGGCCACCGCCTCGTGCACGGTGACGGGCTGACCGCCTTGCTCGGGCAGCGCAGCGGCTTCGGTTTCGGCCAGCGCCAACAGCGCCGCGTCGAGCTGCGCATGCACCTCACGCGACAGCGTCCAGTAGGCGGCCAGCGCCGTGACCGTCAGCACCACGACGATGACGGCCTGGTGCACCAGCGTCAGGCGCCGACGAAAACTGATCACGCTTCGCCTTCGGCGACACCGAGCCTGAAGCCGCGCCCGCGCACCGTCTGGATCAGCGTGGGCAACCCGGGCGCATCGATCTTGCGGCGCAGGTTGCCGACATGCACATCGATCAGGTTGTCGATGGCGACGAGGTCGGCCTTCCAGACCTGCTCGGCCAGGCGCGACCGGCTCACCACGTCGCCGGCCTGTCGCATCAGCACCTCGAGGATCGCGTATTCCTTGCGTGTCAGGGTGAGCAGCGCGCCAGCGCGCATCACACGCTGGGCCATCGGGTCGAGGCTCAGGTCGCCGACCGTGAGTACCGACGGCCGCGTCAGTTCCGACCGGCGCAGCAGCGCGCGGGCGCGGGCCAGCAACTCGTCGAAGGCAAATGGTTTGGTGAGGTAGTCGTCGGCGCCGGTATTGAGGCCGGTCACGCGGTCGCCCAGCGCGTCGCGGGCCGTCAGCATCAGGATCGGCGTGTGGATCTTGTGGCGCCGCAGCGCCTCGCACAGCGCGAGGCCATCTTTGCCGGGCAGCATCCAGTCGAGGATCAACAGGTCGTAGTCGGAGGCGAAAACGCGCAGCTCGCCTTCTTCGGCAGAGCCCGCGATGTCGACCAGAAAGCCCTCTTCCTCGAGACCGCGCGCCAGCAGGCGGGCGGCTTTGCCATCGTCTTCGACCAGAAGAATTTTCATAACGGCCGCGAGTCTCGCACCAATAAGCGGTCACCGCTCCGGGCGGCCGCCGATCCTGAAGAAGACTTCAGGATTTCTTGCGATCTTCTTCAGGCGCTGCTGTCTAAGCTGCAGCGCGCTCGGGCTAGACGGAGCTGTTCTGTAGGCGACGGCGTCAATCAACAGAAAAGACAGGGGAACCAGATGCATGACGACAAAGGGAGGTCGCGCCTCACGCTGCCAGCGATTTGCGCCGTGGCGCTGATCGCCATTGGCATCGTATGGTGGTTTCTCGCGAGTCGGGTCCACGCCGCAGACGCAGCAAAGCCCGTGCCGGCGCGTGTGCTTGAGCACATCGGTGCCCAGGTGGTGGTCCCCGAGGGCTCGCCTTTGCGGCAGTCGCTGGTCGTGGCCAAGGCCGACGCGCAGCCTATCGAGGTGCCGCTGTCGCTGCCTGCGGTGGTCGAGGCCGATCCGGCCAAGTTGGTCAAGGTGTCGCCGCCGGTGACGGGTCGCGTGGCAAGCCTCGACAAGGGACTGGGCGACACGGTGCATGTCGGCGAGGTGTTGTTCCGCATCGAGTCTGCCGATTTGGCGCAGGCACGCAGCGATGCACAAAAGGCCCGGTCGACCCTGGCGCTCGCGACGCAGGCGCTGGAGCGGCAACGCGCGCTCGGTGCCTCCGGCATCGCGGCAAATCGCGAGATCGAACAGGCGCGCAACGATTTCGACCAGGCTCAGAGCGAAACGGCGCGCGCCGGCGCAAGGCTGACGCAACTCGGCGCGGGAGAGGCCGGCGCGGATGCAGATCGCGGTAAGGCGGACAAGTCGGGTGCTGCTGCGGGCGCGACCGGCGCGGGCCGCCTGCTGGCCGTGCGCTCGCCAGTGGCGGGCCGCGTGATCGACCTCAGCGCAGCGCAGGGCGCGTACTGGAACGATGCCACCGCCTCGCTGATGACAGTGGCCGACCTGTCCAGAGTGTTCGTTACCGCCAGTGCGGGCGAAGCAGATCTGAAGGCGCTGTTCGTGGACCAGCCGGTGCGCGTGGTCCTCGACGCTTTTCCCGGTGAAGCCCTGCGCGGTACGGTGCGCTACATCGGCGAAGTACTCGACGCGGATACCCGGCGCGTCAAGGTTCGCATGGTGTTCGACAACCGCGACGGTCGCCTGAAGCCGGGCATGTTCGCCAATGCCACTTTCCTGTCGAAGCCGCATAGCGGACTGCTGGTGCCGATGAACGCGGTGGTTCAAAGCGGACTGCACAGCCGAGTTTTCGTCGAGGGGTCGCCGTGGCATTTCGAGCCGCGCGTGGTGCAGGTCGGCCCACGGGTCGGCGACCAGATCGAAGTGCTTGCAGGCCTGAAGAGCGGCGAGCGCGTGGTCGTGCAGGACGGAGTGCTGCTGGATGATTGACGCTTTCGTCACCACCTGCCTGAAGCGCCGTGGCATCGTCTGGCTGGTGTTCGCCATGGCGGCCGGCTATGGCGCCTGGTGCTGGACCCAGCTACCGCTGGAGGCGTATCCCGACATCGCGGACACCACCTCGCAGGTGGTCACGCAGGTACCGGGGCTGGCAGCCGAAGAGGTCGAAAAGCAGATCACGATACCGCTCGAACGCGAGATCATGGGCACGCCAGGCATGTACGTGATGCGCTCCAAGAGCACCTTCGGCCTGTCGCTGATCACCGTCGTATTCCGCGATGGCGCCGAGGACTACTGGTCGCGCCAGCGGTTGCAGGAGCGCATCGGCGGCGTTGCCTTGCCGTATGGCGCGCAGCCTGGCCTCGACGCGCTGACATCGCCCATCGGCGAGATCTACCGCTACACCCTCGAATCAAAAACACGCGACCTGCGCGAGCTGTCGGAACTGCAGCGCTGGAAGGTGATACCGCGGCTCAAGCAGGTGGCGGGCCTGGCTGACGTGTCGAACTTCGGTGGTCTCACCACGCAATTCATGGTGGAGTTCGATCCGGTCAAGCTCAGCAAATACAACATCACGCTGGCCCAGATCACCCAGGCGATCAACGCCAACAATTCGAGCGCCGGCGGCAGCGTGCTGACGCGCGGGCAGCAGGGCTTCGTGGTGCGCGGTGTGGGACTGATCAGCGGCCTGGGTGACCTGGCGCAAATCGTTGTGACCCAGAAGAACGGCGTACCGGTGCTCGTGAAAGACCTGGGCCAAGTCAAGCTGGGTAACAAGGAACGACAGGGGATTCTCGGCAAAGACGGCAATCCGGACACCATCGAGGGCGTCGCCTTGCTGCTAAAGGGCGAGAACCCTTCGGCGGTGCTCGACGGTGTGCATGAGGCAGTGCGCGATCTCAACGACAACGTGCTGCCGCAAGACGTGAAGGTCGTGCCTTACCTCGACCGCACCATGCTGGTCCAGGCGACGGTGCACACGGTTGGCAAGACGTTGCTCGAAGGCATGACGCTGGTCACGCTCGTGCTGCTGCTTTTTCTCGGCAGCCCTCGCGCGGCGTTGATCGTGGCGCTGACCATTCCGATGTCGTTGCTGACGGCTTTCGCATTCATGCACCAGCTGAAGATCCCGGCCAACCTGCTGTCGCTGGGCGCAATCGATTTCGGTATCGTGGTTGACGCGGCCATCGTCGTCATGGAGAACATCCTGCGCAAGCGCGAGGCGCATGCCGACCGACCGTTGAAGCCGCGCGACGTGCTCAAGGCCACCTTGCAGGTGACACGCCCGATCTTCTTCGGCATGGTGGTCATCATCACGGCCTACACGCCGCTGTTCGCCTTTCAGCGCATCGAATACAAGCTCTTCGCGCCGATGGCTTTTGCCATCGGCTTCGCATTGGTCGGCGCGCTGGCGGTAGGGCTGTTGCTGATTCCGGGGCTGGCCTACCTGGCCTACCGCAAGCCTCGCCGCGTGTTCCGCAACCGGGCACTCGAAAAGCTCGGCCACTGGTACGAACAGCTGCTCCGGCGCATCGTCGGGCAACGCGCGCTGACGCTGGCCGCCTTCGCGCTCGCGTTCGTCTGCGTGATCGGTGCGGCGGCGACCATCGGGCGCGACTTCTTGCCATACCTCGACGAAGGTTCGCTCTGGTTGCAGGTCACGCTGCCGCCCGGCATCTCGCTCGACAAGGCGACGCAGATGTCGAACCAGTTGCGCGCTGCCACGCGCGAATTCAACGAGGTTTCGTACGTGGTCACCCAACTCGGCCGCAACGACGACGGTACCGACCCATGGACGGCGTCGCACATTGAGGTGAGCGTCGGACTGCACCCCGAGGCTGAATGGAAATCGGGCATTAGCAAGCAGGACTTGATCGGCCGCATGGCGACGCGCTTTTCGCTGTTGCCCGGCATGCAGGTCGGCTTCACGCAGCCGATGATCGACGGCGTGCTAGACAAGCTCGCCGGTGCGCACAGCGACCTGGTGGTCAAGATATACGGCAACGACTTCAAGGAAACGCGACGTATCGCGGGCGACATCGACCAGGTCCTTTCCACAGTGCCCGGCGCGGCGGACGTCATCATCGACCAGGAGCCACCGTTGCCGCAGTTGCGCATCGAGGTCGACCGGGCGGCAGCAGCGCGCTACGGGATCAACGTCGCCGACATCGCCGACCTCATCGGCACCGGCATCGGCGGTGCGCCAGTGGCGCAGTTGTTCGTCGACGAGCGGCGCTACGACATCGCCGTTCGCTTTACGCCGCAAAGCCGGAGCGACCCTGACGCGATCGGCCGGCTGGTGCTGAGCGCGCCGGGAGGCGCCAAGGTGGCACTGTCGCAGGTCGCAACGCTGCGGCTGGATGACGGCGAGAGCACGATCACGCGCGAGATGGGCAAACGTCATCTGACGGTGCGTCTCAATTTGCGCGGGCGCGATCTATCCTCCTTTCTGGGAGAAGCGCACACCCAGATCGAGTCCAAGGTGAAGTACGACCACGCGCACATCCAGCTTGCGTGGGGCGGCCAGTTCGAGAACCAGCAGCGTGCGCAGGCACGGCTCGCGCTGATCGGGCCGGTCGTGATCGCGCTGATGTTCGTGCTGCTGTTCGCGCAGTTCAAGAATCTGCACCAGCCCGCGATGATCCTGATGGCCGTGCCGCTCGGCGCGCTCGGTGGCCTGGCGGCGCTGCACCTGCGCGGCATGACGCTGAACGTGTCGAGCGCGGTCGGCTTCATCGCGCTGT
>JANXTS010000067.1 GCA_025352265.1 Variovorax sp. | reverse complement strand
TGGGTGATCTGCTCCAGCGCGTCTTCGATCGGGTGCGCGAAGGTGTACATCGGGTAGATGCACCACTTGTCGCCGGTGTTGTGGTGCGTGGCGCGCCGAATGCGGTACAGCGCGGGGTCGCGCATGTTGATGTTCGGGCTGGCCATGTCGATCTTGGCGCGCAGGATGGCGGCGCCGTCGTCGAGTTTTCCGTCGCGCATTTCGCGGAAGCGGGCGATGTTCTCGGCGGGCGGGCGGGCGCGGAACGGGCTGTCGGTGCCGGGCGTGTTGAAGTCGCCACGGTTGGCGCGCATCTGGTCGGGCGTTTGCTCGTCGACGTAGGCCAGGCCGGTTTCGATCAGGTACTCGGCTGCGCGGTACATGAAGTCGAAGTAGTCGCTGGCGAAGTACTCGTGCGGCTGCATCGTGCCGGGCGCGCTGGGGCGGTCGGCCAGGTAGGTTTCGTAGCCGAGCCATTCGACGGCATCGCGAATGGAGTCCACGTATTCCTGTTCTTCTTTTTCGGGGTTGGTGTCGTCGAAGCGCAGGTGGCAGACGCCGCCATATTCTTTCGCCATTTCGAAGTTGAGCCAGATGCTCTTGGCGTGGCCCAGATGCAGGTAGCCGTTGGGTTCGGGCGGGAAGCGCATGCGCACTTTGGCCGGGTCGGGCATGCCCGCCTTGTGATGCGCGGCGTCGCCGGGTGATCCACCCCATTGGCGCTGTGCGTAGGTGCCGTATTCGAGGTCGTTCTCGATCACGTGGCGAAGGAAATTACTCGGTGCGGGAGGTGCATTCACAGGCGCTTTTGACGGTGCCGACGAAGGCTTCTTGCCACCGTGCTGAGGGGTCGAAGAGGTCATCGCGGCATTTTAGAGGGGGGTGCTTGCGAGAAACATTTAGCAACGTTCTTCACACGACCGAGTACACCGACTTTGCACGGAGCGCGTTGAATACACACATCGGGCGTTCGTCGTGAACGTGTCCTCACCAGGAGTCCACAATGAGTCTCAACCGTTCCACCTTCTTCAAGTTCGCTGCTGCTGCGACTGTCGCAGCGGGCGCGCTGTTCGCAGGCACCGCGGCAAATGCCGGCGGCGCTTTTTCGGTCGGCATCAACCTGCCGGGCCTGGCGATCGGTGTAGCTCCCGGGTATTACGCGCCGGCACCGATGTATTCGGCCCCCGCGCCGGTTTATTACAACGCGCCGCCGCGCTACTACGAGCCGGCACCGGTCTATTACCGTCCGTCACCGGTCTATTCCGACGCGCCTCCGGTGTACTACCGGCCAGCGTCCGGTTATTACCGCGGGCATGGCCACGGCCACGGTCACGGTTACTACCGCGACGGCTATTGACCCCGTTCTGATTCGCACTGAAGCCGACCTTCGCAAGAGGGGCGGCTTTTTTCATGGGCGGTCGGGCGGTCGCGTCCGCACCGCCTACATCGCGCGAAACAGATGGGCGTAGAGCCTGCTGACCGGGATGTGCTCCGGTCGGCCGCGCAACGCCAAATGCAGCTTGCCGGCCTCGTCGCGATGCACAGAATCGACGGCATCGCTGCGCACCACGACCGCCCGATGCACCTGCCAGAACACGTTGGCGTCGAGCTGCGGCATCAATTGCTTCAGGGGAGTGCGAATCAAATACTCGTGAGTGGCAGTGAGCACACGAACGTATTTGTCGGCCGCCTCGAAGTAAAGCACTTCGTCCATCGGCACGATGCGAACGGTCGCGCCACCCGCATCGCTAGCGGCAATGAATTTGAGCGGGGCGACGGTGGTTTGAGTGCTTGGCAGAGCGCCCGGTGATAGCAATGCCGCCGGCCCCGCTGCACTGGCGCCTGCGGCGGCGAGTAACTGGCGCCATTGCGCCAAGGTCTGTTCGAGCGCTGCAGCTTGCTGCGGCGCCGCGGATTCGGCCGGGCTCTGTGCGGGTGTCGACACGGCCACCGCTTGCTTGAGCCGCGCCACCGTCTTGCGCAGCCGGTCGCCCTGAACCGGCTTCAGCACGTAGTCGATGGCCTGCGCCTCGAAGGCACGCGTCGCGTACTCGTCGTAGGCGGTGACGAACACGAGCTGCGGCATCGGCGCCTCGTCGGTTGGCCAGCTGTCGGCCAGTTCGGCCGCGGCGCCGAGGCCATCGAGGCCCGGCATGCGGATGTCGAAGAAGAGGATTTGCGGCAGCAAGCGCACTGCTTCTTTCACGGCGCTGCGGCCGTCTCCGACGATGGCGACCACGTCGAGCTCGGGCCATGCGGCTGCGAGCTCGGCGCGCAGTGCCTGAGCCAGCAGGGGTTCGTCTTCGGCAATGAGCGCTGTGGTTGTCACGGCCTAAATAGGGAAGTTAACAACGGCACGCGTCCCGCCGCCGGCGGCAGCAGTGATCTCGATCCCGCCCCGTGTGCCGTACATGGTGGTAAGTCGCTCGCGCACCTGCGCCAGCCCGAATCCGCCACCTTCCGTTGGCTGCGCCGAGCCGAGGCCCACACCGGTGTCGGACACTTCGATAACGATCTGTGGCTTGCCGTTGCCGGCATGGCTTTCGCGGCGCGCGCGCACGACGATTTCGCCGCCTTCGACTTGTGGCTCCAGACCATGCCGGATGCTGTTCTCGACGAGTGGCTGCAGCAGCAGCGGTGGCACCAAGGTGTCGCGCAGATCGTCGGGCAACTCCAATGTGAAGTGCAGCCGCACACCCATGCGAATCGACATCAGCTCCAAGTAGTCGCGCAGCCGGTCGAATTCGGCAGCCAGCGGATGCGCCACCGCACGCGAGCCGCTCAAGGTCACGCGCAGATAACTGTTGAGGTGGTCGAGCATCTGAACCGCGCGCGGCGGGTCGAGCGTAATGAGCACGCGCAGATTGGCCAGCGTGTTGAAGAGCATGTGCGGCTCGAGTTGCGTTTCGAGCAGCTTGAGCTTGGCCTCGCTCGCGTCGCGTTCGGCGGCGTTTCTTTCTGCGATCAAAGCTGCTGCCTTGCCGCGCGTGAAAAAGTAGAAAGTGCCTATCGCGCCGGCAACCAACGTGATGACTAGGCTGATGCGGCTGTCGTGGGCAGACGGCACGACGCCGTCGCCAAACAGCAGGTTGCCCAACGGCTCTCCAACGACGAAGCCGCAGACAATGCCAACCGTCGCCAGCAGCGCGCCACGCCAGCCCTTGGGCCAACCGTGGCTTCCTGTGCTGTTGCGATGGCAATTGCGCTCGTCGAAGGTGAGTCGACCGAAATCGATGACTGCCCAGATGATGGTGCCAACCGCCAGCGAGTATCCCAGATGAACCAGAAAGCTTTTGCGCGGCCAGATCGAGGTGGTCAGCACCGCGATGACGCTGCAGAACGCCACCACCTGCAGGTAGTGGCGCAGGAAGTCGCGCCATTGAATGTTCATGGCGCCAGATTCTGGACGAAGCGGGCCTGGCTCACCACAGATCACCGCGTGGCGTGCCCGACAGCCGGGCGCGTTCTTTCTCGACCATGCGTTCCATCAAGGCGCCGCCGTGCGGCAAGGCCCAGACCGAGACGCCATGCATGGCCAGTCCCACACCCCACCCGAGCAGCGGATAAAGCGCCCAAAATCGACCGGTGAGGAGCGACAGCGTGATGAGCCCGAGGTTGACGATGGTGAAGATCGTCGCGTGGGCGAACCAGCCCATCTTGGTCTTGGCGCGGCGTCGTGCGAGCTGGTCGATGCGGCCGGCCGCGGTGGCTTGGGTGGCTTCGTTGAAGTGGGCGGCAGCAGACATTGCGTGTCTCCTCGATCTGAATGGGTGAATGGCTGAAAGGGCTGTGGGACGGGTTGGGTTCGGCAGATCAGATGGCGCTGGCCACTCCGCGGTCGGTGCGGATCGCCAGCTTCCACAAGCGGGCGGCGCGGCCCACGAAGATACCGGTGAAGGCGCCGTACAGCGCACTGATGCCCACCGCCACGGGCGTCTGATGGGCCAGCTCCGGGTGCATCGACAGGCTGACGCCGACGACATATTTGGTGAAGAAGATGCCCATCATGAGCATCAGCGGAACGGCGCTGCCGGCCACGTCGAACGCACGGGCCTCGGCGTTGTAGCGGGTGTTGGCGTGCAGCGGCTGGCGGATCGATACGACGAGTAGCACTGCTGCTGCGGCGGCCCAGGCGAGCAGCGCAACCGGGCCAGCTGTGTTCGATGCGCCGAAGGCCGACGCCACCCCGTAGACCGCGAGGCCCGTCATGGCGACCGGCATAACGGTGATCTTGACGAGGCTCACGCGGCCCGACATCAGCTGCTTGCAGCCGAGCCAGACCATCAGCACGAAGAGGCCGAAAACCCAACGTGGGGTGTGAGTGACGATTTGCAGCAGCATGGTGTTCTCAGGAAAAAGGCGATGGGTTGACTCTCGTCGTTCGTCTTCCCGACAGCCAGCGGGATGCGACGGAACGCCAAAGAGCGGCGCCGAATGCGGTCGAACGGCGCAGAGCGCGCAAATGGAACAAGGTGGCCGACATCTCGCATGGGCTTTACCGCACCTTTACGGCACGTCAAGGCGGGGCGATACCATGCTGCGCTGTACTCCGGGAGCTCCTCAGAGCCCATTCACGCTGACCGAATCCGATGGATCCACACACTCCTCCCGAGCCTCTCCCCGCCACCGTGTCGCCCACCCATCCGCCGGTGCATCGCCGCCGCTGGGTCGGCGCCGTGCTTGCGATCCTTCTGCTGGTGGCATTGGGCGGTGGCGCCTGGTACCTGGTCCAGCGCTCGAAGGAGCCGGCTGCAGGCGCTCCCGGAGCGGGAGGGCGCGGTCCCGGCGGGCCGGGCGGCCCCGGTGGCCCTGGCGCACGAGGTCCTGGCGGCGGTCCCGGTGGCTCGCAAAACACGGTCGGTTTCGCAGTAGCGCGGCAGGCAGACATCCCGATCCAGCTCGACGCGCTCGGCACCGTGCAGCCGCTGTCCAACGTCACGGTGCAGCCGCAGGTCTCCGGCGTGCTCACCGCCGTTTTGTTCAAGGAAGGCCAGATGGTCAAGAAGGGCGACGTGCTCGCCACCATCGATCCGGCGCCGTTCCAGATCGCGCTGTCGCAGGCAGCCGGCGCAAGGCAGCGCGACGAGGCGCAGCTGGCGGCGGCGCGCGTCACGCTCGACCGCTATCGCACGCTGCTCGGGCAAGACTCGATCGCGCGGCAAGAGGTCGACACGCAGGCCGCGTTGGTCAAGCAGCTCGAAGGCACGGTCACCATCGACCGCGCGAACGAAAGCACCGCCAAGTTGAACTTGGCCTACACGCGCATCACAGCGCCTGTGGGCGGCCGGGTCGGGCTGCGGCCGGTGGATGGTGGCAACTACGTGTCGACCGGAAGCACCACCGGCATCGCCGTCATTACGCAGTTGTCGCCCATCGACGTGGCGTTCTCGGTGCCGCAAGACCGCGTGCCCGAGATCCAGCAGCGGCTGGCGGCTGGTGCGCAGTTGCCAGCGACCGCGCTCGACCGCAGCCGCATCAAGCAGTTGGCTACGGGTATGTTCTCGACGCTCGACAACTCGGTCGATACGACCACCGGCACGGTCAAGTCCAAAGCGCGTTTCGCCAATGCGTCGGGCGAGTTGTTTCCCAACCAGTTCGTGAACGTGCGCCTGTTGTTGCGCACCATCAGCGCTGCCGTGGTGGTGCCGGTCACGGCGTTGCGGCACGGGCCTAACGGCGACTACGTGTACGTGATCAACCAAGACAAGACGGTGACGCAGCGCCCGGTGACACGCGGCGAATCGAGCGTCGACAACGTGGCAGTCATGTCGGGCCTGAAGTCCGGCGAAGAGGTCGTGACCGAAGGCGGCGACCGCCTGAAAGACGGTGCCCGCGTGCAGACCACGGTCGACCGACCGGCCGTTGCCGCATCGGGCGGCACGCCCGCGACCACCGCCCTCAAGCCGCCGACCGCCGACGAACGCCGGCGCCTGCTCGATGCAGTCAAAGACAACCCCGAGCAACTCGAGCGTCGCAAGCGCCTGCTCGAAGCTATCGACCGTGGCGACCCGGCCGCATTAGAACGCTGGCAGCGCCTGTCGGAACGCCGGCCGGCGCAATGAGTCCGTCGCGCCCGTTCATCCTGCGGCCGGTAGCGACATCGCTGCTGATGGTGGCCATCGTGCTGGCCGGGCTGGTGTCGTTTCGGTTCCTGCCGCTGTCTGCCTTGCCGCAGGTCGATTACCCGACCATCCAGGTGCAGACGCTCTACCCCGGCGGCAGCCCGGAGGTGATGAGCAACACCGTGACCGCGCCACTCGAACGGCAGTTCGGCCAGATGGCCGGACTCGACCGCATGAGTTCGACCAGCGCCGCGGGCGTGTCGATCATCACGCTGCAATTTTCGCTCGGGCAAACGCTCGATGTGGCCGAGCAGGAGGTACAGGCCGCCATCAATGCCGGCGGCTCGCTGCTGCCGGCCGACCTGCCGGCGCCACCGGTGTACGCCAAGGTGAACCCGGCCGACGCGCCGGTACTCACGCTGGCGATCACGTCGGAAACGTTGCCGCTGACAGAGGTACAGAACCTCGTCAACACGCGGCTCGCGCAGAAGATCAGCCAGGTGTCGGGCGTGGGCCTTGTTTCGCTCAGCGGCGGCCAACGACCGGCCGTGCGCATCCAGGCCAACACGCAGGCGCTCGCGGCCAACGGCATCGGGCTCGACACGCTGCGCACCGCCATCAGCGCGGCCAATTCGAATGGTGCCAAGGGCAGCTTCGATGGCCCCAAGCGCGCGTACACCATCAATTCGAACGATCAGTTGCTGACGATCGACGACTACAAGAACCTGATCGTCACCTACAAGAACGGTGCGCCGATTCGCATGATCGACGTGGCGCGGGTGGTCAACGGCGCCGAGAACACACAGCTCGGCGCCTGGGCCGGCATCAACGGCCAGTTGCACCCCGCGATCATCCTGAATGTGCAGCGCCAGCCGGGCGCCAACGTGATCGCCACTGTCGATGCCATCAAGCAGCAGTTGCCGGATCTTCAGGCCGGCCTGCCGAGCGGCCTGAAGATCGAAGTGCTGAGCGACCGCACTTCGGGCATTCGCGGGTCGGTGCAGCACGTCGAGATGGAACTGCTCTTGGCCGTCGTGCTGGTGGTGCTGGTCATCTTCGCGTTCCTGGGCAGCCTGCGCGCCACCGTCATCGCCAGCATCGCAGTGCCGATTTCGCTTATCGGCACCTTCGGGTTGATGTACTTGCTGGGCTACAGCCTGAACAACCTGAGCCTGATGGCGCTGACCATCGCGACCGGTTTCGTGGTCGACGACGCCATCGTGATGATCGAGAACATCTCGCGCTACATCGAAGAGGGCGAGCGGCCGCTGCAGGCAGCCTTTAAGGGCGCGGCGCAGATCGGCTTTACGATCATTTCGTTGACGGTATCGCTTATCGCCGTGTTGATTCCGCTGCTCTTCATGGGGGACGTGGTGGGGCGGCTCTTTCGTGAATTCGCCGTCACGTTAGCGATCACCATCCTGATCTCGGCGGTGGTGTCGTTGACGCTGGTGCCGATGATGTCGGCGCGCTGGCTCAAGCCGCACAAGAAACAGCCGCAGACTGAAAACCTTTCTGGAAACAGTCGAAGTTTTTCCGCGCGCATCCAGAGCTTTTTTTCCGACGTGATGGTGCGTTACGACCGTTCGCTGCACTGGGTGTTCGCGCACCAGGCGCTGACGCTGATCGTCGCGCTGCTCACGATGGTCATCACGGTGGGGCTGTACCTGAGCATTCCCAAAGGTCTCTTTCCGACGCAGGACACAGGGCAGCTGCAGGGGCGAGTTCAGGCGTCGCAAGACGTGTCGTTCGATCGCATGTCGCAGCTGCAGCAAGCCGCTGCGAAGGCAGTGCTCGAAGACCCGGATGTCCAGAGCCTGAGCTCGTTCGTCGGCGTGGACGCTGCCAACAACAAGATGCTCAACACCGGCAGCATGCTCATCAACCTGCGTGCCAGCCACGGCAACCAGCAGGCCTTGATGGACCGGCTGCGCGACCGGGCGCAGGCGGTCGCGGGCGTCACGCTGTATCTGCAGCCAACGCAAGACCTGACCATCGACGCCGAGACCGGGCCGACCGAGTTTCGCGCCTCGCTCGAAGGTGTCGACAGCGCCGTCATCACGCACTGGATGACGCGGCTGGTGGATCGCCTGCAGACGGTCAAGCAAGTGCGCAACGCGAGCAGCGATGCCGGCGCGCAGGGTCTGGCCGCCTTCGTCAACGTGAACCGCGACACGGCCGCGCGTCTGTCAATCACCGCGAGTTCGGTCGACGATGCGCTCTACAGCGCATTCGGCCAGCGCATCGTCTCGACCATCTTCACCGAGACAAACCAGTACCGCGTGATTCTCGAGGCGCAGCCGGGCTTGGTGAGCACGCCGCAAACGCTGGGTGACCTGAACCTCATAGCAGGCTCGGGTGTGGCGACGCCGTTGTCGGCCATTGCCAGCATCACCGAGCAACAGGCGCCGCTGCAGATCACGCACGTAGCGCAGTACCCGGCAAGTACGCTTAACTTCGACACCGCGCCGGGCGTGTCGCTTGGTGCATCGGTCGATGCGATTCGCGCTGCGGCCAAGGAGATCGGCTTGCCGGCCAGCGTGACCATGACCTTCCTTGGTGCCTCGGGTGCTTACGAACGCTCGCTCTCGAATCAGCTCTGGCTCATCCTCGCGGCGGTGGTGTGCGTCTACATCGTGCTCGGCGTGCTTTACGAGAGCTACGTGCACCCGCTCACGATCTTGTCCACGCTGCCATCTGCTGGCGTCGGCGCACTGCTGGCGTTGATGATCACCGGCAACGACCTGGGTGTCATCGGCATCATCGGCATCATCTTGCTGATCGGCATCGTCAAGAAGAACGCGATCATGATGATCGACTTCGCCATTGATGCCGAGCGCACGCAGGGCAAGTCGGCGCAACAGGCGATCCACCAAGCGGCGCTGTTGCGCTTCCGGCCGATCCTGATGACGACGTTGGCGGCTTTGTTCGCAGCCGTGCCTCTGATGCTGAGCTTCGGCGAAGGCGCGGAGCTGCGTCGGCCGCTTGGTCTGGCCATCTTCGGTGGCTTGATCGTCAGCCAGCTGCTCACGCTCTTCACCACGCCGGTGATCTATCTGGCGTTCGATCGCCTCGGCGGTGAAAGCCGTCGCCGCAAGCCTGAAGCCGAGCTCGACGAAGACGGAGCGCCCGCGTGAACCTGTCGCGGCCCTTCGTTCGCCGACCCATCGGCACGGTGCTGCTGACCATCGGTGTGGCGCTGGCCGGCATCGCAGCATTCTTCGTGCTGCCGGTGTCGCCGCTTCCGCAGGTCGACTATCCGGTGATTTCAGTGCGCGCGTCCATCCCTGGCGCCAGCCCCGAGACGATGGCGACCAGCGTCGCGACGCCGCTCGAACGGCACCTCGGCACCATTGCCGGTGTCAACGAAATGACGTCGACCAGTTCGGTCGGCTCGGCGCGCGTCACGCTGCAGTTCGACCTGAGCCGCAACATCGATGGCGCCGCGCGCGAGGTGCAAGCGGCCATCAACGCCAGTCGGGTCGATTTGCCGGCCACGCTGCGCAGCAATCCGACCTACCGCAAGGCCAACCCGGCGGCGTCGCCGGTGATTATCCTGGCGCTCACGTCCAAGACCAAGACGCCGGGCCAGATTTATGACGCGGTGTCGAACATCGTGAGCCAGCGGCTGTCGCAAGTCGATGGCGTGGGCGATGTGGAAATTGGCGGTGGGTCGTTGCCAGCGGTGCGCGTCGAACTATTGCCTTTTGCCCTGAACCGTTATGGCGTCAGCAGCGAAGACGTGCGGGCTGCGATCCAGGCGGCCAATGCCAATCGACCGAAAGGCGCCGTGCAGGGCGACGGCAGAAAGCTGCAGATCTATACGCAGACGCCCGCGCTCAAGGCCAGCGACTACGCGCCCATGGTGGTGGCCTGGCGCAACGGTGCGGCGGTACGCCTGCAAGACGTAGCCGAGGTGAACGACGGCGTCGAAGACACCCGAACTTTGGGACTGTTCAATGGCGAGCCGGCGATCATCATCCTCATCACGCGGCAACCGTCGGCCAACATCATCGAAACAGTGGACAGCGTGCGTGCGCTGCTGCCGGAGCTGCAGGCACAACTGCCGCCCGACGTGCAGTTGATGGTCGCATCAGACAGCACCAACTCGATTCGCGGTTCGCTGCACGAGGTCGAGTTGACGCTGGTCATTTCCGTGCTGCTGGTGGTGCTGGTCGTCAGTCTGTTCTTGCGCAGTGTGCGAGCCACCATCGTGCCCGCAGTGGCCACGGTTGTCGCGCTACTGGGCACCTTTGGCGTGATGTACCTGTTGGGCTTCAGCCTCAACAATTTCAGCCTGATGGCGCTCACGGTGGCGACCGGTTTCGTGGTGGACGATGCCATCGTCGTGCTGGAGAACACCAGCCGTCACATCGATGCCGGCATGTCGCGCATGAAGGCGGCGCTGCTCGGCGCCAAAGAGGTCGGCTTCACCGTGCTGTCGATCAGCGTTTCATTGGTGGCGGTGTTCATTCCGCTGCTGTTCATGGGCGGACAAACCGGGCGCCTCTTTCGCGAGTTTGCGGTCACGCTGTCGGCGGCGGTGATGATCTCCCTGGTCATTTCTCTGACCACCACGCCAATGATGTGCGCATGGCTGCTCAAGCCGGGTGGCGAGCATGCGAACGACAAGCCGCCCGGTCGCCTCGGCCGTATGGCCGCCGGCGGCTATGACTGGGTGCTGCGCCGCTATGAAGCCAGCCTCGACTGGGCGCTCGACAGCAAGGCGCTGGTCATGCTCATCCTCGCGGCGGTCATCGGCCTCAACGTCTACCTTTTCACTGCTGCACCCAAGGGGTTTTTTCCTCAGCAAGACAGCGGCCAGTTGAACGGTGGCCTGCGTGCCGACCAGAGCATCTCGTCGCAGGCGATGGCCGCCAAGTTGCGGCAGGTGGTCGACATCATCCGCAAGGACGCAGCGGTCGACACGGTGATCGGGTTTACCGGAGGCGGGCGGGCCGGAGGTGGCTTCATGTTCGTCAACCTGAAGCCGGCCAACCAGCGCAAGGACAGCGGCCTGGCGGTCATCGCGCGACTGCGACCGCAGTTGAATCAGGTGACCGGTTTGCGCGTTTTTTTGGGCACGGTGCAAGACGTGCGCTCCGGCGGTCGTGCCAGTAATTCGACCTATCAGTACACGCTCAAGAGCGATAGCCTGGCCGACCTGCGAGCCTGGGCGATCAAGCTGGCGGACGAACTCAAGCTGCAACCGCTGCTGACGGATGTCGACACCGATCAGGAAGAAAACGGCGTGGAGACGGTGGCCAAGGTCGACGTCGACACGGCGCGGCGGCTCGGCGTCACCTCGACGGCAGTCGACAACGCGCTCTACAACGCTTTTGGACAGCGCCAGGTGGCGACCATCTACACCGAGTTGAACCAGTACCACGTGGTGATGGAGTGGGCGCCGCGCTATGCGCAGAGCCCCAACGCGCTGAAAGACGTGTACGTGCCAGCGACGCGCACGGCAGTCATCGGTGGGCAAACCGTGACAACCGAAGCCGCCGTCACGTCCGCCACGGCAAACACATCGAAAACGACGACCGGCGCAGCAGCGTCGACAGCCACGGGGTCGAGCACCGGCACCGTGCCGGTGTCGGCCAACCCGGGCTCGCGCAACGCTTCGACCGGCAACGTGCTGAGCAATACGGCTACCAGTCTGGTGCCGTTGTCGTCGGTTGCCCGTTTCGTTGAAAACGCGGTGGCCACCTCGGTCAGCCATGAAGACGGCGAGCTGGCGACCACCATCTCCTTCAATCTGGCCGAAGGTGCCAATCTGGGCGATGCCCGCGAGGCCATCGCGAAGGCCGAGGCCAACATCGCGATGCCCGTCAACGTGCGCGGCGCTTTTGCCGGCACTGCATTGAGTGCACAGCAATCGCAGGGCCAGCAGACGATGTTGATCCTCGCCGCATTGGTCGTGATCTACATCGTGCTGGGCATCCTGTACGAGAGCCTGGTGCACCCGATCACGGTGCTCTCGACCTTGCCGTCGGCCGGCGTCGGTGCGGTGCTGGCACTGCTGATTTTCAAGATGGAGTTTTCCATCATCGCGTTGATCGGCGTGTTCCTGCTGATCGGCATCGTGAAGAAGAACGCCATTCTCATCATCGACTTCGCGCTGGAGGCCGAGCGCTCGCGCGGGCTCACGCCGCTCGAAGCCGTGCGCGAAGCCTGCCTGCTGCGCTTCCGCCCGATCCTGATGACGACCATGGCGGCGGCGCTTGGTGCGCTTCCGTTGGCAATCGGTTTCGGCGAGGGCGCCGAGTTGCGCCGGCCGCTGGGCGTGGCGATCATCGGCGGACTCATCGCCAGCCAGCTCCTCACTTTGCTGACCACGCCTGTGGTGTACCTGGTGCTCGACAAGCTGCGGCGCCGCAGCACGCACGAGCATGAACTTGGCCGTGCGATCGACGCCGAGCCTGAACCCGTATGACTGCCTCGATGCCATCCTTCTCCTTCTCCTTGAGTGCGGTGTGCGTGCTCGTGTTGTCGCTCACCGGTTGCGCAATTGGTCCGCGCTACGAAACGCCGACCGCCGCCAACCCGGCCACTTTCAAAGAAGCGCCCGCCGCTGCCGGCTGGCTGCCTGCTGCACCGGCCGACGCGCTCGATCGCGGCGAATGGTGGAAGCTGTTCGGTGACGTGACGCTCGACGAGCTCGCCGTCCGCGTTCAGGTGTCCAACCAGAACATCGCTGCCGCCGTCGGAAACTACGCGCAGGCGCAAGCGCTGGTACGGGAACAACGTGCTGCACTGTTCCCGCAAGTGAGCGTCGATGGCAGCGGGCGCCGCAGCGGTGCGCTTCGCTCCGGCAGTTCCGGCGCGACTCCGACCAATGCGTTTTCCGCCTCCCTCGGCGTCGACTGGGCGCCAGACGTGTGGGGCCGTTTGCGACAAACCGTGAGCAGCGCGCAGGCCGGCGCGCAGGCCAGTGAGGCCGATCTGGCTTCAGCTCGGCTGTCGGCCATCGGCAATCTGGCGACCAATTACTTTTCATTGCGCGAGACCGACGCGGAGATCGTGCTGCTGGACGAAACCATCGCTGGCTACGAGCGCGCCTACGAGATCACCAATAACCGCTACCGCGCCGGAATCTCTGCGCAGACCGACGTGCTGCAGGCGCAGACGCAATTGCTCAGCACCCGCGCAGATCGCGTGTCGTTGACGCGAAACCGCGCCACGCTCGAACACGCCATTGCCGTGCTGGTCGGCGCTGCGCCCAACGATTTCAGTTTGCCGCCCGCCAAGTGGACGCCGACGGTGCCGAGCGTGCCGACCGGCGTTCCTTCGACGCTGTTGCAGCGTCGGCCCGACATCGCCAGTGCCGAGCGCGAAGTGGCTTCGGCCAACGCGAAGATCGGCATTGCGCGTACGGCGTACTTTCCCAGCTTCGGCCTGAGTGGCGCGGTCGGCAGTTCGGCCAGCCGCATCGGCGATTTGTTCAGCGCATCGAACACGTTGTGGTCGCTCGGGCTGTCGGTGGCGCAAGTGGTGTTCGATGGCGGCGCCATCAGCGCACGCATCGACGAAGCCAAAGGCAGCTATGACGCCAGCGTCGCGCGCTACCGGCAGACGGTGTTGACCGCCTTTCAGTCCGTCGAAGACCAGTTGACTGCGGCCGCCACGCTCGGCCAGCAAGAGGGCTTGCGCCTTCAGGCTTCGCTCGCCGCCGACAAGACCGAGCAGCAGTTGCTCAACCGCTACCGCGCAGCGCAGGTCAGCTACACCGACGTCGTCACTGCGCAGGCCGCGGCACTGAATGCACGCCGCACGTTGGTGCAGTTGCAGGTCAATCGGCAGAACGCGGCAGTGGCGTTGATTCAGAACCTTGGTGGGGGTTGGCAAGCGAGCTGGCTCGCGTCGTCGGCGCCTTCGACCGACTAGCAGCGCAATCGTCCGTCACGCTGTTCGGCGTGGTGGATGCGGCCGTAAGCTACCAATCGGCCACATCGCGCGACGTGGTGACCGGTGCCAGCACGAAGCAGAGCCAGTGGAGCCTCGCCAACTCCGGCTACAACTCGAGCCGCCTCGGCTTCCGTGTCACTGAAGACCCCGGCGGTGGCCTCTCTGCCAGCTTCTGGCTCGAGTCGGCCATCAGCAACGACGATGGATCGACTGGCCTCGGCGCCTTCAACCGCCGCTCCTCATCGGTGAGCCGTAGTACCGGGCTCCGTATCACCGTGTCGTTGCCCGTGGTTGCTTCGACATGACCTGCGTCCTCATCGTCGAGGAGGAGCCCGACACCGCGTCGGTGCATCAAGACTATCTGCGCCACCCGACCTGACCCTGCTCGACGTGATGCTGCCGGGGCTCGATGGCCTGCAAGTGCAAAAGTAGGCCCGCACGGACACGTCGCACCCCATCATCATGCTTACCGCGCGCTGCTGCTCGACGACGTGCACTGGCATGCGTCGCTGCACGGCACACCGTTGAACCTGACGCGTCGCGAGTTCGGCTTGTTGCAAGCTCTGGCGCGTCATCCAGGCCGGATTTTTTCGCGTGCCCGGTTGCTTGAATTGGCTTACGACGACACCGCCGATGTGACCGAACGCGCTGTCGACAGCCATATCAAGAACCTGCGGCGCAAGCTGTCGGTGGCGGCCCCGGAGCACGATTGGATCAAGTCGGTCTATGGAATCGGATTTGCTTTCGAGGCACCAAGCTCATGAGTTGCTGCACGCGCCCCAACAGCTCTCCGCGCCGGAACGGCTTGGCGATGTAGTCGTCGGCGCCACCGGCCAACGCCGCCGCTGAATCGCCTGCCGTGCCGCGTGCGCTGACGACGATGACGGGCAGCTCGGCGAGAGCTTTTTCTTGATCGTTCCCGCCTCCTCTTTCACGCATCCAGCGAACCAGATCAAGGCCGTTCGTACGATTGAAGTTCCAGTCGAGGATCACCAGGTCGAACGGATCGGTAAGGAGCGCGGTGCGAAGCGATTCGCCGTCTGTGAATTGAGAACAGTTGATGGCCTCGTGGTCAGCCTCGCTAAAAGTCTCGAGTGTCGCAACCATCAGCTGCATCTGAATCGGTTCGTCTTCGAGGAGTGCTACGCGCATCGTCTGCTCCGATTGCATCGATCAAGCGACATAGGGGGCGCGGAGAAATTGCAAGGCATTCGCCATTGTTGAGAGCGGCACTGCGAGCGCCGTTTGCTCGAGCGACTGGAACGTTTGTTTGAGCAGACATCGTGCAACCATGTGAAGCTGCGGTTGATCGATGGCGCGTGCACTCGTTACCGACGCGTCGTCAGGCTCTGCCTGCTGCTGCCTGCCCCAGGCTCCACAGAGGCAGAAAAACCCCCAGCGCGAGCAGGAGCACCAGCACGGCAATCACTACCAGCAAGATCGGCTCGATGGCTGCGGCCAGGCCCTTGACGCTGTAGTCCGTTTGCTGTTCATACATACGGGCTATTTCGAACATCAAGGCGTCGAGCTCACCAGTTTCCTCGCCGACGGCCATCATCTGCAGGACCAGCGGCGTGAAGACGCCCGTACCGGCTGCGCAGCTTGAGATGCTGCTGCCATGCTCGATGCCATCGCGCATTTGCTTGATGCGGCTGCTGATGAAGTCGTTGTCGACGGTCACCACCACCACGTTCAAGGCCGGCACCAGCGGCACGCTGCTTTGAATCGCGAGGGCAAAGCTTCGGGCAAAACGAGCAAGTGCACCTTTTAAAAGAATGTCCCCGACGATGGGCAAACGGAGTTTGAGTGCGTCCCAGCGGTAGTGTCCGGCGGGTGTACGTAGATAGCTTTTGACCGATAAGGTGCCGGCCATTCCAGTGAGCACCAGCAAAGGCCACCAAGAAACCATCCAGCCGGAAAGCCCCAGCAGCGCCCGAGTCAGCAACGGCAACTGCGCATGAAAACCCTCGAAAACCTTAGCGAATACCGGGATGACGAAAACCGTGAGGATCACCACAGCCACAGCCACAGCCATCGCCACCATGACGAAGATCGGGTAGCGCATGGCCTGTTTGACACGCTCACGCACATCCCGATCGAATTCCAGCTGCTCATGCAGGTTCAGGAACACTTCGGCCAGGCGCCCGGTCATTTCGCCGACCTGCACCATCGAGACATAAAAAGCACTGAACGCTTTCGGATGTCGCGCCATGGCGGCTGAGAGTTCGCGTCCCTGGTCGAGGCTGGAGCGAATGTCCTGCAGCAGCGCGATCATGGTCGGTTTGCTTGCCGAAGCCTCCAGTCCCGCGAAGGCCCTGAAAATGGGAACTCCCGCTTTGCTGAGCGTATGCATCTGACGCGAGAAAACGAGGATGTCTTCCACCTCGATCGGTTTCTGATTGAAGCGCGCCAGCCAGCCGGTGGTGTCGGTCACCACCTTGGCTACAGCGGCAATTTGGACCGGAGTCACGCCGATGGAAATAAGCTCATCGGCGACGACGCCTTCCGTCAGCGCATCCATTTGCCCCTGAACCGTTTCTCCCCGGGCGTTTCGACCACGCCATGCGTACATTGCCACTAGAAGTTCTCTTCCTCTCCGGTGTCGAAGCCGACGCGCATCGCTTCGGTCAGCGACGTGCGGCCCTGGCGCACCAACTCCAGAGTCTGGTGGGCCACGGTCTTGCCATGCATCCGCTCACGGGCAACTTTGGAGAATGCTACTGGGTCGGAGCGCAAGATGGCTTCGGTCAATATCGGGTCCATCACCAACAACTCGTAGACACCCATCCGACCTGAATAACCGGTTGCGTGGCAGGCCGAGCATCCGGTGCCGCGTCGGGCTGAAATTTCCTCGTCGGACGCACCCATGGCGCTTAGCCACGATTGTTCTTGCGGAGTAGGGTGTCGGCGCCGGTTGAACTTTGACCCACCGGGGATGCGGATAAAAACTTGGACTAGGTTTATGCCGTTAGTCCAAGACTCTCTCGGTATTCGATGGGGCTGAGAGAGCCGAGGGAGATCTTGATCCGCTTCTCGTTGTACCAGCGGATGTACGAATTTACTTCTTTGAT
>JANXTS010000048.1 GCA_025352265.1 Variovorax sp. | reverse complement strand
GGTTGACTTCGAGCACCACTGCGCGCGCCTTGGCAACAGCGGCCATCGTGTAGTCGACGCCTAGACTGAGCGCGAAGTAGCCTTGGTCGTCCATCGGCGATGCCATGCTGAAGACCACGTCGGCTGCCATCTGGCCACGTTCGATCTGCGCCGGGATCTCTGAAAAGTAGTTGGGAATGAAGTCGATCCAGCCGGCTTGTCCACCCGCCCGTGAGGCGCCGCCGTAGAAGAAGGCCACATGCCGGATGTGATCGACCGTTTCCGGATCGAGATAGCCGTATTTGCGCATCGCGAGAATCTGCCCGATCTTCACGTCGAGGAAGTCGCGCCGCTGGTCCGACAGTGCAGCGAGCAGTGCTGGCGGCTCCCCGACGCCGGTCGGCACGACGATGAAGTCGCCGTTCTTCACGTGCCGAATCGCCTCCGCGGCCGTCGTTCGTTTTTGCTGGTAGAGGTCGCGCATCTGCATTTCGAGGTCTCCTGCGGCGCCGTTTTGACGCCGTCGCGGTCGAGTCTATGCTCGCTCTTTTTCAAGACCCTTGATCCATGGCACGTTCCAGCGTTTCTTCAACGCCCTGCATCCGGGTTTCAGCCAGCGGCGTGCACGGGCTCGGCGGATTTGCAACACGCGACCTGCCGGCCGATGCCTTTCTGGGCCTGTACGAAGGCCGGCGCTATTCGCCCGCGCAGATCGCAGCCAAGACGTGGGACGACAACCTCACCTATCTCTTCAAGCTGACGAACGACGAGACCATCGACGGTGCCAAAGGCGGCAATGCCACGCGGCACCTGAACCACTCCTGCGACCCCAACTGCGAAGCGGTCGAGGAGTACGACGAATCCGGCGAACTGATGCTCAGGTTCCAGACCATCGTGGCAGTCGAGGCCGGCGACGAACTGTTCATCGACTATGGGCTGGCCGCGGACAACGACAAAGTGGCGGCGGACTTTCCGTGCCACTGCGGCTCGGCGAACTGCCGCGGGACCATGCTGGCAGCTACTTCGACCTGAAGACGATCTCTTTCATCCGCGCAAGCTTGGGTGAGACGATCGGCACCGTCAGCATGGTGCTGGCTACCGCCATCACCAGCAGTGCGGTGAAGCTCTCGTTGGTGATGATCTCCTTGTCGAGCAGCACGTTGGCGAAGATGATCATGATCAACGCCTTGGTCTGCAGCAGCCAGCCTACGAGCGAGCTTTCACCGGGTTGCCACTTCAGGATTTTGCCGGCGATGTGAATGCCGATCAGCTTTCCGCTGACCGATGCGAGCAGCAAGACAGCTGCTGCAATGAACACCGCGGCACCACCGACCTGCCAGTTGGTGCGCAGCCCGGTACTCAGAAAAAACACCGGCATCAAGACCAGCAGCACGTTATGGCGCAGCCAGTCCATCTGCTTCTGCTCGAACCACTGCGAATCCATGACGGCGCCCGCGATGAAGGCGCCCACCATGTAGTGCAGCCCTGACCAATCGGCGCCAAGCCCGCAGGCGGCGAGCCAGATCAGACTGCAATACCAACGGTCGCGCTCCGGAATGCGCGCCATCAACCAGCGATAGATCACGCTGGCTACGCCGAAGATCGCCAAAAATGCGACCTGCTTGCCGACGCGTTCCCAGTCCATCAGGATCAACGCGAGCACGCCCCAGATCGCGATATCGTCGACGCTCGCGTAACGCAGGATGCGTTGACCGATCGGCTGCCGGAGGATCTGCAGCTTTTCCATCAACAGGATGAGGATGGGAAGCGCCGTGACCGCGCACGCCATGCCGATGCCGAGCACGAACTGCCAGGTGAGCGCCTTGGCACCGATCCAGCCCGGAAACATGAGCATGCCCATCGCGGCCACGCCTCCGAACAACAGCGGCACGCCAAGCGCCATTCCCGCGGTAATGCCGCTCTCGCGGCGGTGCGTCCAGGCCTGCTTCAAATCCAGTTCGATGCCTGCGATGAACACGAACAACATCACCGCCCACTGCGCGATGGCGTTGAGCAACTGGATCACCGACGCGTTGAAGACGAACTTGTAGTAATCAGGAAACAGCGCACCGAGTACGCCTGGCCCGAGCAAGATGCCGGTAATGATCTGCACCACCACAAGCGGTGCGAAATACTCCGTGCGCCCCAATCGCCAGATCAGGTAGGGCGCGGTGAAGATGATCAACATCGCGATCAGGAAGATTTCTGACGTGCTCATGACGGTCATGACGGGCAGGCGCTCTTGGTTGAGTTGGATTGACGGGGGGGCCAAAGTTTGCCAGAGACCTGTACCCCATCACCCACGACTTATCACCCACGACCCACGACCCATCACCCATCACCCATCACGCACCCGCCACCGCGTTCAATTCCGAGCCGGCCATGCGAAAGCCGTTGCGCCCGCCCTTCTTGGCCGCGTACAACGCCGCGTCGGCGCGCGCCAGCAGCGCAGGAAGGTCTTCATCGTCGATGCCCGAGAGCGCCACGCCAATGCTGGTCGTCACCCGCAATGCACCACCCGGAATGCCAAATACCGGCTTCAGGGCTGCCAGGATTCTGCGTGCCGCAATGGCCGCCGCCTCTTCGCCCGCCACGTCTTCCAGCAGCAGCACGAACTCGTCGCCCGCATAACGGGCCGCCATGTCGGTGGTGCGCACACCGCGCTTGATGCGCCGCGCGAATTCCTTCAGAACCGCATCGCCGCCGGCATGGCCGTGCGAGTCGTTGATGTGCTTGAAGTTGTCGACGTCCAGGTACATCAGGCACAACGGCGTGCGTGAGCGGCGCGACCGCGCCATGGCATCGCACACCCGCTCTTCAAAGGAGCGGCGATTCGGCAAGCCGGTGAGTGCATCTTCGCGGGCCAGCGCATCCAGCAGCAGTTGCTTGTGCTTGAGCTCGCTGATGTTCAAGTTGACGCCGACGATGCGCAGCGCAGCGCCGTCCGGCCCGCGCTCGACCACCTTGGCGCGGTTCTGAATCCAGAGCCATCGGCCGTCTTTGTGTCGCACGCGGACTTCGCCCTCGTACATCGGGATCTCGCCGTGAATATGTCGCGCCAGCCCGGTGCGGGCCGTCTCGTAGTCTTCCGGGTGCACCATGCTTTGCCACAGCCCGTCGACCGCTTCGATCTCGTCGACCACGTAGCCGAACATGGCCCACCACTGCGCGTTGTAAGTAGCCCTGCCCGTGCGCAGGTCGAGGTCCCACAAGCCGATGTCCCCGCCGCTCAGCGCCAGTTCCAGCCGCTCGCCGTTCTCGCGTCGCTCTTCTTCGGCCTGTCGCTTCGCAGTCACGTCCATGTGCGTGCCGACCACGCGCAGCGGGTGTCCGCTGGCATCGCGCTCGACCGCCACGCTTCGGCTCATGACCCAGATCCATGGCCCATCGCGGTGGCGCATCCGGTGCACGAATTCGCAGAACGGCGTGCGTCCCAATAGGTGGCGGTTGAACTCGGCCGCGTAAGCGCGCCAGTCATCGGGGTGGACCAGCGCCTTCCAGTCAAGTCTGCCCGGCTGCGCTTCGTCGGCGCTGTAGCCGAGCATGGCGCGCTCGCGTGTGTTGATCGTCCATCGGCCGGACGCCACGTCGAGGTCCCAAAGCCCCAGGTCTCCGCCGCGCAGCACCAGGTCGAGCAACTGGTCGCTGCGCTTTTGATGGCGGTCGGCTTCGGTGGCGAGCCGGTCACGTTCGACCGCAAGGACTACAGCCTCTCGTGTGCGTGCGCGCAACGCCAGCAGCGATGCAGCCTGGCGCGCCAGCATTGCCAAAGCATCGCGATGTGCCCCGCTGATTTGCCGGGGGCGGGTGTCGATCACGCAGACCGTACCAAGCGCGACGCCGGCCGCAGTCACGATCGGCGCGCCGGCGTAGAAGCGCAGGTGCGGATCGCCCGTCACGAGCGGATTCGCCGCGAAGCGCGCGTCGAGCGTCGCGTCTTCGATCACCAGCAGCGCGTCGGACACTTCGATGGCGTGGGCGCAAAACGAATGCGCCCGCGCCATGTCGGAAATCGTCAGGCCGACCGTGGCCTTGTTCCATTGTCGATGCCGGTCGACGAACGACACCAGGGCAACGGGCGTGTCGCAGATATGGGCGGCAAGCGCGGCAATATCGTCGTAGGCGGCCTCGGCTTGGGTGTCGAGCACGCGCAGGTCATCCAGCGCCTGGAGACGCGGTTCATCGTTGGCTTGACTTTGCGGCAGCAGCATGCATCGACACTTTGAAGCGTGGTCACTGCATTAAAACGGAGACGCGATGTTTCAAAGCATCGAAGTGCGGGGGAATTCCGGTACTGATCGGCGCTCGGCGGCGATATCCGCGCCCTCCACGCCCAGGTCCCAGAACAAGCCCGCCATCAACTGCAGCGACTCTCGCGCCACGCTGCCAAGCATGTGTTCGTTGGGCGCGTGCTGCGCGCAGGCGGGGTACGAGTGCGGCACCCACAGCGTTGGCATGCCCAGCACGTCGGCGAAGACATCGTTGGGCAAGGTGCCGCCCAGGTTGGGCAGCAAAGCAGGCACCTTGCCCGTGCTGCGCTCGATCGATGCCAGCGCCCAGCGCACCCACGGGTTGTCGGGGTCGAGTCGCGTGGCTTCCATTAATTCGCCGCTCTGCGTGACTTCGACATCCGTGTAGCCGTGGGCGTCGAGATGCTCGCGCACATGCACGAGGAAGTGCGCGCTGTCGCTGCCGACGACATAGCGGATTTGGCAATGCGCGCTGGCGTGGCCGGGGATGGCGTTGACCGGCGCCTCGGGGTTGCCGGTCTTGAAGGCCAGCACCTCGAAAGTGTTCCAGCCGAAGACGCGCTCGGCCGGCGACAGGCCCGGCTCGCCCCATTCGACATCGACTTCGGGGTCGCCCAAGCCACCGCCGACTTCGATGGACTTCAATGCCTGACGCACGTTCTCTGGCAATGCGTCGGGCAGCAGCTTTTTGACTCGAATGCGGCCGCGCTCGTCGACCAGGGACGCAATGGCGTTCGCCAGCCGGATGCCGGGGTTGCGCAGCAGTCCGCCCCAATTGCCGGAGTGGTGGCCCGACGGCCGTAGCGCGACGCGCAGGTCGAAGTTGAGGCCGCCGCGCGAGCCGAGAAACAACGTAGGCCGACCGGCAGCCACGCGCGGCCCATCGGACGCCAGAAAGAGGTCCGAGCGGAGCGCCTCGCGATGCAATTCGCAGACCTCGCGCAGGCCCGGTGAGCCGGTCTCCTCGCCCATCTCCAGCAGCAACTTCAGGTTGTAGCCAAGCCGCCCTTCACGCGCGACCAGCACCTGCGAAAGGGCGCCCAGATTGACCGAGTGCTGCCCCTTGTTGTCCGCGGTGCCACGGCCGTACCAGCGATCGCCATCGACAGTAAGGTGCCACGGATCGAGGCCTTGTCGCCACTGCGCCGCATGTCCGCGCACCACATCGCCATGGCCATAGCTCAACACTGCAAACGACGCACCCGGCTCAATGCGCTCTGCAATGAGGAACGGACCACCCGCAGCGATGGGGTTGGCAACCGTGCGGCAGACGAAGCCCAACGCTTCGAGGTCCGGCACGATCTGATCGGCGAGGTACTGCGCCAGCATCGCGGCGCGCGAGGGCTCCTGGCTTTCGGTGGGGCAAGCTACGCGGCGCGCCAGTGCCTGCTCAAAACGGCCATCGTCGAAATAATCGGCGGCCATGGAAAGGGCTCGATTGCGGCTCATGGGACTCCTTTTGAGCCGATTCTGGCAGGCTAGAACCGCGTGCCGAAGTTCGTCGCCAGATCCGCCGGCCGCGTCGCGTTGGCTGCCTGCTCGAACTTCCACGGCAGGATCTTGCCCGCCCGCATCGGTCGCGCGTAGAAGAATCCTTGTAGCTCGTCGCAGCCGAGTTGCAGCACGATGTCGCGCTGGCCCAACGTTTCGACACCCTCTGCGACCACCGTCAGATTGAGCGCGTGGGCGAGCTTGATCACCGCCTCGACTACCGCGCGAGCATCCGATTTGGTCTCCAGGTCCTTGACGAAGCTGCGATCTATCTTGAGCTGCCGCGCGGGCAGATCGCGCAGTTGGGCAAGGCTCGAATAGCCGGTGCCGAAGTCGTCGATCGACAAATGCACGCCGAGCCGCGACAAACCTTCGAAGGTGCGCTGCGTGATCTTCATGTCCTGCATCGCCACCGACTCGGTGATCTCGCAGAGCAGCTGCGAGCCGAGCACTCCGTGCTTGCGCAACGCCTCTTCGACCTTGTCGACCAGCGTCGACTCGCGCAACTGGTTGGCCGACAGGTTGATGGCCACCCGCATGTGCGTGCCCTCCTTGCTCCATGCGGCGACCTGGCGACACGCCTCGTTGAGCACCCAGTTGCCAATCCGCACAATCAGCCCATAGCGTTCGGCCAGTCCGATGAAGCTGTCGGGGCTCACCAGACCAAGCCGCGGATGGTTCCAGCGCACCAGCGCCTCGACGCCGCTCATGCGATTGCGGCGGCCGTCGATCTTGGGCTGGTAATACAGCTCGAACTGGTTGCTCTCCAGCGCCAGTCGCAAGTCGCTCTGCAACTGAAGCTGATCGGCCGTGTCGACCGCCATATGCGACTCGAAGAACGCATAGCTTGAGCCGCCGGCGCGCTTGGCCGCGTACATGGCGACGTCTGCATTGGCGATTAGCTTGTCGGGCTCACCTTGCAGCGGATGCATGACAACGCCGATGGAGCAGGCGATCTGCAGGTGCTTACCCATCATGTCGAACGGCCGAGACAGCGCGTGGAGGATGCCGTCGATGATCTGCACGCAGTCTTCCTGCGCCTTCATGCCCTCGAGCAGCAGCAGAAACTCGTCGCCGCCGACGCGGGCCACGGTGTCACCGGGTCGCGACTGCTTGATGAGGCGCTCGGCGGTGAGTTTCAGGATTTGGTCGCCCGCCGCATGGCCAAAAGAGTCGTTGACCGGCTTGAAACCGTCGAGGTCAACGAAGAGCACGGCCAGTTGTTCCGCCGCGCCCGCCTGGTTTACCTGCTCCAGACGTTGCACTGCATGTCTCAAGCGGTCTTCGAACAGCAGCCTATTCGGCAGGCCCGTCAGCGGGTCGGAGAACGCGTGCTTCAACAACTCGTCGTTGGCGCTTTGCAAGCGGGCGTTCGATTCAGTCAGTGACTGCGACAGTTGCCGCGCGACGATCTGCAGCCGCGCTTCTAGCAGGGACGCCAGCAGCGCACCGACCAGCAACATGCAAGAGGCGACGACGACGATGGCGGTGAGCCCGCTGCCGTTCAGCGCGTTGGCGCTCAGGCAAACGGTGCCGATCGGAAACTGCGCCGCCGCCATGCCGGTGTAATGCATGCCGGAGATCGCCATCCCCATGACTACGGCAGCCAGCAGCTGCATCGGAAAGCGCCGCTCCGCGCGCACCTGCAGCAGCACCCGAAAGATGAACAGCGCCGCCGCCGACGCAGCTACGGCGATGACTGCGGAGGCCGCCACGATCCTGTAATCCCAGACGATGCCCGGCGTAACGTTCAGCGCCGCCATGCCGATGTAGTGCATGGCACAGATGCCCACGCCCATCGCCAGCGAGGCGGCGGCGATCGACCGGATGCTGTAGTCGGCGTTGCTGGCCACCCTCAGCGCAATGCCCGACGCCGCCACCGCCGCCACCCATGACATCAGCGTCGTGAACGCAGTGAAACCAAGCTGAATCGGCAAGGTGTATGCCAGCATGCCGACAAAATGCATGGACCAGGTGCCGGTGCCCATCACCAGGGAACCCGTCATCCACCACATGTTGCTCACGTCGCCGTTTGGCGAGCGCACGCGCATCGACAGGTCGAGCGTGACGAACGATGCAAGCGTCGCGATTACGACCGAAACCGCGACGATCCACAAATCGTGATGCGAACTTAGGAACAGGGATTCGGTCATCCTTCTCATATCGGCATGCGCGCGCTGAAGTTGAGGCTGAAGGTGTGCTGAGATTCGCTCGCTCCGACGAACGGCGGTTGCAATGCCTTTTGTTGGCCGACTGCGGCAGGAAACCAGGCCCGGGCATGGTGCCATCTCACCTATGTTTTCGTCGAAGTCACGCAGAATGAGCACTGGTCAAATGACTTTCTGAGGGAACGACATGAGTGAAGTTATCCTAGTCACCGGCGGCGCCGGCTTCATCGGCAGTCATACCTGTGTCGCACTCGTGGCGGCCGGCTACACGCCGCTGATCCTCGACAACCTTGGCAACAGCGACGTGCGCGTGCTGCAGCGCCTTGCCACAATCACCGGCAAGAGGGTCGACTTCATCGAAGGCGACGTGCGCGACCGCGCCCTTCTCGATCGCCTTTTTCATGAAAATGACATTGCGGGCGTTATTCATTTCGCGGGCCTGAAAGCAGTGGGCGACTCCGTAACGGATCCGCTGCGTTACTACGACAACAACGTAGTCGGCACTCTGGTACTGGCTGCAGCGATGCAAGCGGCCGGTGTCAAGACACTGATTTTCTCTTCGTCAGCCACTGTATACGGCGAACCCGAACGATCTCCCATTCCCGAGAACGCGCCATGCCGCCCAGAGAGTCCCTATGGACATTCGAAGCGCATGGTCGAACAAATACTTGCCGACTTGCATGTCGCGCAACCTGACTGGTGCATTGCACTGCTGCGATATTTCAACCCTGTTGGCGCGCATGAAAGCGGACTCATCGGCGAACACCCGCAGGGCAAGCCAAACAACTTGATGCCCTATGTGTGCCAGGTTGCGGTGGGTCTGCGAGACCGCCTCGCAGTGCATGGCGGGGACTATCCGACGCCCGATGGCACCGGGGTGCGAGACTATGTGCATGTAATGGACCTGGCCGAAGGGCACGTGGCCGCATTACGTCATGCGGCACTTGCTCCAAGTCTTTTGACGCTCAATCTCGGCACTGGCCAAGGGGCCTCGGTGCTAGATGTCGTGAAGGCTTTCGAGTTGGCAAGCGGCCAACCCATTGCCTACGACATCGGGCCGCGTCGGGCAGGAGATGTGCCCGCCTATTGGGGCGACCCGACACTTGCACATGCAACACTCGGCTGGCAAGCCTTTCGAGGTCTTCAACAGATGTGTGCAGACAGCTGGCGCTGGCAGAGAAGCAACCCGAAAGGCTACGAAAACTGAGGAGTTTTTGAAGAGACCACAGCGAAGTTGTCGAGGCGCCCCGGCATGGAGCTCCCGCCAACTCGCTCTTACATCCATGGGTGGCAAACCAGCCGCAGACCTTGATACCGCACGAGTCCCGTCTCGCGCGAGCCAGCGCACACACCGCCATCAAGCAGAACATCAGCGGCCACCTAGGGATGGTCTGCATAAGTCCACCGCAGCATCTGTTTGAACGTTGACCACAGATGACTCAAATCAGCCTTGGCACCAGTGGGTTCGAGCTCTCTACCAAGAGGACACGCAAGCGCGAATTCCTCGATGAGATGAACCTCG
>JANXTS010000046.1 GCA_025352265.1 Variovorax sp. | reverse complement strand
GCCCCATGGCGGCCAGTTCCCGCAGCAGCGCTGGCGTGAGGAGTGGATCGATGTTCTTAAGCATGCGGCCCTTAGAGTGATTTGCGTGTCAGGCCCATGCGTGACAACGGAGTTTGCTGGAGAAAAACGGCAACGATGATGCTTACCACGTTTCTATCGCAGCTTGGGGAGGTCTTAAGTTTTCAAATGCGGCTGTCACTGGGAAATCCTTACGCATCAGCGCGGAGTTTTCGTGAAATTCATCACCTGTATTGGGCTGTTCCCGATGGTGTTTGCAAGTGATTCACACCATGCTCGCCGCAGTGACAATACCTTACAAATAAAGCGGCCTCGCGATGCTGTTGACCTCAGACCCGGGCCGAAACGGCGCTGGTGCAACGCCGCCGACTTCAGCCATCTTTTGCGTACTCAGCGCGATCAACGAGGCCGTGCTGCACGCGACCAC
Organism: Variovorax sp.; assembly: GCA_025352265.1. GTDB lineage: Bacteria > Pseudomonadota > Gammaproteobacteria > Burkholderiales > Burkholderiaceae_C > Variovorax. The sequence goes on along the minus strand of JANXTS010000046.1, from coordinate 169,461 downwards.
CGTTGAGGGCCTTTATGAGCGCGTGTGCAGCGCCGGGCTGGAAAGCGACAAGTTCCAAGTGGTGGCCGTTTGCACACCCGGAATGGTCATTGGGCGCGTTGAAATCATCACCATTGCGGGTGCGTCAGCGACGGACGTCGATGAGGGCATCTTCACCGCCAGCAACCCATCCTCGCCAAACGATCAGGGCTTGATGGGTCTTGCCTACAACAGCGGCGTGGCAGTCGCCAGCAATAACTTTCGCGCAGATCGGCGTGAGGTGGTCTTGAAACGTCCGTTCAACGAGATGGTTCTCGCCTCGGTCGCTGCCGTGCCATTGCGCGGTGAGGGCCGCGTGATCGGGGTGCTGGTACTTTGCTGTACCAAGTCGGACCAGTTTGACCCGCAGACACTTGCGCTGATCAACCGTATGGCGCAAAACGTCAGTTACGGAGTGGAAAGATTTGAGCGTGATGCCCGCCGTCAACAGGCCGAGAGCCTGCTGCGAGACAGCGAGCACCGCGTCCGAAGCGTACTCGAGGGCATGGAGGATGGCTACTACGAGGTGGACCTTCACGGTCGATATCGCTATGTCAACGAGGCCTTCAGTCGACTGCTCGGCTACAGCACGCAAGAGCTGGACGGCCTCGATAACCGGGCTCACCAGACGCCCCAGATGGCCCGCGAAGTCGCTGCCACATTCAAGGAGGTCTATCGCACCGGCGAGCATCGGAAGGCGCAGCCTTGGGAATACGTTCACAAGAACGGCAAGGTCGTGCGGGTCGAAGGCTCGGTCAACCTGCTGCGCGAACCTAGCGGCCAATGCATAGGTTTTTTCGGCATGCTGCGCGATATCACTGCGCGCACCCGTACCGAGCTGGCGCTGCGTTCCAGCGAAGAAAAGTACCGCACTATCGTTGAGTCGATGCGTGATTCATATTTTGAGGTCGATGTGCGCGGCCGGATCGTGCTCACAAATCCGGCCTTCAGTGCAATGCTGGGCCGCCCGCTGGAGGACCTGATCGGTCGCAGCTACCGCGAGCTTCAGACGGAGCTTGCCGCCGATCAGCTGTTCGAAGTGTTCCACTCGGTTTTCGTTACGCGCCGCGCGGTACCCAGCTTCGACTGGGAGATGCTGCACCAGGACGGCCAGGCCGTGTTGGGAGAAGGCTTGGTGCAGCCGGTCTTCGACGAGCGCGATCGGGTGTCGGGATTTCGCGGCACGCTGCGTGACGTCACCGAGCGCCGGCGCAACGAGCAGGCGCTGCTTCGCAGCGAGCAACGCTTCCGGGCGCTGGCTCATCTCTCGAACGACTGGTTCTGGGAACTCGACACCGACCTTCGCTACCGCACCCTGGCCGGGCGCGGCGGCGTGGTGCCGGCGGCGCGCGACAAGTTCGTCGGCCAGTTAGTCTGGGAAACGCCGCTCACTATTGAGGCCCCCGGCACCTGGGAAATGGTGCGCGGTCAAATGCAAGCACGTGAGGCGTTCCGCGACGTCGTCATGTGGCGCACGCTGGAAGACGGCCGCCCATACTTCCTGTGCGTGAGCGGCGAACCTGTATTTAGCAACGGCACCTTCGAAGGCTACCGCGGCATCTCGCGTGAGATCACAAAGGAGAAGCTCGCCGAGAACCGCGTTCGCTTCTTGGCCAGCCACGATGCACTCACCGGGCTTCCAAACCGCCTGATGTTCAGCCAGCTGCTGGCCGACGCGATCCGCAACGCACAGCGCGACGGCGCCAGCTTCGCCGTGCTGTTTATCGACCTCGATCACTTCAAGTTCGTCAACGACACGCTCGGCCACGATGCCGGCGATAAATTGTTGCAGCAGATTTCCAGCCGCTTCTGCGATGCGCTAGGTCCGGCGCACGCGCTGGCGCGGCTGGGCGGTGACGAGTTCGTGGTGCTGCTGCAAGACGGCCAGGGGCGGGCCGATGTGGCTGCGGTGGCCGCTCGGTTGTTGATGGCCGCGCTGCAGCCGCTCGTCCTGCAGGGGCAAGAATGTCGCGTCAGCGCCAGTATTGGCGCGGCGCGGTACCCCGTGCACGGTGAGGACGAGCGGACATTGATGAAAAACGCAGACGCCGCGATGTACTGCGCCAAGGACGCCGGCAAGAACAACCTGAAATTTTATTCAGAGGACATCCGCGCACGTTCAGTCGAGCGCTTTGCCATCGAGAGCCACTTGCGCGGTGCGCTCGAGCGAAATGAATTCAGCCTTCACTACCAGGCTCAGATCGACCTCGCGACCGATGCCATCGTTGGCGTGGAGGCGCTGCTACGCTGGGTCAATCCGGACTTGGGGTCGGTGTCTCCCTTGCGCTTCATCGGGATCGCAGAGGAGACCGGGCTGATTGTGCCCATCGGCAAGTGGGTGTTGCGCGAGGCCTGCCGGCAGAGCACGGCATGGCGTCATGCCGGGTTGCCCTCGGTATGCATGGCAGTCAACCTGTCGGCACGGCAGCTTCAGGACGAGCTGTTTCTGTCTGATCTGGCCGAGGTAATTTGTGAGACAGGGCTGCTGCCGCACCTGCTGGAGTTGGAGATCACCGAAGGCATGGTGGTGCAGAACCCCGAGAGGGCCGCACAGCTTCTGTATGCGATCAAGGAAATGGGAGTACGCCTGGCAATCGACGATTTCGGCACCGGTTATTCCTCGCTGGCGCAGCTCAAGGCCTTTCCTATCGACACGCTAAAAATCGACCGCTCCTTTATTCGCGAAATCCTCACAAGCCCGGGAGACAAAGCGATCACTCAAGCCATCATCGCAATGGGCAAGAACCTGTCACTCACCGTGGTGGCGGAAGGCGTGGAGACCTTTGAGCAGGAGCAGTTCTTGCGCGAGCATAAATGCGACCGCACACAGGGTTACTTTTTCAGCCCGCCCGTGTGCGCTGACGCCTTCGCGAGCCTCCTGGGGCGGCATAGAGGGCGGGAGTACCAACTCTTGCAAAGTGCGCATTGAACTTACAGTCGTTAAATGCTTGATAGGGCAATAAGTCGTTGCGAGGAGGGTGATGAGAGTGGCAGGTAAAAGGGAGCAAGAGTGCTGTCGCAATAGGATCGGACCATCTCGTCGTCGGGCAGTCGGGAACGATGCCGGACGACTGAAAAACGCGCATTCCGATAAGCAAGCCGAGTGGCACGGGCGACAAGCCGAAGCGCCGCAGTACTTCCCGGTCTCCCAGTGGGCTCGTCGAACGACGACGCCGGAATGATGTAGCGCTCGCCGCGCTTTCACCCATCGCGATACGTCGGCCCATTGCCTCTCGCCCAGCAAGACAAACGATCACTGGTGCCGCTGAAGCTGAGCGACTATGACCAGTGGCTTGCCGGCACGGTGGAAGAAGCCAATGCGCTCGTTCAATTGACGCCGGTCGAATTGTCTTGTGCTGGGCCGATCGTTCCTTTCGCTTCAATTTTCAAAGCGGTTTGACAAGCTATGGGTATCAACGCCCGCCGTAGATACCGAATAGCAATGTCACCTTTGCCTACGTCCGAAGGAGAGGTGTCGGCATTCTTTTCGGGCTGAGACCGGCGGGTTATCCAGGGGCAGGGCCCTCTTTCTCCAGGTCCGGCACAGGGCGCGGTTTGCGCTGGGCTCGGAAGAACGCTACGAGCTGCCAGACCACCAGTACTGCAATCACGCTGAGGAGCGTCGCGCTGATCGGGCGGTTGACGAAGGCGCTGAAACTTCCGCGACTCAGGAGCATGGCGCGCCGGAAATTTTCTTCCAGCATAGGTCCCAGGATGAAGCCCAACAGCAGCGGCGCGGGTTCCATGTCCAGCCGCAGGAACAAATAACCAACCAGTCCAAAGATTGCCGTGATGTAAATGTCGTCAAGACTGTTGTTAATGCTGTATGTGCCGATGCAGCAAAAGAACAGGATGGCCGGGAAGAGCACGGTGTAGGGGATCTTGAAGACGGACAGCCAGTAGCGAACCAGCGGCACGTTGAGCACAACAAGGAAACAGTTGCCGATCCACATGCTGGCGACCAGTCCCCAGAAAAGGTCTGGATGGTTGGCGATCATGTTTGGGCCAGGTTGTATGCCCTTCACAATGAACGCCGCCATCATGAGTGCCATCACAGGATTTTCCGGGATGCCGATGGCCATGAGCGGGATGAAGCTGGTGCGCGCCGCGGCCTCGTCGGCTGCCGCTTGGCCAGCCACGCCCTCGATGCAACCAGTGCCGATCTCGTGCTTGTACTTGCTCAGCTTCTTGTCGGCCGCGTAAGCAGCAAACTGGGCAATGGTCGGGCCGCCTCCGGGCAGTATTCCCAGCACCGACCCAATCACGCTGCCGCGCAGGGCACTCGGAATGATGCGCTTGAACTCTGTCCAGGTCGGCATGAGCTTGATCTTGCCGTTGAACGGTGTCAGCACATTTTTGTTGTCGAGGTTTTTGACGACCTCCGCGATGCCGAAGCACCCGAGCGCGATGCTGATGAGGCCGATGCCATCCAGCAGGAACGGCAGGTCCATCGTGTAGCGCGCCACGCCGCTATTCACATCTGTGCCGACCATTCCCAGCAGCACGCCGACCATGGCCATGGCCAAGCCGTTAAGCAGGCTGCCGCTGCTGACAAAGCTCACACAGAAGAAGCCGAGCAGCATGAGGGCGCAATAGTCTGCAGGACCGAACAGAAAGCCCACTTCGCCTAGCGCCGGCGCCATCGTCGAAAGCACCACGATGGCCACGGTGCCTCCGATAAAGCTCGAGATGCCCGCGGTGAACAGCGCCAGCCCGGTCTTGCCTTTGAGCGTCATCTGGTAGCCATCGATGCAGGCGACGATGCTGCTGGCATGCGGGATCTTCATGGTGATCGCGCTTACGCTGTCGCCGTACTGCGCACCGTAGTAGATACCGGCAAGCATGATGATGGCGCCACCGGTGGGAATCGAATAAGTCAGCGGCAGCAGCAGGCTGATAGTCGACAGTGGCCCAAGACCCGGCAGCAGGCCCACCAGTGTGCCGACCGTGCAGCCGAGTGCGCAGTAGAAAAGGTTCTGGATCGTCAGCGCCTGGTCAAAACCAAACGCGAGGTTGTGAAGGACTTCCATGTCAGTAAAGAGGCAGGCTCAGGCCGAGGAAGCTCTTAAACGCGAACGCAATCGCTAAAAGGCCCGCCGAGATCTTCACGTTGCGCATCACCGAGTACGACGTGCCGGCGGCCGTCGAGCAAAACACCAAAAAGATGATGCCCAGGATCATGTTCAGATACGCCGAGATGACTGCAAATCCCACCAGGCTCAAAAGGATGATGGCGATGTTCTTAACGTTGTAACTCAATGGCACGGGGGCCAGGAAACGAGCCCGGACCGCGACGGTCAGGCCGATGACGAAGAGGAATACGCTCACCATGAACGGAAAGAGTCCGGGACCTGACCGGCTCAACTGTCCGATCGAGTAACGCGTGGCGACCGTGCCGAAAAGCAGGGCGATCGCCATAAGGACGAGTCCTCTGATGAAATTGCGGTTGCTCAAGCTCATCGTCTTAAGCCTGTTAGGGGCCTAGGGCACGGCATTGCCGTCGATTGGTACATCCTCATCCATATCTCCTATTGATGGAGCGGATGCTAGGAATCGAGGCTTTCAATCTGCTTTCATCGACAAGTTTCGACGTCAGATTACGTGTTATCACTCACAGGGTAGACCCCATTGGGCCCGGGCCCCGGGCGGTAGGGTCTGAGACCTGAGACTGCTCCAAGGCATTGCGTGGTGAGTTGCCCGGTTTGGAGTGCAGCCGCACACTGTCGAGTAAGCCGACGATGTATTCGGCCTGCATTGGAATTCGAGCTCCGCGAGAGCCCAAAACCAGCATGCGCTGACTAGCACCATTTAGGCTGGGTGAAGCAGCCCTTTGTGATTGGCGAAGCCGCGCGGCTTTTACCTCTTCTTTTCGTCATCTGCTCTACCTTCGAGCAGCGTCTGGGCGCGCGAGCGTTGGACCGGACCTTCTGCGAACTTCTTTAGTTGAACCTTCCTGGGAATGGCCACGTACGCGCCAGCAGTCCTGCACATACCGGGATTGACTGCTACATTGATTGCTTCAACAACCAGCGGCCGCATCCCAGCTAGAGCACCAAGACATCGGATGTAGTGAACCTAAACTTGGCGTAACGGCATCTGACTGAGGCACTATGGGACTTCAAGATCCACAAATAGATATTCACTAATAGATATTCAGTCTTTGTCCGGACAAGAGTTCACCGCTGTGCAGCCGCGGATACTTAACCACAAAATCGGAGAGTCGTTTGCCTGAAGAATTTGAAGTGCGTGCAGCCCACGAAGATCGCATGGACGAGGCTGCGGAGCGCGAACCCAGGGGCATGGCGGGAAAACTTGCAGTGATGACGGCGATCCTTGCGACGGTCGGCGCGACGTTTTCCTATATGGCCGGTGCAACGCAGGCGGACGCCGGCTTGTTTAAGAACGACGCTGCTATCAAGAAGACCGAAGCGTCAAATCAATGGAATTTCTACCAGGCCAAAAGCAACCGACAGAACTTGAGCGAATTTGGCATGCAACTTGTAGACGACGCGCGCAAGCCGCTCTTTGAGAGCGAGTCCAAACGCTACGCTTCCGAGAAGGCCGAGATAAAGCTGGCCGCCGAAAAGCTCGAAACGGAGTCAACCGAATTTGACAATAAAAGCGAAGCCCAGATGCATCAGCACCATCGATGGGCCCAAGCCACGACGGCACTTCAGATCGCCATTGCCATGGCGGCGATCGCACTGCTCACTAGGCGACACTGGCTGGAGAAGGCGGTCTTCGCACTAAGCGGGGTGGGGCTTTTGCTCGGTGCGTTGGCATATTTCCGCGTATGACACGCTTCACGGCACTGTAATTGCAGTTGTACGTTCGTGCACTCTTCGGCTGCTGCAGCAGCCGATCGAGGAGACGATGGGCGTGCGTGGTGTCGTTGTCGCTCAACGAAAGCGACGCGAACACGGAAGCGATCGTTTGCATGTGCCCTGACAACGCCGTGGACATCGAGTTGTGGCAATCGAAGTACTTCGACAAAGCCATCTAGGTCATCGCGCGATCGAACCAGATCGGCCGGGCCGAACAAGATGAACAGCTGTGCCGTGTTCTTGACCAATTTCCTGTATCGCGTCTTCCAGAGACGAAACAGGTTCTTGATCACATGGAACGGATGATGCATCCCCGGGTCGCTCGTGTTACTTGCATTCTTGGTCGAGTTGGGCGCCGCGATGACGATCGCATCCACAACTTCTGCAAGCAATACATGCGCAGCATCCTGGGCACGGGATCGATTAAATATTCAGCGTCTCCTTAGTGACGATCAAGATTCCGACGGATCCAATCACTCATCTACTTTAGGCACGACGAAGACAACCGGCTCAAAGGACTCGCCCATCCATGCCTTGAGGTTCCCCGGAATTTTCCGAACACCGCAAAGGGGAACAGACGCTGGTCGAACCCGGAAAAACCCTCTTCATGACTCCATGCAAAAGTGCATACAGTTCTGGCACACCAGCGCTAGTGGCATTGCGCTGGCGAGCACAAGGAACCGTCATTATGGAAATCAAGAACCCGTCCCCAGGCCTCTACAACGAGGACCTGGCGCCGGCCAAAGAACGCAACTGGGGAGCTTTCAGCATCTTCAATGTATGGACTTCCGACGTGCACAGTCTTTGGGGCTACTACTTGGCCGCCAGTCTTTTTCTCCTGTGCGGCAGCTTCATCAACTTCGTCATAGCGATCGGGATGGGTTCGCTGGTGATCTTCGCCCTCATGAACCTGATCGGCTACGCCGGCGAAAAGACAGGTGTGCCGTACCCGGTGCTGGCACGCGCCTCGTTCGGCGTATGGGGCGCCAACCTGGCTGCCGTCGTGCGGGCAGTAGTGGCGTGTTTTTGGTACGGCGCGCAAACCGCTGCAGCCTCGGGCGCGATGGTCGCACTCCTGATCAGGAGCGACGCCTTGATGGACTTCCACAAGGGCACGCACTTCCTCGGCCATTCTGGGTTGGAGGTGACCTGCTATGTCGTGATCTGGGCTTTGCAACTTCTCATCATCCAGCGGGGCATGGAGACCGTTCGCAAGTTTCAGGACTGGGCCGGCCCGGCCGTCTGGATCGCCATGCTGATCCTGGCGATCGGCCTGTGCGTGAAGGCGGGCGGTTTTTCTTTCGACCACGGGATTCCGATGGATGTGCTGCTCGCCAAAACCAAGGATGCCGGCGTCGACGGTGAGCCTGGTTCCTTCTGGGCGTTGATGGCAGTCGCCGCTACCTGGATCACCTACTTCGCGGCGCTTTACCTCAACTTCTGCGACTTTTCCCGATACGCGAAGAACAAAGATGCGGTGAAGAAGGGCAACCTGTGGGGCTTGCCCGTCAACCTGATCGCTTTCTCTTTGGTCGCCGGCGTCACCACCATCGCGGCTTTTAAGGTCTACGGCGAAGTGCTGCTGCACCCGGAACAAATTTCGGCCAAGTTCGACAGCTGGGTGCTGGCGCTGATCGCCGCCATGACGTTCGCTGTCGCGACGCTCGGCATCAACGTCGTGGCCAACTTCGTGTCGGCCGCGTTCGACATCTCCAACGTGTTCCCCAAGCAGATCAGTTTCAAGAAGGGCGGCTATATCGCTGCCGCCATTGCGCTCGTTCTGTATCCCTTCGCACCCTGGGAGGGCAATGCAGCACACTTCGTGAACGCGATCGGCGCAACTATGGGCCCGCTGCTCGGCGTCATCCTGGTCGACTACTACCTCGTTGCCAAGGGCAACATCAATGTAGCGGCGCTCTATCAGGAGTTCGGTGAATACCGCTACGAGGGCGGATGGAACGTAAATGCGTTGGTTGCAGTGGCAATCGGTTCGATCTTCTCGACCATCCTGCCCAACTTCACCAACCTGCTGCCGGCCTGGTGGAACACATACGGCTGGTTCTTCGGCGTGCTCATCGGCGGCGGCACGTATCTGGTCATGGCGACCTTGCGACCCCGAGCCGCCTTGGAAGTCGCACCCGTTCAAAGGACAGTCTGATGGCCGATACCTACTTGCCGCGCTGGCGTGAAGTGCAGGCCGTCAGCGGCAGCGTGGTCGCACCCGATGAACGCCTTCCGTGGCTACAAACCGCGGCAATGGGCGTGCAGCACGTTATCGCCATGTTCGGAGCTACGGTGCTGGCGCCGATCCTGATGGGCTTCAGCCCCAACATCGCGATCCTGATGAGCGGTGTCGGCACGCTGATCTTTTTCTTCGTGACCGGCGGACGCGTACCGAGCTACCTTGGCTCGAGCTTCGCCTTCATCGGCGTCGTGATTGCGGCCAGCGGGTATGCAGGTAAAGGTCCCAACGACAACCTCGCGGTTGCGCTCGGCGGCATCGTCGCCTGCGGCGTCGTCTACATCGCGATAGGCGCACTGGTGCAGGTGGTTGGCACCGGCTGGATCGAGCGCTTCATGCCGCCAGTTGTCACCGGCGCAGTGGTCGCGGTCATCGGGCTCAACCTGGCCAGCGTGCCGATCAAGACCATGGCGGCGGGAAACTTCGATGCTTGGATGCAGGCTGCTACTTTCCTGTGCGTCGGGCTGGTCGCGGTGTTCGGGCGCGGCATGCTGCAACGCCTGTTGATCCTGGCGGGACTGGTGCTCGCCACGCTGGTCTACGCGGTCTTGACCAATGGCCTGGGGCTCGGCAAACCGGTCGACCTAAGCGGCATCGCCAGCGCGTCGTGGTTTGGCATGCCGGCGTTCACTACGCCGGTGTTCACCGGTAATGCCATGCTGCTGATCGCGCCGGTAGCGATCATCCTGGTCGCCGAGAACCTCGGCCACCTGAAGGCCGTGACCGCCATGACGGGTCGTAATCTCGACCGCTATATGGGCCGTGCTTTCATCGGCGACGGCATCGCGACCGTGGTGAGCGGCGCTGTCGGCGGCACCGGCGTCACGACCTATGCAGAAAACATCGGCGTGATGGCGGCCACGCGCATCTATTCGACCGCGGTGTTCGTCGTAGCCGCGCTGATCGCGCTGCTGCTCGGCTTCTCGCCGAAGTTCGGCGCGCTGATCCAGGCGATTCCGTTGCCAGTCATGGGCGGTGTGAGCATTGTGGTGTTCGGGTTGATTGCGGTAGCGGGCGCCAAGATCTGGGTCGACAACAAGGTCGATTTTTCGCAGAACCGCAACTTGATCGTGGCGGCGATCACGTTGATCATCGGCACCGGTGACTTCACCTTAAAGTTCGGCCAGTTCGCACTCGGGGGCATCGGCACAGCCACTTTTGGCGCAATCCTCCTCTATGCATTGCTCGGTCGCGCGCGCAACGCGTGAGGTGCGTGCTGCTGTTGGCAGCATCCAGACCAGAAAGCAATGTGTCGACTCGAGCGGGCTCACCGAAAAGACGCACTGCAAATGGCTGTAAACCTGCACAGCAGGTTGGCTGCCGCTGGTACGCGCGGCACCCAATATGTGTTCAGGAGGGGCACCAGGTGATCCTGGCCGGGCAGCGTGCGCTGGACACTTCTCCTAACGTGGCGCTCGCGGCTCGCCTTGTAGCGAAGGGCTAATTTGAGCGCGAAATCATGCCGCGACTGCAACGCAAGCCGACCCTTCTGATGCATATCCTTGGGTCGGTGGCATTGATGGTTTTCTTGGTCGAACCGTGTACCGCACTGACGGTCGTGTCCACGATGGTCCCCAAGCGCATCAGCAGGTCTTGCTCGTGAGCTTGAGATCTGTATCGTCGATGAGTTTTCGTCAAGCACCGTGCAGGAGAGTCTTCCGGCGCAGCGGCGTGCATGCGGTGGTGCTGTTGTAGCTGGCAAGTGCAAACCTTCAAAAGTAAAAAGCGCGGATTCGCGACTGGCGAATCTTCTAGCGCGCGAAGCCGCAATTGACTTAAACGAAACATAAACGTTTTCGAAATCGTCTGTCTGCTACCCAACAGACACCGTAGAACGCCGCAGCTAATCTGGCTGCCTGAAAGCGGTTTTCGGTACATACCAAATCTCTGGCCGCTTGCCACCTCTCGCAGCCGTGTGACCGGCAACCGAAAGCGACGTCCAATGATGCTTGCGAGATTTCTGGCGTGTCTGTCCATAGTCCCCGGAGCGCTGTGCGCTGCAGCGCTGATGGTGCCGTTGTGCTCGCTGGCAGACGACGCAGCGCTTCCTAAATTCAAGACGCTTGATTCGATGGAGGCCCGCGTGCAGGCATGTGCCACTTGCCACGGCCAGCGGGGGCAAGGCACGGACAACGCTTACTTCCCACGGCTCGCCGGCAAGCCCTCGGGCTACCTTTACAACCAATTGCTCTCCTTCAAGGATGGGACACGGAAGTACGCCCCGATGAACTACCTTGTCGCATACCTGCCGGATGCCTATCTGCAAGAGATGGCTGAACACTTTTCCAAAGAACGGCCGGACTTTGCGCCACCCGCCGCTTCGACACTGCTGCCAGCAGCGTTGGAGCGCGGCGCCAAACTGGTGCTCGGCGGTGATGTGACCCGCCAGATTCCCGCGTGCGTAGCCTGTCATGGTGCGGCGTTGATGGGCATGGAGCCCGGGATTCCAGCGCTCATCGGGTTGCGCAGCAACTACCTTGCCGCCCAACTGAGTCGATGGCGCTCTAGGGAGCGAAATGCCGCGGCACCGGACTGCATGCAACGAGTCGCCAGCCGGCTCACCGATGCAGACATCGCCAACGTGTCGGGCTGGCTTGCATCGCAGCCTGTATCCGCTGATTCCAAGCCGATGACTCGCAATGCCGTACGTCTTCCGATCGCATGCGGGAGTCAGTCATGATCTTGGGTCCTCGCTCGGCATGGCGACGCGAACGACTCAAATCAGGTGCTTTTTTAGTTGTGCTCACATTGGCTGGATTGGCACAAGCCCAAAGTACAACGGACATCCTCAAGAAGGGCGAGTACCTGGCCCGCGCAGGCGACTGTGTCGCTTGTCATACGCTTGCCGGCGGCAAGCAATTCGCCGGGGGCCGCGCCATGGCCACGCCGTTCGGCAATTTGTATGTACCCAACATCACGCCTGACGACGTGACGGGCATCGGCAAATGGAGCAGCGACGACTTTTACAAGACCATGCACCAAGGGCGCTCCCGAGACGGCTCCCTGCTTTACCCGGCGATGCCGTTCGCCGCCTACACCAAGGTGACGCGGGCCGACTCCGATGCGATTTATGCCTATCTGATGGCGGTGCCGCCCGTGCGCAAGCCTAATCGCGCTCACGCACTGCGGTTTCCCTATAACAAGCGGCAGTTGCTCACCGGTTGGCGCGCGCTGTACTTCACCGAAGGCGAATACCAGCCTGACGACAAGCAGACGCTGGAATGGAACCGCGGCGCGTACTTGGTGCAGGGCTTGGGCCATTGTTCGATGTGCCATACGGCGATCAACGCGCTGGGCGGTTCGAGCGAATCGAAGAAGTTTCAGGGCGGCATGATTCCTAACCAGAACTGGTACGCACCGTCCCTGACCTCCAACCGCGAGGCAGGCTTGGGCGACTGGAAGATCGAGGACATCATGTCTCTGTTGCAAGCCGGTATTTCTCACCGGGGCACGGTCTACGGTCCTATGGCCGAAGTCGTCTACAACAGCCTTCAATACGTAAGCGACCAGGACATCCGGGCCATGGCCGTTTACCTCAAGGCTCTGCCGTCGGACAACCGCCGCATCGACGGCCCCGATCCTGCGCAAATGGTTCAGCCGCGCGTGCTCGAACTCGGTCGCAAGGTCTACGCAGTGCAATGTGCGATGTGCCACGGCCCCGACGGCAAGGGTTCGCCTCCGGCTTTTCCACCGCTTGCCAACAACCAGTCAATTGCCATGGAATCGCCTGTCAATTCGATCCGGATGGTGTTGAACGGCGGTTACGCGCCCGGGACTCGCAAAAACCTGCGGCCACATGGCATGCCGCCCTTCGCGCACCTTCTGAGCGACGAGGAAGTCGCCGCTGTGGTGACGTACATCCGTGTGTCATGGGACAACCACGGCCTCCCTGTCACACCGAAGCAGGCCAATGACATTCGGTCGGCCACCCTCGACTAATTCATTCACGATGACCGACCCCTTGCACATCCCCGATTCCAGACGTCCACAGCACGACCCTGTCGAAGATGAGGCGATAGAAAAGATTGTCCGCGAAGGGCCTTCTGGCGCCATCGCTGTGGCCGGAACCGCGACGCTGATCGTCGTTGCCATAGTCATACTCTTTTACTTGTTCATCTACCTGCCGCGAGGCATGGTGCATTGAATGGCAAGTCTCCTGAAATCTGCGGATGGCGGTGGGGCAGAGCAGGTCGCGCTGCAGGCCGAGAAGCGCTGGGCTGTCCTCATCGGGCTGATCACGGCGGCGCTCGTGCTCCTCATGATCTTCACCGCTCTGCATTGGGCGACCATGCCGCCGTCGCGCGTGGAAAGCGTCAACCCCAGCACACTTCACATCGCGGGCGAGTTTGTCGAAAGCAACCTCGGAACCGCCGTCGAGAAGGATGGCGGTGTCGTAGTCCGGCTGATCGGGCAGCAATATTCATTCACACCGCAGTGCATTGTTGTGCCAGAAGGTATGTCGGTCACATTCCGGGCGACCAGTGCAGACGTGATCCACGGCTTCATCGTCGGCAAGAGCAACGTGAACACCATGCTGGTGCCCGGGTTCGTGACGACTTTCTCCACGACCTTTACAGAGAAGGGTGAAAAGTTGATGCCCTGCCATGAGTTCTGTGGTGCCGGTCACGAAGGCATGTGGGGTCGCGTCCAAGTGGTCGAGCGCAATGAATTTTTGGCGCGCGCCGCCGCATCCGAAAGGGTGAGTTGTGTTGCACAGTAAGAAACTCGTACTAGCCCATTTTTGGGTGGCCTTCATCGCGTTTGCTGTAGCCATTCTGCTTGGCGAATGGCAGATGTTCGTACGAAGTCCGTTGAGTCAGTGGGTCAGTAATCCCGAAATTTACTATCGCTCGGTCACCGCGCACGGCACGGTGATGGGCTATGTGTTTCCGACGCTGATCGCGATGGGCTTTGGTTACGCGATTAGTGAAATTTCGCTTGGCCAACGACTGGTAGGCCAGCGCTGGGCCTGGGGGGGTTTTTGGCTTCTGATCGTCGGTGCCCTAATGGCGTCAGCGCCCGTTGCCGCCGGCCGCGCGTCTGTTCTGTACACCTTCTATCCGCCAATGATCGGCAGCGTTTTTTACTATTTAGGCGTCGTGCTGGTCGTTGTTGGCTCGTGGGTCTGGGTGGCGCTGATGTCCATCAACTTGTGGACTTGGAAAAAGGCGAACGTGGGAAAACCTGTTCCTCTTGCGATGTTCGGCAACATGGCGGGCGCCTATCTGTGGGCGTGGACCGCGGTAGGCGCGGCCTCAGAAATCCTGTTCCTGATCCTTCCGGTCGCCCTGGGCTTCAAGACGACGATCGATGCCGGTTTGTCGCGGGTTCTGTTCTCGTGGACTCTGCACGCCATCGTCTATTTTTGGTTGATGCCCACGTACATCGCCTTCTATACCCTGGTGCCACGAGCGATCGGGGGGCGGCTCTACAGCGACACCATGGGACGGCTTGCCTTTGCGCTTTTCCTAGTCTTCTCCATGCCAATCGGATTGCATCACCTGTTCGCGGATCCGCAGGTTGGTGCGGGCTTCAAGTTCATTCATGCGGTCTTCACCGCCATGGTGTCGATCCCTACTTTCCTGACGGTCTTCACCATCGTGGCTTCAGTGGAGATCGCCGCGCGGCTGCGCGGCGGCAAAGGCGCTTTTGGTTGGGTCAAGGCGTTGCCATGGGGCAACCCCACGATGCTGGCCGTGGCGATGTCTTTCATCATGCTTGGGTTCGGTGGCGCAGGTGGTCTCATCAACATGAGCATGCAGATGAACGAGACCATCCACAACACGCAGTGGGTAACCGGTCATTTCCACCTCATTTTCGCCGGTGCCATCGTGATCATGTACTTCGTGATCGCGTACGAGCTGTGGCCGCAGTTGACGCAATGCGCCTCTATGCCGCATCGCCTGATGCGGTGGCAGCTCTGCCTGTGGTTCGTGGGCATGATGATCTTGACCCTGCCATGGCACTTTGTCGGCTTGCTGGGGATGCCACGGAGGATGTCCTACTACGACTACAGCCATCCCGACATTCAGCCTCAAGCTTGGGGCGTGGTGGCGTCTGTCATCGGCGGCGCGATTCTGGTCGTTTCGGCGTTCCTGTTCATCTGGATTCTGGCTAGGGCACACCTTGCGCCCAAAGCGACTCCCGCTCCATACCGCTTCGCCACGGCCGTGCATGAGCCCCAGCATGTGCCAGTCGCCTTGAACGGCTTCACGCTATGGATCGCGCTCATGATCGGCTTGACCGTCACGAACTATGGCGTCCCGATCTATCAGCTAGTAACGAACCCCATGAGTTCGGTCCCGGCCGTGCCTGTCGGGATTACGCGATGAGCGATCAACGGCTAGCCAGCTGGGGCAATCGCTGGTTCACTTGGAGCGTAGGCGCGGTGGGCGTGCTGTTGCTCGCATCGCTGTTGGTTGGCTTCGTCTGGTTGCCGTCGGCACACAAAGACATGTCGGCCGGTAGCTTGTGGGACATGATCTGCCGTGCGGCCGGCGCGCCGAGCACTTGGTACCAAGGGCCCGCGGCGCAAGCGTCCCGCCCCGCGACGGACGTCGTCCTCACGTCTGATTTCCTGCAGCGTTCCGACGCCGTTGAGATCGGCCGCGGAGCTACGCTGGCCATGCAGTGCGTGATGTGCCACGGCGCGCGCGGAATGAGTGAAGCTGCGTCACCGAATCTGGCCGGGCAGTATCCCGATGTCGTCTACAAGCAATTGCGCGACTACCGCAGCGGCCAGCGCTCAAACGTCGTGATGTACGCCATGTCACAGGGGTTGAGCGATCAGGACATGCGCGACCTCGCGGCGTACTACGCCTTCCTGCCTCAGGCTAGCGTCGTTTCGCACCGGGCCGCCGAGGTTCCGCAGCTGGTTCGGGTTGGCGACCCGCTGCGCAATATTCCGCCTTGCGCGTCGTGCCACGGCGGCATTGAACGAAAGGTGGGTAGCCCGTGGCTGGAAGGTGCGCCCGCGCAATATCTGCAGACACAACTGCAGATGTTCTCCAACGGCACCCGTCGAAACGACATCAACGGCCAGATGCGTAACGTGGCCAGGCAGATGACGCCAGCGGAGATCCTCATGGTTGGAAACTACTACGCCGACCAGCCGGCACTTGCTGGTACGCGGAAACTGCCATGAGCTTTTCGACGGCCACTCGATGAATGCCGCTAATCGAAGCCTTTGAGGTTGCTCGCCACACTATTCGTCCAGATGTGTTTGAAATAGAAATTCCGGTAATTGCTTTGCGAGGTGATGTCCAGCGACCATCACCGCCAGGAGCGTCGTTTCGACAAGCGTGCACTCAAGATAGTCCAAGGTTTGTTGCCTGCTCGACGTCAATTGCCGTTCCCTCGTAGTAACCGAAACGCCTTAGAGTCAGACTGAACTGTTGCGCGGATCTTTTGGAAATGATGCAGCGGATTGGGCGAGTCCCCTCCGCACATATGAATGCTGCGCTTCGAGTGCTGATCAAGAACTTATCAAAACGGCATTGTTGTCGCCAAGCGGGGGCATATCTACTCGCTGCAATAATGACGCAGTGTCTGATCAGAGGTGACTTCGTCGCTGAAGGTCACTCGAAATCGCACTTACCGCGGTGACTTCGGCGGATGACGATCCAGGCCCCCGACAGGCTCAGCGATGCCGGCAATCTTCAGACGGATGCGCTCGATCGCGTGTACGGGCTCCAGACCCTTCGGACAGACCTCTGCGCAGTTCATGATTGTTCTACAGCGAAACAGGCGATAGGGATCGTTGTCGAGATCCGCGAGTCGTAGCGCCGTAGCACGGTCCCGGCTGTCGAAAATGAAACGATAGGCTTGGATAAGACCGGCCGGGCCGACGAACTTGTCGGGGTTCCACCAGTACGACGGACACTGGCTGCTGCAGCAGGCACACAGAATACATTCGTAGGCGCCGTTCAACTTGTCGCGCTCGGCCGGCGACTGCAGGCGTTCGCGCTCCGGCGGCGGCTCGTTGTTGACAAGGTAGGGCGTGATCGAGTGGTACTGCTTGAAAAACTGTGTCATGTCGACGATCAGATCGCGAATGATCGGAAATCCCGGCAACGGCCGAATCACGACCGGCTCCCGTAGTTCGCTGGTGCGCGTGATGCAGGCTAGGCCGTTCCTGCCGTTGATGTTCATTGCATCGGAGCCGCAGACACCTTCGCGGCACGACTTTCTAAACGATAGGCTGTTGTCCTGGGCCTTGACCCGCAGCAGCACATCCAGAAGCATGTGGTCGGTCGCGACGAGTTCAATATCGTAGTCCTGCAGATAGGGCTCTTTGTGGCGCTCAGGGTCATATCGCGAAATCGAAAGTTTCATGAAAACTCCTTTGAGTTGATCGTTGCCGTTCGTGCGTTTCGGCTCAGCCTTGCAGACGCAGCAGGATGGCCAGGAGCCAGACGCCAAGGCCGAGCAAGCCCAGCGCCACGGCAGCGAGCACGCCGCGGCGCAGACCGGCCGGCTTGGCATAGTCGAGCAGCACATCGCGCAAGCCGACCCACATGTGGCCAAGCAGCGCCGCGAAAAAAACGAGTAAGGCGACCGATGCGCCAGGCCGAGCCACCCAAGCGTGCCAACGAGAAAATTCGTACAGCGGATGCAACGCTAAGGAATAAAGCAGGAACAAAACGAAGAGCAGCATGTAGACCGCGCTCAAGCGCTGCACCCACCAGGCTTTCAAGCCAGTGAACCCGACTCTCACCACATGACCCCGGCTGCGAGCAGCGTTACCGCGACGCCGGCCAGGTTCACGAACCAGGCGCTGCGGCGCGCCACCCGCATGGGCGAGCCGATGTCGAAATCGGTCAACAGGTGGCGAACGCCGCCAAGCACGTGGTGGGTGAAGGCCCAGACAGCGATGATCGCTGTGGCTTTGAAAGCGAACTGCCCGAACAGTGCCGACACCTGAGCAAAGCCGGCTTCGTCACGCAGCGAGAGCGCAAACAGGTAGACGGCCACCGGAATACTTATCGCAAGAACGACGCCGCTGATTCGGTGGCCGATCGACGTCAACGCACCGACGGGCATCTGGATTTGCATCAGATTGAGAAAAACGGGACGGCGCGACCGATCCGTCGTGCCGGCTCCGGCGCCGGAATGCCCTCGGCCCGAGTGCTCCTCTGCTGGATCGGTAACCCTCCGATCTGAACGGGATGTCATCTTTACTTCTGCAGGTAGTCGAGATCGAGCGCGTCGTGAATCTTCTCCACTATCTCCCTGGCGGCCGCGCGGGCGCGCCCGGTGCCGTGCTCTAGCGCTTCGCGCTCCCGCGTCATGTTGCCTTCGTACTGCGCGCGAAGTTGCCGTGGGTCTCGAAAAGTTCGTTCAGCACTCGCGTCAGTCGATTCTTCAACTCGGCGTTGCTCACGCCATGACGCTCGTAGCGTTCCTTCATAAAGGCCTTGCGGTTATACGTACACCGATCACTGCGGCAATTGGTAGTACGTAGGTTATTCCCGTCAACGAACAGCCCAGCGCAGTTCAAGGGCGCTACGTCGTTACTTGCTGGCGGTGACGGACCAAACGGCGTTGCCGACATCGTCGGCAATGAGGAGGGCGCCGTCCGTCCCCTGCGCCAGCCCGACTGGCGCGCCATAGAGGGACGACTCGTCCTTGGAATAGAAGCCAGTGACGACCGACTCCACCGGCCCCGTCGGCCGACCATTTACGAATCGTACAAAGCTCACCTTGTAGCCGCTCAGGGGTGACCGGTCCCAACTGCCGTGCTCGCCGATGAAAGCGCCACCTCGATAGGAGTTCGGAAGGTTGGTGCCCGTGTAGAACAGCAGCCCCAGCGGCGCGACGTGCGAGGCGATGGCGTAGTCGGGCTTGATGGCCTTTGCCACCAGGTCGGGCCTTTGCTGCTTGACGCGCTGGTCCACATGCTGCCCGTAGTAGCTGTACGGCCAGCCGTAGAAGCCGCCCTCCTTGACCGATGTGAGGTAGTCAGGAACGAGGTCCGCGCCGATTTCGTCGCGCTCGTTGACGATGGCCCAGAGCTTGCCCGTCTGCGGCTCCCATTGAAGCCCGGTCGGGTTGCGAAGGCCCGATGCGAAGACCCGGCTGGCTCCCGTCGCAACGTCAACCTCCAGAACCACTGCGCGACGGTATTCAACCTCCAGGCCGTTCTCGGTGATGTTGCTGTTTGATCCCACGCCGACGTAGAGCTTCTTGCCGTCCGGGCTTGCGACCATCGATTTGGTCCAGTGGTGATTCACGGAACTCGGCAAGTCAGCCAGCTCGGTGCCTGGGTCGGTGATCTGCAGCTGCCCCGGCTCGTAGGCGTACTTCACTATCTTGTCCGTGTCGGCCACGTACAGCGTGCGGTCGATCAGCTGGAGTCCGAACGGCGAGTGCAGGTGCTCGAGAAAGACGTGAGCTTCCCATTTGCCGGTCGCAGCCTGCTTGCGCAGCAGGGAAATCCGGTTGCCGCCCTTATCGCCCTTGCCGGAACGGCCCTTGACGATGCCGGCGATAAGTTGCTTGGGTGTGGTGACCGCTTCAGTGCCGGGTCCGTTCGACTCGACTACCAGCACGTCGCCGTTCGGCAGCGCCAGTAACTGCCGCGGATGCATGAGTCCGCCGGCCATTTTCTCGATGCTCAGCCCGCTGGCGACAGCGGGATGCGCATCGCCCTGCCATCCGACTCCGGTCGGTACCTGCATCGGCGGCACAAGAAAGTTCTTAGGCTCTGGCAACTGCGGATCGTTGCCCATTTGCGTACTCGGATCGAGCTGCGCGCGTTCGCCACATGCGTTCAGGGCGACCAGGCAAACCACCGCGAGCAACGTCCTGCAATTTTTCTTGTTCATGGTTGAGTCCTCGGTCTAGCCTGCTGCAGAAACGGCATGACCTTCGCAAGCACCAGCAGGACGACGGTCAGGCACGAGAGCCACAGGCCTTGCGGCATCGCGCCGAACGCGTCTCGGCTGTGGACGAACGCATTCGTGATCGCAGCCACGATCGCCAAGAGATTCAGCCAGAAGCCCGCCATCTCGCCGGCCGCACGCTGCATACCACCGGGAAACCAGACGCGCACCAAGTTGATCAAGCGCGGCAGAACCGCAAAGACCAGACCTATCGCGATCAACCATGCAGCAGCTTTGACCCAAAGAATTTCGGCGCTTCCAACGTAGATCGCGTCAAAGGCGAGCGCGCCGACGAAAAATCCGTACGGAATCGGGTCGAGCAGATCGAAGGCGATCGCAGCGGCTTTGGATCTTGGCTTGTCAACGTCTTGTCTCATGCTTATTCGCTCCATACTTGAGGCGGTTGTGTAAGCGCTTCGCGGCATAGCCAAAGGCTTTAATCACGGTGTACGCTCCCATCCACTTGGTTTGCAGAATGACTAATCGTACGGGATGCAACGCCACGCGTCTGTGCGGTGCTACACCGACAGCTCGTTCGAGGTCTGCTGTCAATGAATCCTGTTGTGTCCCTGTGCTTGGCGATGGTCGGCGACCGTCACACGCTAGCGAAGACCGCAAACCGCTCGCGCACCGTCGGAGCGGCGATTCGCTGGCGCTCAACCAGGGCACTAGCGGCGAGTGGACGCCGCACGACCTGCGTGAACCGCGGCGACGATGATGCAAGGCACTTCGCGTTTGTCCCGACGTCATCGACCGTTGCTAGAAGTACGTCCTGCCAGGAAGCAAGGTCCGGAGTCAACACCTTACTTCTGCAGAGGCCCCAAAATGAAAAGCAATCCGCCTCCGCCACTTTTCACCCGGGCTTGCGGCCGGCGGGGGAGGCGCCGTACGCGCCTGTTCCGTTCCAAAGCCTTTGCAGTTGATGTGCGACAGTGACGCAGCGAATTGTCGCCAACCGCCGCTTGTGAAATCGCACCCTATCCAGGCCGTCAAGGTCTTGCCGCTCACAGTCCATCGAACGCTCGAAGACCTGCTGACTGCAGTGCGCGCATGTCGTGCCTGCGACGGGCATTTGCCGCTCGGCCCACGCCCAGTCGTGCAGGCCGGCGCCACCGCACGAATTCTCATCGTCGGCCAGGCGCCGGGCGCCAAGGTGCACGCCAGCGGCGTGCCTTGGGACGACAAGAGCGGCGAGCGGCTGCGGGACTGGATGGGCATCGATGTTGAGACTTTTTATGACAAGTCGCAAATTGCGATTCTGCCGATGGGTTACTGCTACCCCGGGCGCGCCGCGAGTGGCGACCTGCCGCCAAGACGCGAATGCGCTGAGCTGTGGCTCGACCAGTTGCTCGCAAAGTTGCCGAACATCGAACTCACCCTGCTCGTCGGCCAATATGCCCAAACCCATTTCCTGCGAGGCAAGGGTCATTCGACGGTGACAGCAACTACGCGCGACTGGCGTGTACACGCCCCTGGGATCATCCCGTTGCCGCATCCTTCGCCGCGCAACGTGGCTTGGTTCATTGCCAACCCGTGGTTCTACGATGAACTCCTGCCCGTGTTGCGGCGAAGCATCGACAAGCTCGTTGCCCCTTGAGGCGGCGCCGCATCGGAGCATGGGTCGGACCGCGGCGTTGTCGCGCCCAGCCAGTTCGTCCACAGAGTCGTTGAACGGGGACAGAAGTGGCAGCAAGGCGCTGACAGTCGGCCATTCAACACGTTCGATCAAGGCGTTCCTCGAACTGCTCGTCGGCCACCCCGACTACATGCAGACGAGGGATTTCGCGACGATCCTAGCGAACGTCATCGACCCGGCGCGCACCGATCGCGTCGCGCTGATGTGTGCGGAAGCGGTGCCGAGGCGCTGCCACCGCTCGCTGATCGCCGACGCGTTGCCTGTGACGGAAGTGCCAGGGCGAGCAATCGAGGTGCTCGGAAGTAGCTTCACACTCGATCGAATGGGCGTGCGCCGTTGGACCTGCGCTCCGCTATTCGCTTCGAGTCAACGCTTTTCCAGAGTGGACGACGATCGCTGGCTCACCCGGGTGATTGTCGTGCTGTGCGATCGAGTACATAGTGCTGTCGGCGTTGGTGCCTTTCTTGTGCACACTCTTCACGGTGCCGTGGCCAATTGCGCTGCGGTAATGCCAAGTCACTTTTGTACCCAATGGAATTGTCTCAAACGCAACCTTCTTTATTGCAGTCATAGTCATTCTCATGCTTGTTAAAAAAAACCGGTAATCGAAAGCAGCACGGGAGCGCACATGTCTGCGTTTATAGGGCTAGGGCCGCGGACACGTATCCAGACATTTATCGCGCAGAGAACGACTGCGGTGAGATTGATCGTCCTATGGGTCAAAGCCATTTTCCTGACCGGTGGAGCGCCTCCCTTGTAGTAGACCAAGTCGATGGCTGCAACCGCACGCAAACGAGAAAACTCAAAGACTAATTGCAAAGACAACCAGCGTCGGGTGAATGAGGTGCTCACCGATCAGATCGGTACGCGGTAGCCATAAAATTCGTGGTCTTCGTTGTAGCCGCCTTCGCCCGCGCCAAGGTCGGCGTAGTCGTGTACGAGCTCGATGGCCGCAATCCACTTGACCATCTTGAAGCCGACCTCGTTTTCGCAGCGCAGCCGAAGCGGTGCGCCATGAAGCACGCTGACAGGAGCGCCGTTCATTTCGTAGGCGAGGATCGTCAACTCGTGGCGCATGTTCGCCAAGCTGTGCGTATCGTAGTAACGACCGCCGTCGCCTCCGTCGGCTAACGAATAAAGAACCACGTAGCGGGCTTCGGGCGTTGGTTTGACAAGATCGAGAATGTCACGCACCGGGACGCCGCCCCACTTGGCCACACCCGACCAGCCCTGGATGCAAAAGTGGGTCGTGATCTGCTCTTGCTTGGGCATCGCCTTCAACTCGGCGAAAGATAACTCAACGGGGTGTTCTACAAGTCCGCCGACTCGCAGCCGGTAGTCGGCGAATTCAGTCGCGACAAGGGCATCAAATTCGGCTGTTTTCGGCATCGTTCCGTTGGGCCAGAAGTGCGGAGAAATGTCTTGCTCGGTAAGTTGGCTCTTAGCGTCCCACGACTGAGTCGCAACACCGAACGGTCGGCTCATGAATTCGCCGATCTTCTGAACGAGCCGTGCATGGCGCAAGGTAAAGGGCGAGGCCCACCACCAAGCGACCGCGACCACAAGAATGGCGGGGACGAAGACAGCGAAGCCGCTCCACGAGTTGTCACTCACACCAGCCCACATCATGTTGAGGTTGACACGGGCGTCGGTAATAAAGACAAGCGTTACATGTGCCAGGATGAAGAGCAGAAACCACCATAGCGCGATGAAATGAATTGAGCGCGCCTTCTGCCGGTTCAGCACGCGACCGAACCAGCCGAGTCGGTTCGAGATTGCCGGGCTTTGCATCAGGCCGGTCAAGATGGATGTGGGTGCGGCAACAAATACCGTAATGAAGTAGGCGAGCTGCTGCAGGCCGTTGTACCGGGTCCAGCTCTGGTCGACAGGGAACGTGAGCGACAGGTATTGCAGCGCCGTCGAAACGGCGTTGGGGAAGACGTCCCATGTCGTCGGCACGATGCGCAGCCACTGGCCGGTGGTGAACAGAAGAATGTAGAAGAAGATGCCGTT
This sequence comes from Variovorax sp., assembly GCA_025352265.1. Lineage (GTDB taxonomy): Bacteria > Pseudomonadota > Gammaproteobacteria > Burkholderiales > Burkholderiaceae_C > Variovorax. The sequence goes on along the minus strand of JANXTS010000046.1, from coordinate 145,845 downwards.
GATCATCCAGAGCAACGTCACCGAGAAATGCCACCAGCGCGCGAGGCCGATCGAATGCCGGATACCGGGTATGCCGAGCCAGGAAGGCAAGGTTACCGAGTCGTCCTTCGCCGTCCAAATTCGACCGGTTGGCACTGCACTTTGGAAGCGAAACCATTCAGTTCCCGGCGTGCAGTCGCGCTTCCAATACAGCCGCGGATGGTCGGCAAGAATCTGCACACCGGCACGGATGATGAAAGCCATGAAAAACAGGTTGAGGAAATGAAGCAATCTCAACCAACCTGGGAACCCCGTCGCAACCGGCAATGCGGAGGTCGGAATGCCCGGATAACGCACTAGGAATTCCTGCACCACCGGGACTTGGCGCAACGCTTGAGACACAGCCACGCCGATGACGATCAGCACGAAGACCAGTGGAAAAACCCAAAGGACATTGACCCAATGTCGGCCGAATCGAACCTTCGGCACGACGCCTGTCTGCGGCGGCAACCATTTCGTCAGCCGGACGCGGTCATCAGCGGCACTCAGCTTTTCGGCTAAGGGATCGTGTGTCGGCGCAATCTCGGGCGCACCGCTCATCGCCGCTCCTTCATTTCAATAAATACGCACGCCGATGTATTCACTTCGGCGCGCTGGCCACGAGCGTCAACGAGGGTGGTCGGTCGAGCGAGTGGTGGCCCCCTGCGTCGATCACCACCATTCGCTCGTCGTTGACTCGGCAGATCATCGGCGTCGCCTGTTCGCCGGCCAGCGTTGTCAAAGCTTGGGTTCGGTCGAGACCCCAAGGACTCTTCGCTACGCAACGTTTGAGCAAATATGTGCCATGCGCCGCCGCCGCCGGAGATGATCGTTGACGGCGGCTTTTTCTTCGCGAGGCCAACGCCCAAAGCTGGACAGTGCGAAGCGGTATGCCTCGACGGGCATGGCAATGAAAGCATTTGTTGAAACTTCAAGGCGTTGGCGAGAGATATTCAGAGGAAGATGAACAGAGAAGCGAGTGGCTAGATTGCGACCTGCCAGCGCCCCTGTCTGTACGGCAGGACACCCTCGGTTAACGTGAAAAACTCACCGACTGCCCGCTACGCCTGGGCTTCCTTGCGCACAAGAAATTGGCGTAATTGATAGCACTATTCAGGCGAAACCTCGCAATGAAGCGTGGCCCGACGGAGCCATTGCGCTCGCGCAGGACATATCGAATCAATTTGTATCAGCAGGTCTAACAGATACCAGAGGATCGGTCCGCGCCTTGTTCGAAAGAAGCTTCACACATCGAGTTGATGTGCCTTTGTGTAGGTGTGTGTTGAGTTCGTGGTTCTGAAGCGGGATGAGCCTGCCGAACAAACGAGTCACCAGATACGTCGTGTCGGGGCTCAAGGTGTCCAGCGTGCAAGGGCCGCCCGGGTCACAGTTACCGATAGCCAACGCCCATCACATAGTCGCGCAGCAGCGCTTCCTCATACTGGCCTTCGGCCAACAGCTCCCGAAGTGCGTCTCGCGCGTTGACGACACCTATTGGCATGCCCGCCGCGTCGATGACCGGAACATGCACGAAGCCGCGCGCCTGCATCATCGCGAGTACGTCGGGTAGAAAGTCTGTGGCACGGCAAAAAGTCGCTTCCCGTGTCATGACGTCTGCGGCGCTCCGTGTGCAGGCAGCGCCATTGAAATCGCCAATCTGTCGGACGATGTCTGTCTTGGTGACGACGCCTGCCATCGCACCTGCCTGATCGCACACGACGACGAGACTGATCTGCGTGTTGGAAAGCAGCCGCGCCACCTCCGGCAGGAGCGCGTCTACGGCTACCGTGCGCAGCCGCGAACGCGTCGCGGCTTCAATGCTGCTGACCAGTTTTGTGTTCAATTCGCGCTTTCTGAATCGAAAAGATGGGCCTTGGTTTTGGTCTTTGCCCCTCCGTCCGGGCCGGTAAGGGGCCATCTGAGCGTGATGACCGGCCAGGGTTGGACAAACCTTTCGTCGAGCTTGATGTAGACCAGCTGATCGACAGGTACCTCTTCTCCTGGGGAGCCGGTGTTTACCGGACACATTGGAAAGCGCAGGCGACAGTCAATGCACTCTTTGGAATGGATCACCAGCATGCTTTTGCCGTCGTAAAAAACGTCGACGCGACAGACTTCAACGCAATTTGTGCACTTGCACAGATGCAAGATTCGGCTATTACACGAGCCATGACCGTGAGTGATAAGCCCTAAGCGACTGCATTTTGAGGGTCGGCTAGAGCTGCGACTTCGGATCGACGGAACCATCGAGGCTCCCGCTGTCAAGGCGTAGGCCACGCAGATGGTCAGCGGATTCTGCGAGGTTGATCATCCTGGCTGCCGCGTGAACCGTCAGACGATGCTGCGTGAAACCGGAGCGAGGGGAGATGTACGCAGCCATTTCCCGAACGAGATCCAATTGCCGCTCGGACGAATCCATTAGGAGTACCGTAACTAGGTTTTCAAGAGCAATGACTCGGATCTGCAGTTGCACTAGCTCAGCGTTCGACAACGGCAGGACATCAGCCGCTCCCGTTGCAGCCGGGTGCTCACGACTTCCAGCCCCGGCGCGGCCCTCGTTGTCCCATCGCGAAAATGCTCGCTCAAGCAGACTAAGTCGTTCCGAAAAATCTGACCCTCGATCAGCCATGCCGTCCTTTTTTGAACTGACTTCGCGTACTGCTCTGTGACGCGTCTGATTTTCGACGACGAATCCCGCGCGCTGCGTTGCTGCGCAACATAAGGAAGATATGTACAGGAGCCCGTCGACGACCTGCGAATTCAGATAGAAGAATCCGTTGAAGACCAGTGGGACACTGTACATCGCCAACGGCTTTAAGCGTACTTTTCTGCTTATGGTGCGTCAGCGCACAGAATAGCCGGTCGTTACGGATCACCATCTGGTCATGACAAATACTGAGCTTTTGGCATCGGCGCGTCGGTTACCGGCTCCGTCGAAGTACCACGAAGTTCGTCGAAGCAACGGTGGCAGTCGAAGCGGTTTCGTCATTTTGCAAGTTGCGTTGGACATGGAAGGTTTGGTCACTGCTGCGCTCTGGCAGCCGCGCGAGCACATTGCCGGCCATAACGGTGCGGGCGAGGTGGTGGTGTCGGTGAAAGCGGTGGTTGCGGCAATCCGGGATGGACATCCTGTCGTGGCGCTTTTCCCGAGCGCTGGGGCGGCGTCGCCGGAGCGTCGATTTTTCGTCGAGGACCGGGGCTGGAAAGGTGCGACGGTCGTGCTGGAAGGCCCGCCCAGCTTCGGGCGCAATCTTCATGATCTCTACATGCTGTTTCTCGGACGCAGCCAATAAGAAGCCGGGGCGTAAACACGTTTGAAGCCGAACTTCGTTAAAGCTTCGTTCGTTCATGCGAATGGGTCGCGACAGCACGTCGCCGAAATAGGGTCCCACGGCGTCCACTGACTGCGTCACTGCATGCGCTCCCGGAATGCTGGTCCGCTCAGAGAGACGCATATCGGCGGCGCGCAGCCAGGGTATAGTCAAAAATGCGGACCCGCACATGCATTTGGTCCAGCCGGCGCTTGGCGCGCAAAAAGATGAGCCGCTGCGGGTCTCATCGTTCAATTCGATACGGGTCATACGGTCCATGGGTTTCGGCCAGAGCTAAAACGCCCTGTAGCGTTTCGGTCTGCCAATCTAGACAGATGGAAGCGCCGAGATATGGCCTTTGGGCTGTTGCAGTCGACACTGAGTTAGGCCACATGAATGAATTACGTGCCGGTTGTCGAATCCGTCCTTTTCTCCGCGAGCGCGGCCATCGTGCTTCACCTCGGAAGCGTACATGCGCCGTAAACGTTCCGAGGACAAAAGCTTCGGCCTCGTGACTTTGCGCTGGTTCAAAGAATGCAAGAGGTCTTGTCAGCCATCACACGGTAAACCAGCATCTGGCGCGCAAGCCTCGGCTTTCACGCAAGTGATAGCGGTGGTGTCATCTTTTTCGGCGTCATCTATCTATTTGTCGCGTAAGAGCTACCGCGTCTTTTCTTCGGATCCGTTTTCTCATTCGTCGCGAGCTCACGTACCCCGCGGTCGTGCTCGTGCTCGTGCTCGTGCGTTCCCAGGTCTACTGGTTCAGTGTTCCGTTTCCGTTGCGCCTGGTTCAGCATGACGCTCAGTTCGAACGTTAGGCCTCGCAACCCCGCACACTTGGAGTTCAATATGCCCAGTTCACAACCGTATTTCCGCGAAGCGGGGTCGGGCCCAGGAGTGGTCTGCATTCATTCCAACGCCAGTAGCTCGGCGCAGTGGCGTGGCCTCATGGATCAACTCTCCCAGAACCATCGTGTGCTCGCCCCCGACTCCTACGGCTCCGGGAAGAGCCCGGACTGGCACTCTCAGCGCGAGATTTCCCTACTCGATGAAGTCAGCTTCATCGAGCCAGTCTTGGCGCTCGCCGGCACCCCGTTCACCTTAGTCGGGCACTCTTACGGTGCCGCCGTTGCACTGATTGCGGCTCTGGTTAATCCGAGTCGTGTTCGCGCCCTCGCGGTGTACGAGCCCACGCTGTTCGCCGTCGTCGACGCGAAGGGCCCTCCGCCCAATGGCGCAGACGGCATCCGCAATGCAGTGCGCGCCGCAGGCGAGGCCTTGGACGTCGGAGATCGGGACGCTGCGGCTGGGCACTTCATCGACTTCTGGATGGGTGCTGGAAGCTGGAGCGCAACCCCGCTGCAGCGAAAGCCTGCAATCGCCGCATCGGTGACCAACGTGCGCCGGTGGTCCCACGCGCTTTTTACCGAGTCCACACCGGTCGAGGCCTTTGCCGCGCTAGACATCCCCATCCTATATATGCTCGGTAAGTCGTCCCCTGAATCAGCGCATGCGGTGGCACGAGCGCTTCTTCCAGTTCTTCCCCGTGTCCGAGTCGTAGAGTTTGCAGCACTTGGCCACATGGCGCCAGTCACTCATCCTGATGCCATCAATGCCGAGATCGTAAAGTTCCTCAACGAGGCTTAACCCTTTTTTCGAGGCGACAGTCTCTGGCGAGTCGGCGATTCATCGAACACACCGAAATGTCGGCCTGTGGTGTGCGAACGGTGTTTGAAGGCAATAGCCCAGAGCATTCGTGAGGTCCTTGTGCGGTTCGTCATCCGACACGCTGAAGATTGCTGTTCCGTTGACCCGTGGCAGTACGCCGGGGGCAGGGTGGCAGAAGGTACACGTTATAGCCACACCCTCCATAAAAAAATTGGAGGCTCCGGTGGTAAACCACTCTCCAAGAAGTGCGGTCGTGTACAGCTGCGTTCGGCAGAAGATAACCTATCAGAGCGGACGAATGACGCTTAACAGACTGTTCAACTGACTGCTCAACTTCTGATTTCGAATCAAAAAGTTACTCGCTTCAAGGGTGCCACACTCCTCAGCAGTCTCGGAAAGATCGCTCCTTCCGCGTTCTTCGAGTTCGAACATTTTCGGTTGCTGATGAGCAAAGGGTATCTCAGGAGCCTGTTAAGGCGTTGTGTCCGCGCTCGAGCGAGAAGCCTTGCTGCTCGGACCGATTGATTGGCACGCTAGCCCTGCAAGTGCCACGACACAAAAGACGGCGCCGGCATGGAACGTGACCGTCGGCCCGAATCGGTCCCACAACAACCCGGCAACGACGCTGGCCACGAGCAGAGCCATGCCGCAAACCAAATTGAAGAACCCGTAGGCCGTGCCTCGCAAGTCCGCGGGGGCGGTGTCTGCCACCATCGTCGCGAGCAATCCCTGCGTGATGCCCATGTGAACGCCCCACAACGCGACGCCAATCAGCACCACGCCCCAATGGTTGCTAGCCGCGAGCACCATATCTGCCACGATCAAGGCAACGAGGCCGACCGCCAGCAATTTACGGTGGTTCATGCGGTCCGAGAGCTTGCCGAATGGATACGCGGCCAATGCGTAGACGAGATTCATCGCTACCATCACCAGCGGCACCAGCGCGATGGGTACCCCACTCTGTTGGGCTCGCAAGACCAGAAACGCCTCGCTGAATCGGGCTAGTGTGAACACCGCGCCGATACACACCACCCACCAGTACGAAGCGCCAAGGCGCCGAAGGTTCTCGCGACGGATCGGATTGACCCGCTTCTCGACTGGCTTGGACGCAGGCTCCCGAAGACCGAATGCCAACAGCGCGACGGACATCAGCCCAGGAATTACCGCAACCCAAAAAACGGCTCGGAAATCGTTGGCCCAGAGCAGCATCAAGGCGACTGCCAGCAGCGGGCCTAAGAAGGCCCCGACAGTGTCAAGCGACTGGCGTAAACCAAAGGCGGCACCTCTCAGATGCGGTGGCGAGACGTCGGCCACCAAGGCATCGCGGGGCGCACCGCGTATTCCCTTTCCTACCCGATCCAGAAACCTAGCCGTCAGCACTACGCCGATTGATGGAGCGAGTGCAAATAGCGGCTTGGTCAGTGCACCAAGGCCATATCCGAAGACGGCCAGCCCTTTGCGCTTGCCGAGGTAGTCGCTCAGTGTCCCAGAAAATATCTTGACGATGAGCGCGGTGGATTCAGCCAGCCCTTCGATCAAACCGACCGTGAGGGCGTTGGCACCCAAGGTTGAAACCATGAACAGCGGTAGCAAGCTATGGATCATTTCAGAGGAAATATCCATCAACATGCTGACAAAGCCGAGCACCCATATGCCGGCGGGGATTTGGCGCAGTGTTTCGCCACGACGGGTTGCGGTCATATGTTCCTCAAATCTCGTTCATTGTTTTTTACACCCCTGGGGTTGATGGCGCGGGAAGACAAGGCAAGAACAAGGACAGAGACAGAGACAGAGACAGTGTCGAGTCGGCAGGGCAGGTCGCGAATCGTTGGTTGATGCAACGGCCGCAAGATACGGTCGGGGAGGGGATTTGATTGCCAGTCCTCGTGATCTTCAGGCCGTAGTGAAAGTGTGGAAAGTCCGTGCCCATGTTCGATGGGTCACTTATATGGGGGCTAACAATAAAGGCATGTCCGCCCGGAAGCTTTGGCTCAAGAAACTCATGCTCTTGCTCTACGCGAGTGTGCGGTATCGCCGCGTCACACCGGGTGAAGACTTATCTTCTCTTGGTTCCCCGGCGAAAGCGAGTTGCCTTTGAGCCTGCAGAAGCTGGGAACGAACATCCGACATCGAGCGAACGCCCGGACGACTCACCTGCAAATCTGTAATGCTTGCGTATCGGTCGATGCCCGACAATTTGCTGAGTACGGAAACTGCAGCCCCTACCTTTCCCTGAAAGACAGTCCGCTCGGCACGTGGCAATTACGTTCTCTGCAGTGATCGAGAAACGCATTCAGCTCCAGTGTTTTGTCGAAGACAGCATGGGCACCAAGCTGGAGGCAGCGCGCGCGGTTCGCAGGGCTAGCCGAGTTGGTGAGCACAATCACACGATCTTTTTCTTCTGAGCTTGAGAGGCTCTCGATCACTCCAAAACCGGTGCCCTCCTTTAAATACAAATCAAGGACTGCCAGTTCCCAACCATCTGGATGGTCGTGCAGCCATTCCGTTGCCGCCGACTGAGTTTCCGCAGAAGCCACGACCTGCGCCTCACACACGTCATCGATGACTGCAATCAATTGATCCCGCAGCACTGGATCGTCTTCTGCAAGAAAGATTGAGAGAGTCATTGGTAGCAATGGTGGCCGCCTTACTTTTCGTCGGCGTGAGATTGCAAGCTCAAGCGAAGAAATCATTCGCCTACTTCGACCCTCAAAACGAAGGCGTTTTTCTACAGTGTCCTCATTTCAACCCGCAGCGCGTATCGATGGACAGGAACCAACGTCACAGCGTGGCCAATCAGTAAAGGGGCATCAGTTGCGCCATCGTTATCGGCGCCGACAGGGTCGGGCTGGCGCGTTGCGCTTTGAGCGGAAAGGTGCCGCGGTTGCGATGGTCGGCCGCAGCGCCGACAAGATTGAGGAAACCGTGACCCTGTACGGGAGACAAGAGGGCGCTTGATCGTCATGCTGCTGCGCTGACGCGTCTTGCGTATTGGCGCCTTGAACGGCGGCGAACATGCCACAACGCTCACCCTCGACCGCGCGGTTCGTCCTTGAACGCAAATTGGCTGCCGGCTCCGGCGTGTTTTTGGTCCAAATGCCGAAGTTGAACCAGCTTCTTCTCACCAGCTCGAAATCCCGGTCTTTGGCTTTTTGCAAGGCTCGCGTACGGGTCAGCAAGATACCGGCAAGGGGTCAATCTCGGATCGGCCGCAACAGTCCTGCATCACCGCTTGCACTGGCCGACTCGCCCGGACTTGAGATACACGAAGAGGTCGCTTGGAATGAGCACGAAGCGCCTTTCTAGACGGCTCAACTCGCGAAGAGCTGGCCAATGTCCTTGAACGCCTTGAACTCAAGCGCGTTGCCCGAGGGATCCAACAGAAACATGGTGGCTTGTTCGCCTACCTGGCCTTCAAAGCGGATCCCCGGCTCTATGACAAAGGCGGTGTTTCGCGCGCGCAGCCTGTTTGCGAGCGCATGCCAGGTTGCCCATTCGAGAACGACACCGAAATGCGGCACCGGAACGTCGTGCCCATCGACTGGGTTTGTCGATGCCTCGATCTGCCCGGCCGAGAGCGGCTGCTGGTGCAGCACAAGCTGGTGTCCGAAAAAATCGAAATCGACCCAGATGTCACTGCTACGGCCTTCGGCGCAGCCAAAGGTCTCGCCGTAGAAGGCGCGCGCCTCGGAGACGTCATGCACGGGAATGGCAAGGTGAAATGGGGACAGTGGCATCGGAGCTTCTTTTGTTGGACATGCAGTTTGGCGTCGGCATTTTCCATGTGATCGGGCAGCCGATCAAGCGCCTTAGGGATCGCCCTAATGCGGCAACGAAGCCTCCCCACATAAAGTGAGTAACCGGTTTCTTGGCTGCCTCAAGGGAAGTGCAGCGAGTCGTCCGGCATTTGTGCACGCAAATTGTTCGTAAATCCAAATTTTGAGTTGTTGCGGAAAGCAATACACAACAATTTTTTGCGTGACCAAGTAACCGGTTTCTCAACAACAGCAAACGGCCGTCCTTTTTCGGACTGGGCCGAGCCAGGAGACACACATGACGAAGCGCAACATCGACGCCTACGCTGCGTCAATGAGAATCGCCCTGCGGGTACGCCGAACCGGGGTGCAGATTGCGGCAGGCGCATGCCTCGCCGGCGCCGCCTTCGTCATGACGGCAGGCATCGCCTTCGCGGCAGATAAGAAGACGCTTGTGATCGGCATGGACATCGGCGATGGCCGCACCTACGACCCAGCCCGCCAAGCAGATCTCTCTCCGCCGCTAACCCTCGGTGCGGTTTACGAAACGTTGGTGACGCTTTCTGCCGACAACCTCACCGACGTCAAGCCCGCGCTCGCAACTTCGTGGACACCAGGTTCCACGAAACAGTCGTGGATCTTCAAGTTAAGACCGAAGGTGAAGTTCTGGAACGGTGACGAGCTCACCGCCGAAGACGTTAAGTTTTCGCTCGACAGGTTAATGAGTTTGAAGGATCAACCGAGTGCCGACGCCGCCAACCTCGTGAAAGTTGACATCATCGATCCTCTGGCGGTTGAGATCACTCTCAAGGTGGCGGCGCCCTCGAATCTCATTGACCTCACCGGAACGGTCTTCTCGATCTATTCCAAGAAGATGCTTGAGGCTCAGGGTGCGATCAGCACGGCCGATGCGCCCACCAAGGACAAGGCAACTGCCTGGATGAACGGGAATTCCGGTGGCACGGGCGCTTATCACATGGTCTCGTGGGAGCGAAACGCGCAGGTCACGCTGGCACGCAATCCGTACTTTCATGGCGAAAAGCCGCCCTTTGAGCGGGTGCTGATCCGCCATATCGCCGACGGTGCCGCACAGTTGCTCGCGATCCGCCGCGGCGACATTGACCTCGCTATGAATCTCAACTCCGAGCAGATCGACAGCCTCGCCGGCAACAAAGACGTGACCATCGAGAAGACGAATAGCGTCGACACCTTCCTGATGACGCTCACTAACAGCGCGACCATGAACGCCGCGCTGGCAAAGGTCGAGGCGCGGCGTGCCGTCGCAGCAGCAATCGACTACGACGGTCTGATCAAAGGACTGGTCGGAGGCTTTTCGCTTCGCCCGCCTGCCTTCATCCCGATCGGCGCTGCGGGTGTCACAGAAGCGTCGACGAAGTCGCTCGGCTTCAAGGAAGACATCCCGCGGGCAAGAAAGCTTTTGAACGACGCCGGTTATCCGGACGGCTTCAGTTTCGAGCTGACCTATCCGAACACGAGCTACTTCAGTACCTCGTTCCAGCTGATTGCACAAAAGATCCAGTCCGACCTGTCGCGCGTTGGCATCAAGATGGATTTGAAGCCGATGGACGCTGTCAACTGGAGAACTCAGTTCAACGGCGGCAAGACGCAATCGTCGCTGGCCTTTTGGACCGCGACAGCGCCCAACCCATACGTCTGGGCTAGCGCTTCGGTGCAGCGGCTTGCCAAGCGTGTGTATTGGGAGCCGTCGCCCGAGATGCTCGACATCGTCGAGAAGGCGCACGGAGAGCAGGACACCAAGGCACAACAGGCCCTTTATCTGAAGTACCAGCAACAGCTGATCGACCAGGCCAACTACATCTCGCTGCTCCAGCCGATCTACCGGGTTGGCGTGAACAAGGCGGTGACCGGTGTTGAGCTCACCGCGAATATTTGGAAGATGGACATGAAAAAGATCCGTCCGGCCAAGTAGGACGGCGGTAGGAACGAACGAGGCACAACTGGGAATGCGGTACATCGCAAAACGCCTGATGGCGATGCTCCTGACGGCGCTCGCTGCGACCGTCGTCATCTTCATGATCTCTACGACGGTTCCTGGAGATCCGGTATTGGCGCAGCTCGGTGACCTCGCGGCTTCCGATCCGGCGATCGTTAAGGCCTTCAGGGCACGCTGGAGTCTCGACGAGCCGGTCTGGGTCCGCTACGGTGCATTCATCAGCCATCTGGCGCACGGCGATCTCGGCATGTCGATATCGACGTTCCGACCAGTGATGGATGACATTCGCCAATACGCGCCGGCAACACTCGAACTCGCCACCGTCGCATTCCTGGTGTCCGTCATGGTGGGCGTTCCGCTTGGCATCGCGGCCGGCGTCTGGCGCGACACTTGGGTCGATCACGTGGCACGGATGGTGTCGCTGCTCGGTGTCTCGGCACCGACATTCTGGCTCGCCTTCATCGCGCTCTCGGTCTTCTACGGTGGGCTTCAGATTGCGCCCGGGCCGGGCCGGCTCGATGTATCGTCAATCCCCCCTGAATCGATCACCGGGCTCTATACGATCGACGCAATGCTCGCTGGCGATTGGGAGACTTTCCGTGACGCGGCCGCGCATCTTGTGCTGCCTTCACTCGTGCTTGCTGCTGCGACGATGGGCCTCATCACGCGGACCACTCGGTCGAGCATGCTCGATTCGCTGACGCAGGATTACGTTCGCGTGGCGCGCTCCAAAGGTCTGAGCGAGACGCGTATCGTGCTGCGCCACGCGTTGCCTAACGCCTTGCTGCCGATTGTTACCCTCGCCGGCATCGCATACGCAATCTTGCTGACCGGCGCGGTGATGACTGAAACCATCTTCTCGTGGCCCGGTCTCGGTCGCTACACGTTTCGCAGCGCTGTTTCTCTCGATGTGCCGGCCATCATGGGCATCACTCTGATTGTGGCGGTCGTCTACCTCGTGATCAACTTTCTGACTGACCTCTCCTATCTCGTGCTCGATCCCCGCTCGACGCGCCGCTGAGACGAGAAACGATTGCGCAACTCAACTCATGCTTAGAACCTTTACTCGGCAGCTTCGGCGTTATGGGCTTGCAGCGCTTGGAGGCGTCCTAATTGTCGCGTGGATCGTCGTCGCGCTCGGTGCCCCGCTGATTGCCCCGCACTCGCCCAACGATGTGCAGATAGCGTTGCGTTTGATGCCGCCGAGTGCCGATCACTGGTTCGGCACAGACGCGCTCGGCCGCGATGTACTGTCGCGCGTCATCTACGGCTCGCGAATCTCACTCATCGCCGGCATCGTGGTAGTCGTGGTCGGCGGAGTCGTAGGCACTCTTATCGGCGGTTTGTCGACTTACATCGGCGGCAAGTTCGAGGAAACCACGATGCGGTTGACCGATGTCGTCATGTGCTTCCCACCACTAATTCTCGCGCTCGCGATCGCGGCTTCCCTTGGGATCGGCGTAGGTAACACGATCGTCGCGATGCTGGTCGTCTGGTGGCCGAAGTTTGCGAGGCTCGCACGCAGTGTTGTCATCGTGCAGCGCAATCAAGAATATGTGGAAGCTGCACGGGTGCTCGGCTTCGGTCACATGCGAATCTTCTTCAGACACGTGCTTCCGAACTCAGTCGGCGCGCTGATCGTGCTGCTGACGCTCGACGTCGGCACCGCGATCATTACCTTTGCCGGTCTTAGTTTTCTTGGCCTCGGTGTCGTGCCGCCAACACCCGAATGGGGCGCGATGATTTCTGAAGGCCGCGAGCTCGTCGAGCAGTGGTGGGTCGCGACCTTCCCGGGCCTGGCGATCCTCTCGATCGTCGTTGGATTCAATTTCTTTGGCGATGGCATCCGCGACTGGCTAGATCCACGCTCGCTCAGTCGTTGATCCTGCAATTCGAATACTGATCTGAATGAATAGCACCGTCATCGACAAGAGCTGCGAGCCCTTGCTCAAACTGGAAAACCTGCGGACGCAGTTCCTCATTGGCGACGACGTCGCGAACGCGGTCGACGGTCTGAGCATTTCGCTGCTCCGCGGCGAAGCACTGGGCATCGTCGGCGAATCGGGATCTGGTAAGAGCGTCACCGCTCTTTCAATCACGCGCCTGTTGTCTGGGCGGCATCGCCTTTCCGGCAAGGTGATGTTCGCGGGACGCGACGTGCTTGCGATGAATGAGATTGAACTGCGCGCGATGCGAGGCGCCGACATTTCGATGATCTTTCAAGACCCGATGACCTCTCTTAACCCGGTGATGAAAATCTCCGCGCAGTTAATCGAAGGCATGAAATCGCATGGCCGTTTTACCGAAGGCGAGGCGAGGGCGCGCGCGCTCGAACTGCTTGAGCGTATGGGTATCGCGTCGCCCGAGCGCGTCATGTCCGGCTATGCGCACGAACTTTCCGGCGGCATGCGGCAACGCGTGATGCTGGCGATCGGCTTTGCCAATAAACCGCAGCTGATCATTGCGGATGAGCCGACAACGGCGCTCGACGTCACGGTGCAGGCACAGATCCTCGAACTGCTGCGGCAGGTCAGCACCGAATCGGGAACGGCCGTGCTGCTGATTAGCCACGACCTCGGCGTCATCGCCAACGTGTGCTCGCGCATCGTTGTGATGTACGGCGGCGAGGTGGTCGAGGAAGGTGCTTCACAGGATCTGCTGACAAACCCGAAACACCCGTACACCCAAGCCTTGCTGAACGCGGCACCACATCTCGACAGCGTAGCCGACGCCGACAAGCATCTGCCGTCTATTGGCGGCATGCCGCCAGACATCCTCGACATGCCAAAAGGTTGCCGCTTCGCCGCGCGCTGTGCGTATCGAATTCCGGATTGCGACGTGCACCCTGAACTCATGCCGGTCGGCCCCGCACGGCTCAGCCGTTGCTGGATAACGCAGCAGGGCAAGGTTCTTGAACAGACCCATTCCGCGCCGGCGAGCACAACCGCAGCAGCGATCACACCGTGCACGCGAGCGCCCGACTCGGGCGTGACGCCGCTTCTCGAAGTCGCCGGCCTCGTCAAGCACTTCGACGTGCGAAGCGAGGACTTTTTCGGCCGCACCCGGAAGTTCCGCGCTGTCGATGGCGTCAACTTCGTTGTTTACCCGGGAGAGATGGTTGGCCTGGTTGGCGAATCGGGCTGCGGAAAGTCGACGGTGGCACGCCTTTTGACCTGCATCCAAGCGCCGACCGCTGGATCGATCCGGTTTGCGGGCACAGAGATCGCACACGCCAATGCGAAGCAGTTGAAGCCGATGCGCAGCCGCATCCAGATGATTTTTCAAGACCCCTACGCGTCGCTCAATCCGCGCATGACGATTTCCCAGATTCTCCAGGAGCCGATCCGCTTTCATAGGCTCGCCGCCAATGAGTCGGCAGTGCGCTTGCAGGTTGCAGCACTCATGGACAAGGTCGGTCTGTCGGCGAAGTCGTTGAACAAGTTTCCCCACGAGTTCTCGGGAGGGCAGCGGCAACGCATTGGCATCGCGCGAGCACTCGCTGTGAAGCCCGAGATGATCATCGCCGATGAGCCCATCGCTGCGCTCGATGTCAATATTCAAGCGCAAATCATCAACCTGCTGATCGACCTTCAAAAGGAGATGGGGCTGACCTGCCTCTTCATCGCGCACGACCTCGCGGTGGTCCGACACATCTGCGACCGCATCCTCGTGATGTATCTCGGAGTGATCGTCGAGTCAGGACGCTCCTTCGATTTGTTCGCGAGGCCGCTCCACCCGTACACGCGTTCGCTCATCTCTGCGATTCCGGTGCACGACAAGCGTCAGGCGCGGCCTGACCGCATCTTGCTCAAGGGCGAACCGGCGAGCAGCATGCACCCGCCCTCGGGATGTCGTTTTCATACTCGTTGCCCGCATGCACAGGCAATGTGCCGGGAATCGGTTCCGACGATGCGCGAGGTTCTCCCGGGCCGTTTCACGGCCTGCCACTACGCCTTGGAACTTCAATGAACGTCCGTACGTCGACCGATCGAACCATCTTGCTCGCGCACCCTGCGGATGTGCGCCGAAACTACTTCAGGCCGGAAGCTGTTGAGGCGCTTGGCCGGCTCGGCACGCTGCGCATGAACGAGAGTGGGGCCGAGTGGAACACCGACCAGCTCATCGAAGCCGCAGGCGGTTGCGACGTGCTCGTGGCATACCGTGAGACGCCTGGAGAAGGGCGCCTGTTCGACGCCCTTCCCGGGATGAAGGCATACGTTCGCTGCGCCGTCGATATACGCAACATCGACATGGCAGCCGCGAGCCGCAACGGAATCCTCGTGACGCACGTAAGCGGCGTGTTTATCTCTGGGGTCGCGGAATGGACCATTGGTGTGATGATCGATCTAGGCAGGAAACTTTCCACTTCGATCTCCGCCTACCGTTCTGGTCGAACACCGGTTGCACTGGTCGGCACGGAATTGCGCGGCGCGACGGTCGGAGTCATCGGGTACGGCCGCATCTCGCGATACCTATGCGACCTGGCGCTCGCGTTCGGCATGCGCGTATTGGTCGCCGACCCTTTCGCGAAGGTCGAGGACGGCCGCATCGAGCAGACGTCGATGGAGCTATTGCTCGCTGAATCGGACTACGTCGTGTGCCTTGCTGTCGCCAACGCGTTGACTGAGAACCTGATGAACGCCGAGGCTTTCGCCCTGATGAAGCCGTCAGCGTATTTTGTGAATCCTTCGCGCGGCAACCTTGTCGACGAGGCGGCGCTGCTCGATGCGCTTGTCTGCAAACGCATTTCAGGCGCTGCGCTCGACGTCGGCCGCGCGCTCGACCAGATGCCCTCGCCGGAACTGACTGCGCATCCGCTGGTGATCGCAACTCCGCACATCGGGGGGCTCACACCGTCACTCGACGGACAGTCGGCCGAAGCCATCGAGCAGGTCGCATCAATTCTTTCTGGCACCGTGCCGTACGGCGCGCTCAATGCTGAACACGCGAGTCGCCTATCACGATGAACAACCATCTTCCACCCGGTGCGTGCGACGCGCACATGCACATCTTCGACGAGCGCTTCACCGCGTTGCCGAACGCGCTTTTCCGTTCGGCACCGGTCGCCGCTTATCGCGATCTCGCGGCGGTGTTTGGAATCGACCGGATGGTCGTCGTGCAACCCAGCGGCTACGGCTTCGACAACAGTTGCACGTTGGATGCGTTGGCTAGACTCGGGCCTGTTTCGCGCGGCGTCGTCGTGATCCCTCCCGACACCCCGCGCGCCGAACTCGATCGCCTTCACGCGCTCGGTGTGCGCGGCGTGCGCTTCATGATGGCTCTGCCCGGTGGACTGTCATGGGATTCAATGGCCGCAACAGCCGATGCCGTATCCCCACTCGGCTGGCATCTGAATCTGCAGTTCGACGGACACCAGCTGCCCGAGCGCGTTGCGCTCATCCAGGCGTTGCCGGTGGATGTGGTCATTGACCACTACGGTGCCTTCCACAACGGATTCAATCTCGGCGGCCCGGAGGTTGCGAGCCTCTGCCGCCTGCTTGACACGGGCAAGGTGTGGATCAAGCTGGCGTCTCCTTATGCCTATGGCATGTCGCGGATCGGGCCTCCCGGGTTCGACGATGTCGGAAGGTTGGCGAGCATGCTCGTGTCGAACTATCCGGATCGTTGCCTCTGGGGCAGCAACTGGCCGCATGTAGCGGAGAAGTTGATGCCTTGCGACGACGAGTTGCTCACGATGGCTCGCGAGTGGATTGGGGACGATGCCGTCTTCACCCGGATCTTGGTCGACAACCCGGCACGGCTCTACGGCTTCGAAGAACACTCCGAGGTGCCAAGGCACAACTCAGCTAATCGATTGGATGCGAATTGAACACCCCGAACAAGATCGGTCTGGCGCGAGGTCTTACAAACTACGGCGATGCGGATTTCTCCCTGTATCTGCGCCGTACTTTCGCCAAGCAGGCGGGCTACTCGAACGACATGACAAACCGCCCCGTGGTGGGAATTGCGCAATCTGCGAGCGGCTTCAATCCTTGCCATCGAAACTTCCCTGAAATCATCGAGGCTATCAAGCGCGGTGTCATCGCAGCCGGCGGGCTGCCGCTCGATTTCCCGACGATTTCGCTCGGCGAGACCTTCCTAAACCCGACCTCAATGAAGTACCGCAACCTCATGTCGATGGATGTTGAGGAAATGATTCGCGCGCAACCGATGGATGCTGTTGTGCTGCTGGGCGGCTGCGACAAGACCGTGCCGGCGCAGCTGATGGGCGCCGCCTCGGCCGACATGCCCGCCATCCAGCTCGTCGTCGGGCCGATGCTGCCCATGCCTTATCAGGGCGAGCGTCTTGGCGCCTGCACCGACTGCCGCCGCTTTTGGGGCAAGTTCCGCGCGGGCGAGATCACTCGTGAAGCCATCGACGAAGTCGAAGGCAAACTTGCCGCCACCGCTGGCACGTGTGCCGTAATGGGCACCGCCAGCACGATGGCCTCGATCGCTGAAGCCATCGGTATGTCATTGCCCGGAACCGCCGCGATACCGGCCGTTCATTCCGATCGCCTTCGCGCCGCGGAAGCCAGTGGCCGCAGGGCGGTCGAACTCGCCTTCACACCGATCCGGCCAAGCGAGATCATCACCGAACGCTCGGTCGAGAACGCGCTGCGTGTCCTTCTGTCGATCGGCGGCTCGACCAACGCGCTGATTCATCTCACCGCGATTGCCGGCCGGCTCGGCATCAAGGTATCGCTGGAGCGACTAAATACTTTGTCCGACGAGACACCGGTGCTGGTCGACCTGAAGCCCACCGGCGAGCATTACATGTCCGACCTGCACGCTGCCGGCGGCCTCGGCGCGGTGCTACGAGAACTCAGGCCCTTGCTGAACCTCGACTGCATGACCGTCACCGGCGAGACGCTCGAGGAACGCCTTGCACATGAATCTACCTGGGTCGATCGCGCGGTGGTGCGAAGCTTCGCCGAGCCCATCACACCGCAAGGCGGGCTGGTCTCGTTGTTCGGCACACTGGCGCCTAACGGCGCGATCCTAAAGCGCTCGGCCGCGGACCCTCGGCTGTTCGAACGCACAGGACGTGCCGTGGTGTTCAGCTCGTTGGCTGACCTCGCGGAAAGAATCGACCTGCCCGATCTCGACGTTACGCCCGATGATTTCCTGGTGCTGCAAAACGCTGGCCCAAAGAGCGCCGCTGCAATGCCTGAGGCCGGCTACCTGCCAATCCCCTTGAAGCTCGCACGTGCTGGCGTGAAGGACATGGTCCGTATCTCTGACGCCCGCATGAGCGGAACCGCATATGGAACGATCGTTCTTCATGTCTCTCCCGAAGCGGCCATCGGTGGACCGCTCGCGGTGGTACGCAACGGCGACATGATCCGGATGTCGGTCGCCACACGGAGGCTCGACCTGCTCGTCGACGAGGCCGAGTTGCAGCTTCGCAGAGCCGCCCTGCCACCGCAGCCGGCGGCGCCCAGGCGAGGGTTCAGCCGTCTCTACGCGCAGAGCACACTTCAGGCGGAAGAGGGTTGCGACTTCGACTTCCTGCGTGGTTAGGTTTGCCGCTCTCGTTGCTTACGATCCTTTTCACTCATTCTTTTCAAGGGACGCTCCATGACAACCTCGACACCCCAGCCGCTCGACGCGCAGACCATCGCCACGCTTTCGACGGTGAGCACCGCGACCATCACGACTATTCTTCTGAAGAAAGGTCTTCGGAGCATCTGGATGAAGGGACCGAAGCCGGCCCGCGCAGGTTTGCCGCGCGTAGTCGGACGGGCCTTTACGCTGCGCTTCGTGCCTACGCGCGAAGACGTCACGACACCCGCTTCCTGGTCATCACCGCGCTCGACCCGTGCGGCCGTCGAGAGCATTCCGGCGGGTAGCATCGTGGTCGCCGACGCCATGGGCATTACGTCCGCCGGCATCTTCGGTGACATCCTCTGCGCGCGCATGGTGCATCGTGGCGTGACCGCATTGATTACCGACGGCGTCGTACGTGACATTGCCGGCGTGAACGGCACAGGTCTGCCTGTCTGGTGTCAGGGAACGGCAGCTCCGGCATCCGTCGCGGCACTAACTTTTGTGAACTGGGAAGAGACCATCGGTTGTGGCGGCGTGGCGGTCTTTCCGGGCGACATCATCGTGGCCGACGAAGACGGCGCCGTACTGATCCCCGATGCCTTCCTTGAAGAAATCCTGCATGCCGGCCCGGCACAGGAGAAGCTCGAAGCGTGGATTATTTCGGAGGTTGGCAGGGGTGCCACATTGCCCGGCCTTTACCCACCTAACGCCGAAGCGATGGCCCGCTACGAGGCCAGTCAGTCCAAGGCTCTATGACAACGCCTTCGTGACTACGAGCAGGCCGAGACCCGTCGAAAAAGTTGTCAACAAGGCGCGACAATCGCGCCCGACTGGTAACGCTGCGACCATTCGCGATGTTGCAAAGGCCGCGGGCGTTTCGGTCGCGACAGTCTCGCGCGTTCTCAACGGTAACTCGACCGTTGCCGATGGCCTACGCGCTGACGTGGAACGAGTGAGTACAGCGCTTGGCTACACGCCCCATGCAGCCGCGCGCGCGCTGGCCACACAGCGCTCGATGACGATTGGCGCGATAGTTCCGACCTTGCAGGAGTCGAACTTTTCGACCGGCATCAACGTGCTGCAGCAACGCTTGAACAAGGCCGGCTACACGCTGTTGCTGGCCAGTTCAAACTACGACCAGGCCGAAGAACTGCAGCAGGTCCGCGCGCTCGCGGCGCACGGGGTAGCTGGCATGCTTCTGGTTGGCTCGAGGCACGCACCCGGTGTCTACGAAATTCTCAGTACTAAGCGAATTCCTTTCGTCAACACGTGGGTGCTCGACGAAGTGCATCCGTGCGTTGGGTTCGATAACCACGAGATCGGCGAGACGCTCGCGAACTTCCTGCTCGATCTCGGTCATCGGCGATTCGGTGTCATTGCGCAAGAATCTCCGCAGAGCGACCGGGCCGCAAAACGGGTCGCGGGCATCCACGAGGCGTTGACGGCCAGGGGGGTGCCACCGGCGCAGCAACAACTGATCGAGCGTTCCCACACTATCGTCGATGGCCAACTCGCCTTCCAGGCGCTGATGGAAACGAGTCCCCGCCCGACGGCAGTGATCTGCGGCACCGACACGCTCGCGTTCGGCGCCATCGTGCAGGCCGCGTCGATGGGCATCCGTGTGCCCGACGATGTGTCGATCACCGGCATCAACGATGTCGAGTTTGCGGCGCATCTCAGCCCGTCTCTCACCACGATCCGACTTTCCGCAGACGAGATCGGACAGCGCGCGGCCGACTACCTGCTGGGTCGCATCGAAGGGCGCTCCGTTGTCGCGAAGACGCGGGTTGCGTTCAGTCTCATCGTTCGCGGCAGCACCGCGAAGGTGAGTCGAAAGAAGCGCTGAAGCAGAAGTAATTTTCTCAAGGAGTTAGCGATGGATCTCGGTATAGAAGGCAAGTGGGCGCTCGTCTGCGCAGCGAGCAAGGGCCTTGGCAAGAGCTGTGCGGCGGCACTCGTCGCCGAAGGCGTCAACGTGGTGATCACCGCGCGTGGATCACAGGCGCTGGAGGCAACCGCCGAGGAACTCCAACGCTCGAACCCCGCTGTGCAGGTGATCGCGGTTGTTGGTGACATCACCACGGCTGCCGGCCGCGCTGCAGCCTTGTCTGCGTGCCCGCAGGTTGACATCCTTATCAACAATGCGGGAGGTCCTCCGCCAGGGGACTTTCGCACTTGGAGTCGCGACCAGTGGATCGATGCGCTCGACGCGAATATGCTGACGCCGATTGAGCTGATCAAGATGCTCATCGACCCCATGATCGAGCGCGGTTTTGGCCGCATCGTCAACATCACTTTAGGCGCAGTGAAGGCACCTATCGACATCCTCGGACTCAGCAACGGCGCACGCTCTGGGCTGACCGGTTTCATCGCAGGACTAGCGCGACAGCCCGCCATCGCTTCGCGGAACGTGACGATCAACAACTTGTTGCCAGGTCCATTCGATACTGACCGTCTCAAGAGCACCATGAAGGGCGCCGCTGCCAAGAGCGGCCAAACGGTCGAAGTGGTGACCGAGGCGCGTCGCAAGTCGAATCCGAGCTTGCGGTTTGGGCGGCCGGAGGAGTTCGGCAGCATGTGCGCCTATTTGTGCAGCGCGCACGCCGGCTTCTACACCGGTCAAAACGTACTCATGGACGGCGGCGCGTTCCCCGGGACGTTCTGACTCCGAGCACAGTTTTTGCTCGAACAGCGCCTTGGTGAGGTCGGGGTCCAGCATCAGGCGCCTGAACTTGAAAGGCGGGTAAGGGTTGCAGGCCAGCGGCGTGAGGGTGGGGACCGGCGCTATCGCGGATGCGATCTTCCTCGGCGCACCGAGTCCGACGAGGAATGCGCGAGGCAAACTCGACTTTGAGATGCCCTCGACCAGCTAGAAGAAGCAATGGTTCTTCTTCGGCATGAATCTGCACATCGCTCCACCTTCCTGAGCCATGGCAAAATTTAGACAGTGCTTCAATGCCGATTGCGACCCGGAGCCCGTTGGCGCCCCGCCGTGCGATTCGGAAAGTAACTAAATTACCCCCAAGTCGAAGAACGATGCAGTGACACGTCCCAATCTCATCTTCATCCTCGCCGACGATCTAGGCTATGCCGATCTCGGTTGTACAGGTGCGCGCGACGCGGCCAACCAACCCGCCAACGTGTCGCCCAACCTCGACCGTTTAGCGAGCGAAGGCATGCGCTTTACTCGCGGCTATGCAAACTCTGCAGTGTGTTCGCCAACGCGGTTCGCGCTTATCACCGGCCGCTGGCAATACCGGTTGCGCGGTGCGGCTGAAGAACCACTTGCAGGAAACGCTCGCGGCGATAAGGTGCTCGGCATTTCATCGTCACACCCGACTCTGCCTTCATTGCTGCGTGACGCAGGTTTTTCCACTGCGCTGATCGGCAAATGGCATTTAGGCTATCCGCCGCACTTCGGCCCGCGAATGTCGGGATACGAGCACTACTATGGTTTTCATTCTGGCGGCGCCGACTACTTTGCGCATTGCGATCCTCGCGGCGTCCCCGACTTCTGGCACAACGAAACGCCAATCGAAGAAGATGGCTATCTCACCGACCTCCTGAGCCGGCGCGCGGTGCAGTTCATCGAGCAACAGTCGGCCGAGCGGCCGTTTTTGTTGAGCTTGCACTACAGCGCGCCGCATTGGCCTTGGCTCACGCGCGACGACCGGGCTGAATCGGAGCGCATCGGTGGCGTTGGCAAACACACCGACGGCGGTTCGCTGGCAACATATCAACGCATGATCCATCACATGGACGAAGGCATTGGCTGGGTCATGGACGCACTCGAAGCACGAGGCATGTCCGACGACACGCTGATTGTGTTCACCAGTGACAACGGAGGTGAGCGATTTTCCAACAATTGGCCTTTCGTCGGTCAGAAGATGGACCTGCTCGAAGGGGGGATTCGTGTGCCACTGATGGCCCGCTGGCCGGCACGCATTGCGGCCGGCGGAGTGTCTAATTTGCCCAATCTCACGATGGACTGGACTGCCACCATGCTCGATGCCGCCCGTGTGGCGTCGCATGTCGACTACCCGCTCGACGGCCTGAGCCTGCTGCCGGTGTTCGATGGTGCAGCGGATCAGTCTTCCCTCACTCTTTCAGAGAAACATGCAAGCCGCGACCTCTGCTGGCGAATGACTCATCGCGGGCAGCGCGCGCTAGTCCGGGGCGACTGGAAGTACTTGCAGATAGACGGTGTCGAGTACCTGTTCAACTTGGCCAACGATGCCCGCGAACGTGCCAACCTGCGCGAACGTGAGCCCGAGCGCTTGGCCGAGCTCCGCTCGGCATGGACCGCATGGGACAACACGATGCCGCTGTTGCCTGAAGACGCGCGCGTGTCGCTGGTCTTTACCTCCAAAGACTTGCCGCAAGCCACTTTTTGACGACCCTGTTTCAGGGCGCTGTCCGCACGATGCGGCACGAACAGCCAGTCGTAAGTTCTGCGCGGGAAAAGGGCAAAACCCATCGGCATCGACGCAAAGTGAGGGCGCTTGAATATTCATGCGCGGTTAATGCGCCGACGATGCGTACCCAGTGGATCCTTCTGCTACAAGCCGAAAACGCGCTGCGCGGTACCCGAGCGCAGCGCGACGCACTGGTCTTGCGGCAGAGCCGCGGTGTTAGCGAATGAGCCCTTGGTGTCGTGCACCCAATGCGGCCAGTCGGTCCCGAACATCACGTGGTCGGCGCCGACGACTGAAATCAGATAGCGCAGCGCGCCCGGATCGTAGGTGATGCAGTCGTAATAAATATGGCGCAGGTAGTCCGTCGGCTTGCGCTTCATCTGGCGCCGCACCGAGAGCTCGACCTCGTCGCCCTTTTCAAAACGGCCAACCAGGTAGGGCAGGGTGCCGCCGCCATGCGAGGCGATCATCTTCAAGTTCGGATGGCGGTCGAAGAAGCCTTCGAAGATCATCCGTGCGAAGGCTAGCGTGGTGTCGAACATGAAGCCGACCGACCAGCTCAGGTCGAACTTGGTCATGTCCATTTGGTCGACGCCGGGCGGATCGGTTGGGTGCACCAGCACCGGAAGTCCGCGTCGATCGATCTCGGCCCAGATGGGCGCGAATAGCGGATCGGTGAGACTGCGTCCGGCGATGTTGGCAAGCACCATCACGCCAGAGGCGCCGTTGGCGCAGGTGCGCTCAAGCTCCTCGAGCGCGCGATGCGGATACTCCCAAGGCAGCGAGGTGAACCATCGGATCCGGTCCGGGTAGGTAGCCTGGGCCTGAGCCATGCTGTCGTTCGATTCGCGGGCGGCGCGGCAACTCACGTCCTCGTTGCCCCAGTACACGTTGGGGCAGGTCAGCGAGACAATCGAAATGTCGATACCGGCAGCGTCCATGTGCTTGATGCGCAGGTCGTAGTCGAAGTGGCCGAGCTGCGGCAACACGACCGGCGTGTCTCCCCGGAAAATTTCCTTTTGTCCGTCGGGGCGAGTCTTGATGTTGTAAGTGCCGCCTTCGCTCTTGAGAAGTTCGAGCCACTTGGTGGTGAACATGTGGGTGTGGACGTCGATCACGGTCATGGTCAGAGTCTCCTGTTGTGTAAATGGGTGGGACCGATGCGCTGTTCAGTGCGGCAGCACTTGGCCCAGGAAGGCCCTGAGCCGCAAGCTTTGTGGGCGCTCAAAGAATTCTGTGGGCGGCGCGGTCTCGATGATCTGGCCCTGGTCCATGAAGATCACGCGATCGGCAACGCGGCGCGCGAAGCCCATCTCGTGTGTGACTATCAACATGGTCATGCCCTCGCCGGCCAGCGCCTCCATGGTCTGCAGTACTTCGTTGACCATTTCGGGATCGAGCGAGGCGGTGGGCTCGTCGAACAGCACGACCTGCGGCTGTGTGCACAGCGTACGCGCGATCGCGACGCGCTGCTGCTGACCGCCGGAGAGTTCCGCTGGACGTTTGTGGGCATGGCTCAGCAGACCGACCCGCTCGAGGTAGTGCAGCGCGCGCTCGTTGGCCTCGCGCCGGCTCACGCCGTGGCCCCAGACCGGCCCAACAGTGAGATTCTGCAGTGCGGTCATGTGGGGAAACAGGTTGAACTGCTGAAACACCATGCCCACGCGCCGATTCAGCGTCAGCCGGGCCGCACGCGTGATCGTGTCGGCGCCGATATCGACGCCGCAGACATGCAGGCTGCCCTGCTGGAACGGTTCAAGCAAATTCACGGTGCGCACGAGCGTAGATTTGCCCGAGCCCGAAGGCCCGCATATGACGATGCGGTCGCCAGCCGCAACCTGCAGGTCGATGTCGCGCAGAGCGTGGTAGTCGCCGTACCACTTGTTGATGCCGTCCATGCGGACCATCAAGGCGCTGGCATCTGAGGTGTTGGTCATTGCGGGTTCCATGGAATCAGCGCGTGCCTTCGAGTCGGCGGCTGTAATGCGAGAGGCCGAAGCAGACTCCGAAATAGGCCAGAGCCAGGAAGACGTGGCCCGATGTCAGGATGTTGGAATCGCCGGACCAGTCGGGCGACTTGGCGCCATTCTCCACGGCGCCCAGGAAGTCGTTGAGGCCGATCACCGAGAGCAGGGTGGTCTCTTTAATTACCGCGATCATGATATTCACGAGCGCTGGCACCACGGCGCGGACGGCCTGGGGCAGAACAACCAAGGCCAGTGTCGCGAAGCGGCCGAGCCCTACGGTAGCGGCGGCCTCGAGTTGACCTCGACCGATCAACTGCAAGCCGCCGCGAAACACCTCGGTGGCCATCGCGGCGTTAAACAGTGCAAAGGCCACCAGCGCTCGCACAAAAAGGTCTATGTTCCAGCCCTTGGGCAGGAACATCGGCAGCAGCGTCGCCGCGATGAACAGCACCACGAGCAGCGGCACCGAGCGCATGCCCTCGACAAAGGCCGTGCAGAGCCAGCGCACTACCGGCAGTGGCGAGCGTCGGCCCAGCGCCAACGCCAGTCCGAGCGGCAGCGCAGTGGCGAACGTAGCGAGGGTAGCTACCAAGGTCAACAGCAATCCGCCCCAGCGGGTCGGTGGCACGAATGGCAGTAGGCCGCCGCCGATCAACAGCAAGAAGAAAGCTGGGGGCAACAGCACGAAGCCGAGCAGCACGCGTCCCGGGTCGGCCAAGCGCGAGCGCCGCACCACCCACGTCCAGAACAGCCCAAACACCACAAAGCAGGTGGCGGCGCGCCATAGCTGGTCCGAAGGAAAATCGCCGACCAGCCAAGGCTTCCAGCGCGCGATGACGAAGGCCCAGCAGGCGCCCTGACCGTCGGGGCAAGCCTTGCTCGAACTGCCGAGCCAGTGCGCGTCGAGCACTGCCCATTGCAAGAAGCGCCACCCGAGCGGGACAAAGCCGGCGAGTACCAGCAGCAGGATCGTGCCCATCGCATAGCTCGAGAACCAGGCGCGGCGCCAACGGGCGAGCGCCGAGGTGCTCGTCACTGGCGTGCTGCGCGCCTCGATCAATGTCGGGCGCACGAACCGCTCCATCGGCGTTGCTTCAGGCAGTGGCGTTTCGCTCATGTCACCGTCGCTCGGCCCGAAGCAGGCGGCGATTTACCAGGTTCACCACGAGTGCGATCACTAGGTTGATGGCCGCGTACAGCAGCACGACCAGCGCCATCGCCTCGAGCGCCTGGCCGGTTTGGCTCAGTACAGTTCCGCCGACGATCTGCATGATGTCCGGGTAGCCAATCGCCGCGGCCAGCGAAGAGGCCTTGGCCAGGGTCTGGTACTGGCCCGCTGCGGGCGGCAGCGCCAGGCGCAGCGCTTGCGGCAGCGTGACCAGCACCGCAGCGCGCACGCCGGTCAGGCCAACGGTGGCGGCTGCTTCGGTTTGGCCGCGGGGCACCGACATGATGCCAGCGCGGAAAATCTCAGCCAGGAAGGTGCTGTTGTAGATCGAAAGGCCGAGCGTCAACGCGATGAGCTCGGGCAGCAACGCGAAGCCGCCGCCGACGTTAAAGCCTTCGACGACTGGACGTTCGAGGCCGAACTGTGCATGGATAAAGATCAGCGGCGCGAGGCACAACGCCAGCAGGACCACCCCTAAAAGCGCTAGCCCAAGCGGGCCGAAGCGCGGCCGAGTGGAACGCACCAGCACGATGAACAAGACGACGAACCCTGCGAGCGCAGCTACGAGGCCCCAGAAGGCCATCGGTGTCAGCATCAGGCGTGGCAGGAACAGTCCGCGGTTGTTCAGTAGAACCGCGCCGAGTTGGTAACTGTCTCCGACGCCGGGCAACAGCGCCAACGCAGAAAAATACCAAAAGAAGATCTGCAGCAGCATCGGAATGTTGCGGAACACCTCGATGTAGAGAGACGAGGCGCCGCGGATCAGCGGATGCGTGCTGAGACGACCAAATGCCACGCACAACGAGATCAGCGTGCCGAACAAACTCGCCAGCACGATCACCAGCAGCGAGTTGAGGGTGGCCACGACGATGGCGTCCCTGTAGCTCGACGCCGGACCGAACGAAATCATCGACTGGGCGATCTCGAAGCCAGCCTCGCTTTGCAGGAAACCGAAACCCATTGAGACACCGAGCGCTCGCGCATTGCCGATGAAGTTTGCGATGCAATGCCAGGCCAGCCAAGCCACAGCGGCCAGGAGCATCAGCTGGCCAATGCTGCCCGGCAGGCGCTCCATAGAAAAGACGCGATCCGGCTTCGAGCGCGGGCGTGCCCTCATGCGCGAAGGCGGGCTGAATTCACCGCGCTGGCGACCTGATCACCATGGGTCAGCGGACGGGAATACTCATCATCAGGCCGCCGTTGGCAACCAGTGCATTGCGTCCTCGCTCGAGCCGCAGCGGCGTCTTTGGCCCAACGTTGCGGTCCCAGATCTCGCCGTAGTTGCCGACTGCCTTGATTGCCTGGTAAGCCCAGTCGTTAGCCAGTCCCATCTTGCTGCCAAAGTCGCCGGTCACGCCAAGCAGTCGTTGAGCGTCGGGGCTTTGTGCATTTCTCTGCTCGTCAACATTGGCCTGGTTAACGCCTTGTTCTTCGGCAGCCACCAGCGCGTTGAGAGTGAAGCGCACAACCGCTTCCCAGCGCGGCTGCCCTTGCGCGACGATTGGGCCGATGGGTTCGTTGGACACGGTCTCAGCCAGCACCTTGAACTCGTCGCGATTGGGAAGTGCGGCCAGCCGGGCTGCCAATCCCGAGCGATCGTTGATGGCCGCGTCGCAGCGCTTGCCGACGAAGGCATCCCAGGCTTGCTCTTGCGAAGCGAAGGTGACGATCTTGTATTTCAGGTTGTGGGCGCGAAAGTAGTCAGCCACGATCAGTTCCGATGTGCTGCCCTGAGCCGTACAGATGGTCGCGTTGTTCAAATCGGCAACCTTGCTGGCTTTCGATTTTGTGGTCACCGCAAACCCTTGCCCATCAAAGAACATGACCTTTGCAAACTTCATTCCGCTGACGTCGCGGCTTTGCGTCCAGGTGAACCGGTGCGTCAACACGTCGACGGCGCCCGTAGGGAGGCCGGCGAAGGCGGTTTTAAGGTCCATCGGCACGAGCTGGACTTTGCTGGGGTCACCGAGCGCGGAGGCTGCGATGGCCTTGCACATGTCGATGTCAAAACCTTTGCGATTGCCGGTGTTGTCCTCGGCAGAGAAGCCGGGAGCGGCAAGGGTCACGCCACACTTGACCACGCCGTGCGACTTGACGTCGTCGAGGACGTCGGCGTGCGCGGCCACGGACATCGCCGCGAATGCCAACGCTGAAAAATGGTTTCGGCGCAAATAGGCTCGTTGAGTGCTCATGGTTTGGTCTCCAGCTCGTCCTGCAGGGGTAAAAGAGCCTCTCGGCGAGCTCGATCAAACTTGGACTCGAAGACAGCTTCCGTTAGGCGGCGGCAGTGTATCAGCATGGCTCGTGCGGGATGCCCGTCAAGCGCGGAACCAAGAGCGGAAAGAATTACCAAGTACTGCGCGTGATGGGCTCGTCAGCTGAAGACGGTATGACCGCGCTGGTCGTCGGCCACGCACCCACGCCGTTGGAGTAACGACTCATCGATGTCCGCTCGACCTCGATCTCCGCGCACTTTCCGCCCTTAGACACCGCATGACCACTTGATGCGTTCTAGGAACACCGTCGATTTGCGCCGGCTTGCCCGTTACCCCTGCGCTGCGGCCGTCGCTGACCGCGGTAGTGTCATGGTGAACTTCACACGCTTTCCTGAACACTGTCCCCGAACATCACCCCCATGCACCTTTGCGATCTGCCTCACGATGAACAGGCCAAGGCCGAGGTTCGAGCGGTCGGACCCCGGCCCCTTCGCGGCCCCCCGGCGAAGCGGTTCGAAGAGCTGTTCCATCTCGTTAGTCGTGATGTCGTGAGCCGTAGCGTTTTCGACGCTCAACCGCACCGCCGAATGCTCGCCCTCGATCTTCACGATGACGGGCTCGTCAGGAACCCCGTGCTTAACAGCATTGGTTACCAGGTTGCCCAGTGCTTCGCGAAGCCTCGATCCGTCGAACTCACCGCTGGTGTCACCCTGCGTCACCATTTCGATGCGGGCGCCGGGCAGCGCAGCACGCTGAATCTCAAGCTCTTCCCGACACGCCGCTGCGAGGTCGATCGGTGCCCGTTCGATCGGCATTCCGCCGCTTAATCCAGCCATGTTGTATTGCAAGAGAGAGTCCATGAGGGACGCCATGCGACGTGTGCTTTTGGACAGTGTCGCAGTGGGCAAGTGGAGCTCCGGTGGCGCTTTCACCGCAATCAACTCGGCGGTCAATGCGATGGCATTCAACGGGCCTCGCAGGTCATGGCCGAGAACACCCAGGAAAATATGCTGCCATCGGTCGACCTCGGCCGCATAGGTCCGCACCGACTCTGCCAGCGCCTGATCGATCGCTTCATTGAATCGACCCACATCGCGCACAGCGTCGACGCCGGGCGGCGCGTCATCGGCCCAAAGCCGCAAGACGCAAGAACGAAGTGCCCGGTATTCAGCGATGACCTGATCGATGTGCAAGCCGCTCCGTGCGCGCAGGAGGCCGTGCGTCTCTGCGGCTGTCTCCGGGCCGCTCCCAAAGAGGTTTGAGAGACCATGCGACTTGTCAATCGACTCAGTCCTACTCTGAGCAGTGCGCAAGTCGGATGAAACCGCTTTTAGAACCAAAGGCAGATGGCTTCTCAGAATCGCTTCTTCTTCTTCTTTCAAACGCAGGATGGTCCTGGCGTACTCAATGGATTCGGTCAGGATCGACTCTTTAGCGGTTTCCAGAAAATCTGCGATCTGCATGGCGGTTTCTCAAACGAGCGTTGGTAGGGAAATGTTAACTATTTCCTTCATCTGTTCACGATCCTTCTGATTTCATTTCCACGCGGAAGCAACTGCAATGGCACAGCCCTTCGAGATTTTGATCTTGGACGACGAACACGATGCAGCTGACATGATGGCGGAGGTGCTTAGTCTGCATTTGCCGCAAGCGGCGTTTCGGGTTGCATACACGGGCGAAGATGCCGTCCAGCGGGGCATAGCCCACCGACCGGGCGCTGCAATCTTCGATCTTGAAATGGCGGGTCTGGGCGGGGAGGGCGCAGCGATGGCATTGCGTGCGGCATCTCAAGGGTCGTTGCTGCTCATAGCGCTGTCCGGTAGTGTTTCGCGATTGGCTGAGCTTCGAAAAAAGGGCCCGTTTGATCACCTGTTGAGCAAGCCAGTCGATGTTGCGCAGGTGGTCGAGTTGTTGTGCGGGTGCATGCGAGGGGGCCAGTTCGCCGGCGATGATCGTCGCACATAGCTTCCTGCTGACGAGCGCTGCGGAGGCATTCGAGATGGTGGGTGGAGCCCGATGGAGGACTCCCTAGACGCACGCTGTTCGCGGTTTGCAATGCGGCGGCTTATGCAACCCTGCGGCGCAACGGGCAGGCGCCGTCGTGCAGAACGGTCAGCGTTTTTGCCCATACGCAATGCAGGCTTGCGCGTCCTCAGGCAGACTTTTGGGCATGCCACGACGCAATTCCCCCAACGACATCCGCGATCTCGATGACCTGAGTCGCATGACCGATCTGGTGGTCGACAAACGCCAAGGTCAGCGCGCCGCGGCAAAGAAGAACCGCCGCAACCGGCACTACGAGAAGCAGTTCGTCCGCAATGCGCTCGCACATTTGCCTAGCGGTAAGGCTGCTGCGGACCACAGCGCCGAATCCGCATGAATCAGGCGCTGGCGGTCCTCACCACAGCATTGCTGTTCGGCGGCATGGCGCTGTATTCGTTCGGCTTCGCGGCCTTCCTGTTCACGGCCTTGCCCCCTGAAGTGGCAGGCGCCGCACTGAGGCGCGCGTTTCCAGCGTTCTATCTGTTCGTGATCGCCGCCGCGGCAATCGGTGCGGGCCTGCTGTGGCCTCTGGATACGGTGGCTGCTGGGCTGATGGCGGCCATTGCCATCACAACAGTGCCCGCGCGACAGTTGTTGATGCCGGCCATCAATGCCGCCACCGACCAAGGGATGCGCCAGCGCTTCAAGTGGCTGCACGGCATATCTGTAGTGATTACGCTGGCGCACATCGCAGCTGCGGGCACCGTACTGGTGCGGCTGGTCTGAGTGAATCACGCCCTCGGTACGAACGGCGCTTCTTGGCGCGGGTCTGGCTGTGAAGCGTCCTGAGGTTATTTCTCGATGTTCCACCTATCGAGATGTCCGTGGAAATTAGACCAGCACAATGAGGTCGAGCGGATACTCACCTGATGAGCACGCATGCAGTGCTTGGACGCTGTCATGCTGCTGTGTAATGCCCAAGAAGTCCGTACGTTGAGTCATGTCACCTCAACGGCTTCAAAACAAACAACCCATACATTCGAAGAACACCAAATTTCGTATGTAAGCGGCGTGAGACAGACGCCCAGAACACCGCTTTTCTTGTGAACCTATTACCTCAAATGAAGATCGGGGCCACGGCAGTGCCCGAACATAGCTGCTCTGGCCAGGGCTTGAACGGTCATCGTAAAGGACTCGATGATGCGAATAGCACTGCTTGAAGACGACCCCGTAGACTTGCTCCTGTTGACGGCGGTGTTGTCGAGGACGCCAGCCCAGGGCGAGGTCCCGATGACTTGCATTGCTTTCAGCGAGGACGCAGCCTTGCGGCGGGCCATCGTGGAAGTGCCTTTCGATCTGCTCATCTTCGACCCGGTTTCTTCAGGCGACGATGGCTTGGCGCTGCTCACGTGGCTACGTGGAGTCCTCGAGTCGAAAATTCCCGTGATCGTGCTCAGCGCACGAGGCGCTGCGCGTGATGTTGCCAACGCGCTGGAAGCAGGGGCCGATGACTATGTGCTCAAGCCTTTTCGTCCGATCGAAATGCGTGCCCGCGTACAACGATTTCGCGAACCGGCGGACGCAGTGAGAGGACGCATTGAACTAGTCGGAAACTGGACCTTCCTGCTTGACCGCTCTACCGTCGTGTATGCGGGGCCGACTAACGAAACTTTCGATCTCAGCGACCTGCAGTTCAATCTGGCGCTGGCTCTATTTCGCAACAGCGGTCGCGTGATGTCACGTTGGGAACTTCTCGAAACGACGAACACAAAATTTCGTTCAATGGATACGCGTGTGCTGGACAACCATATCTTCACATTGCGCCGTGCATTGAAGCTGGAAGACAAGGGAGTCCAGTTACGCACGGTTTACGGCAAGGGCTACCGGCTCGCTCTCACGGAAGCGCCCGTTGACACGATATTCGGCCATGAGCACGCAGGCTCAGTGCGCGCGGATCACATGGAGCGACCGACGACATCGTCGCGCAGCCTAGAGCTGTTCGTGAGCGCCTTGAACGCGCAGGGAGCGTCAGCCGCACTTGGCTACCTGAACGCAGGCGTGCCGCATCGCTTCAGCGCCATCTACCGACTATTCGATGACAGATTCCAAAATGTTCTGTTGCTTGACAAACAAGGCGAGCCGACGCCGGCATTCTTGGACGCCATTCCGTTCGAGGTCAGTTTCTGCCAGTTTGTTTTGGGTGACGGTTTTTTTTCAACCGATGACTCAGCAGCCGACCGACGGTTGGACGGTCACCCGTACCAGGGTGTGATGAACAGCTATTGCGGGGTGCCGATCGTCAGCGACGCTGGAGATCTTATTGGGACGTTGTGCCATTTTGACTTGATGCCGCAATCGGTTCTCAAGGAAGAGTTCGGGCTGCTGCAAAAGGCTGGTCATGCGCTGCCGGGGTTTGTGCAGAAGGTGAAGCGGTTCGCAGTTGCACGCTCATAAAGAAATGGGGGCTCCGGCAAGACTGAACTGACCCCCAGAAGTTTGACGATCTTCAAAAGGGCCTTGTGGATAAGTACAAAGCCGGGGCGATTCATTTGCCGATCCGCTGTGTCTGATGCTCACCACGTCACAGGTGCTGGCCTGCATCGATGCACCCGAGCCACCGCCGCTTACGTCGATGCCGCGCCACGCCGCACCGACCCCGGTGGCCGATGATGGCCGATGATGGCCGATGGCGACCGCAGCGCCGTAGATGCGGCCCGTGCTTTGGTGAGGGTGCCGGTGGTTGCGCATGTCAGATTCTCTTTGACGCTGACGACAGCGGTGGCAACGCCGTCCTGCGCCAGCGCGACCAAGCTCACACAAGGGTTTTCATATGGCAAATCACTTGAAACGGGTAGCAAAGTGGTAAGGCCAATTTACTACGGCCTGAGACCTTAACCCTCTGAATCCAACCCTCTGTTCGAAACTCGCCGCACGCTGCTTAGCAACATTGAGGAGACCAACAGGTGAAATTCCGTTCGATCGCCATCGCGTGCGTTTTGTGGACTGCCCTCAACCTCGGCGCGAATGGCGCGCAAGCCCAAAGCAACGCAGCACTCTTTGGCCGCGTCGTGGTCGGCGTTGACTATCGAAACAACATTGCTGACGCGTCCGGCAACGGCAGGGGGCACTTCGTGCAACACGCTGCCCGCGGCGACTGCACGTGGCTGCGCACCGATGTACCGGCACCGGCGCCGCTGCCGCGGGACTTTTTGTTGGAGCACATGGCCTGGTGGTACAGCACAACGCACAAATGCTGCGGCAAATTGGTCGGCTGACACGCCATGCAGTCCATCGTCACGATCCGCAACCTCAATAAATCCTTTGCCGGGGTCCGCGCGCTGGACCACGCGCAGTTCGACCTGCGGCCCGGCGAGGTGCATGCGTTGATGGGTGAGAACGGCGCGGGAAAGTCGACATTGATGAAAGTGTTGGCTGGCGTTTACCGCAAGGACTCCGGCGACTTGATGTTGGACGGTCGGTCGGTAGATATTGCGAGCCCGCGCGCGGCGCAGGCACTGGGCATCGTGATCATTCACCAGGAGCTGAACCTGATGAATCACCTGAGCGTGGCGCAGAACATCTTTATCGGCCGCGAACCGCGCAGGCGACTCGGACTTTTTATCCACGAGGAAGCAATGTGCGCCGCGGCGCACTGCATCTTCGAGCGTATGAACTTGCGCCTCGACCCGCGCACGCCTGTCGGTGAACTTACAGTGGCCAAACAGCAAATGGTGGAGATCGCCAAGGCGCTCTCGTTCGATACGCGGGTACTCATCATGGACGAGCCCACCGCAGCGCTGAACAACGAGGAGGTGGCCGACCTGTTTCGCATCATCGGCCAGCTCAAGTCGCAGGGCGTAGCGATCGTCTACATCTCGCACAAGATGGATGAGCTCAAGCGTATCGCCGACCGCGTCACCGTGATGCGCGACGGCCAGTACATCGCCACCGTGTCGATGGCTGACACGCCGGTCGACCAGGTGATCGCGATGATGGTGGGGCGCCAGCTGAGCGACACCGGTAACGATTTTCCGGACACGTCGCACAACGAGATCGTGCTGGAAGCCAAGGGCATCCGTCGGGGCTCTATGGTTCGCGATGCCAGTTTCGTATTGCGCCGAGGGGAAATCCTGGGCTTTGCCGGCCTGATGGGCGCGGGCCGCACCGAGCTGGCACGCGCCGTGTTCGGCGCCGATGCGCTCGATGCCGGTGAGGTCTTCTTGCACGGCAAGAAGGTGTCGATCCGCTCGCCTGAGGAGGCGGTCGCGCACGGCATCGGTTACCTGTCGGAAGACCGCAAGCAGTTGGGCCTAGCCACCGGAATGGATGTCGACGGCAACATCGCGCTGCCGAGCATGAAGAAGTTCTTGTCGATGGGGTTTTTCATCGATCAGGCCGCGATCGAGGCTACCGGCCAGCGCTATGTGAAGCAGCTCGCCATCAAGACACCGTCGGGGCACCAGCTGGTGCGGTTCTTGTCGGGCGGCAACCAGCAGAAGATCGTGATCGCCAAGTGGCTGCTTCGTGACTGCAGCGTGTTGTTCTTCGACGAACCGACGCGCGGCATCGACGTCGGCGCCAAGGCTGAGATCTACCGCCTGCTCAAGGCGCTGGCAGAGCAGGGCAAGGCGATCGTGATCATCTCGTCCGAACTGCCCGAAATCTTGCGTTTGAGCCACCGGGTGCTGGTGATGTGCGAAGGCCGCATCACAGGCGAGTTGAGCGGGCGCGAAGCGACACAGGAAAAGATCATGCAACTCGCGACCCAGCGCGAAACGGCAACCGCCCACTGACCATCGGAGACACCCTGTGACTACGCCCCCCGCCACCTCCACCGCCACCACCCAGGCAACCGTTACGCTTGGCCTGTCGCTGAGGGCGCGGCTGTTCGACCCGGCGACACGCCAAAAGTTGTTGGCCTTTGGCAGCCTGGTCGCGCTGATAGTGTTCTTCAGCGTCGCCTCGCCGCAGTTTCTGCAGACCGACAACCTGGTCGGCATCCTGCAATCGACCGCGGTCAACGGCGTGTTGGCCATCGCCTGCACCTTCGTCATCATCACCGGCGGGATCGACCTATCGGTCGGCACCTTAATGACTTTCTGCGCCGTCATGGCCGGCGTAGTGCTGACCTACATGGGCTGGCCGCTGGCGTTGGGCATTGCAGCGGCGATTCTTTTCGGCGCGCTGGCCGGTGGTGTCTCCGGCCTGCTGATCGCCAAGCTCAAGATCCCGCCCTTCATCGCCACGCTCGGCATGATGATGTTGCTCAAGGGCCTGTCACTGGTGATCTCGGGCACCAAGCCGATCTACTTCAACGGCACGCCTGGCTTCACGGCAATCTCGCAGGACTCGTTGATCGGCGAACTGCTGCCTGCCCTGCCGATCCCGAATGCGGTGCTGATCCTGTTCCTGGTGGCGCTGGCTGCTAGCGTGTTGCTCAACAAGACGATCCTCGGGCGCTACACATTCGCGCTCGGCAGCAATGAAGAAGCGGTGCGGCTGTCGGGCGTCAACACCAATTTCTGGAAAGTCGTGGTCTACACGGTGAGTGGCGCCATCTGTGGCATCGCAGGCCTGCTGATTGCCTCGCGACTGAACTCGGCGCAGCCGGCGTTGGGGCAAGGCTACGAGCTGGACGCCATCGCGGCCGTGGTCATCGGCGGCACCTCGCTCAGTGGCGGGACCGGCACCGTCGCGGGCACCATCATCGGCGCTTTCATCATGAGCGTGCTGATCAACGGACTTCGCATCCTCTCGGTCGCACAGGAGTGGCAGACCGTGATCACCGGCGTGATCATCATCCTCGCCGTCTACGCCGACATCCTGCGCCGCCGTGGTAGCAGCACGCACTGAACCCGTTTTTTCAACCAGGAGACATTCGATGATCAAGAGAAGAGCCCTCAGCATCACACTCGGCGCGGCCCTCATCGGCCTGTCGAGCCTCGCCCACGCGCAGCAAACCCCGGAGATCTACATCCCGTTGGTGTCCAAGGGCTTTCAGCATCAGTTCTGGCAGGCCGTGAAGTTGGGCGCGGAGCAGGCCGCCAAGGACCTGAAAGTGAAGATCAGCTTCGAAGGCCCGGAGTCGGAGACGATGGTCGACAAGCAGATCGACATGCTCTCCGCCGCACTGGCCAAGAAACCGCAGGCGATCGGATTTGCCGCGCTCGACAGCCAAGCGGCCCTGCCGCTGCTGAAGAAGGCCCAGGCCGCCAAGATCCCCGTGGTGGCCTTCGACTCCGGCGTGGACGGCGACATCCCGGTCAGCACCGCCACCACCGACAACAAGGCGGCGGCAGCGCTGGCCGCCGACAAGATGGCCGCGCTGATCGGCGGGGCCGGCGAAGTGGCGCTGGTCGTGCATGACCAGACCAGCCGCACCGGCGTGGATCGGCGCGACGGCTTTGTCAACCGCATCAAGTCGACCTACCCGAACATCAAGGTCGTGAGCGTGCAATACGGCGGCGGCGACCAGCTCAAGTCGACCGAAATCACCAAGTCGATTCTGCAGGCTTCGCCCAACCTCAAAGGCATCTTCGGCGCCAATGAGGGCTCGGCCATCGGCGTCATCAACGGCGTCAAGGAAATGAAGCGCAACGGCAAAGTCGTGGTCATCGGCTACGACTCCGGCAAACAACAAAAGAGCGCCATTCTGGACGGCAGCATGGCAGGTGCCATCACCCAGAACCCAGTCGGCATCGGCTACCAGACCGTCGAGCTGGCGGTGCGCGCGATCAAGGGCGAGAAGCTGCCCAAGGTGGTCGACACCGGCTTTTATTGGTACGACAAGACCAACATCGCCGAGCCGAAGATCGCCGCCGTGCTGTACGACTGATCGCCTCTGGCGACTGGGACATCCCACGACCATCGTCCCATCTCTGCGCGTGCTCGGCGTGCGCTCTCCCGCCTGACGGCAGGCAGGCCGTACTGGCGCGTTCGCTTCTTTTTCGATGCGTACTCGGCACTGGCAAAGCTGCGTTGGTCCAAGTCCGTTGCGCTCGTAATCTGGTTCCCCCGGTGCATGCATGAGGCGTGCCGGGATCGATCAAATGTTCAGCGTCTCCGTGGAAATCTTTACTGCCTGTCTGCAAATGGCACGTAGGCAAAAAAGGACTCCTGCAGATTTACGTTTCGGGCTGAAGCGCACCTTTTCTCAGTACTGCAGACGGTAAGACGGACATCCATTTGAGCTGTGAGGATCGTGCGGCGTTCAGTGGTCGATTCCGATCCTGGATTCAGGGTTTCGCCATCGCAAAAAACGGCCCGAGGCTGCCAAGAATCCAGTTCTGGCCGAAGTCGAGCGCGGCGCGTCGGTACTTTTCGTCGGCCTGCGCCGCCATGAGGTCGAGCCGCGCCGTCACTTTCGACAGTTCTCGGTCGGCCACCAAATTGCGGCCACGTTCGCTGATCTCTGTGGCCAGCAGCAACGGCAGGCCGTCCGGGCCGGTTTTCGAGCCCAGCATCCAAAGCGAAATCTCGATGTTGCGGGCCGCGCGATAGGCGTTCTCGGCATTGACGCCATCGATCATCGTTTGCTCCCAAGTGTCGCCGTTGGCCTGCTTCAGCATCGAGGCCCAGCCCATGACCAATGCCGCAACCCGATCGCCTGTGTACGGCTGCGGCCCGGTCTCGAAGCCGAGCCGGATGGCATCGATGCCGACGGCGCCTTTCAGCTCCGGCAACGACTTGCCCTGCATCACCGCGTCCCATGTGCGCTGGATGGCATCGTCGGCGCTGGTTGCCCATTTGCGCCACTCACGCGGGTTACGGCGGTACAAGCTGAGTTGCACGCGACGGATCGATTGCAGGTTGTCGCGCAGCGCCAGGTTGGCTACGCGGTTGGCGCCGGTTTGCATCCATTCCTGTCCACCGTACGGTTCGGCGCGCTGGGTTGAATTGAAGCTGCTGCAGCCGGTCAGAACCAGTGACAACGCCACGGCGGCCAGTGCCGCAGGGCGACGCGCTGCAAGGGGTAGTTTTCGAAGTTCTCTCATGGGTGCGCACGTTATCATCGGGGCTCCCGGACGGCAGCGCGTAACTTCGCGTTTTTCCTTACAAATCAACACCTTGGCACCTAGGCCAACACGTCGTGCGTCTCAATTCAATCAAGCTTTCAGGCTTCAAGTCGTTCGCCGAACCCACCAATTTTTTGCTGCCCGGCCAACTCGTCGGCGTTGTCGGTCCCAACGGTTGCGGCAAGTCGAACATCATGGACGCGGTGCGCTGGGTGCTCGGCGAATCGCGTGCCTCGGAGCTGCGTGGCGAGTCGATGCAGGACGTGATTTTCAACGGCACGACGACTCGCAAGCAGGCCAGCCGCTCGAGCGTGGAGCTGGTGTTCGACAACGCCGACCATCGCGCTGGCGGCCAGTGGGCGCAGTTCACCGAGATCGCGGTCAAGCGCGTGCTGACGCGCGACGGCACCAGCAGTTACTACATCAACAACCAGCCAGTGCGCCGGCGCGATGTGCAGGACGTGTTCCTCGGCACCGGCCTCGGCCCTCGTGCCTACGCGATCATCGGCCAGGGCACGATCAGCCGGATCATCGAATCCAAGCCGGAAGAACTGCGCCTGTTTCTTGAAGAAGCGGCCGGCGTCTCCAAGTACAAGGAGCGCCGTCGCGAAACCGAAAACCGCTTGGGTGACACGCGCGAAAACCTGACGCGCGTCGAAGACATCCTGCGCGAACTCAACGCCAATCTCGACCGACTTGAGAAACAGGCCGAGGTCGCTGCGCGCTACAACCAGCTGCAGGGTGATGCCACCAAAAAGCAGCATCAGCTCTGGTTTTTGAAGCGCACCGAGAGCGAGGCCGACCAAGCCAAGGTCAAGGCCGATGCCGCCAAGGCAGTGAACGATCTCGAGTCGCGCATGGCCGACTTGCGGCACATCGAGGCCGAGCTCGAAACCGTACGGCAAGCGCATTACGCCGCAGGCGACCAAGTCAACCAGGCACAAGGCAAGCTCTATGAAGCAAGCGCCGAAGTGGGCCGGCTCGAAGGCGAGATTCGCTTCGTGGTCGAAGGTCGTCAGCGGGTAGAGCAACGGCTGGTTCAACTGCGTGAACAGATCGGCCAGTGGGGCACGCGCCGCGACGATGCGGCGTCCGAGATCGAGACGCTGGCTGACCAGGGTGTGGCCGCCGAAGAGCAGGCCATCACGCTGGCCGCGCAGCTGGAGGACCACGGCACGCGCCTGCCCGAGCTTGAAGATGCGCAGCAGCGTGCGCAAACCGAAGCCAATGCGCAGCGCGCTACCGTCGTGCAGGTGCAGCAGCAGATCCAGGTGCTGGCGGCGGACCAGCGCAACATCGAAGACCAAGCCCGGCAACTGACACTGCGCAGCGAAAAACTGCGCACGGACAAGAACGCGCTGGCCGCGCCCGACGAGACAAAGCTGCGCGATTTGCAAGCCCAGCACGAGAGCGCACAGGAAGCCGCGACCGAAGCCGATGCCCGGCTGCACGATCTGCAAGACAGCGTGCCGCAGCTCGACGACGACCGCCGTACGCGGCAGCAAGCCGTTAACACCGAAGGCGCTCGCCAAGCCGATCTCTCCGCGCGTCTTGAAGCGTTGCGCGCTCTGCAGGAGAAGGTCAAGACCGACGGCAAGCTCGCACCTTGGCTCGCCAAGCACGGCCTCGACGGCATGCAGGGCCTGTGGAGTCGCATCCACATCGAACAGGGTTGGGAAAACGCGCTCGAATCCGCGTTGCGGGAGCGCATGGGCGCGCTGGAAGTCAGCCGGCTCGA
Organism: Variovorax sp.; assembly: GCA_025352265.1. Lineage (GTDB taxonomy): Bacteria > Pseudomonadota > Gammaproteobacteria > Burkholderiales > Burkholderiaceae_C > Variovorax. The sequence continues at coordinate 106,065 of JANXTS010000046.1, read as the reverse complement.
CATGGTGCGCGCCTTCGGTGCCGATGCGCCTCCGGCCAAGTTGGCGTTCTACAGCCCACCTGCGGCTGGCGCGCCACAAGAGCAGAGCGATCTGCCGCGCCTCTCCGGTCTGCTGCGGCTGAACGATGCAGGCTTGCAAGCCTTGCTGGTCGAGTGGCTGCATGGTTGCTACACCGCGCAGAGCTTCGAGGAAGCGTTGGCCTTGCGCGAGAAGCTGCAGCCCGGCGACGTGGTCTACGTAAAGAGCGGGCATTCGGTGTCGCGGCACAGCTTGAGTTTCTATGCGCAGGATTCGGAGCAAGCCGGCCTGCTCGCGCGCCAGCAGGAAATCGAGAATCTTGAGCGACAGTTGCGCGCCCAGACGCTTATCAATGAAGACGCACGCACAGCGCTCGTCCGCGCTGAAGCAGCCTACGCCGATGCTGCGTCGCGCCTGGTGACCGCACGTCGAGAGGCGGCCGAAACGCAGTCGCGCGCGCACGAGCTTCAGGTCGAAACGCTGCGCCTGTCGCAATTGGCCGAGCAGACGCGTGCCCGCAGCGAACAGTTGGCAACCGACCTCGGCGAAGTCGATGCGCAACTCGACGAGCTGCAGGAAAAGCGCGTGACGGCTGAGTCGCGCTTTGAAGAGCTCGACATGCAGCTGGCCGACAGCCAGGAGCGACATGCGCAGCTCGACGAGCATGTGATCGAGGCTGGCCGTGCACTCACCGCCTCGCGCGAGCAGCACCGCAGCCTGGAGCGCCAAGCGCAAGAGGCGACGTTTTCACAGCGCACACTTGAAGCACGGCGTGCCGAACTCAATCGCGCCATCGAAACGGCTGCACAGCAGAACGTGGCGCTGGCCGAAGAAGAAGAGCGTGCCAAGGCCGAGTTCGGACGGCTGTCGGACGCTGCGGCGCAGGCTGGCCTGCAGGATGCGCTGTCTCTCAAGCTGGAACGCGAAGCCTTGCTCGGCGCGACGCGCAGTCAGTACGACGATCTGACACTCAAGCTACGCGCCAGCGACGAGCGCCGCCTGACGCTCGAACGCGAGCTCGATCCGCTGCGCCAGCGCATCACCGAATTCCAACTAAAGGAGCAGGCTGCGCGCCTGGGCTCCGAGCAGTATCAGCAACTGCTGGCCGATGCCGAAGCCGATCTCGAAGCCATCGCGCTGTCGATCGAAGCCGACAAGGTGCGCATCCCCGGCATGCAAGGCGAAATCGACCGCCTGCATCGTGAAGTGGCTGCTCTCGGCGCGGTCAATCTGGCAGCGCTCGACGAGCTCGCGACTGCCAGCGAACGCAAGACTTTCCTCGATGCGCAATCGGCCGACCTGAACGAAGCGATCGGCACGCTCGAAGACGCGATCCGCAAGATCGACGGCGAAACGCGGGAGCTGCTCGGCGGCACTTTCAAGATCGTCAACGAGCACTTCGGCCGGATGTTCCCCGAGCTCTTCGGCGGTGGCAATGCGCGCCTCGTGATGACCGGCGACGAGATTCTCGATGCCGGCGTACAGGTGCTGGCCCAACCGCCTGGCAAGAAGAACCAGACCATCCATCTGCTGTCCGGCGGCGAGAAGGCGCTGACCGCCATCGCGCTGGTGTTCGCGATCTTTCAACTCAACCCCGCGCCGTTCTGCCTGCTGGACGAGGTCGATGCACCGCTCGACGATGCCAACACCGAGCGCTATGCCAAACTCGTCACCGCCATGAGCCGCGAGACCCAGTTCCTCTTCATCAGTCACAACAAGATCGCCATGGAAATGGCCGAGCAATTGATCGGCGTGACGATGCAGGAGCAGGGCGTTTCCCGCATCGTGGCAGTCGACATGGACGCCGCCGTGTCCATGGTCGAAGCAGCATGAAAGCGAACAGACTATGAGCAGTCTCACAATCGCGCTGGCGGTTCTCGGTGGCCTGTTTTTGGCGGCTGTCGTCGGGTACGACGCTTGGATGTCGCGCCGCAATTCGCCGAAGCAACCTGACAACGTCGATGGCGAACCGTACCGCGCGACGACGCCGGTGCCGCTCTCGCCTGAAGATCCGGCGCTCTATGTCGGGCCGCATCAGCTGCCCGGCAACGACCGGCACGAGCCGTTGTTCGACCCCGATCTGCCGGCGCCGACCGCGCTCCCGCTTCCGTCCACCGACCGCCGTGGCGGGCTCGACCCGCTTATCGATGTGATCGCGCCGGTATCGCTCGATGGGCTGGCGTCTGGCGATGCCGCCATCGCCGCGATGCCATCGACACGCCGTGCCGGCAGCAAGCCGGTTGCGGTCGAAGGCCTGAACGAACATACCGGCGAATGGGAACTGCCGGCACCGGGCCAGCGCTACGGCGCCTTTCAGGTCGGTGCGCAGTTGGCCAACCGCACTGGCGCGCTCAACGAGATCGAGTATTCGGAGTTCGTTGTCAAGGCGCAGGCGTTTGCCGACGCGCTCAACGGCACGCCGGAGTTCCCCGAAATGCTCGACGAAGTGGCGCGCGCTCGCGAGCTCGACCAGTTCGCCAGTGCGCACGATGCGCAGCTAGGTTTCGTGCTGCGGGCGCTGCATGCCGCTTGGAGCCCTGGCTATGTTCAGCAGAACGCGGCGCGATTGGGCTTCGTCGCCGGCATCATCCCGGGTCGCATGGTGCTGCCGAACTCGGAAGTCGGCTTGCCGCCGATTCTGGGTTTGTCGTTCGACACGCAGGCGGCACTGGCCGACGACCCGGCACAGTCGGCCATACGTGAGCTGACGCTGAGTCTCGATGTACCTCAGGTCGACCGCATCCAGCGGCCCTTCGACCGTATGCGCGAAGCCGCCGCGACGCTGGCGCGCGAGATGGACGGCGTGGTGACCGACAGCGATGGCCAGCTGCTGCGCGACGACACCATGGATGTGATCGGGTCCGACCTCGAACAGCTTTACGACACGCTTGAATCGCGAGACCTGGCGGCTGGGACGCCGCTGGCGCGCAGGCTGTTCAGCTAAAAAATACCTCCGGTAAACACACGATGACGACGCGCGATCAGGCCGCAACTGAGGCGGCACGCGAAGCCACCGCGCTGACTGAAAAGCTGCGCCATCACGCCCACCTGTACTACGTCCTCGATGCGCCGGAACTGCCAGACGCCGAATACGACAAGTTGTTCCGGCGGCTGCAGGCGATCGAGACCGAACACCCTGAATTGCGCACGCCCGATTCGCCGACGCAACGCGTCGGCGGCAAGGTGCTTGAGGGCTTCGTCAAGATCCGCCACACCGTGCCGATGCTGTCGATCCGCACCGAGACCGACATCACCTCGAAAGGCGCGAGCGCCTTCGATGTGCGCGTGCGGCGCGAGCTGGGTGTGGCCGAAAACGCGCCGCAGATCGCCTATGTGTGCGAGCTGAAGTTCGACGGGCTCGCCATCAACCTGCGCTATGAAAACGGCGTGCTGGTGCAGGCTGCGACGCGCGGCGATGGTGAAGTGGGCGAAGAGGTCACGCAGAACATCCGCACCGTGCAGCAGATTCCCCTGAAGCTTCTGGGCGCAGCCTCACCGCCGCCGGTGGTCGAAGTGCGCGGCGAGGTCTACATGAAGCGCGCCGATTTCGACGCGCTGAACGAGCGCCAACGCGAAAAGATTGCGGCCGGCCAGAAGAACGAAAAGGTGTTCGTCAATCCGCGCAACGCCGCGGCCGGCGCGGTGCGGCAACTCGACCCGACCATTGCTGCTGCCCGGCCGTTGAGCTTCTTCGCGTATGGGCTCGGCGAGGTGACGCCGCCCGAGCAGGGCGGACCAAATTGCCCGACCCAATTCGACTGGCTACAACAATTTCATGCGTGGGGATTCCCGGTCGCCACGCAGACAACGCGTGCCAACGGGGCCGTCGAGCTCATCGCGTTCCACGAGACCATCGGACGCCAACGCGATGCCTTGCCGTACGACATCGACGGCGTGGTCTACAAAGTCGACAGCGTCGAATTGCAGAGAAGGCTGGGCTTCGTTTCGCGCGAACCGCGCTGGGCCGTGGCGCACAAGTATCCAGCGCAAGAGCAATTGACGAAGGTGCTGGCCATCGAGATCCAGGTCGGCCGCACTGGCAAACTCACGCCGGTTGCCAAGCTGGCTCCCGTATTCGTCGGCGGTGTCACGGTCACCAACGCCACGCTCCACAACGAAGACGAAACGCGCCGAAAGGACGTGCGGGTCGGTGACACGGTGATCGTACGTCGTGCCGGCGATGTAATTCCCGAAGTCGTCGGACTGGCGCCGGACAGCGCGGCGTTGCCGCAAGACCAACGCGGCCCCGTGTTCACCATGACGCGCAAGTGCCCGATCTGCGGTTCGGACGCAGTACGCGGAGAAGACGAGGTCGACTACCGCTGCACCGGTGGCCTGTTCTGCTCCGCCCAGCGTAAAGAGGCGATATTGCACTTCGCTGCACGCCGCGCGGTCGAGGTCGAAGGCCTGGGCGATAAGTTGGTCGAGCAATTGGTCGACGCGAATCTGATCCGCACTTTGCCCGACCTGTACAAACTCGGTCTCACCACGCTGGCCGGGCTCGATCGCATGGCGGAAAAGTCGGCGAGGAACATAGTCGATGCGCTGGAAAAATCGAAGCAGACGACTTTGCCGCGCTTTTTGTTCGGGCTCGGCATGCGGCACGTCGGAGAGAGCACCGCGAAAGATCTGGCCAAGCATTTCGGGAAGCTCGACGCGATCATGGATGCGACCGAAGTCGAACTGCTCGAAGTGAACGATGTGGGCCCGGTGGTGGCACAGAGTCTGCGAACGTTTTTCGATCAGCCGCACAACCGCGAGGTGGTCGAACAGCTTCGTGCTTGCGGCTTGAGCTGGAAAGAAGGCGAGCCCGCGCCGCGCATTCCGCTGCCGCTGGCCGGCAAGACGTTTGTCATTACCGGAACACTGCCCACACTGAGCCGCGACGAAGCCAAGGACAAGCTTGAAGCGGCGGGTGCCAAGGTGGCGGGCTCGGTGAGCAAGAAGACCGACTTTGTCGTCGCCGGCGAAGAGGCGGGCAGCAAGCTCGAGAAGGCGCAGACGCTCGGGATCGCGGTGATCGACGAAGCAATGATGCTCGCGCTGTTGACGAACGCTGCATAGATCGGCCGCGCGGCCAAGGCGGATGGGTCTGCCGCTGATATAAATCAGGGAATGTGACATCTACTTTACGTAGCGTTACCCAGCTTCACACAGGCCGGGTCAACAGCGACGCTGCGCTGACGTTGGAGAGTTCTCAACAGGAGAACCCCATGAAAAATCTGCGTTCGATGGCCGTCGCCGCTACCGCCGGCACCGTACTGCTCCTCAGCGGCTGCGTCGTCGCGCCTCCCGGGTACCAGGGTTACAACGAATACGGCCAGGCGGTCTATGCCCAGCCGGGCCCCGTGCTCGTCCCGGCTCCAGCCGTTTCAATCGGCATCGGAGGCTACTATCGCGGCGGCGACTACAACCGGGGCTACTACGGCGGTGGGGGTGGGTACTACGGCGGTAGGGGTGGGTACTACGGGCATGGTGGCTGGCGCTGATTGACACAGGAGAACCGTGTCGTGAAGGCAGCGCCCTGACATCGGCTTTGTGATAATTGCCGCATGGCCATTCGCGAAATTTTAAAGATGGGTGATCCCCGCTTGTTGCGCATCGCGCAGCCGGTGGGCGCATTCGATACCGACGAGCTGCATCTGCTGGTGCGCGACATGTTCGAGACCATGCACTCGGTCAGCGGGGCCGGCCTGGCGGCGCCCCAAATCGGCGTCGATCAGCAGCTGGTGATCTTCGGCACTGCCGCCGTCAACCCGCGCTACCCTGACGCGCCGATCGTGCCGCGCACGGTGCTCGTCAACCCTGTCATCACGCCGCTCGGCGACGAAGAAGAAGAGGGTTGGGAGGGCTGCCTGTCGGTGCCCGGCCTGCGAGGCGTGGTGCCGCGACTCGCCCATATCCGCTACACCGGGTTCGACCCCTACGGCGACCCGATCGACCGCATCGTGAGCGGCTTTCATGCGCGGGTCGTGCAGCACGAGGTCGACCACTTGCTGGGCAAGCTGTATCCGATGCGTGTTCGCGATTTTTCGCGCTTCGGCTTCACCGAGGTCCTGTTCCCAGGCCTCGATGCGAGCGAAGACGATTAGTTCAGACGGCCGGTGCGGCCGCCGAGGCTGAAGCCGCCTGCCCCCAGAAAACCGACCGCGACCGCGGCCGCCAGGAACATACCCTGCAGCTCGAGTTGCCATCCACCCTGCTTGGTTAGCGCGCTCAGGTCGCCCATGTGCACCAGGTAGAAGGCGAACAACATGTTGACGGCAATGATCCAGGCGGCAGGCCGGGTGAAGAAGCCGATGATGATGAGCGCCGGCGCAATGACCTCGCCGATGTAGACGCCATAAGCCAGTATTGGTGGCAAGCCGTGCGAGGTCAGCTGGCTCGAGACGAAGCCGACGCCTCCCTTCAGTTTGGCGATGCCATGCAGCAGTATGAGAATGCCGAGGGCAACGCGAAGGATCAGTTTGCCGGTGTCTTCGCTTCGAGTCATTGAGTTTCTCCGTTATCTGGTTGAGGTGCGGGAATGTTAATGAACTGTGGGCCGCATCCTGCGTACACTGCCAAAAATCGTTTCACGCACTGAATAACAACACCATGAAAAGCATTCGTCCGGCGCTCGTCTCGGCTTCCGTCACCACTTTGTCCGTCATTGCGCTCTGCGCCTCGGTTTCAGCCTTTGCCGGCAAGACGCTCGATGCAGTCAAGCAGCGTGGCACCGTTAAATGTGGCGTGACCAACGGCGTCGCCGGCTTCTCGGCGCCCGACACGCAAGGCAACTGGTCGGGGCTCGACGTCGACAGTTGCCGCGCCATTGCGGCGGCGGTGTTGGGTGATCCGAAGAAGGTCGACTTCGTGCCACTCAATTCGCAGCAGCGCTTCTCCGCCCTGCAGGCGGGCGAGGTCGACATCCTGGCGCGCAACACCACATGGAACCTGACGCGCGATGCCTCGCTCGGCTTCAACTTCACAACCATCAACTACTACGACGGCCAAGGTTTTCTGGTGCCGAAGAAGATCAAGGTGACGAGCGCCAAGCAGCTCAAGGGCGCGACGATCTGCACGCAGTCGGGCACTACCAACGAGAAGAACGTGTCGGACTGGTTCAAGGCGCAAAACATCCCGATCAAGACCGTCGTGTTCGAAAGCTTCGAAGCCTCGTTCAAGGCCTTTTTCGCGGGCCGTTGCCAGGCTTTCACGACCGATGCCTCGGCACTTGCAGGTCTGCGTAACAAAGAGGCGCCTAACGCGGACGACTACCTGATCCTGCCCGAGCTGATCTCCAAGGAGCCGCTCGCGCCGCTGGTGCGCCGTGGCGACGACGAGTGGTTCGCCATTGCCAAATGGGTGCCGAACGCGCTTATCGAGGCGGAGGAGGTCGGCATCACGCAGGCCAACATCGACACCCTCAAGGCCGACAGCAAAGACCCAGCGCAGCAGCGGCTGCTCGGCACCAGCGACGACCTCGGCAAGCTGCTCGGGCTCGACAAGGACTGGTCGTATCGCGCCATCAAGGCGGTTGGCAACTACGGTGAGATCTTCGAACGCAACGTCGGACCCAAGTCGGTGCTGAAGCTGCCGCGCGGCGTCAACAACCTGTGGAGCAAGGGCGGCCTGATGTACGCCCCTCCGGTCCGGTGAAAGGGGCGGCGTCCGGCCGCTGGATCGCCTGGGTCGTTCAGGCCCTGCTGCTGGCCGCCATCGCTGGCGCCACCGCCTGGCTCGTGCTGCATGCGCTGGGCGTGCTGCGCGCACGGGGGGTGCAGTCGGGCTTCGACTTTTTGCTCGACCCTGCGGGCTTCGGCATCGGTGAAGGTTGGCTCGACTTCGAGGCGGGGCAGCCATACTGGCGCGCCTTCCTCGCGGGCTTGATCAACACGCTGCGTGCCGCCGTACCGGCTTCGGTCCTCGCCGTCGTGTTCGGCACGCTGATAGGCATTGGACGGCTTGCGCCGCACGTGCTGATGCGCGGCTTTTGCGGCGCGTACGTGCAGACACTGCGCAACATCCCGCTGCTGGTGCAGATGTTGATGCTGTATTTCGCGCTCACGCAGTTGCTGCCCGATTCGACCGAAGCCATCGAACTGGTGCGCGGCGTCTGGCTCAGCAAGGACGGCCTGACGATCCCGTGGCCAGTGCGCGAAGCTGGCGCCTGGTGGCCCTCGCACTTCGACTGGCCCGAGCGCAGCAGCTTCAACGTCACCGGTGGTGCCGCGCTCAGCCCAGAGTACCTCACGGTGGTGATCGGACTCGCGGCGTACACCGCGGCCTTCGTCGCGGAAATCGTGCGGGCCGGCATCGGCTCGGTGTCGCAGGGGCAGAAGCTCGCGGCGCAAGCGCTCGGCCTCACGCCGCTGCAGCAACTGCGCATCGTCGTGTTGCCGCAAGCCCTGCGTGTGATCGTGCCGTCGCTCACCAACCAGTTGCTGAGCCTCACCAAGAACTCGTCGCTGGCGGTGGCAGTCGGCTATCCAGAGCTGATGTCGATCGCCAACACGTCGTTCAACTCGACCGGCCGCACCTTCGAGTGCATCGCCATCATCATGGCGGTGTATTTGGCGTTGTCGCTGTCGATCTCCGGTGCGATGAACTTCTACAACGCGCGTGTCGCATTGCGGGGCTGGCAATGAACAGAGCCATCGACACGAACGGCCGGATCGCATGGCGGAGCGAGCTGTTCGGCTCGCCCATCCGAAGCGTGTTCACAGTCGTGTTCCTCGCGTTGCTGGGGTGGATTGGCGCGTATGCGGTTGACTGGGCCGTGCTGCACGCAGTGTTCCGGCCCGATGCCGAAGCCTGTCGCGCCGCCGGTCACCATGGCGCGTGCTGGGGCGTCATCGCAGAGAAATGGCGACCGATCCTCTTCGGCCGCTATCCGTACGAAGACCAGTGGCGGCCCGCGGTGGCCGTTACGGTGCTCACCGCGACGACGTTGTTGAGCGCTTGGCCGCGCAGTTGGCGCGGCTGGCTGCTGCCGCTGTGGGTTGTCACGTTGGCGGTCTTCGTGGTGCTGATGCGCGGCGGCTCACTTGGTTTGGCGTATGTACCGACCAGCCGTTGGGGCGGCCTGCCACTGACGATCAGCCTCGCGGTGGTTAGCCTGGCACTTGCCTTTCCGCTGGCGTTGCTGCTGGCGCTGGGGCGCCGCTCGCGATGGCCGGTGGTGCGCACCTTGAGCGCTACCTACATAGAGCTGGTGCGCGGCGTGCCATTGATCTCGGTGTTGTTCATGGCGTCGTTTTTGTTGCCGTTGCTGTGGCCTGCGGGGTGGCAGCCCGACGTGCTGGTGCGCGTGTTGGCCGGCCTGGCGTTGTTTGTTGCGGCCTATCTCGCGGAGATCATCCGCGGCGGACTTCAGGCCGTGCCGCGTGGGCAGACAGACGTGGCGATGGCGCTGGGCTTCGGCCGTTGGCCGGTGCAGCGCGACATCATCCTGCCGCAAGCGCTGCGGCTGGTGGTTCCTGCACTGACCAACAGCGTGGTCGGCACGTTGAAGGACACCTCGCTCGTGACCATCGTTGGGCTCTTCGAACTCACCGGCGCATTGGGCCTGGCGCTCGGCGGCGACACGACCTGGCGGCCGTTCTACCTCGAGGGCTATCTATTCCTCGCGGCGGTTTATTGGGTGATGTGCTTCAGCCTGTCGCGCTACAGCGCGTGGCTGGAGCGGCGGTTGTCGACGGGCCAGGATTGACCGTCAATCCGCCAGCGCCTGGTCCACCACCTTCTGTGCCTCTTCCAAAATCCGCTGCAGGTGCTCGTCGCCCAAGAAACTCTCGCCGTAGATCTTGTAGATGTTCTCGGTGCCCGAGGGTCGTGCCGCAAACCAACCGTTCGCGGTCATGACCTTGACGCCGCCGAGCGCCGCGCCGTTGCCCGGTGCGTTGCTCAACACGTTGACGATCTTCTCGCCGGCCAGTTGCGTTGACGTGATCTGCGCTGGTGACAACGTCGACAGACGCTTCTTCTGCGCCGGCGTGGCGGCCGCGTCGACGCGATCCGAAACCGGCTTGCCGAGCGCGGCGGTCAGCTCGGCGTAGCGCTCGCCCGGGTCGCGCCCGGTCTGCGCTTTGATCTCGCCGGAGAGCAGGGCGGCGATGAGCCCATCCTTGTCGGTGGTCCAGACCGCGCCGTCGCGCCGCAAAAAGGTGGCACCTGCGCTCTCTTCGCCGCCGAAACCGAGCGAGCCGTCGACCAGCCCGTCGACGAACCACTTGAAGCCGACCGGCACCTCGTAAACCTTGCGGCCGACGCTCGAAGCCACGCGGTCGATCATGCCGCTGCTGACCAAGGTCTTGCCGACGGCAGCCGATGCCGACCAGTTCGGCCGATGGGTGAAAAGGTAATCGACCATCACCGCCAGATAGCTGTTCGGCTGCATCAAACCCGAAGTGCGGGTGACGATGCCGTGCCGGTCGTGGTCGGTGTCGCAGGCGAAAATGATCGGAAAGCGGTCCCTGTGCTCGACCACGCTGTGCATCGCATAGGGCGACGAAGGGTCCATGCGGATGCGCCCGTCCCAGTCGAGCGACATAAAGCGAAAGGTCGGGTCGACCTCGGTGTTGAGCACCGTCAGCTTGAGCTTGTAGCGCTCGCCGATGGCGGCCCAGTAGTTCACGCCGGCACCGCCCAACGGGTCGACGCCCATGTCGACTTCGGCACCGCGGATCGATGCCATGTCGATCACGCTGGCAAGGTCTTCGACGTAATTGTTGAGGAAGTCGTGGCGATGCGTGGTCGATGCTTTGAGCGCCTGCGCCAGCGGCATCCGCTTCACGCCGGCAAGTCCGTTGGCCAGCATCGCGTTGGCTGCGGCCTCGACCGCCGAGGTGATGTCGGTGCCGGCCGGCCCCCCGTTCGGCGGGTTGTATTTGAAGCCGCCACTCTCCGGCGGGTTGTGCGAGGGCGAGACCACGATGCCATCGGCCAACCCGCTGGTTCGACCGCGGTTGTAGACCAGTATGGCGTGCGACACGGCCGGCGTCGGCGTGTACTCGTCGTCTTTCGACAGCATCAGCTCGACGCCATTCGCGGCCAGCACTTCGACCGCGCTCGCAAAAGCCGGTGTCGACAGTGCATGCGTGTCGATACCGAGGAACAGCGGGCCGTCGATGCCCTTTTGCTTGCGAAAATCGCAGATCGCCTGGGTGATCGCCAGCACGTGCCACTCGTTGAACGAATCGTCGAACGACGAGCCGCGGTGGCCAGAAGTGCCAAAGGCGACGCGCTGCGCTGCCACCGACGCATTGGGGCGACCGCTGTAGTAGGCCGAGACGAGTCGAGGCACATCGACCAGCGATGCATACGGTGCCGGCTGGCCGGCGAGGGGGCTGATCTTCTGGCTCATGTGTTGTCTCCGGTCATGTTTCCGGCAACGCCGGCCACTGGAAGTCGATGAGATCGCCTATCCGCTCGACGGTGATGTCGGCAGGCGCATATGCGGCGATGGCTTGGGTGTCGAGCGCGTAGTGGCCCTGGCGCACGAAGACGGTGGTGAGGCGCCGGCCCCAGACGGCCTTCATGGCCGACAGGATGCGCAGCTTGTCATCAATCATCACGTAGTGTTTTGCGGGGTAGGCCGCGGCGATGGCGTCCAGCATCTGCTCTTTGTGCACGTAGATCAAAACACGGCCCTCGACGGCCTCCCACAACTTGGCTCGCTGCACCTTGCGCGGCTGGAAGACGACGTCGCCGTCGGACACGATGGCGACGGTGCCGAGTCGTCGCAGCGCCTTCAGCGCCTCCATCGCACCAGCATAGACGCGGTCGGCGAACGGGTAGTCGATCAGGAAGCCGGACATCAGCAGCAGCCGCGAATCCTTCATGCCACGCAGGCTCTCGTCATTGCGATACCGCTGCAGCGCGCCGAGGTAGTCGACGTAGCCTAGCTCGGTGCGCAGGGTTTCTAACGCGTCCCAGTAGCGGTCCGCGCTGGCCATGCCGAAGGCTTCTTCGAGGTGCTGCCGCAAGTCGGCAATGATCCGGTCGTTGTCGAGCAGCGTGTTGTCGACATCGATGAGATAGACGGTGTCGGTGGGCTCGATCATCGGGGAACTTCGGATTTTTTTGAGGGTGTGATCAGTGCGAATCGCGAAGGTTCAGGGTGCAAGCGCCTCGAGCAGTTCGGTCTCGATGGCCAACTGCGCTCGCTGGCCATGCAGCTCCGGGCCGCTGATCAAGAAGCTGTCCTCGACCCGCTCGCCCAGCGTCGTGACCTTGGCGAGCTGCAGGTTCAAGTGATGGTGCGCCAACACCCGGGCCACTGAATACAACAAGCCGGCGCGGTCGCTTGCGGAGATATTGAGCACCCAGCGCTGCGCCTTGTCGTCCGGCACGAGGCTGATGCGTGGGTTGATCGGAAAGCTGCGCACCCGGCGTGACACACGTCCCTTACTGGGAGCCGGTAACGGGCCGGCTTCTTCGAGCGCCTTGGCAAGGCCGGTTTCGACCATGCTCATCAGGTCGCGGTAATGCTCCGGTGCATAAGCGGTCACGATCTGGAAGGTGTCGAGCGCATAGCCGTTGCTGGTGGTGTGCACCTTGGCGTCGATGATGCTGAAGGACGACTGGTCGAAATAACCGCAAATGCGGACAAAGAGATCGGGCTCGTCGGGTGTGTACACCACCACCTGCAAGCCCTCGCCGATAGGTGACAGCCGGGCGCGCACTATGGGAGGCATTGCAGGGTGGATCGGTACGCCGCGCATCGGTACGTGGCGCGACAGCTGCTTGGCGTGCCAGGCGATTTCCGAGGCGTCGTGCCGCATGAAGTAGCCGACGTCCAGCGTTTCCCAGAGCGCCTTGTGCGATTCGAAACGCTCCGCGTACAGAGCCAGCTGCACCAGTGCGTCGTGCTTGCGGGCCTCGATCTCCGCACCCGCATCCGGCATGTGGCCACCGAGCGTGCGCAGGGTTGCGCGATACAGGTCTTCCAGCAGCTTGCCTTTCCAGGCGTTCCAGACCCGCGGGGATGTCCCGCGGATGTCGGCGATGGTCAACAAGTAGAGGCCTGTCAGATAGCGCTCGTTACCGACGCGTTTTGCAAAGGCGCCGATCACCTCCGGATCGCTCAGGTCCTGCTTTTGTGCAACCGTGCTCATGGTGAGATGTTCTGTCACCAGGAATTCGATGAGCTTGGTGTCTTCGCGCTCGATGTCGTGCTGCTGGCAGAAACGCCGTACATCGCGTGCGCCCAATGTCGAGTGGTCGCCACCGCGTCCCTTGGCGATGTCGTGGTAGAGCGCCGCCACGTAGAGAACCCACGGCTTGTCCCAGCCGGCAGCCAGCTGCGAGCAGAACGGGTACTCGTGCGCGTGCTCGGCCACGAAAAAGCGCCGTATGTTGCGCAGCACCATGAGGATGTGCTGATCGACCGTATACACGTGAAACAGGTCGTGCTGCATCTGTCCCACGATGCTGCGAAACACGCGCAGATAGCGGCCGAGCACGGAAGTCTGGTTCATCAGCCGCAGCGCGTGCGTGATGCCGCGTGGTTCGAGCAGCATGCGCATGAACGTGATGTGATTGACGTGATCGTTGCGAAACTTGCTGTCCATGACGCGGCGCGCGTTGTACAGCGCTCGCAGCGTGCGCGGCGACAGACCATTTACGCCGATCGTCTTCTGATACAGCAAGAACGTTTCAAGAATGGCGTGCGGATCGCGCTGGTACAAGTCGTCGCTAGCGATGTCGATCAGCCCACCTTTCTCGAAGAATCGGTCGTTGATGCGAGTCGGCTGATCGGCTTGCGGCTGCAGCCGCTCGGCGATGTTGAGCAGCATGATCTGGTTCAACTGCGTCACTGCCTTGGCGGCCCAGTAGTAGCGCCGCATCAGCGCTTCGCTGGCCTTGCGCTGCGAAATGCCTTCGTAGCCGAAAGTGGCCGCCACGGCGGTCTGCAGATCGAACACCAGGCGGTCTTCACGCCTGTTGGCGATGACGTGCAGGCGCGCGCGGACAAGGCTGAGTAACGCCTCGTTGCGCTTGATTTGCTGCACTTCGAAAACGGTGGCCAGGCCGCTTTTGGCGAGGTCGTCCCAACGGCTGCCGAATCCGGCCGCCTTGGTCATCCACAGGATGATTTGCAAGTCCCGCAGCCCTCCCGGAGATTCCTTGCAGTTGGGCTCGAGCGCGTAAGGAGTGTTGTCGTACTTCTGGTGACGATGCCGCATTTCCTGCGACTTCGCGGCGAAAAAAGCCTGCGGATCGATGGCCGTGACAAAGCGCTTGCGGAAGGTGGTGTAGAGCTTCTTGTCGCCAGCGATCAGGCGCGACTCGAGCAGCGACGTCTGTACGGTGACGTCTTTTTCGGCCTCACTCAGACACTCGTCGATTGTGCGAACACTCGATCCGATTTCAAGGCCCGCGTCCCAGCACCGGCCGATGAATGCTTCGATACGCCCTGGATCGATGCAGTCGGCATGGCCGGACGGCAAGAGCAGCAGCACATCGACGTCAGAGTAGGGAAACAGCTCGCCGCGGCCAAAACCGCCGACCGCCGCCAACGCCAGCTCCTGGCCGAAATCAGCGTCGTGCCAGAGCGCCTTCAGGGTGTCGTCGGCCAACGCGGACAGCTGCCTGAGTACCCCGTGCACACTGCGTGTCGGCGCACGAGCAAACCGCAATGTGTCGAACAGGGCGAGTTTGTCTGCACGGTACGACTCGCGCAGCATCGCGACGTCGCTTTTCGGGGGTTCGATCACACCAAGTCGGTCGAACGGGCCGTCATCGGTCAGGTCTTGGTCGCGGTAACGAACGGGGGAGGCGCCGGGCTGGCGGCCGACAGGGTCAGCACCTCGTACCCGGTTTCGGTCACAAGCACCGAATGCTCCCATTGCGCCGACAGCGAATGGTCTCGAGTGACGATAGTCCAGCCGTCGTACTGGCCACCCCTGGCGTCTTCCTTGATGTCGCGCTTGCCCGCATTGATCATCGGCTCGATGGTGAAAATCATGCCGGGCTTGAGCTCTTCCAAAGTGCCGGGGCGGCCGTAGTGAAGAACCTGCGGGTCTTCATGGAAATGCCTGCCTACGCCGTGGCCGCAAAACTCGCGCACCACTGAAAAGCCGTGGCCTTCGGCAAATTTCTGGATGGCATGGCCGACGTCCCCCAAATGCGCGCCGGGGCGTACCTGCAGGATGCCGTGCCACATCGCTTCGTAGGTGAGGGCGCACAGTCGCCTGGCCGCGATCGACGCATCGCCGATCACGAACATGCGGCTGTTGTCGCCGAACCAGCCGTCTTTGACGACCGTGACATCGATGTTCATGACGTCGCCCTTTTTGAGGGGCTTGTCGTTCGGGATGCCGTGGCAGACCACGTGGTTGACCGAGGTGCACAGCGATTTGGGGAAGGGCACGCTGCTGGCGCCCATGTAGCCGACAGTCGCTGAAGTAGTGCCCTGTTCGACCATGTACTCGGCAGCCAGGCGGTCGATCTCGTTGGTTGTGATGCCGGGCTGGATGAAGGGCGCGAGGTAGTCCAGCACCTCGGAGCCCAGCCGGCCGGCTACGCGCATGGCGGCAATGCCTTCGGCGTCGTTGTAGGTAATGCTCATGGCTGAATTATCCCATCGGCCCCCGTTAAACTTCAACGCTTGCGCGGATGCCCCCAGTCAGCGGCCATCCGGTCTGAAGTTCCTCTTTGCTCTTTCTTTTCTTCGGTCGGTTTCCCGGCCCAGGCCCACCATCGTGACGCAGTCCGCTCCCACCGCCACTTCCGTAGTGACTCCTGTCGTGACTTTTTTCGAGGGCGGCACCGCACTCAGCGATTTTCGGGCGCGCCGGTTGCTGCTTCGGTTGCAGGCCATCGAGCCGAAAATCGACGCGCTCGCCGCGCGCTTCGTGCACCTGGTCGTTACTGACACCCCGCCGACCGCAGCGGAGCGCGAGCATCTGGCGGCATTGCTGACCTACGGCGAGCCGTTCCGGTCGCCCAAGAACTCCACCACACTGGTCGTCACGCCGCGGCTGGGCACCGTGTCGCCCTGGGCTTCGAAGGCGACCGATATCGCGCACAACTGTGGCCTTGCGTTGCGCAGGGTCGAGCGCGTCACGCAGTACCACCTGAGCTTGAAATTGCCGTTGATCGGCAAGGCGCCGGTGCTTGACGACGAGCGGCTGGCGGCGGTCGCTGTGCTGCTGCACGACCGCATGACGGAGTCGGTGCTCCCCGGCATCGAAGGCGCCGCCGCGCTGTTCGCGGAGCTGCCCGCGCAGCCGATGGCGCAAGTCGACGTTCTGGTGGGAGGCAGGGCGGCACTGGTGGCCGCCAATGCGACCTTCGGCCTGGCGCTGGCCGACGACGAAATCGACTACCTGGTAGACGCCTTCACCAAGCTCGGCCGCAACCCGAGCGACGTCGAGCTGATGATGTTCGCGCAAGCCAATAGCGAGCACTGCCGCCACAAGATTTTCAACGCAGAGTTCACCATCGATGGCAAGGCGCAGCCGCAAAGCCTGTTTTCGATGATTCGCCACACGGAGAGGAAAAACCCCCAGCACACTGTTGTGGCGTATTCGGACAACGCCTCGGTGATGGAAGGCTCCCATATCGAACGTTTCATGGCCGATCCCTCCGGCAGTTATCAAAAAGACGCTGCGTTGCACCACGTGCTGATGAAGGTCGAGACGCACAACCATCCGACCGCCATTTCGCCGTTTGCAGGAGCTTCGACCGGCGCGGGCGGCGAAATTCGCGACGAAGGCGCGACTGGTCGCGGCTCCAAGCCAAAGGCCGGACTGACCGGTTTCACCGTGTCGAAGCTGTGGCCCGATGTACCGGCACCGCCCTATGGCAAGCCAGAGCACATTGCGAGCCCTGTGCAAATCATGACCGACGGCCCACTCGGTGGCGCCGCGTTCAACAACGAATTCGGCCGGCCCAACCTGCTCGGCTACTTTCGCGAGTACGAGCAGGCGATCGCCAGTGACATCGACGTAGTGCAGCGCGGCTATCACAAGCCGATCATGATCGCCGGTGGCCTGGGGCAAATCGACGCCATCCAGACCCAGAAGATCCGGTTCCCGGCCGGCTCTTTGCTGGTCCAGCTGGGTGGTCCGGGCATGCGCATCGGCATGGGCGGCAGCGCCGCGAGCTCGATGGCGACCGGCGCCAACGCGGCCGAACTCGACTTCGACTCCGTCCAGCGCGGCAACCCCGAGATCGAACGGCGCGCGCAGGAGGTCATCAACCATTGCTGGCAGCAGGGCGCCTCCAACCCGATCCTGGCAATCCACGATGTCGGCGCCGGCGGCTTGAGTAATGCGTTCCCAGAATTGACCAACGACGCCGGCCGCGGCGCGAGATTCGATCTGCGTGCGGTGCCGCTCGAAGAGTCCGGCATGGCCCCCAAAGAGATCTGGTGCAACGAGAGCCAGGAGCGCTACGTGCTGGCGATCGCGCCGGAATCGCTGGCGGTGTTCAAAGGTTTCTGCGATCGCGAGCGTTGTCCGTTTTCTGTCGTGGGCGTGGCGACCGAGTTGCGGCAGCTGATAGTGGCCGATGAAAGCGCAGCAACCCAGCCGGTCGACATGCCCATGGACGTTCTGCTCGGAAAGCCGCCCAAGATGCATCGCAACGTTGAATCCGTCGCCCGCCGGTTCAAGCCGCTCGATCTCACCGGCGTCGACCTGCAAAAGGCCGCGATCGATGTGCTTTCGCACCCAACCGTCGCGTCCAAGCGCTTCCTCATCACCATCGGCGATCGTACTGTCGGCGGCCTCACGCACCGAGACCAGATGGTCGGTCCGTGGCAGGTGCCGGTGGCCGACTGCGCCGTCACGCTGGCCGACTACAAGGGCTTTGCTGGCGAGGCGATGAGCATGGGGGAGCGCACGCCGCTGGCCGCATACGATGCACCGGCTTCGGGCCGCATGGCGGTCGGCGAAGCGATCATCAATCTGCTGGCGGCGCCGATCGAGCTGTCGCGCGTCAAGCTGTCGGCCAACTGGATGGCGGCGTGCGGCGAGCCGGGCGAAGACGCCGCGCTGTACGAAACCGTGAAAGCGGTCGGACTCGAGTTGTGCCCGGCGCTCGGTGTGTCGATTCCGGTTGGCAAGGATTCGTTGTCGATGCGCACCCATTGGACTGAGCCGGGAGGCTCTACCGGTGACGGCGGCACCAAGAAAAAAGTCACTTCCCCGGTCAGCCTGATCGTGACCGCCTTTGCCACGCTGACCGACGTGCGCGGTACGCTGACGCCGCAACTCGACGCCACCGAGCCCGACACGACGCTGCTGCTGATCGACCTCGGGCGCGGCCAACGGCGCATGGCCGGCAGCATTCTTTCGCAGACGCTCGGCCAGAGCGGCGATGTGGTTCCCGACCTCGACGATCCGGCGCAACTGGTGGCCCTGGTAGCAGCGGTTAACGCCTTGCGCGCAGACGGCAAGATCCTCGCGATGCACGACCGCAGCGACGGCGGACTCTTCGTGACCGCATGTGAAATGGCTTTCGCCGGCCATGTGGGCGTGGCACTCAACATCGACATGCTGATCACCGAAGGCGACGGTATTTCAGACAGCCGCATGGAAACCGGCGATGCCAAGAACTGGGCGACGCAAGTGAGCGCGCGGCGCGAAGAGCTCACGCTGAAGGCGCTCTTCAACGAAGAACTCGGCTTGCTGCTGCAAGTGCGCACTGCCGAGCGCAACGAAATCATGCAATTGTTGCGCACGCATGGGCTCAGTACCCACAGCCACTTCGTCGGCAAGACGCGGCCAGCCGCTGCTCCGATGGACAGCGGTAAGGGCAAGGTCGACGTGTGGCGAGATGCCAAGTCGGTTTTCAGCGCAAGCCTGCACGACCTGCACCAGGTGTGGGATTCGGTCAGCTGGAAGATTGCCCGCGAACGCGACAACCCGGCCTGTGCCGACGCCGAGCACGCTGCCGCCGGTGATCCGGCGGATCCGGGCTTGCATCTATTTCTCCCTCAATCTGTTGAAGAGACTGGAGGCGGGGGCCACACCTCCGCGACCTATCTGAAAACCCGTCCCAAAGTCGCCATCCTCCGCGAGCAGGGCGTCAATTCGCACGTCGAGATGGCTTACGCCTTCACCGAGGCAGGTTTCGAAGCATTCGACATTCACATGACCGACCTGCAGACGGGCAGGGCAAAACTGGCGGACTTCAAAGGCGTGGTCGCTTGCGGCGGTTTCAGTTACGGCGACACCCTGGGGGCAGGGATCGGGTGGGCGCGCAGCATCACCTTCAATCCGAAGCTTTCGGCCCAGTTCCAGTCCTTCTTCAGCCGCGCCGACACCTTCGGCCTCGGCGTGTGCAATGGCTGCCAGATGTTTGCCGAGCTGGCCGACATCATTCCCGGTGCCGAAGACTGGCCACGCTTCACGACCAACCAAAGCGAGCGCTTCGAGGCCCGTTTGTCGATGGTCGAAGTGCTCGACTCGCCGAGCCTGTTTTTTGCCGGCATGGCGGGCGCAAAGCTGCCGATCGCCGTCGCGCATGGCGAAGGCTATGCCAACTTCAAGCACCGCGGCGACGCGGCCAAAGCCATCGCATCGATGCGCTTCGTCGACAACCACGGCCGCCCGACCGAGCAGTACCCGTTCAACCCGAACGGCAGCGTCGGCGGACTGACGGCAGTGACAACGGCGGACGGCCGGTTCACGGCGGTGATGCCGCATCCGGAACGCGTGTCGCGCAATGTGCAGATGAGCTGGACTTCCGGCGACCGCAATGCGCTGAGTCCGTGGTCGCAACTCTGGCGCAACGCGCGCAAGTGGGTAGGGTGAACGGCCCATAAAAAAAGCGGTCCTCAGACCGCTTTTTCTCGATGCCGCTGAACTCCGCGGCGCGCGTTGATGCTTACTCGATCTTGGCCGCAGCGCGCAGATCTTCCTGGTACTTCTGCAGGCGTTGCTGCTGCAACTGCTGCGTGATCTGCGGCTTCACTTCATCGACCTTCGGCAACTGCGCCTGACGCACATCGTCGAGACGGATGATGTGAAAACCAAACTGCGACTTGATCGGTTCCGATGTGGTCTCGCCCTTCTTGAGCTTGATCAGCGCTTCGGAGAACTCGGGAACGAAACTTCCCGGATTGGCCCAGTCGAGATCACCGCCCTTGGCGCCCGAACCTGGGTCCTTGCTCTGCTTTTTGGCGATGTCCTCAAACTTGCCGGACTTTTTAAGGTCCGCGAGGATCTTGTCGGCCTGGTCTTTGGTTTCGACCAGGATGTGGCGCGACTTGTATTCCTTGCCGTCGTTGGCCGCGACGAACTTGTCGTATTCGGCTTGCACGTCCGCGTCGGTCACCGCGTGCGTCTTGCGGTAGTTCTCGAACAACTGTCGGATCATGATGGCCTGGCGCGCTAATTCGAGCTGCGCCTTGAAATCGTCATTGGCATCGAGCCCCTGCTTTTGTGCCTCTTGCATGAACACTTCACGGGTAATGACTTCCTCGCGAAGTTGTGGCTGCATTTCAGGGGTGACCGGGCGACCTGCAGTGGCAAGTTGCTGAGCAAGCATGTCCATGCGGGTTTTGGGGACCGACTTGCCGTTGACGATGGCTACGTTTTGCGCCAGCGCCGCAAAAGAAAAGGTGCCGATCAGCACCGTGGCCGTGACGGCCTTCAAGAGTTGTTTGTTCATGGGAGAGGTTGGGAGAGTGACGACCCTAGAGGGTCTCGATGGCAATGGCGTGGAGGCCCTGTGCGATGAATGTCTGCAAAGAATCATACACAAGGCGATGGCGCGCCAAACGGGACTTTCCGTCGAACAACGGCGAGGCTATGCGCACCCTGAAGTGCGTGCCGTAGCCCTGCGCGTTGGAGCCCGAGTGGCCAGCATGTGCGGCGCTTTCATCGACGACTTCGAGCGAAGTGGGCTGCAAGGCTTCACGCAGTGCGACTTCCAGCAAAGCAGCGGTCGGCGGCGAAATGGCCACAGTCGTCGTTGCGTTGTTCACGATGATTGCTCGTCAGACTTCAGATGCGGCGAGATGTACAAGCCTTGCGCGAGAAGGAAGACTATTGGAAACACATAACCCCACAGCTTGAAGTTGACCCATGCCTCAGTGGTGAAGTACGCCGCCACATAACCGTTGATAGCGGCCATGAAAAGGCAGTAACAAATCCACGCGATGTTCAGGCGCGTCCAGATGCGGTCGGGCAATTGCAGTTGCTGGCCCAGCATCAGGTGCAGGACGTTCTTCTTGGCGACCCAGTAAGCGACCGCCAGTGCGACCGCCATGGCCGAGTACAGAACCGTCGGCTTCCACTTGATAAAACGGTCGTCATGCAACACCAGGGTGAGCGTGCCGAACAGCAGGATCAGCACCAGCGTCACTTTCTGCATCGTCTGGAGCTTGCCTTCCCTGAAATAGATGACGAGCATCTGCAGCGCGGTCGCGCCCATCAGCACGGCAGTGGCGGTGTAGATGTCTGCGAGCTTGTAGGCGCCGAAAAACAGCAGGATCGGAAAGAAGTCGAGGACGAGCTTCATTCAGGCTTTTTCTGGAAATCCAGCGAGGCGGAATTCATGCAGTAGCGCAGGCCGGTATCGGTCGGGCCATCCGGGAACACGTGGCCTAGATGGGCTCCGCAGCTTGCGCACACGTTCTCGGTGCGCGACATGCCGTGCGAACGATCGACAATGTTCTTGATCGCGCCCGGCACTGCTTCTTCAGAAAAGCTCGGCCAGCCGCAGCCGGCGTCGAACTTCTTGCCGGCTTCGAAAAGCTTCGCGCCGCAGCAGATGCAGTGATAAGTGCCGTCGGCCCACTCGGCTTCGTATTTGCCGGTGTAGGGGCGCTCGGTGGCGGCATGGCGGGTTACCTCGAAGGCGACCGCTTCGGCACCTTTCTCGGCAAGAACGGCCTTCCATTCGGCGTCGGTTTTCTGGACGGTGTTGGTCATGAGGAGCAGCTGATTTCGATGGAGGAAGCCCAGTCGGGCGGGAAACCGGCATATGGGTCGAAGCCGGGATGTTCTTCAAATGGGGTTTCAAGCAGTGTCAGCAAGCGGGCGACGCCGGTGAAGTCCTTGACGGTTTCCAAGCCGGCTGCGGGTGCCCCTTGCGCCAGTTCGATCGCCTGTTGCCCAAGGTGGTTCCGCAGCACGAACTTCGGGTTCGTCGCGAGCATCAGTCGGTTTGCCGCATCGCGAGAAACTCCATTGTGGCGCTCTGAAAATAATAGCAGCCAGGCATCGAAGCCCGCGCGGTCGATGAAAAGGTCCCGCACGGGTTCCGGATTGCTGTCTCCGACGCAATGCGACAGGCGCCGCCAGAAGATCGTCCAGTCGACTTTTTCTGCGGCCAGCAACTTGAGCGCGCCCTCGATCAGCGCGCGGTCGCTCTCGGCCGGCTCCGAAAGTCCTTCGAGCCCGAGCTTGGCACGCATCCGCGCTTCGAACGCGAGCGGGAACTGCGCCTTGTACGACTCGAGCGCGGCAACGGCCACCTCCTGATCGCCGATCAGCGGCAGCAGCGCCTGCGCCAGGCAAAAAAGATTCCAGTAAGCAACGTTCGGCTGCTGGTTGAATGCGTAGCGACCGCTGGTGTCGCTGTGGTTGCAGATGTGCTGCGGATCGTAGCCGTCGAGAAACTGAAAGGGGCCGTAGTCGATCGTGAGCCCGAGGATGCTCATGTTGTCGGTGTTCATCACGCCGTGGCAAAAGCCTACCGCCTGCCATTGCGCCATCAACGAAGCCGTGCGTTCGCTCACGGCCTCGAGGAATGCGGCATAGGCGTTGCCGCCGAACCGATCGGTGGTGCGGCAGGCAGGGTAAAAGTTGTCGATGACAAAGTCGGCCAACGTCCGCAGTTCGCCGTCTTGCTTGTTGGCGGCGAAGTGCTCGAAGTGGCCGAAGCGGATAAAGCTCGGCGCTACGCGCGCCACCACTGCGGCTGTTTCGATTTCTTCTCGCCGCACGCGGGCATCGGAGCCGGCCACGCTCAGCGCGCGCGTGGTCGGGATGCCGAGCCCGTGCATCGCCTCGCTGCATAAAAACTCTCTGATGCTCGACCGCAGGACGGCGCGGCCGTCGCCCATGCGGGAATAGGGCGTACGGCCGGCGCCCTTCAACTGCAGTTCGAACCTCGACGTTTCGGGCTTCGCGGCGGTCTCCCCGAGCAAGATCGCGCGCCCATCACCGAGCTGCCCCGCCCATACACCGAACTGGTGGCCGCTGTAAACGCTGGCCAACGGCGCCATGCCGGGCAGCAGCGCGTTGCCGGTCAGCACGCCGAGCGCAGCGTCGGATGCGAACCAGCCGGCATCGAGCCCGACCAGCCGCGCGGTCGCGTCGCTGCAGCCGACCCAGTACGGATCGATCAGCGGCGTGGGCTGCAGCCGGGTGAAAAACGCCGAGCCGAGGGCGGCGAAGCGGTTGTCGAAGTGCAAACCGCTTTCAGACCCGAAAGATTCGGCGGGAGCGGCTGGATCGTTGCGGCCGTTGACGGGCGCAAAAGCTGAGGACGCAGCCGTCTCGGCATTAGAGGGCGAGGTCATGCTCCATATTGTCAGGCACTTGAAAAGGCCGCACGCGGCGCACGGACCCGTGCCGCGACATGGGGCATTCCCGCATCAGCGCGCTGCTGCACTGCGCAATACTCCCGCAAAGCTCTTTTTCGCTCTTTTTTCGTTTTCGCTTTTCGATCTTTTAAGGAATTTCCGATGCTGGGTTTGATGCAAGACCAACCGCTTTCGATCTCGTCGTTGATCGAGTTTGCCGAGCGCCATCACGGCGACGCCGAAATCGTTTCTCGCCGGGTCGAGGGGGACATTCACCGCAGCACCTGGAGCCAAATCGCGGCACGGTCGCGTCAGGTCGCCAACGCGCTCGACGAAGAACAGTTGATCTTCAGCGACCGAATCGCCACCCTGGCCTGGAACGGTTACCGCCACCTGGAAATCTATTACGGGGTGAGCGGCACCGGCCGAGTGCTGCACACCATCAACCCGCGCCTTCATCCCGACCAGATCGCCTGGATCGCTAATCACGCCGAAGACCAGATCCTGTGCTTCGACATGACTTTTCTGCCGCTGGTGCAGGCGGTGCATGCGCGCTGCCCGACCATCAAGAAATATGTCGCCCTGTGCGACGCCGACAAGCTGCCCGCCGGCACCGGCATCCCCAACCTGGTGAGCTATGAAGCGTGGATGGGCAACCGCTCCACCGCCTACGAATGGCCGACATTCGACGAAAACTCGGCATCGAGCATGTGCTACTCGAGCGGCACCACGGGCAACCCGAAGGCCGCGCTCTACAGCCATCGCTCGACCATCCTGCACGCCTACGCTGCGGCGTTGCCCGACGTCATGTGCATTTCGGCGCGCGACTCGGTACTGCCAGTGGTGCCGATGTTCCACGTCAACGCGTGGGGCATTCCTTACTCGGCGGCGCTGGTCGGCGCCAAGCTGGTGTTTCCCGGACCGGCGATGGACGGCAAGTCGATTTTCGAACTTATCGAATCGGAGGGCGTGACCTTCGCGGCCGGCGTGCCCACAGTTTGGCAAATGATGCTGGGCCACATGCATGCCAACGATCTGAAATTCTCGAAACTGAACCGCACGGTGATCGGCGGGTCGGCGTGCCCACCGGCCATGATCCATGCATTCCAGGACCAGTACAACGTCGAGGTGCTGCATGCCTGGGGCATGACCGAAATGAGCCCGCTCGGCACTTTGTGCACCCTGAAGAACAAGCATCTTTCGCTGCCGCATGAGGCGCAGACGCTCATCCGCATGAAGCAGGGCCGCGCAATCTTCGGTGTCGATATGAAGATCGTCGATGGCGAAGGCAAGGAGCTGCCTTGGGACGGCAAAGCGTACGGCGACCTGCTGGTGAAGGGTCCGTGGATCGTCAAGGAATACTTCAAGGGCGAGGGCGGCGACCCACTCATTCCCGACGAGCAGCACCGCGGCTGGTTCCCGACCGGAGACGTCGCCACCATCGACGCAGACGGCTACCTGCAGATCACCGACCGCAGCAAGGACGTCATCAAGTCCGGCGGCGAATGGATCAGCTCGATCGACATCGAGAACATCGCCGTCGCTCATCCGGCCATCGCGATGGCGGCCTGCGTGGGCGTTGCGCATCCGAAGTGGGACGAGCGGCCGATCGTCGTCGTGGTGAAGAAGCCCGGCGGCGAGGTCACCCGCGAAGAGCTGCTCAACTTCTACGAAGGCAAGACGGCCAAGTGGCAGATCCCGGACGACGTGGTGTTCATCGATGCGATCCCGCTGGGTGCGACCGGCAAGATCCTCAAAACCAAATTGCGCGAGCAATTGAAGGACTACAAGCTGCCTTCGGTGTGATGCGCTCGAGCCACTGTCCGGCCAGATGGCGGCGGTCGGCACCAACGAGCTCAAGGCCATGCAGTATTTGGCGGAAGAGTTCAACAAGAAGAATCTCTCGGGAGTCAAGTCCGGGGTCATCGGCATCGACAACAAGCTGAGCCCACAAGAGATGAGCAGCGCTGTGGTCTGCTGATCGGCGTGCAAATGAACGCACCGATCGGCGTCCTACCGCCCGGTAGAAATTGCTGTCGCCTGCGCGATAGAAACGGGCGAAAAACGGCTATCTGGCAGGCGCGCTTACGGGCATTCCCTGAGCATTTGGGGCAGGAAAGGCTTGTAACCTCAATTCGCCTCGACAGCCAAGTAACAGGAGACACAGATTGAAGTTCGCCCTTAAATTTCTCACCGCCACCATCCTCGTGGCAAGTGCCACCGGCGCGTTCGCCCAAAAAGGCGAGACCGTTAAGATCGGCTGGCTCGATCCACTTTCGGGCCTGATGGCCGCAGTCGGCACAAATCAGCTCAAGACGTTCCAGTTTTTTGCCGAAGAGTTCAACAAGAAAAACGCAGCCGGCGTGAAGTTCGAAATCATCGGCATCGACAACAAGCTGAGCCCGCAGGAAACAACCAGCGCACTGCGCTCGGCGCAGGACCAGGGCGCGCGTTACATCGTTCAAGGCAACGGCTCCGGCCCCGCGTTGGCGATCATCGACGCCGTCGAAAAGAACAACGCACGCAACCCGGGCAAGGAGCTGCTGTATTTCAACTACGCAGCGGTCGACCCCGACCTCACCAACAGTAAGTGCAGCTACTGGCAGTACCGCTTCGATGCCGACACCTCGATGAAGATGGAGGCGCTGACAACCTACATGAAGGACCAGTCCGAGATCAAGAAGGTTTACATCATTGGTCAAAACTATTCTCACGGCCAGCAGGTGAGCAAGTTTGCCAAGGCAAACCTGAAGGACAAACGACCAGATATCCAGATCGTCGGCGACGACCTGCATCCGCTGGCGCAGGTACGTGACTTCGCGCCCTACATCGCCAAGATCAAGGCGTCGGGCGCCGACACGGTCATCACTGGCAATTGGGGATCCGACCTTGCACTGCTTATCAAGGCGGCTAACGACTCGGGCCTGAACGTCAAGTTCTATACCTACTACGCCGTGACAACCGGCACGCCAACCGCTATGGGTGCTGCGTCCGACGGCAAGGTGTACCAGGTCGGCTACGCGCACTACAACATGGGCGGCGACATGCAACGGTATGCCGCCGAATTCAAGGCGAAGTTCAACGACGACCTCTATACGTCCGATATTTACACCGTGTTCGAGGCGCTAACTCAAGCAATTGTCAAAGCTAAGTCGACGGATCCCGTCAAGGTTGCGGCTGCCATGGAAGGCATGAAGTTCAAGAGCTTCAACGGCGAAGTGGAACTGCGCAAGACCGATCACCAGATCCAGCAGGGGCTCTACATTGCCAAGTGGGAAAAGGCCAGTGCCAAGTACCCGTACAGCCCGGAGAACACCGGCTACACGCTGGCGCCGGTCAAGTACTACGAGCCCTACGTGGCCAGCACGCCGACCTCGTGCCAGATGAAGCGGCCTTGAGCGCAGTCTGCGTTTAAAGTGTGTCGAGGCCCGACCTAAACCATCGGGCCTTTTTCTTTTTCCAATTGATTCGCATGTAATCCGAGAGAACGATGAACGTCGAATTTTTCGCTATCTCGCTGCTTAATGGCGTCAGCTATGGGCTGCTGCTGTTCATGCTGAGTTCGGGCCTGACCCTGATCTTCAGCATGATGGGCGTCTTGAATTTTGCGCACACCAGCTTCTACATGCTGGGTGCCTATCTGGCTTACACCGTTTCGGGTGTGGTCGGTTTCTGGCCGGCGCTTTTTTTGGCGCCACTGCTGGTCGGCCTCCTGGGTGCGGCCTTCGAGCGCTACAGCCTGCGTCGCGTGCACAAGTTCGGCCATGTGCCAGAACTGCTGGTCACCTTTGGCCTGTCGTACCTCATCCTGGAACTGGTGCAACTCATCTGGGGCCGCTCGACGGTGCCCTACGGGTTACCGACCCAATTGCAGGGTCCGCTCTTTTCGCTGTACGGCACGCAATTTCCCAAGTCGCGATCTTTCATCATGCTGGTCGCCATGCTGATGCTGGTGTCGGTCTGGCTCTTGCTCACGCGCACTCGCATTGGGCTGGTGATCCAGGCGGCACTCAAGCACCCCGAAATGGTCGAGGCGCTCGGCCATAACGTACCGCGCGTATTCATGATGGTGTTCGGCGGCGGTGCGGCGTTGGCCGGCCTCGCGGGAGTTATCGGCGGCAATACGTATGTCACAGAGCCCGCGATGGCGGCTTCGGTCGGCTCGATCATCTTCGTGGTCGTCGTGGTCGGCGGCATGGGGTCGCTGGCGGGCGCCTTCCTGGCGTCGCTGTTGATCGGTATCGTGCAGACCTTCGCGGTGGCAATGGATGAGTCGCTCGCCACTGCGTTGCAAGCGGTGGGCGTGGCCGTAACCGAACAGACTTTTGGCTACGAACTGCTCAAGCTCACGATCTCGCAGGTGGCGCCAATCCTGCCGTACCTGTTCCTCGTGCTGATCCTGATTTTCCGGCCGAAGGGCCTTCTCGGCACCCGGGAGGACTAGCCAATGAGCACTATCGCAACCAAGCCGGCGGTGAATGAACCGGCGGCAAACGAGCCCGCAGTTCAGCAACGCAGCGTCGGGCCGCTGAACGTCGGCCGCATCGCCGTCTGGTCGGTCTTCGCCGTCGCGCTGATCGTCGCGCCGATGATCTTCACCAGCAGCCTGGCGCTCACCATGCTGTCTCAGATCGGCTACCTCATCATCATCTGCCTGAGCTACAACATGCTGTTGGGGCAGGGCGGAATGTTGAGTTTCGGCCATGCCGTTTACGTCGGGCTGGGCTCGTTCATCGCCATCCATACGATGAATCTCGCGGCCAAGGGCTCGTTGCCGGTGCCGCTGGTGCTCATTCCCCTGGTCGGTGGCCTGGGCGGCATGTTCTTCGCCATCTTGTTTGGGTATGTCAGTACCAAAAAGTCAGGTACCACCTTCGCCATGATCACGCTCGGCTTGGGCGAACTGGTCGCGGCCATGGCGCTGATGTTCCCGACTTTCTTTGGCGGCGAGGGCGGCATCACCACCAACCGGGTCTACGGCATGCCGCTCTTGGGCATCACCTTCGAGCGGCAGAACCAGGTGTACTACCTGATCGCGGTCTATTGCTTTATCTGCACCGGGTTGATGTTCGCCTTCACCGGCACACCGCTCGGACGCATGTTGAACGCCGTGCGCGACAACCCGGAGCGTGTCGAATTCATCGGCTACAGCACGCAGCGGGTACGCTACTTCTCGTTCATCATCGCGGGCTTTTTCGCCGGCATCGGCGGCGGACTGGCGGCCATCAACTTCGAGATCGTGAATGCGGCCGATAGCCTGAACGGGCTTCGTTCAGGCGGCTATCTGCTCTTTACTTTTCTGGGTGGCGCGACGTTCTTCTTCGGCCCGATGATCGGCGCCGTATTGCTGGTGTTCGCGTCTGTGCTGTTGTCCGAACTCAGCAAGGCCTGGCTTTTGTACCTTGGCCTGGTCTTCTTGCTGATGGTGATGTTCGCACCGGGCGGTGTTGCCAGTTTGATCATGATGAACGTGCGTGTTGCGCTGTTCGGCAAGTTCCATCGCTTCTATGCGCTGTACGCCGGGCTCGTTCTGGCCGCGGCCGTCATGGTCGCGGGCGCCGCCGCCATTGTCGAAATGATCTATCACATGCAGTTGAACGCGGCTCTCGGCCCGACAGTGCGACTGGCAACCTTCGAGCTCGACACCTCATCGCCAAAGAGCTGGCTCATCGCTTGCGCTTTACTGGTCGTCGGCCTCGCACTGTTCGAAATGGTGCGGCGCCGCTACGTCAAGGTATGGGGCAAGGCGCAAGAAGAAATCGAATTCGAAATCAAGCGTCGGGAGACGGCATGACGCACGCACTTGAACTCAAGTCGCTGACCAAGTCTTTCGGCAAGACCGAAATCATTCGCGGCATCGACCTCGCGATCGATGCGGGCGACCGGATCGCAATCATCGGGCCCAACGGCGCCGGCAAGTCGACGCTATTCAACCTCATCAGCGGACGGCTTGCGCCAACCGCCGGCGAGGTGCTGTTGCACGGACAACGCATCGACGGTAAGCAGCCTTACGAGATCAACCGTCTGGGGTTGTCGCGCAGCTTCCAGATCACCAACATCTTTCCGAAGCTGAGCGTTTTCGAGAACCTGCGCTGCGGCGTGCTGTGGAGCCTGGGAGCCGGCTACACGTTCTTGCGCTTTCTTTCGAAGATGCACGACGCCAATGAGCGCACCGAAGAACTGGTGCGCCAGGTCGGGCTCGAGAAAAAACGCAACGTGCTGGCGGTGAACCTTACCTATGCTGAACAGCGTGCACTGGAGATCGGCGTGACCATCGCGGGTGGCGCCAGCGTCATCCTGCTGGACGAGCCGACCGCGGGAATGAGCAAGACCGAGACGTCTCATTTCATAGCGCTCATCAAGCAGGTGACGATCGGCAAGACGCTGCTGACGGTGGAGCACGACATGGGCGTGGTGTTCGGCTTGGCCGACAAGATAGCGGTTGTCGTGTACGGCGAGATCATTGCCTTCGACACGCCCGCTGCGGTGCGCGCCAATGCGCGCGTGCAGGAGGCTTATCTGGGCTCGTCGGTGGCCGACGCGCAGGGCGGGAGCCATTGACATGCTGAAACTTCAAGACGTTCAAGCGTATTACGGCAAGAGCCACGTGCTGCACGGAGTCTCATTCGACGTGGGGCCGGGCGAAATCGTCGCGCTTCTCGGTCGAAACGGCTCCGGTCGCTCGACCACCGCGAAAGCGATCATGGGCCTGGTGCATGCCGAGGGCGGCCTGCACTGGAAGGGTCAGGACATGCTGCGCAAAAAGGCCTACGAAATCGCGCACATGGGCATCGGATACGTGCCGGAGAACCGCGATATCTTCTCGAACCTCACGGTGCATCAAAACCTGTTGCTTGGCCAGAAAGGTTCGGGCAAGGGCAGCCGTTGGAGCTTCAACGACATGTACGAGATGTTCCCGCGCCTGAAGGAGCGGGAGCACACCGAGGCGGGTGTACTGTCGGGCGGCGAGCAGCAGATGCTCACCCTCTGTCGTACCCTGATGGGAGACCCCGATCTCATCATCATCGACGAGCCGACTGAAGGTCTGGCGCCAAAAATTGTGGAGCTTGTGGGGCAGTATCTGAAGACGCTCAAGGACAAGGGCATCTCGGTTTTACTGATCGAACAGAAGTTGACCATCGCCATGCGTATTTCCGATCGAGTGCTTGTCATGGGCCACGGCAGCATCGTGTTCGACGGGACGCCTGATGGCTTGCGCGCAGACTCGGGCACTCGCAAAGAATGGCTCGAGGTTTAGTCCTTTGCTGATTTGTCCCCGCAGCGACTAAAGCCGATTGCCGGGCGTCCATAAACGCCTAGAATTTCAGGAAAAGAACACTCGTGCTTTTTTCCCCCGTTTTTATTCCCATCTAAGGAACGTGCCATGACGGCTGAATACAAAGTGATCGGCGATGTCGCCGTGATCACCCTGACCAACCCTCCGGTCAACGGGCTCGGCTTCGCGACGCGCATCGGCATCACCGATGGCCTCGCCAAGGCGAATAGCGATCAGGCGATCAAGTCGATCGTGCTCACCGGCGCCGGCAAGGCATTCTCCGGCGGCGCCGACATCAAGGAATTCGGCACGCCGAAAGCGCTGCAGGAACCCAATCTGCTGAGCGTCATCCTCTCGCTCGAAGCCTCCGCCAAGCCCATCGTCGCGGCTATGCATTCGGTCT
This sequence comes from Variovorax sp., assembly GCA_025352265.1. Lineage (GTDB taxonomy): Bacteria > Pseudomonadota > Gammaproteobacteria > Burkholderiales > Burkholderiaceae_C > Variovorax. The sequence continues at coordinate 74,894 of JANXTS010000046.1, read as the reverse complement.
GCATGGGCGGAGGACTCGAACTTGCACTCGGATGCCACTACCGCATTGCCGCTCCCGGCACCAGCGTGGCGCTGCCCGAGGTGAAGCTCGGCCTCATCCCCGGCGCCGGCGGCACGCAGCGCCTCCCGCGCGTGCTCGGCGTGGAAACCGCACTCAACATGATCGTCAGCGGTGAAGCCGTCAAGAGCGAAGTGCTGGCGAGCCTGCCGGGCCAAAAGCTGTTCGACAAGCTCGCGTCGTCGCCCGAATCGCTTATGGATGAAGCCGTCGAGTTCGCCAGGTCCGTTGCCGGCAAGACCGGTGATGCACTGCCGCTGGTGCGCAACCTGCCGTGCAAGCATCCGCAAAGCGATGCCTACTTCCAGTTCGCGAAGAACATGGTCGCGGGCATGTCGAAAAACTACCCGGCGCCGCTTAAATGCGTCGAGGCAGTGCAGGCTGCGACGACGATGAAGTTCGATGCCGGCATGGTCGAAGAGCGTCGGGTTTTCACCGCGTTGATGTTCACGCCTGAGTCGCTGGCGCTGCGCCATCTGTTCGTGGCCGAGCGCGCCGCGAGCAAGATTCCGGACGTCGCCGACGATACGCCGCAACGCACCATCAAGTCGGTCGGTGTCATCGGTGCGGGCACGATGGGTGGCGGGATTTCGATGAACTTTCTGAACGCCGGTGTGCCAGTCAAGATTCTCGAAATGAAGCAGGACGCACTTGACCGCGGCATCGCCACCATCAAGAAAAACTACGAATCGCAGGTCAAGAAGGGCAAGCTCAAGCAGGACAAGTACGACCAGCGCATGGCGATGCTCACCACCACGTTGAGCTACGACGACCTGAAAGACTGCGACCTGATCATTGAGGCCGTTTTCGAAGAACTCGGCGTTAAAGAGGCAGTGTTCAAGGAACTCGATCGCGTTGCCAAGCCGGGCGCCATCCTCGCTTCGAACACCTCCACGCTCGACGTCGACAAGATCGCTGCCTTCACCAAACGTCCGCAAGACGTGGTCGGGATGCACTTCTTCAGCCCGGCCAATGTGATGAAGCTGCTCGAAGTCGTGCGCGGCAAGGCAACCGCCAAAGATGTACTCGCCACGGTGATGGGCGTCGCTAAAAAGATCAAGAAGACCGCAGTGGTTTCCGGCGTGTGCGACGGCTTCATCGGCAATCGCATGATCGAGCAGTATTCGCGTCAGGCCGGCTTCCTGATCGACGAAGGTGCGACGCCGCAACAGGTCGACAAGGCAGTTGAGAAATTCGGATTCGCCATGGGACCCTTTCGCATGGGCGATCTAGCCGGCAACGACATCGGCTGGGCGATTCGCAAGCGCCGCGCCACAGAGCGCGCCGACATGAAGTACAGCCGCACCGCGGACAAGCTCTGCGAGCTCGGACGCTTCGGTCAAAAGACCGGCGCTGGTTGGTACGACTATCAGGCCGGCAAGCGCGATGCTATTCCCAGCAAGATCGTGCTCGACATGATCGACCAGCACCGCAAGGACGAAGGCATCACGCCGCGCAAGATCTCGGATGAAGAAATCGTGCAACGCCTCGTGTATTCGCTGGTTAACGAAGGTGCGCACATCCTCGAAGACGGCATCGCCAGCAAGTCCGGCGACATCGACATGGTGTACCTCACCGGTTATGGTTTCCCGATCTTCCGCGGCGGCCCGATGCACTACGCGAGCCAGGTGGGCCTGTTCAACGTGTCGGAATCGATGAAGCGTTTTGCCAAGAACCCGCGCGACGACGCTAATTTTTGGCAACCGGCGCCGCTGATTCAAAAGCTCGTGGCTGAAGGCAAGAGCTTCAGTTGAGCGTGCCCGACCCGGACTGCCAACGTCAACACGACCACGCACGATGATCAAACGCATTCTCCTGGCACTGTTGCTGGTGGTCGGCGTTCTCGTGGTTGCTGTGGCTGGCAAGACTTGGCTGACGCCGTCGCGGCAGATCGCGGTGGCCCCGGTCGTCAAACCGACGATCGACGCCGAAGCGGCTGCCAAGCGGCTGTCCAGCGCGATCGTCCTGCACACTGTGTCGACCGCTGACGACCCGACGCTGAATGCCGCCGAGTTCGACAAGCTGCATCTTCTGCTTGCGCGGCAGTATCCGAAGCTGCACGCCACGCTCAAGAAAGAAGTCATCGGGCAGCACGCGTTGCTCTACACCTGGGCCGGCACCGATGCCAAGGCGCCACCGATCGCGCTGATGGCGCACCAGGACGTGGTGCCCATTGCATCTGGTACAGAGAAAAGCTGGACGCAGGACCCATTCAGCGGCCTGGTGCAAGACGGCTACATCTGGGGTCGCGGCACGATGGATAACAAGGGCAACCTGTTGTCGCAGATGGAAGCGATCGAGATGCTCATCGGCGGCGGCTTTCAGCCCAAGCAGACCGTCTACCTCATTGCCGGCGACGACGAAGAAGTGAATGGCTTGCGTGGCGCCAAGCCGATCGCCGAGTTGCTCGCGGCACGTGGTGTGCGGCTCTCATGGGTGCTGGACGAAGGCCTGGCGGTCATCGATGGTGTCATCGGCGGGCTCGACCAGCCCGCCGCGCTGATCGGCCTGGCAGAAAAGGGCTACGGCACGTTCTTCTTGTCGCTCGACGCAGCGCCGGGCCATTCGTCGATGCCGCCGCCGCACAGTGCGATCGGCACCATGAGCGCCGCCCTCGCACGTCTCGAGAATGATCAGATGCCAGCATCCATCGGCGGCGTGGCAGGTGAGATGTTCGCCACGCTTGCGCCAGAAATGAAGGGCATCAACCGGGTCATGCTGTCGAACCTGTGGCTCACGACACCGCTCGTCAAAAACCAGCTTGAAAAGAACCCGAGCACCAATGCCACGCTGCGCACGACCACCGCGCTGACCATCCTGCAAGCGGGCAACAAGGACAACGTGCTGCCCGGCCATGTCGACGCGGCGATCAACTTCAGGCTGTTGCCTGGTGACTCGCTGGCCAGCGTAGAAGCGCACATGCGCAAGGCGCTGGGCAACGACACCATCCAGGTGAAATCGTATGCCGGCAATGCCGAGCCATCGCCCATCTCGCCGACCGACAACGCTGGCTACCGTGCCATCCAGCAGACGCTGCGACAAGAGTTTCCAGAGGCGGTGGTTGCCCCCGGGCTCATGACGGCGGCCACCGACTCGCGCCACATGCGTATCGTGAGCGACGCCATCTACCGCTTTTCTCCGCTGCGTCTCGGCCCTCGAGACCTTGGCCGGTTTCACGGCACCGATGAGCGGATCTCGGTCGCGAACTACGCCGAGATGATTCAGTTCTATCGTCAGCTTCTCATCAATGCGTCGGGCCCGGCCGGTCCCTCGCCGGCTCTTTGAGCTTCGCTGTCTTCCGACAAATTTTTCGTTCCTCTTTCGTTCCAATCTTCTAGCAAGGACATCACTATGACCAGCGCCGTCATCGTTTCCACCGCCCGTACTCCGCTCGCCAAGAGCTGGAAGGGTGCCTTCAACATGACACACGGCGCGACGCTCGGCGGCCATGCGGTGCAGCACGCAGTGCAGCGCGCGGGCATCGACCCGGCTGCGGTGGACGACGTCATCATGGGATGCGCCACGCCTGAAGGCGCGACAGGCTCGAACATCGCGCGCCAGATCGCACTGCGCGCCGGCCTGCCGGTCACCACTTCGGGCATGACCATCAACCGCTTCTGCTCGTCGGGTCTGCAGACCATCGCGACCGCTGCGCAACGAATCATCGCGGGCGAGGGCGATGTCTACGTGGCTGGTGGCGTCGAGAGCATTTCGTGCGTACAGAACGAAGCCAACCGTCACATGATCACCGACCCCGCGCTGCTGAAGATGAAGCCGGAGATCTACTGGAACATGCTGCAAACAGCCGAGCAAGTTGCCAAGCGCTACAACATCGGCCGCGACGCGATGGATGAATACGGTGCCGCCAGCCAGCAGAAAGCTACCGCGGCGCTCGAAGCCGGTCGCTTCAAGGACGAGATCGCGCCCATCACGGTGTTGGCCGGCATCGCCGACGCGGTGCTGGGCTTGCGCACGAAAGAAGTCACCATCGAGAACGACGAAGGCATTCGCGCCGGTACCACCAAGGAAGGGATCAGCGGCATTCGCCCGGCCATGCCCGGCGGTGTGATTTCGGCCGGCAATGCCAGCCAGTTCTCCGATGGCGGCGGCGCCTGCGTGCTGGTCCACGAAAAGTACGCAGAGCAAAAGGGCTTGAAGCCGATCGGCCGTTTCCTCGGCTTCGCAGTCGCGGGGTGCGAGCCTGACGAGATGGGCATCGGCCCGGTCTTCGCTATTCCCAAGGTGTTGAAGCGTCTGGGCCTGACCGTCGCCGACATCGACTTGTGGGAACTGAACGAAGCCTTTGCCGTGCAGGTCATCTACTGCCGCGACAAGCTCGGCATTCCGGCGGAACTGCTGAACGTCGATGGCGGCGCGATCGCCGTCGGCCACCCTTATGGCGTGAGCGGTCAGCGCTTGACCGGGCACGCGCTGATCGAAGGCAAACGCCGCGGTGCCAAGAAAGTGCTGGTCACGATGTGCATCGGCGGCGGCATGGGTGCGGCTGGCGTGTTCGAGGTCATTTGACTCGTCCCCAGGGGCTTGCGCACTTCGTGTCGCTCGCCTTCCCCCCTGCCGGGGGGCAACACCGGCGGACTGGCGAAGCCAGTTCCGCGGTGTTTCACAAATAAGGCCGAGTCGTAGTCGGCGTTCTATCTCGAGATTTCCATGAGCCTTCGCCCGACCCTCGACTTTCTTCTCTACGACTGGCTCGATGCCGAGTCGCTCAACCAGCGCGAGCGTTTCAGCGACCACTCGCGGGAAACCTTCGATGCGGTGCTCGACACCTGTGAGCGCATCGCGCGCGAAAAGTACGCGCCATTCAACCGCACGGTCGACACGCAGGAACCGCACTTCGACGGCGAAAAGGTCATCCTGCCGCAGGCCACGCACGATGCGCACAAGGCCTTCGTCGACTCCGGGATGATGAGTGCAGCGCAGGACTACGACATCGGCGGCATGCAGTTGCCGTACACCCTGAGCGCTGCGGCCAACTGTTTTTTTGCGATGGCGTCGGTCAGCATCGGCTCCAATATGCTGACCAGCGGCAATGCGAATCTGCTGATGGTGCACGGCACCGATATGCAGAAAGAGGTGTTCGCGAAGAACGAATTTTCGGGCCGCTGGGCCGGCACCATGTGCCTGTCCGAGCCACAGGCCGGATCGTCTCTGAGCGACGTCGTGACGCGTGCGGTGCCCGATGGCACCGACTTCCAGCACGATCCGCTCGGGCCACGCTACAGGCTCACCGGCAACAAGATGTGGATCTCGTCAGGAGACCACGAACTGACCGAGAACATCGTTCATATCGTGCTCGCCAAAATTCCGGACGAGCAGGGCAAGCTGATACCGGGCACGCGCGGTATCAGCCTGTTCATCGTGCCGAAGAAGATGGTCGACACCGCCGGCAACCTGACCGGTGAGCGCAACGATGTGGCGTTGGCCGGCCTCAACCACAAGCTCGGTTGGCGCGGCACCACCAATACCCTGTTGAATTTCGGCGAGGGCAAGTACCCGGTCGACCAGCGTGCGGGTGCCGTGGGCTATCTCGTCGGCTCGGCCGGCAAGGGCCTGCACTGCATGTTCCACATGATGAACGAGGCACGCATCGGTGTCGGAACCGCCGCGACGATGCTCGGCATGGCCGGCTACTACGCCTCGCTCGATTACGCCAAGGCGCGGCCGCAGGGCCGACTGATGAAAAAGCCGGCCGAAGGAGTGAGTGCCGGTGCGACTGCGGTCATCAAGGATTCGGCGAGCCCACAAGTCCGCATCATCGAACACGCCGATGTGCGCCGCATGCTGCTCGCGCAAAAGGCGTACTGTGAAGGCGCGCTGGCGCTGGAGTTGTATTGCGCAAAGCTGGTCGACGAGCAAAAGACCGGTGACGCGCAGAGCGCCGACGATGCGCGTCTGCTGCTCGAAGTGCTTACGCCGATCGCCAAGAGCTGGCCGAGCGAATGGTGCCTCGAAGCCAATTCATTGGCCATTCAGGTCCACGGCGGCTATGGCTATACGCGCGACTTTCCGGTCGAACAGTACTGGCGCGACAACCGCCTCAACATGATCCACGAAGGCACGCACGGCATCCAAGCCGCCGATCTTCTGGGCCGCAAGGTGCTCATGGAAGGAGGGCGCGGGCTGAAGCTGCTGGCCGGCCGCATGAGCGACACGGCGCGTCGCGCATCCGAAGTACCTTCGCTCGCCGACCACGCCAAAACCTTGCTCGCGGCGTTGCAAAGCATCGGCACCGCCACTGAAGCTGCCTGGTCGACCGGCAATGCCAACGACGCGCTCGCCAACGCGGTGCCCTACATGCAGGCGTTCGGCCATACCGTGCTGGCCTGGATCTGGCTCGACGTGGCGCATCGGGCACTCGAAGTCGATGCGAAGCGTTCGAATCCCGCAACAGCCGGACGTGTCGGCGCCGCCGCTTATTTCTTTCACTACGAACTGCCCAAGATCGGCGCCTGGCTCAACGTGGTCGAGAGCCGTGACCCGACTTGTACAGCCCTTCCCGAAGATGCGTTCTGATGTCAGAAAAGTCGCATTCCACCCTCGAAAAGTGGATATGGGCGCTCATATACGGCGGCCTGTTTTTCATGACTCTCGGCATCGCGACCGGTCGCACGAATCGCGTGCTCGGATGGTCGATGGCGGTGCCTGGCGGCGTAATCGCACTGGTCGGATTTGTGCTCATCTACGTTCGCTCGCGACTCGACTGAAACGCATCTCTGTAGACCCCATCCCCGTCGACACCCATAGAAACCATCGGAAGCTTCGTCCATGACCGCACGCACTACCCAACAATTGTTCGATCTCTCAGGCAAGACCGCCCTGATCACAGGCGGCTCCCGTGGCCTCGGTTTGCAGATGGCGCATGCCCTCGGCGAGGCTGGCGCGCGCGTCATGCTGAGCTCGCGCAAAGCCGAAGACCTGGAGCAGGCCGCCGCCGAGTTGCAGGCCGTCGGCATCGACGCGCGCTGGATTGCAGCCGACTGTTCGAAGGAAGAAGACACACGCCGCCTTGCCGACGAAACGCTGGAGCGTATGGGAGCCATCGACATCCTCGTGAACAATGCCGGCGCGAGCTGGGGCGCTGCCGCTGAAGACCACCCGGTCGCAGCGTGGGACAAAGTCATGAACCTCAACGTGCGCGGCTACTTCATCCTGGCGCAGCAGGTCGCCAAGAGCTACATGATCCCGAAGAAGGCCGGCCGCATCATCAACATTGCGTCGATCGCCGGGTTGAACGGCAATGGTCCGGACATGAAGACGCTGGCATACAACACTTCCAAGACCGCGGTAATCGGTTTCACACAAACGCTGGCTGCCGAATGGGGTCGCTTCAACATCAACGTGAACGCGATCTGCCCCGGATTTTTCATGACCAAGCTGGCGGCCGGGCTGATCAAGCAGCTCGGTGAAGAGAAAATGGCCGCTGCGGCGCCACTTAATCGCCTCGGCGACGAAGAAGACCTGAAGGGCATCACCCTGCTGTACGCGAGCGATGCCGGCAAGCACATCACCGGTCAGTGGCTGGCGGTTGACGGCGGCGTGAGCGTGGTGCTCGGCGCATCCTGATCTGCCTGTTTTGAGCAACTCGATTCGGGCAACGAAATGAGCATTTCCTTTGGCGTCGCCATCCCGTTCGTCGAGCACCTCGGCTTCACGCTGGAGCGCTTCGAGGGGGGCGAGTCGGAGCTGCACTACACCGCACGGCCCGAGCATCTCAACAGCTTCTTCGTGACGCATGGCGGCGCCTGCATGACGCTCATGGATGTCACGATGGCGGCCGCGGCGCGCAGCGTACAGCCGGAAACGGGCGTCGTCACGATCGAGATGAAGACCAGCTTCATGCAGCCGGCACGGGGCCCACTGGTAGGCAGGGGCCGGTTGATGCATCGCACCGCGACGATGGCCTTCACCGAGGCCACCATCTACGACGAGCAGGGGCGCATCTGCTCGCACGCCACCGGCACCTTCAAATATGTGAAGCGGTTGCCGGTCGATTCCAAAACCGTCAATAGCATGCAGCCGTTGTCCACGGACTGAAGCGCTCTCCGACTGAACATTTTTTAACGCCAGAGATACCCATGCCGACCAACAAACAAATCCACCTCGATAACCGCCCTGATGGTGAAGCGACCGCCAGCAACTTCAAGCTCGTCACGTCCGAGACGCCTGCGCTGGCAGACAACCAGGTGCTGGTGCGCCACCACTACATGAGCCTCGACCCGTACATGCGCGGCCGCATGAACGATTCGAAGAGCTACACCGCGAACCAGCCGACCGGTGCTGTGTTCCAGGGCGGGACCGCCGGCGAAGTGGTCGAGAGCAAGCACCCCAAATTCGAGGTCGGCGACAAGGTGGTCGGCTTCGGTGGCTGGCAGCAGTACAGCGTTGTCGATGCCTCCGTGCCGGGCTCGCTGAAGAAGGTCGACACCACGCAAGTGCCGCTGTCGCATTACCTCGGCGCGGTCGGCATGCCGGGGGTCACCGCCTGGTACGGGCTGGTGAAGATCATCGCGCCGAAGGAAGGCGAAACCGTCGTCATTACCGCGGCTTCGGGCGCCGTTGGGAGTGCGTTCGGTGCGCTGGCCAAGGCACGCGGTTGCCGCGTTGTCGGCATCGCTGGCGGCCCGGACAAATGCAAGTATGTGGTCGAAGAACTGGGCTTCGATGCCTGCATCGACTACAAGCAGCACCCCGATGTCAAGAGCCTGAGCGCTGCACTCAAGGACGCATGCCCCGACGGCATCGACGGTTACTTCGAGAATGTCGGCGGCTACATCTTCGACGCGGTGATGTTGCGCCTCAATGCCTTCGCGCGCATCGCGATGTGCGGAATGATCGCGGGCTACGACGGCGCACCGTTGCCGCTCGCCAACCCTGCGCTGTTCCTCATCAACCGGGTCAAGCTAGAAGGCTTTATCGTCAGCGAGCACATGGAAGTCTGGCCGGAAGCGCTGGCCGAACTCGGCAAGTTGGTCGCGACCGGCACGCTCAAACCGCGCGAGTCGATTGCCCAAGGCATCGAGGCCGCGCCAGAAGCCTTTCTTGGCCTTCTGAAGGGCAGGAACTTCGGCAAGCAGCTGGTCAAGCTCATCTGATCGATCAGAGTTCGCGACAAGCATAAGTGCGGCACCACCACCAGAAGGCCGGCCATGGAAACGACCCATGAAGTCTTCAACCAGCCCGCGCCGCTGGTGGGCTACAACCTGTTCGAAACCAACCGGCCGCTGCGTGATGCATTGACCTTCAACGCGCCCGTGATGCAGACCAGCGGCTTGCATGATTTGGGCGCGACGATCGGCAGCGCCGAAATGCAGACGCATGCACGGCTGGCCAACGTCAACGGCCCGCACTTGCACACGCACGATCGCTTCGGTCGACGCGTCGACGAGGTCGAATTCCATCCTAGCTACCACGCGCTCATGAGGGCGGCTGTGGGCGCTGGTTTGCACGGCACGCCTTGGACGGCAAGCGGCGCGTCGCCGCATGTTCAGCGTGCCGCTGGCTTCATGCTGTTCACCGAGCTGGAGCCGTCCATCCTGTGCCCGATCTCGATGACCTACGCTGCCACGCCTGCGCTGCGCAGCAACCCCGCGCTGTACGGCGATTGGGGTCCAAAGCTCGGCAGTCTTTGGTACGACCCCGTGCTCAAGCCGTACAAGGACAAGCCCGGTGTGACCATGGGCATGGGCATGACCGAAAAGCAGGGGGGCTCCGACGTTCGCGCGAACACCACGCGGGCAATGCGCGTCGGCAGCGATGCGTGGGGCGAACGCTACGAGATCACTGGCCACAAGTGGTTCTTCTCGGCGCCGATGTGCGATGCCTTCCTCGTGCTAGCCCAAGCGCCGGCTGGACTCACCTGCTTCTTCCTGCCGCGCGTTTTGCCTGAATGGATGGCGGACAGCCAGAGCCACGCGGTTCGCAACGTCATCCACATCCAGCGCCTGAAAGACAAGCTCGGGAACAAGGCCAATGCGAGTTCCGAAGTCGAGTTCCGCGGTGCGAGCGCATGGCTGGTAGGTGAAGAAGGCCGCGGTATTCCGCAAATCCTAGAGATGGGCACAATGACGCGGCTCGACTGCGCGCTCGGCACCAGCGGCCTGATGCGGCAAGCGCTTTCTCTGGCACTGAATCACACGGCGCAGCGGCAGGCTTTCGGAAAACCGCTGGTCGACCAACCGCTCATGAAGAACGTGCTGAGCGACCTTGCGCTGGAAAGCGAAGCGGCGACTGCGCTCGCCGTTCGCCTGGCGCGCGCTTTTGACCATGCCGACAATGCGCATGAGCAACTGATGGCGCGCATCCTCACGCCGGTGGCCAAGTTCTGGATTTGCAAACGCGGCAGCCACTTCGCTCAAGAGGCGATGGAGTGCCTCGGCGGCAACGGCTATGTGGAAGAGGGCGGCGAAGGCGTCATGGCCCGCGTGTACCGCGAGATGCCGCTCAACTCCATCTGGGAAGGAGCTGGCAACATCATGGCGCTCGACCTGCTTCGCGGCCTGCGCAAGGGCGATGCCGCTGTGGCACTGGCGCAAGAGCTTGCACCGGCGCGCGGCCAACATGCGGCTCTCGATCGGTTGGCAGACGCCTTGCCCGCGCGGATTGAAGCGATGACGACCGAGGTGGAAGCGCGCCGGCTCACGCAAGACGTCGCGCTCGCCGTACAAGCCGCGCTGCTTGTGCAGACCGCCCCCGCGGCCGTGACCGACGCCTTCTGCGCGTCGCGCCTTGGCGGCAACTGGGGCCAGGCTTTCGGTACGCTTGGCGCCGGCACCGATTTCGACTCGATTCTTCAGCGCGCCATGCCGCGCTGATGCACACACCAAGAACCAGGAACCCATGTCCGATCTCATCCTGCACCACTACCCGACCTCGCCGTTCTCCGAAAAGCTGCGGATTATCTTGAGCCACAAGAAGCTGCCTTGGAAGTCGGTCTTCATTCCGGCGATCATGCCCAAGCCCGATGTGCTGCCGCTGACCGGCGGCTACCGTCGCACGCCGGTGCTGCAGATCGGTGCCGACATCTACTGCGACACGGCGCTGATCGCCGACGTGCTCGAACATCTCGCCCCCGAGCCGACGCTGTACCCCGAGCCAGAAAAAGGCATGTCACGCATCCTCGCGCAGTGGGCCGACAGCACCTTGTTCTGGGCCGCGATGTCCTGGAACTTGCAGCCCAAGGGCGCAGCCGAAGTGTTCGCCAAGGCGCCGCCCGAAGCCGTCAAGGCTTTTGGCGAAGACCGCGGCAAGATGAGCGTCGGCAACATGACGCGACTGCGCGCAGCCGATGCTGCGGCCGCCTACAAGTCGTACTTGCGTCGCATCTCCGACATGTTGGACGACAAGCCGTATCTGCTGGGCGAAGTGCCGTGCATCGCCGACTTTTCTGCCTACCACCCGCTTTGGTACACACGTCGAATCGACGCCGTCAAAGGCATCCTCGACTTGACCCCCGCGGTGCTCGACTGGATGGACCGCATCGCTGCGATAGGCCACGGCAAGTCGACCCGATTCAGCGCCGAAGAAGCCATTGCAGTCGGCAAGGCGTCGACGCCCAACTCACTGTTGACGGACAGCACCTTCCAGGACGACCACGGAATCCCGATTGGTACGCAGGTCACTATTCGGGCCGAAAGTTTTGGCCTCGAAGAGACCCAAGGCACGCTCATTGCCGCCTCACGTATGCACCTCACGCTGGAGCGCACCGACGATCGCGCGGGCACGTTGCATGTTCATTTCCCTCGCATCGGTTACGTACTCAAGAAAGTAGACAACGCATGATTCAGGATTTCAAGGGCAAGACCGCCGTACTCACTGGCGCGGGCTCGGGCTTCGGCCTCGAATGCGCGCGCATCGGCGCCGCACGTGGCATGAACCTGGTGCTGGTCGACGTGCAGCAAGACGCACTCGACAAGGCCCAGGCCGAGATGGAAGCCGTCGGCGTGCAAGTGCTGGCGCGCAAAGTCGACGTGGCGAACGCGGCGCAAATGGAGCAGCTCGCGGCCGACGTCAAGGTGCGCTTCGGCGCACCGCACTTCGTCTTCAACAATGCGGGCGTCGGCGCTGGCGGGTTGGTGTGGGAGAACACGGTGGCCGACTGGGAATGGGTGCTCGGCGTCGACGTTTGGGGTGTGGTGCACGGGGTGCGCCTCTTCACCCCGATGATGTTGGAGGCGGCCGCCGCAGACCCGAACTGGCGCGGTCACATCACCAACACGGCCAGCATGGCCGGCCTGCTGACGCCGCCGAACATGGGCATCTACAACGCCGCCAAGGCAGCCGTCGTGAGCCTGACAGAGACGCTCTTTCAAGACCTGAACCTGGTCACCGACCAGATCGGCGCCAGCCTGTTATGCCCGTACTTCGTGCCGACCGGCATCACCAGCAGCGAACGCAATCGCCCTAACGCACCTAAGAACGATGAGCTGACCAAGAGCCAGCTCATCGGCCAGGCCATGAGCAACAAGGCGGTCAGCAGCGGCAAGATCACCGCAGCCGAAGTGGCGCACAAAGTATTCGCGGCCATCAGCGACAACCAGTTCTATGTGTTCAGCCACCCCAAGGCGTTGGGCAACGTGAAGAGCCGCATGGAAAACATCGTTTCGATCACCAACCCGGCCGATCCGTTTCTCGAGCGGCCGGAGATCGGTGCGAAGCTGCGGGCGCAGTTGCGCGAGGCCTGACGAGGAGGGCGCGTTCGACGTCGCCAGCGGCGTCATCCTCAATCAGCGTTCGATGGGTTGGGCCTCAGCTCAAAAGTGCGTGCCGACAATGAACTTCAGAGTCCATTTATCGGCCTCTTTGGTGATGCCCTTGCCGATGCCCAAGTTCAGGTCGAAGCCGCCGAAGTCATGATCGACCACGGCATACAAAGTCTTGCTGTTCTTGCTCAAGGAATCGAGGTTCCGAAGCGGGCCCAATTCGTTATAAGTTTCGAAACCGATCTGCGTCTTGGCATTGATCGCATAAGCCACCTTTGCATCGACATCGAAAGTGACCGGGCCGCCGCCGCGCGAAATGCTCCAGTCGAAGTTGGGATTGACGGCAAGCGTCCAGGGTCCGGTGCGGTATCCGAAGATGCCCTTGAGTTCGGCATTCCAGGGCGTCGGCGAAACTCGCAAATTGGTCCGTCCAACTTCCAAATTCGCGCCCCAGAAAAAGCCCTGCTCCTTGTCATGCGGGGCGATGTACTTGATCCGGAACTTGCCGCCGACAACGCTCGGGTCTGAATGAGCGGCTCGCGTACCCAATACATAAAGGCCAAGTTCTAGCGTGTCGGTGAGACCGTAGTAGAACTCCGGTGTCAGGCGGTAGACATGCGCCGGTGGTTGCTCACCACGATAGCTGGGCTTTGAGCTTCCGGAAAAAACATAGTTGTTGTGAACATCGACGCCGAACTTGCCTGGTTCGCTCAGGTCATCCAGATAGACCTGGATTTCTTCGGGTGCCGCCATGGCGGGGGGAGCCATACCCGCACCGGCAAAGAGGCTCAACGCCCACGCAACGCTTTGGGCTTTGGAGCGGCGCATGACGCCTGATTCGAAACGGCGCCGGCCCGGCGCTCGACTTATAAAAGACATCATGAGAAATATGTAGGGGCAAACCAAGCAAAAATGGTTCTAGTAGAAATTTCGGCAAGCCGTTGTCGTAGAACATCCAGGCGCGGCTTGCATACGAATGCGTAGTGCTTTGACTCGTCGCCCGATGGGGCGAATCATCTGTGTCGAAAGTTTTCTATTGAGCAGTCTTTCCGGCCCTCTCCGGCAAGTCAACTTGCTGCGGATTCTGATCCATTGACACCCCTTGTGTGACTAATCCGGGTTCTTTTCCACCATTCGGAGAAGCTTCTGCAATAACCATGAACCGGGTCAAAAAGACCTGGTTGCTGGTGTGAGACCGGTGGATTCGACATTGAGTTGCACAGGTTTGCGCGGAGGCTTTCGAGCGCCGGATCTGCGTGCGGCTCGGACTGCCAATGTACAGACTTGGCGGTTTGCAGCGCAAGTGCGACGTGTTCCACGTTGCCCCACCACAGAGCTTTTGTTTGCGTCTGAAGACCGCGGGTAACGAAGTCCCAACGTCGTTCGCTCCATGGCGACGCGGCATGGGAAACGTCGAATCCCACACCTATTCGCAGCGCATCTGCAGGCAGCTGGTGTGGGGCAACACCGAGCGACCAGGGATGCTGCAGCCAGACATCGCGTCCGGAGACCATGGCGTTGTCGGGTGGAGACCAACCGGAGTTAGGCGGTGGGTTCGTCAGCCGAACTGGCTCGTCCATTCCAATTGCTTCGCGAGATGCCCCTCTCGCCATGGCGACCGATCGGACACTACGGGCAATGTGGTCCAAGGCCTCGTAGCTGGTGTCCAACACCGTGCCGGAACTGTGCCAGTCCGCTGGTGCGTACTTGGCTACGTTTTCCGCATTGAATAGGTAGGGTTTGCTGCTGCCAGTCCCTGCTACCCACTGCCAACTCAGGTGGTTGCTGGCCAGGTCGCCATCCAGCAAGTGGCCCAGCATCCATTGCGCGCCGTTATACCAGTGCACCTTACGAAGGTGAACGAGGTAACTGGCCAGCCACATGCGAGCGTGATTGTGCAGGTAGCCCGTCTGGTACAGCGTCCGTACGGCCAAGTCGATAACCGGAAGACCAGTGCGAGCCTCTGCCACATCAGCGGGAAAATCGCGGCTGTAGGCATCATCGGGCAACAGCCCGGTGTGCAAGGACATATGAATACTGTCCCCCAAATGCTCCCAAACATGACGGTAGTACGCGCGCCAACCAAGCTCGAAAACAAACTTGTGTTTATTGTCTAGCGGGTGGCGCGCCTTCACGGCCGCAAACACTTCAGCCAGGCTTAGAAAGCCGTGAGTCAGGTAGGGTGACAGCCGCGTGACCGCGCCTTCTAGTGAATTTCGAGTGCGGGCGTAATTGTCAGGATGAACCGCCGCGAGCCTGGCATGCGCTGCGTGAAGCGTTGGTTCAAAGCTGTGCATTGCGGTGGGCGGTCGCTTGGGTTTCAATGGCCGCTCGAGCGGGCCCGTCCAGCCGCGCCACGTTCTTCAACTGCATGGCCATGCGTGGATTTCTTTTCAACAGAACTTCGTGGCGAATCAAGAAATCCCAGTACAGCGTGGTGTACGGGCAAGCACTATCGCCCGTCGATTGGGCGGGGTCGTATTTGCAACCCTTGCAATGGTTGCTCATGCGTTGAATGTATTTGCCAGTCGCCACATAGGGCTTGCTGGCCATCAGCCCGCCATCGGCAAACTGACCCATGCCCAGTGTGTTGGGCAACTCGACCCACTCCACTGCGTCGACATACACGCTCAGGTACCAGGCATGTACCGCCTGTGGCTTTACGCCCAGTAGAAGGGCATACAGGCCGGTCACCATCAAGCGTTGGATATGGTGGGCGTATCCGTGTTCCAACGTCTGGCCGATGGCATCTTTCAGGCAAGCCATCTCGGTTTCGCCGGTCCAATACCAAGCTGGCAATTCGCCCTGAGCATTCAACGTATTGCGGTCGATGTAGTCAGGCATCTGGGTCCAGTAGACACCGCGCACAAACTCACGCCATCCCAGAATTTGCCGGATGAAGCCCTCCACCGCGGCCAGCGGGGCGTGACCTGAATGCAATGCGCTTTCAGCGGCTTGCACTACCTCACGTGGATTCAGGAGCTTGAGGTTGAGCGCGCTGCTCAGGTGGGAGTGGTAAAGCCAGACCTCGCCGGCCCAGATGGCGTCTTCATATTTACCAAACAACGGCAAGCGCTCCGCAACAAACGTTCGAAGTGCCTGCAGTGCCTGAGTCCGTGTCACCGGCCAGCCAAAACTGCTGAGCGAACCCGGATGGCCGGCGAACTGCGCGTTGACTACAGCAATCACATCCTGCGTGGTGGTGTCCGGCTCGAAGCGTGTAGGCGGCGGCAGGTTCTGTGGGCCTGTTTTTCCGAAAGATTCACGATTGTCTGCGTCGAAGTTCCATTGCCCACCGACTGGTTTCGTGCCCTCCATCAGGATGCCGTTTTTTTGTCGCAATTCGCGGTACCAATATTCCAGTCGCAACTGCTTTCGGTCTTTCGCGTGCGCAGCGAAATCTCGGGGAGTACTGAAGAAATGCAGATCGTCACGCACCTCCAGCGGCAACTGATGCTCGGCCGCAGTCGCTTGCAAGCTTTGCAGCACTCGCCAATCACCTGGCGTAGTTACAACCAGTCGTGCAGGCCGCACTTGTTTGATTGTTCGATCGATCTCCAGTGCCAATGTGCCCAAGTTGCCAGCGTCGTCGAGGCGGGTGTAGTGAACGTTTAGTCCTTGCTCGCGCAAGTGATCTGCGAAGTGCCGCATGGCGCTTAAAAACACTGCAATGCGCTGTTTGGCCGACCATACATGGGTCGATTCTTCTGCAACCTCGGCGATCCAGATCAGGTCTTGCAGTGGGTCGAAGCCTTCCAACGCGGAAGACTCTTGATCCAGCTGATCACCCAAAATGATGACAAGGTGACGGACTTTTTCAGTCGGGGGAGTGATCCGTCTTGTAGTTTTAGCCATGAGTTTTCTTTTTAGTTCTAAGGCTATCTACGCATTCGGATGGCAGCCTTTGAGACCCGTTCTTAGTTAGACGCACAGATGCGTTTTCCTGGAGCGCGATCGCTTCAAGCCAGTAAGGTTTCTATTCTTGTTACTTGCTTAGACACATCGCACACTGCGAAAACAAGACTAGCGCAAGGGTATTAATGTGGAATCGACACAGTGACCTTGCCCCTAGGGTTCGTAGTCCTTATTTGGGCTCCTGGGCGAACTCGGCGCGGTTAGGCCAGCGATGCGCAGGCCCTTCCTTACCGCACTGGTTGTCACGTCGCGACGCCAAACATCGAGCCAACGCCGAAGGTGATGGCCATTGCCAAGCCTGCCCAGAACGTGACGCGCCATGCCGCAGCCAGCACCGGCGCGCCGCCGGCCCGCGCCGACACCACACCCAGCAGCGCAGAAAACGCCAACGACGCCAGGACCACCAGGGCGATCAGCAGGGGAGGCGGCGCCAGCCATGCCACCAGCAGCGGCAGCGCTGCACCTACCGAGAAGCTGGCCGCCGATGCCATCGCAGCCTGAACCGGCCTGGCGCTCATCGTGGTCGAGATGCCCAATTCGTCGCGCGCGTGAGCGCCCAGTGCATCGTGCGCCATCAATTGACGCGCCACCTCCGCAGCAAGTGGCCTGTCCAGCCCGCGGCCGACATAAATCGCAGCGAGTTCGCGGTGTTCGGCGTGCGAATCTGCCTCGATCTCTACCTTCTCTTTTTGCAAATCGGCCGCCTCGGTGTCGGCCTGCGAATGCACCGAAACGTATTCGCCCGCGGCCATGGACATGGCGCCTGCGACCAGGCCGGCAAGCCCGGCCACCAACACACTGGCAGGGGTGCCGTGAGCCGCAGCCACCCCGAGGATCAGGCTCGACGTGGAGACGATACCGTCGTTGGCTCCGAGCACCGCGGCCCGCAGCCAGCCGATGCGTTCACTGCGATGCCGTTCGTGGTGACGAGAAAATTTCCTCATGTTTCCTCCTTGTCTTTCGAACGAAGCATGGGAAGCATCCTTTGCAAGGTGCCGTCGCGCCGTAGGTAGTGATGAAACAGCGCGGCGGCGACGTGCAGACCGATCAAGTAGTAGCCAATAACGCCCAAAGTTTCATGGATTTTCTCGATCTGATCCGCCAGCGTTTTGTCAGGTCCGATGAGTGAGGGAAGGGTGGCGCCGAAGAAGGGGATCGGCTGGCCGGATGCACTGAGCGTGAGCCAGCCGAGCAAGGGCATGGCAAGCAAGAAGGCGTACAGCATCAAATGGGTTGCAGTCGCCACAGCGTTCTGCCACCGAGGTGTAGCAGGCAACGCACTGGGCACCGGCCCCGCCAACCTGTTAGCTACACGAAGTAAGGCAATGGCCAAGACTGAGAGCCCCAGCATGTAGTGCCACATCAATAGGGCCTGTCGCGGATCGCTGTCTTCGGTGAAGAAGTCAGTCAGGTTGATGCAGGCGTAGACGCCTACGAGCTGCAGCGCGATCAGCCAGTGCAGTGCGATCGATAGCGAGCCGTAGCGTTGGGTCGTGTTCTTGAGGGGCATGGAATTCGGAGCCTTAAATTCTTTGGGCGCCCGTCCTGGGTAGGACGTGGCTTAACCGGGTAGGCGCACTGTTGGCTCACAAAGGGGCGAGGCGCGCACGAATTTACTCGGGCCGCGCGAAAACGCGGCAGACAAGCGACGTCGGGCGACATCACTTTTCAGGCCGCCAGGGGCGGGGCAGTTGGGGGTGGTTGGATTCGCCACAGCACTGTGGGCGCGGGTGCGCCGCTGGTGTGCGCTGCATGGCCGACAGAAGCACGCCAACAAAATCGATACGCCAAGAAGTGCAGTTTGACGAGTCGGTGAAGTCTGGCGGTATTCACCTGCGGATTCTATGAGCGAGATGCAATCGCCGCATAGCGATCGAGCCAATCCAAAAGTGAGGATCTGAAGTTGAGCGCCTGTGATCAAAGTTGCTCCTAATCAACACGGAGTCGACTGTATTTTTGAGTCAATCACCAGTTGAAATTGCAACCGCGAAGGATCCTTTTTCTCGTGCAGTGTCAGCACGCCATTTCAATCCTCTGAGCGAGCGTTCCAGAATGCTTGTGACACCCCCGGTTGATCCTCCAGAGCTGCCATGATGCGATCAAGTTCAGAAGCCTCGACTGCCGTCGCATACAGCGTGGCTTCGATCTCGGCGTCACCTTGGCCGAATGCGTGGTGGTTGACGTCCCGCACCGGGTAGTTCGACGCTTCCAGCAATTCGACTAGTCTTTCTCGGAGTTCCGCCTGGCGTGCCCGTTCACATATGACATACACCGTATAGGTGGCCTCGGCGAATTCTTCCTTCACAGGTTGACGGTTGATGCGATTCACGACCGGACGCAGCAACGTGTTGCTGGCCAATACAAACACTGCGGCAAGCACAGCCTCTCCAATCAGGTCGGCACCAGCGCAAGCGCCCACCGCAGCCGATCCCCAAAGCGTCGCTGCGGTGTTCAACCCGGTCACGTTGGCACCTTCCTTCATGATCGCTCCTGCACCCAGAAACCCGATGCCCGACACAACGTATGCCACCACGTGCACCGCACCTTCATGGCCGTTGAGCCGATTGGCAAGCACAACGAACGCAGCCGAACCCACCGCGACCAGTGTGTTGGTTCGAAGTCCAGCGGTGCGCTGACGTACCTGCCGCTCGAACCCGATGACGCCGCCGAGTAAAAAAGCTGCCGTCAGGCTGATCACCGAATCAACCAGAGCGAGCAAATGGAATTGTTCAAAGGCCTGCATCGAATTTCCAAAGCGCCTCACTGCCACCCGAAGCGGCGAATGTAAAAACGCTTCATCAGTGTTGTCAGGACTGCATAGCCGACCAACGTGGCGATCAGCCAAGGGAAATACCCCAAAGGCAGCGCCTGCAGCTTGAAGTAGTCGGCCAGTGGGCCCATTGGCAGCAGCACCCCCGCGGCCATGACTGCGACGGTCATGATTAACAACGGCACAGCTGCGCGACTTTCGATGAACGGCAGTTTGGGCGTTCGAATCATGTGCACGATCAGCGTCTGCGTCAGCAGACCTTCGACAAACCAGCCCGACTGGAACAAGGTTTCGTGTCCGGGCGTGTTTGCATGGAACACGAACCACATCAGCGCGAAGGTCGTGATGTCGAAGATGGAGCTGACCGGGCCGAAGAACACCATGAAGCGTCCGATATCGCCGGGATTCCATTTCAGCGGTTTCTTCACCAGCTCTTCATCGACGTTGTCGAACGGAATCGCTATCTGTGAAATGTCGTACAGTAGGTTCTGCACCAGCAACTGAAGTGGCAGCATTGGCAAAAATGGAAGGAACGCGCTGGCAATCAGGACCGAGAACACGTTGCCAAAATTAGAGCTGGCCGTCATGCGGATGTACTTCAGCATATTGCTGAAGGTGCGTCGGCCTTCGATAACACCTTCCTCCAGCACCATCAGGCTTTTTTCGAGCAGGATGATGTCGGCCGCTTCCTTGGCGATATCCACTGCCGAATCGACCGAAATCCCGATGTCGGCGGCACGCAGCGCCGGGGCGTCGTTGATACCGTCGCCCATGAAGCCGACGACGTGGCCATTGGCGCGGAGCGCACGCACCAACCGCTCCTTGTGCAGCGGCGTCAGCTTGGCAAACACCTGGTGTTCTTCTACGGCATGCGCCAGCGCGGCGTCGCTCATGCGCTCGATTTGCGGTCCGAGCAAGATGGTGCCCACCGCCAGACCGACCTGTCCGCAAACGCGTGCAGTGACCAACTCGTTGTCGCCGGTCAAGACTTTGACGTTGACGCCGTTGTTGGACAGCGCCCGCAATGCCGGCGCTGCCGATTCTTTGGGCGGGTCGAGAAATGCGATGTATCCCACCAAGATCAGTTCGGATTCGTCGGCAACCGAATAGGTCAGACGACTCGCGACCGTTTCTTTCATCGCCACCGCCACGACACGCAGGCCGCCTTCGTTCAGTTCACGGGTAACTGTGTGCACGCGCTCGAGCATGGCTGCATCGAGCGTTATGTCCTGCGGCCCGTCGGCGCCGACGATTCGCACACGTGTGCACACCGCCAGCATCTCTTCCACCGCTCCTTTGCAGATCAACTCGTGGTGATCGTCACGCTCGGAGACGATGACCGACATGCGCCGGCGCTCGAAGTCGAAGGGAATTTCGTCGACCTTTCGATAGTCCTGCGCCAACTTCAATTCGGTCTGGAGTTCAACATGTTCGAGCACAGCTCTGTCGAGCAAATTCTTCAATCCCGTCTGATAGTGGCTATTCAAAAAAGCGAACTTCAGGACTTCATCTGAGGGATTACCGAAGACATCGGTCTGGCGCTCCAGTGCAATTTTGTCCTGGGTCAGAGTCCCGGTCTTGTCAGTGCAGAGCACGTCCATCGCGCCGAAGTTCTGAATCGCATCCAGTCGTTTGACGATCACCTTTTTTCGCGACAGCACGACTGCACCCTTGGCCAACGTCGACGTCACGATCATCGGCAGCATTTCGGGCGTCAATCCAACCGCCACGGCGAGCGCAAACAGGAATGCCTCGGTCCAGTCGCCCTTGGTGAAGCCATTCACCAGCAGCACGATGGGCACCATCACGAAGGCAAATCGGATCAGCAGCCAGCTCACGCTGTTGACCCCGGCCTGGAACGCGGTGGGTGCCCGGTTGGTGGCGGTCACGCGTGTCGCCAGCGTGCCGAAATAGGTCTGATTGCCCGTGGCGACCACCAGTGCCGTCGCAGAGCCCGACACCACATTCGTGCCCATGAAGACAAGATTGCGCGCCTCCAGAACCGTCGCGAACGACGACTTCTCGTCTGCGAACTTTTCCACCGGCAGCGATTCGCCGGTCATGGCCGCCTGCGCGACGAACAGGTCCTTGGCCGTCATCAAGCGGCAATCGGCGGGAATCATGTCACCGGCCGATAGGGCCACATGATCACCCGGTACCAGTTCTCGAATCGGCACTTCGGCGCGGGAGGGCGGACGCCTGGCGTGCAAGTGAAGGTCGAAGTATTTTTCAGCCACCTCGGCCGCTTCGGTTCCGAGGTCGCGACGGATCACCGTCGCTGTGTTGGTCACCATCGCTTTCAGCCGTTCGGCCGCACGATTGGACTTGCCCTCCTGGATGAAGCGGATCAACGTGCTGAGCACCACCATCGTGCCAATCACGATCGTCGCTTTCAGATCGTTGGTCAGGAACGAAACGCCGGCCAGCACCGTGAGCAGCAGGTTGAATGGATTTTTGTAGCAATGCCACAAGTGGAGCCACCAGGGCAGAGGTTTTTCGTGCTCGACCTCGTTGGGCCCGAAGCGTGTCAGCCGCTCGGCTGCCTCGGGGGCGCTCAGCCCGTCTTCATGAGACGCCAGGCGCACCAGCGATCCAGGTACGTCATCGGTCGCGGCCTTGAGCATGTCGCGCGAGACATGCTCGGGCACCGCCTCAGCAGCACCCCGACCGCCTACGGTGTCCAGCAGTGCACCGCGCCCGAAGAGTTGAGTGGCGCGACGGCGCGACAGAAAGCCGCCAAACCAGTTTTTAAAGACACTATCGACGAAATTCATGGGAGGCTCCTGGCGGTGGACGAGGTGACCCAACGAGCCGGAGGCAGGCATGGCGGCGCTACACCGCCTGACGAGTGGCGGAGCGCGACCTGAATGCACAAATCGTGCTTGCGCAACGCAAAGGGGAGATGCCGCATTACGGCCATACGCTGCGTTTCAAGCAATAGCGAAAGCGCGTCGGCAACCAGACGTGGGGACCACGCGGCAAGCCCATCGGCGAATGTGGCCGCACCGTGAAGATGCAGCAGGTGTCGCAAGACAACGGGGCGGCGTTCGACAAGGGCAGAACGCAGATGGGTTTTGAAATCTTCGCGGGTCATGAGGAGTCTCGTTTAAGCGCACGCGGTGCCCAACTCCTCAGGCGGTCATGCGTTGAGAAAATCCTTGGGCGACGCCGAGTACAGGGGCATCAGATCGAATGAAGTGGTCGCGCCGAAGCGCAGACTGGGGGCGGGGTCCATGGGGCGATCTCCGGAACGTCGAAAGTTAAGCGAACAGTTCAGCGCCGCTGAACGACAGCCGCGTTCAGGGCCAAATGAGCAGCGCGCACGCGTCGACTGGACCACAGACTCGCATAGGAGTCGGCCTTGAGTGCGACCCATCGGCCGTCGCTATTTGCCGCTGCCACTGCACCATTTGTCGGCATTGCGGTCGAGGCGTTTGGAATCTTCGAAGGACACACGGGAGCTCCTTTGCTTTGAAGGAGCCGATCGCCTGAAACAGGACTGCAGTCGAATCTGCAATCCGCCGCAAAACGACCGGTACGGCCGAAGCGGCGAACAGCAAAGCTTGGGATAGGGCGACGTCAAGGTGGGGTTGACGATCGCAAGATGCCGTGTGGAGATTCAGAACTCACACCGGTCGGCGTGATTCACTGCTGCGGCGAGGAGCCCCCGCAGCGCAAAGAACTTGCGTTAGAGGGCCAAGAGCGCCGCACCCACAGAGGCACGTTTTCTATCGCTTCGACTTAAGGCACTGTCCACGCAAAGAGCTCAAAAAATTAAGATCGCGTATTGTTGCAGCGCAGCAGTAGGAGCGTCAACCGGTTTTTAAAGTAGGTCATCGCGCTGCCGAACCCCAGCGGGGATGGGCATGCAGATACGCGAAAAGTACATCGATCGGAACTGGCGCATCGCAGGGATACTGGTGGTCATCTCATCTTTCAAAGCCGTCCGCACATGACCGATCTTTTAACTTTCCCGATTACCCAGAAGTGGCCTGCCGCGCACCCCGACCGCCTTCAGCTCTATTCGCTGCCCACGCCCAACGGGGTCAAGGTGGCGATCATGCTGGAGGAGATTGGCCTGCCTTACGAGCCGCATCTCGTCAGCTTCGAGACCAACGACCAGATGTCGCCCGAGTTTTTGTCGCTCAACCCCAATAACAAGATCCCGGCGATCCTCGATCCCGATGGACCGGGCGGCAAAGCATTCGGCCTGTTCGAATCCGGCGCCATCCTCATCTACCTTGCAGAGAAGACCGGCAAGTTGATTCCGCAAGATGCGGCCGGCCGCTACGAAGCCATCGAGTGGCTGATGTTCCAGATGGGTGGCATCGGACCAATGTTCGGACAGCTCGGCTTTTTCAACAAGTTCGCCGGCAAGGACTATGAAGACAAGCGCCCGCGCGATCGCTATGTCGCTGAGTCGAAGCGCCTGCTCGGCGTGCTTGAGAAGCGCCTCGCCGGCCGCGCCTGGATTCTGGGCGATGCCTACTCCATTGCCGACATCGCGACGTTTCCATGGGTGCGCAACCTGGTCGGTTTCTACGAGGCAGGCGAACTGGTCGGCTTCAGCGATTTCCCGAACGTGGCGCGCGTGCTGGCAGCCTTCGTCGCGCGTCCGGCAGTGGCCGCAGGGCTCGCCATCCCCAAGCGCGGTTGAACAAAACGAAACGGAGTACGTCGATGAAGCTTGGAATGATCGGCCTCGGCCGCATGGGCGCCAACATGGCGGAACGCTTGTTGCGCGGTGGACATCAGGTCGTCGGCTTCGACCCGAATGCCGCGGCGCGCACGGCACTTGAAGGCAAAGGCGCGACATCGGCCGATGCGCTCGCGTCACTAGTTCAGAGCCTAGAGACACCGCGCGTCGTGTGGCTGATGGTGCCCGCCGGCAAGATCACCGACGACACCGTCGATGCCTTGCTCGGGCTGCTGACACCGGGCGACACCGTCATCGATGGCGGCAACTCCAATTACAAAGACACGCTGCGCCGCGCGAAGGCGTACGCCGGCAAAGGACTGGCCTATGTCGACTGCGGCACCAGCGGTGGCGTGTGGGGTCTGCAAGAGGGCTACAGCATGATGATCGGAGGTGACGAGGCGGTGGTCGCTGCGCTGCGCCCGATCTTCGAGACGCTGGCGCCAGCCAAGGATGCGGGTTGGGGCCGTGTCGGGCCGGTCGGCTCGGGCCACTTCACCAAGATGGTTCACAACGGCATCGAGTACGGAATGATGCAGGCGTACGCCGAAGGCTTTTCGATCCTGCAGCACAAGACCGACTTCACCCTCGACCTGCACCAGGTCGGCGAGATCTGGCGCACTGGCAGCGTCGTGCGCTCATGGCTGCTCGACCTCACGACCGACGCGCTCGGCAAGAACCCGACCATGGCCGGCATCGCCCCTTACGTCGCCGATTCGGGTGAAGGACGTTGGACCGTGAACGAGGCAATCGAGTTGGGTGTGGCTGCGCCGGTCATCACGCTGTCGCTGCTCGAACGGCTGCGCTCTCGCGACGACGACTCGTTCACCGACAAGCTGCTGGCTGCGATGCGAAATGAGTTTGGGGGGCATCCGATCAAGACGGAGCCGCCAAAGGTTTGATCGTTCCCGGCGAGGCTGGGAGGGCCAGGTAGGCGCGAATCCGGCACGATAGCCTTATGCCGCATACCGCAACTGGGCCAGATGCGGACATGGGAGTTAGCTTGCAAGAAAAATCGATGAGTAGAAGCGCGTTTGTCACGCTGTGTGCTGGTGCCGCCGTGGGGACGCTGGGCGGTCTTATCGGCCTTGGCGGTGCAGAGTTCCGTTTGCCGCTGCTCATTGGTCTTTTCGGGTTCGCCGCACTCCAGTCAGTTGTGCTTAACAAGGCAACGAGCCTGGTAGTTGTTGCCAGCGCTCTCGTGTTCCGTAGTAGGGTCGTTCCGGTAGAAGAGGTCGCGCAGCACTGGACTATCGCGGTCAATCTCCTTGCGGGCAGCATGCTCGGGGCATGGTTCGGGGCATCGTGGGCAACTCGAATGAAGAGCCGCACGCTTTACCAGACTCTTGCCGTCATGCTTGTCTTAATCGCCGGCGTGTTGGTGCTTGGACATGGCGCGGCAGGCAGCAAGCCACTGCTTGAAGGCACTGCGCAAATGGTCGCAGGGGTGGTGGTGGGGTTCGGCATCGGCGTCGTCGCAGCACTCATGGGAGTGGCTGGGGGCGAGTTGCTTATCCCGACCCTCGTCATCCTTTTCGGCCTTGACATCAAGCTTGCGGGAAGCATGTCGCTGGCGGTTAGCCTGCCCACGATGCTCGTCGCTTTTTTCCGATACAGCCGTCACCAAGCGTTCGACGTCATTCGTTTAAATCGGCGCTTCGTGCTGTTGCTCGCGGTTGGCTCCATCGTCGGCACGGCCATTGGTGGTCAACTCCTCGGCATCGTCCCCGATACTGTCTTGCTACCGCTCCTCGTGCTGATACTTGTGGTGTCGTCCGTAAAGGTCTGGCGGCACGAATGAATGACTGCTCTTAAGACCAGCACCGACAAGGCGAACTTCATGGTCGTGGAGTCTGGTTGCGGACCCCGAAGCATCGAAGGCCCGCCCTGACTCCGCGTTACCGGCCTTTGAATCCGGTGGCATGGTTCCCGCGTATGTACTCTGGATCCAAATCGTTCCCGCCGCTCCATGCCAACTCTGCAAGCTAGCCTTCGCCATGCGTTGCCAACTCACCCCCCTGGGGTGCCGGCGCTGGGCGGTGCGTTTTGGCTCGTGCAGTGGCTGATCGTCGCGATCCTGGCAGTGAGTTTGCCGTTGCAGGCAGTGTCGGCTGCGGTCATCTCTATGCTGGGCGCGCGGCACACGCACCGAGCTGAGGTGACCGAGCGCATCGTTGCAACCGATCCGCACGATTCGATGGGCGGCTGGCGCGACTTCCGGCGCGCGCAGTATGGCGATTTGCACGGCCACTCCCGAGCCGATGCCCATGAGCATGCCCACGCACTCGGCCTTCGGCACCATCATCAACTCGGCGATGCGAGCGTGATCCAGGAAGACGCTTCGGACTTTGCCGACGGTGGTCTCTCGACGGACGCGGCGCAGGCCGGTGCGTCGTTCCTTTTCATGGCGGCCGGCAATGTCACCGAATTACCTCCGCCTTCCGAAGCATTCGGCAAGGCGTGGAGAACCCCAAAGTCGGCTGCACCGGGCAACTCCGACCCGTGGCGCATCGAGCGGCCACCGCAGGCTTCGTCGACCTGAACGACTGAAGACAGTCGAGCGGCCCGCCGAGCGCGGCACCGCCGTTAGAGCAAGCGATCTCGCAGCAGCTCGCGACCCGCGTCGCGGGGCTCTGCGCAGCGCCACGCGCACTGCGATGGCAACCCACAAACAAAACAAGAGGAGATTCGTATGGCTCGAATCCGAACACTCATGCACGCCCGTTCCCGTTCCCATGCGTTCAGCTTCACGCTCGGCACACTGTCGTTGCTGGGCGGTGCCGCGATGGCGCAAGACAGCAGCCACCTGCCAGAGATAGAAGTCCGCGGCCCACGCGACGCCACCATCGGCGCAGCCGACAGCGCCAGCGAAGGCGCGGCCGAGCGCGAGGTGTTCCGGGCGCGTCCCAAGTTGCGCCCCGGCGACATTGTCGAGGCGGTGCCGGGCGTGGTGGCAACGCAGCACTCGGGCGACGGCAAAGCCAACCAGTATTTCCTGCGCGGATTCAACCTCGACCACGGCACCGACTTCGCAGTCAGCGTGGATGGCATGCCAGTCAACATGCCCACGCATGGTCACGGCCAGGGATACGCCGATCTCAACTTCCTCATCCCCGAGCTGGTGTCTGGCGTGAAGTACCGCAAGGGACCTTACTTTGCCGAAGGCGGCGACTTTTCTCTCGCAGGCAGTGCGTCGCTCGACTACTTCAGCGCACTCGATGCACCGTTCGCCGAGGTCACGTACGGCTCCAATAACTACAAGCGCCTGCTGGCCGCCGGCTCGCGCACGGAGGGCGACCAAACCTGGCTGGGCGCCGTCGAGCTGGTCGGCAACGACGGTCCGTGGGACGTGCCGGAGAACCTCAAGAAGACCAACGCCGTCCTGCGCTACTCGCAGGGCTCGCCGACGCAAGGCTTCAGCATTACCGGCATGGCCTACAAGAGCCGCTGGACCTCGACCGACCAGGTGCCGCAACGGCTCATCGATAGCGGCGAGCTGCCGCGCTTCGGCTCGCTCAACCCGACCGATCGCGGCGAGACCCAGCGCGTCAGCCTGTCGGGCAAGTGGTTCAACAAGACCGCCGCAGGTGAGACCAACGTCAGCGCTTATGCGATTGCCTACCGCTTTAATCTGTTCTCCGACTTCACCTACTTTCTGAACAATCCGGTCAATGGCGACCAGTTCGAGCAGACCGACCGGCGCAACATCTTCGGCGCGCAAGCCTCGCACGTGATGCCCAACAAGATCGGCGCACTCGATGGCGTGCTGACCTTTGGCGCCCAGTGGCGCAGCGACCGCATCGGCGAGGTCGGGCTCTACAACACCGAAGCGCGACAGCGGCTGTCTACGGTGCGCGACGACAAGGTATCCGAGGATCTGTTTTCCGTGTACGCGCAGCAGCTGGCGTACCTCAGCGACCGCTGGCGCGGCTACGTGGGCTTGCGCGGGGACGCGCTGCATTACAACGTGCACGGACGCGAGCCGGTCTACGGGCCGCTCAACAGCGGCAAGGGACACGACTCGCTCGCCAGCCCTAAGACGGGGCTGATCTTCACGCTGACTCCGGAGCACGAGTTCTATCTGAACGCAGGCGTCGGCTTTCACAGCAACGATGTGCGCGGCGCCGCGATCAGCGTCGATCCGCAGACCGGGCAGGCTGCAGACCGCGTGCCGGCGCTGGTCAAGGGGAAGGGCGCCGAGGTTGGTTGGCGCTTTCAGCCGAACGAAGACCTGACGACGACCGTGGCGCTCTGGAAGCTCGATCTCGACTCGGAACTGGTCTACGTCGGCGACGCGGGCTCGACCGAGCCGGGCAGGGCGAGCAGCCGGCGCGGCATCGAGGCAACGCTGAAATGGAGGCTCAACAGCGCCTTCCGTTTCCAGGTCGACGCGGCCCTGTCACGCGCCCGGTTCAAAGGAATCGCACCAGTAGGCGAGGGTAACTATGTCGACAACGCGGTGGAGCGCGTGCTGGCGACGGGCGTCACCTACATCGATGGGCCGTGGACCGCATCGCTCTGGCTGCGCTACCTCGGGCCGCGCGCACTCGATACGCTCGACACGGTGCGGTCGCGCTCCAACACACTGCTCAACTTCGGCACTCGCTATGTGATGAGCAAGCACCTGACCCTGGGGCTGGACGTGTTCAATATTGCAGGCAAGAAGGGAAACGACATCGAGTACTTGTACGCGTCCTGCACATCGGGCGCAGTGGTAAGCGGGTCGTGCGGCGCAGGTGTTGCCGATCGGCATGTGCATCCGATGGACCCGCGCAGTGCGCGAGTCAGCGCTAAGTGGACTTTCTAGTTGCTATCTCGCTTCTATTGGAAACAGTACCTGACAGGCCTCGTCGGCGATCACCCGTTCTTCGTCGGTGCGCATGACGAGGAGGGCGATCTTGCTGTCGGCTGTGTCGATGCGAGGCTTGTGTGCGGCATTGGCCTCAGCGTCCACGCGCACTCCCAGCCATGCGAGGTGCTCTGCGATATCCGCGCGAACGGTTGGCTGGTGTTCACCGATGCCCGCGGTGAACACGATGGCATCGAGGCCGCCGAGCGTGGTGGCGATCGCCGCCATCTCGCGCGCTACCCGCAGCGCGAAGAGCGCCATGGCCTCGTGCGCTTCGGTCGCGTCGCTGTCGACCAGTTCGCGACTGTCCGCAGAAATGCCGGAGATGCCGAGTAATCCCGAACGGTGGTAAAGCATGTCTTCTAGCGTGTCCAGGGACATGCACTTCTCCTTCTGCAGATGCAGCAGCACGCCAGGGTCGAGTGCTCCGGGACGAGTCGCCATCGGGATGCCGTCCAGGGTGGAGAACGACATGCTGGTGTCGCGGCTGACGCCGTCCTTCAGGCCGCACAGGCTCGCGCCACTACCGAGGTGCGCGACAACGACGCGTCGGTATGGAGTGACATGGCCTTGGCCCTCCAATTGGCCGGCGATAAATTTGTACGACAGTCCGTGAAACCCATAGCGCTTGATACCCTGGTCGAACAACTCGCGGGGGAGGGCGAAGCGGCGCACCAGATCGCTTTGCGTACGGTGAAACGCAGTGTCGAACGAGGCGGCTTGCGGCAGGGCAGGCCGCAACTTTTGCACTGCGCGGATCAGGCGAAGACTCTGCGGCTGATGCAAGGGTGCGAGAGATGACAAACCATCGATAGCCGCAAGCGTGTCGTCGGTGATCTGCGTCGCACCATCGAATCGATCGCCGCCATGCACCACGCGATGCGCTACGGCGACGAGCTTGTCGGACTCGAAATGACTTGCCAGCCAGCCGAGCGTTTCATCGATGACATCGTGCAGGTCGTCGGCAGCGTGCGACTTCAATGTCACTTTCAATGGTCGCTCTGCCTCCTCAAGCTGCAGAGCGAGCGGCGTGTGCCGCAGATCGATCGCACCTTGGCCGAATGCACGGGCCTTGCCGTCCTCGATGGCAAAGAGCCCGAGCTTGATGGTCGAGGAGCCGGGGTTGAAGGTGAGGAGTACGTCGCGTGCCATTGGTGGGTCTTGCAACGACTCTTTTTCGATACACCGTTATCAGAGAGATGCGACCAAGGCGGCGACTGCCTCTGCCGACTGTTCTTCGCCAGCTGCGACGAACAACAACATTGACCGCCCGGTCACCGTGTAGGTCGCCTCAGGCTCGAAGTCTTCAGGCTCCTGTGGGTCGAGCGCGGTGTCTATCAGGCGTGACCAGTGCACGCCATCGCCGCGCGCCGGCAGCTTGAACTCGATGGCGTCTTGCCAGCTGTTGATCATGATCATGACCGTGGCATCGGCGGCCGGCCGCGCGATGGAAGACGCTTGCGCCGTGCCTTCGAGCAGCATGCCGAAGGAGCGCGTCTGCGGATCGTCCCAGTGGCCGGAATCCATCTCGGCACCATCGGGTGCCAGCCATGTCACGTCCTTGAGCAGCGTCTCCTGCTTGACGTCGCCCGACAGGAAGCGACCACGACGCAGCACCGGCAGGCCCTTGCGCAAAGCGAGGAGGCGTCGCGTGAAGCGGTTGAGCGCCTGGCCGCGCTCGTCGATCTCCCAGTGCAGCCACGAGATGTCGTCGTCCTGGCAGTAGGCATTGTTGTTGCCTTGTTGCGTGCGGCCGAATTCGTCGCCGGCCAGCACCATGGGCGTGCCTTGCGACAGCAGCAGCGTCGCGAGCATGTTGCGCTGCTGGCGCGCACGCAGTTCAAGCACTGCGTCATCCTCGGTGTCGCCTTCGACGCCGCAGTTCCATGAGCGGTTGTCCGAAGAACCGTCGCGGTTGTCTTCGCCGTTGGCGTCGTTGTGCTTCTCGTTGTAGCTCACCGTATCGGCCAGTGTGAAGCCGTCGTGCGCGGTAATGAAGTTGACGCTGGCCCAAGGCCGGCGGCCGCGGTGGTTAAAGTGGCCGCCACTTGCAGACAGGCATTGCGCCAGCTTGGGTGCGAGTGCCTCGTCGCCTTTCCACCAGGCGCGTACGTTGTCGCGGAATTGGTCGTTCCACTCGGCCCAGCCCGGCGGAAAGCCTCCCACCTGATAGCCACCGGGGCCGATGTCCCACGGCTCGGCTACCAGTTTGACGCTCGACAGCACCGGGTCTTGCCGGCAGCTCTTCAGGAAGCCGCCGCCTTCGTCGAAGCCGTACGGCTCGCGCGCCAGGATGGTCGCCAGGTCGAAGCGGAAGCCGTCGACGCGCATCTCGGTGACCCAGTAACGCAGGCTGTCGGTCACCATCTGCAGGACGCGTGGGTGGCTCAGGTTGAGCGTGTTGCCGGTACCGGTGTCGTTGATGTAGTAACGCGCGCCTGGGCCTTCTTCGCCTTCACCGCCAGGCATGAGCCGGTAGTAGCTCGCGTTGTCGATGCCCTTGAAAGACAGCGTCGGACCGAGCTCGTTGCCTTCTGGCGTGTGGTTGTAGACCACGTCCATGATGACTTCGAGCCCGCTCTCGTGAAAGCGGTCGACCATTGCCTTGAACTCGTCGATGTTGGGCCCGTCCATGTAGCGCTGGTCGAGCGCAAAGAACCCAATCGTGTCGTAGCCCCAGTAATTGGTAAGGCCCTTGTCCGTCAGGAACGGCTGATTCAAGAACATTTGTATCGGCAGCAATTCGACACTGGTGACGCCGAGCTCACGGATGTGCTTGATGGGGCCGTCTTGCGCCAGGCCGGCGAAGGTGCCGCGCATGTGTTCGGGCACGTCGGGCCGGCGCATAGTGAAGCCGCGCACGTGGGTTTCGTAGAACACCGTCTGGTCCCACGGCACCCGAACGTTTCGGGTCTGCTTCCACTGAAAGTGCGAATCGACCACCACGCATTTGGGCACCATGTGCGCACTGTCACGCTCGTCGAAGCTCAGGTCGGCATCCTCATGGCCGACGGTGTAGCCGAAGAGCTCCGGCCCCCATTTCAGCTCGCCCATGTGCGCTTTGGCATATGGGTCCATCAGAAGCTTGTTGTGGTTGAAGCGATGGCCTTTCTCCGGCTCGTAGGGGCCATGCACCCGATAGCCATAACGGGCACCGGGTTGCAGGCCCGGCACGAAGCCGTGCCAAACCTCGTCGGTGTATTCAGGCAACGTGATGCGGGCCAGTTCCTCGACGCCGGCGTCGTCGTAGATGCAGACCTCCACCTTGGTGCCGTGCGCGGTGAACAGCGCGAAGTTGACGCCGTGGCCGGTGTAGGTGGCGCCCAGTGGATGCGCCGTTCCTTCTTCGATCGAATACGCTTGTGTCATGCCGCAATCATCGTGGATGACGGCTCCGAACCGAGGGATTTCCCGCCCGCCGGCTCGTAGGCGGAAGGCTCTTGGAATAATCAACGGCCACCGCATGACAAGCGCTCACGCCCAATACGCCCCCATACGATTTGCACGAGAAGCCTTCGAGGCAGTTGGCATACGCCCTAGTGAGCCGCCGCATGAAAGGAGACAGATTCGAGTTGTCTTTAGGGACTCGACACAACACGCTCGTGACTCAGCACTACGCACGGCGCGCACAAAAGCGCAGACGTGTAGGCAAACGAGGCGACCCCCACGGCTGGCGGCGACACGCCGCTGGAGATGGGGAGTAGCGCTTGGTCTGAAGCTGCTCCACACCGATGGTGCGCAACCGAACAGAATGAACTCGCTTTTCAACCTGCCTTGGGGTTGAATGCGAGCATGGCATCCATCTACAAGCAAATCGATATAGAAGCCCCGGCCCAGCAAGTGTGGGAAGCCGTGCGCGACTGGGAGTTGGTGCACGAGCGGCTGGTGCCGGGCTTCGTCGTCGAGGTCAAGCTCGAACCGAAAGCGCGCATCGTCACTTTCGCCAACGGCGTGGTGTCGCGCGAAATCATCCTGGCGGTCGATGATGCGGCGCATCGGCTCGCGTACTCGGCGGTCGGCGGTCGTGCGGCGCACCACAATGCCTCGGTGCAAGTCTTTCAGACCGCGTTGAACAGCTGCCAGATCGTCTGGATCACCGACGTCCTGCCCGATACGCTCACAACGGCTATCGACGCGATGGTCGAGGAGGCCTCGGCCATCATGAAGCGGACGCTGGAGCGCACGGCCCCGCAATAGGCCAAATTTCATAATGAACAGCCGCTCCCTGCGGCTAGCACCAGGGTCAGCATCCTTCCGAACAAGACCATATCGAGTGATCGGTTACCGGGATTGCGACAATCGCATGATGCTTTCCCGCTTTCTGAAAATGGCCCTGTTGCTGGGCCTGCTGTCCGCCATCGCTCCCTTCGCCATCGACATGTACCTGCCGGCCACCTGGCAAAGCCTGGGGGCCGACATCGGTGCCGTGCAGACGAGCCTGACGGCATTCTTCCTGTCCCTCGGTATCGGTCAGTTGCTGTATCTCGGCCTGGTATGCATCGGCGGCTTCGCACTGGCTGCTTTCTTCGTCTACCTGGCCAACTCATCGTTCGTGATGATCGACCACTACGGCCTGTCGCGGGGCGGCCTACAGCGTGACCTGCGGCGTCAACGCGGCGGTGGGCACTCGGCACGACTGCTGGAGCGGGCACTGTGAGCGCGATCGTTTCGGAAACGTCCGGTGCCTTGAGCGCCGCACCAATGCTCGGTGACGGCCTGGCCCAGCCCGCCCGCAACCGCGCCATGATGGTCATCATCCTGGGCATTGCCGTGGCGGTGCTCGACGGCACCATCGTCAACCTGGCGCTGCCCGGCATCGCGCGCGAACTCAATGCCAGTGCCTCGCATTCCATCTGGGTCGTCAATGCATACCAGATCGCCATCCTGGTGTTGCTGCTGCCGTTGGCTTCGCTCGGCGACCTGGTCGGCTACCGTCGCGTCTACCTCGTCGGCATGGCGTTCTTCACGCTGGCATCGCTCGGCGCCACGCTGTCGAATTCGCTCGGCACGCTGATCGCGGCACGCGCGCTGCAGGGCTTGGGCGCAGCCGGAATCATGAGCGTGAATGCGGCGCTGGTTCGGCTGATCTATCCGTCGGCCAAGCTGGGGCGCGGCATGGCGATCAACTCGCTGGTCGTGGCCACGGCCTCGGTTGCGGGGCCATCGGTGGCCGCGGCCATTTTGTCGGTCGCCTCGTGGCCCTGGCTCTTCGCGCTCAATGTGCCGCTCGGCATCGTGGTGTTCTTCCTCGGCATGCAGTCGTTGCCCGCGAACCGCGTGCCACCGGCCGCAGGCTCGCGCTTTTCGCTTTTCGACGTGGTGCTGAACATCGCGATGTTCTCGCTGATCTTCATCGGCGCCGACCGGCTCGGAGTGCGAGAAGGCGGGCAGGGCGCCGACCCGATGGCGTGGGTGCTGCTGGCGGCCGGCATTGCCGTGGGCGTGTTCTACCTGCTGCGCCAGCGCACACTGGCCGTGCCGCTGTTCCCGGTCGACCTGATGCGCATCCCTGTGTTCGCACTGTCAATGTGTTCGTCCGTGGGCGCCTTCAGTGCGCAGATGCTGTCTTACATCGCGCTGCCGTTCATGCTGCTTGAAACGCTGCACCGGTCGCACATCGAGGCGGGGTTGCTCATCACCGCGTGGCCGCTCGCCATCGTGGTGGCGGCGCCCATCGCGGGGCGGTTGATCGGCCGTGTACCGGACGGATTGCTCGGCGGTATCGGCATGGCGTTGATGGCGCTGGGCCTTGCGCTGCTGGCCGCGTTGCCGGTCGACCCTTCGAACCTGAACATCGTGTGGCGCATGGCGCTGTGCGGTGCCGGCTTTGGATTATTCCAGTCGCCCAACAACCATACGATCGTGACCTCGCCACCGCCGCAACGAAGCGGTGCCGCGAGCGGCATGCTGGGCACCGCGCGCCTTACCGGCCAAACGCTCGGCGCAGTCATGCTCGCCGCCATCTTCAGCGTGTGGGGACCACACGAAGGGCGTGGCCAGGTTATCGCTTTGGCGGTAGCCGCCGCCTGCGCCGCGCTGGCCGGCGTGTTCAGCGTGCTGCGCACCCGCGACAAGTAGAGCCCGGGCCGATGACGCAGATCGGCAAGTCCGCCACGACGCCGTGCCCCCAGGCATCGCGGCCCTGGGTGCTGGCCGCCGCCATCGTTGGTTCCAGCATGACCTTCATCGACGGCACGGTTGTCAACGTCGCCTTGCCCGCCATCCAGCGCGATTTACATGCGACGGCTTTCCAGGCGCAATGGGTTGTCGAGTCGTACGCCTTGTTGTTGGCGGCGCTGCTGCTGGTTGGCGGCGCGTTGGGCGACCACTTTGGGCGGCGTCGCATCTTCGCTATCGGGGTCGGCATGTTCGCACTGGCATCGGCCGCCTGCGCTGCGGTCGGCGACGTGAATCAGCTCATCGCGGCGCGCGCACTGCAAGGCGTCGGCGGGGCCCTGCTGGTGCCTGGTAGCCTGGCGCTCATCAGCGCGTCGTTTCCCGAAAAAGAACGCGGGCGTGCCATCGGCACCTGGTCGGGTTTCAGCGGCATCACCGCCGCCATCGGGCCAGTGCTCGGCGGCTTTCTTGTCGATCGCTTCTCGTGGGCCTGGGCCTTCTTGATCAATCTGCCGATGGCCGCCGTTGTGCTACTGCTGGTGTGGCGCCACGTGCCGGAAAGCCGCAACCCGAAGGCCGGTGCGCTCGACGCGTGGGGCGCCTTGCTGGCGACCGTGGCGCTGGGTGGCATCGTCTACGCTTTCATCGAGGCACCGACGCAGCGCTGGACATCGCCCTATGTTCTTGCAGCGCTGGTGCTCGGCGTAGCAGGGACTGTCGCCTTCATCGTGGTCGAAAGCCGGCTGCTCTCACCGATGCTGCCACTCGCCTTGTTCAAGGTCGCGAACTTCGGAGGCGCCAATTTGCTGACGTTGTTGCTCTATGCCGCGCTCGGTGGCGGCCTTTACTTCTTTCCTCTCAACATGATCCAGGCGCAGGGCTACTCCGCCACCGTCGCAGGCGCCGCGCTGCTGCCGTTCATCCTCATCATGTTCGCGCTGTCACGCTGGGCCGGGCAACTGGTCGACCGCTTCGGACCGCGCGTGCCATTGGTGATCGGCCCGACCATCGCGGCCGCAGGCTTCGCGCTGTTCGCAGTGCCGGGGGTCGGGGCGAGCTACTAGAGCGGATTCTTCCCGGCCGTCGTGGTGTTGGGCCTTGGCATGACGATCACCGTGGCACCGCTCACGACCACCGTCATGAACGCGGTTGGCTCCGATCTCGCAGGTGTGGCGTCGGGGGTCAACAACGCGGTGTCGCGTGCCGCTTCGGTGCTGGCGATCGCGGTGTTCGGCGTGGTCATGGCGTGGGCTTTCGACGCTGCGATGGCCGACCGGCTGCATGTGATGGGCGCTTCGCCTGCGGTCACCGCCTTTCTGCAAGGCGAACGCGCCAAACTGGCGGGTGCGGCGTTGCCGACCGGCCTCGATGCAGCGACCACGGCGGCGCTCAAGCATACGGTGGCGGATGCCTTTGTCAGCGGCTTTCGGTGGGTCATGCTGCTGTGCGCCGGGTTGGCGTTGCTGAGCGCGGCGAGTGCTTGGTGGATGATCGGTGGCAAGGCGGCGCCGGTCGAAGCCGCCGCTCACGATCGAAAGGTTCTCGATGTCTGATTTACCCGAGCCGTTGGCGCTAATCGCTGCACGTGTCGGTGCAGTTCTTCGTGCGCGCGGCGAAACCGTTGCGGTAACGGAATCGTCGGCTGGCGGACTCGTCTCAGCCGCGCTGCTCGCGATCCCCGGCGCGTCTGCCTATTTCCTTGGTGGCGCGGTCGTTTACTCGCGCCGTGCCGGCAAGGGTTTGCTCGGTCTGACCGCCGACGACATGGTCGGCCTTCGCGGAGAAACCGAACCCTATGCGCAGCTCGTTGCCGGCAAGGCACGCGACATCCACCGCGCGACCTGGGGCATCAGCGAGAGCGGTGCGGCAGGGCCGGTGGGCAGTCCGTACGGCGATCCGGCAGGCCGCGTCTGTCTGGCAGTAGTCGGCGATTCGGTGGCGCTGGAAACCGTGATGACCGGCGAGACGGACCGCGCGACGAACATGGACCTGTTCGCGCGGCATTTGCTCGCATTGTTCGAGCGAACATTGAACGCCGGTTAGCCGACCGGCTGGCGCTGCGGCAAACTCAGTCGATCGGGCACCAGCGCTTCACCGCTTCGGCCGTATCGAACGGCCCGGTGTTGAAACAGAGGCGTGCCTGTGGCGCGCCTTCGTGAACCACGTTGAGCATTTTCTCGAACGGCAGAAAGTTCTTGCCGATGGTGCGAACGCCGGCGCCGATCACTACGCAGTCGTAGCGCTTCTCTTGCAGGCTCGCGCGGATCATGGCCTCGGCCGTCGCGCCGAAATCGGTCAGGCACAACTTCGCGTCGTAGCCCAAAGCCGTCAAAGTGGCGATGTCCTTGTCGAGACCGCCCTGTACTTTCTCGGCAGTCATGCCGGGAAAGGCCGCGTAAGCCGGATCCGCATAGTCGATGAGGGTGGGCTGAAGACCGATGGAGAGGACTGATTTTTTTGCGTTCATTGTGATTCCCTGAGAGTGATGAAAATTTGCGAGTGGCAGTATGAAGATTGGATAAACCTAAATTGCAGAGGCGCCTGTCAGGCCGTGCGCGCTGCCTTGAATTGCCGCTCTGGAACAAAGTACAAAAGGGGCACGGCCGCGTAGATGACGTAGCTGATGTACACCGACACGAAGCTCAGCGCAGCAGCGCTTAGGTAGACGAGCACCACGGCGATGTCGCCACGCCACTTCGGCGGTCGGCTACTGGCTTGGCCGGCCTTGCTTTGACGCCAGGCCTCCCATGTCAGGCCGGGAAAGGCCAGCGAACAGGCAGCGAGGTTCAAGCCATAAAGGCACGTCGCGAGGGACGACCCATGGTTTTCGCCCACCAGACTGGTCGTGAACGGGATGAGCGACATCCAGAACAACAGGTGAAGATTCATCCACAGAATGCGCCCATCGACGCGTCGCAGCGTGCGCACGAT
Source organism: Variovorax sp. (assembly GCA_025352265.1). GTDB lineage: Bacteria > Pseudomonadota > Gammaproteobacteria > Burkholderiales > Burkholderiaceae_C > Variovorax. The sequence goes on along the minus strand of JANXTS010000046.1, from coordinate 36,840 downwards.
GTGGTGATGATTGACCCACATCACGGCGACCACCAAAAAGCTCAGCACATAGCTCAGCATGACGGGTGCAAGTCCGACCAGGCCTGGCCACGTCAGCGGGTGCGGTGCCTTGAGTTCCAGCACCATGATCGTGATGATGACGGCAATGACCCCGTCGCTGAAGGCCTCCAGGCGTCCCGGACCCATGATGCCCGGCCCATGCTCCTCGGGAGCGCTATCCATGGCGGGCCGGCTCGCGCGACGAGATCGGTAGCCATCCTGCGGGCGGGCGCCAGCCCGACGCACCGGCAAAAGTGTTCAGCCCGGCCGGCACAGACCAGGGCTCGATCACTTCGCCGGCCAGCACCAATGGCACCGCATGGCACCGTTGACCGCACGCCATCGCCAGGGCGTTGGCCAGCGCCGGCGCGATGACGCAGGCAATCGTCTCGCTGGCGCCGCTCGGCGGTTGCGGCGACTGCACGATGTGCGACTCCACGGACGGCATCGTGTGCATGCGCGTCACGTGGTAGTCGGAGAAGAACTGCTGGTCGACCTCGCCATCGGTGAAGGTGATCTGACCGAAGCGCGCCAATGACAAGCCGAACGCCACCGACCCTTCCATCTGCGAGACGACGTTGTCCGGGTTGATGACCAGGCCGCAATCGAGCGCCGCGACGACGCGGTCGACGGAATACGACTTGCCATCGGCTGCCACCGTGACTTCCACGACCACAGCGCCGTAGGAGCGGTGACCGAAGGTCACGGCAACGCCGCGCCCGCGACGGCCACTGTTGGAAGCGGCCGCCATGGGCTCGAACCACCCCGCCTTGTCGGCGACCAGATCGATACAGCCGCGTTCGCGCGATTCCGCGGGCAGGGCAGCGCGCCGGAACTTGATCGGATCCTTGTTCGCGGCAAGTGCCAGCATGTCCATCATGGACTCGATGGCAAAGGCGTTGTGAAACACGCCGGAGGTACGAAGCCAAGACGGTGTGATCGGATAATTCGGGCTGTGCAACTCGATGCGCAGGTTTGGTATGTCGTAGGGCTGATCGATGCCACCTTCTACCGAAAAGGTGTCTACACCGTCGTGCACCATGCCGCCTTCCATCAACGTGCCGGTAGCGACCGACTGCCCGGCGAGCCGATGCCGCCACGCGACCAGTCGACCCTCCGCGTCGAGCCCCGCGTCGATGCGGTGCACGAAGGCCGGCCTGTAGGCGTTGTGCGGTCCGGCCATGTCGTCGGGCCGGTCGTACATGAGCTTGAGCGGGACGTTGGTGCTCAGCGCTCCAACGATGCTCAAGGCTTCGATGCCCGGAACACTGTGCGCGGTGGCGCAGCGCCCGAAGCTGCCACCCGTCATCTGCATGTGGAAGGTGACCTTGTCGGGCCTCACGCCGGCCGCCTGAGCCAGCTGGAACTGGTCGATCGACACCATTTGCATTCCCCCCCAGACTTGCAGCGCACCATCGCCCAACTGGACCACGATGTTCATCGTCTCCATGGGTGCGTGCGCTTGGTAAGGCACCTGGAAGTGGCCGTGCAACTGCGTGACCGCGCCGGTGAGTCCTGCCGTCACATCTCCTTGCGCGGCCGCCACGGTGCCGGAGTCCGAGTTGACCATCGCTTCGAGCTCGGCGTAGATGTCGGCGGACGACTTGCGAAAAGTTTGCGACGAATCCCACTCGATCTGCAGCAGATCGCGTCCTTGCATGGCCGTCCAGAAATCGTCGGCCACCACGGCGACGCCGGCGGGCACCTGAACGACGTGACGCACTCCGGGAAATGCGAGTGCTGGGGCGGCGTCAAAGCGAGCCACGACCGCACCCGCACGGCTTGGGCGTGCGATCACTGCTGTCAGCATGGCGGGCAGCTTCAGGTCCTGCGTGAAGCGGGTTTGCCCGCGAATCTTGTCCACCGTATCGAGCCGCGCGAACGGCTTGCCGATGTAGATGAAGCGCGAAGCGTCCTTGACCGCGACGTCGGCCGGCACCGATTGCGCCATGGCGTCGTGCGCGAGTTCGCCGAAGCGCGCGCTGCGCGTGCCGTCACGCTCGCGAACGACTCCCTGTTCGATTTCCAACGAGCCGGGCTCGACCGACCAGCGCGTGGCCGCAGCGGACAGGATCATGCTGCGCATCGCCGCGCCAGCCTGGCGCATGACCATGTAGCCGGCTTGCACCGACGTCTGGCCGCCGGTGCCCTGGCCACCGCCCATCAGCACGTTGCCGTAGGCCTGGCCGATTGGCGCAGCGACTACGCGCATCTGGTCATGGCGGGCATCGAGTTCTTCAGCCACCAGGGTGGCGAGGCCGGTGTAGATGCCCTGGCCCATTTCCATGCTCTTGGAGACAACTGTCACTTTGTCGTCGGCATCGAGCCGGATGAAGGAGAGCGGGTCAGCCATCGCCGGAAAAAGCAAGGTCGTGCCGCGGGGCGGCGGCATGTGGACTTCTTCGCTCATGCGACCGCCAATTCGGCGGCACGCAGCACGCCGGCCGCGCGATGCACGGCTTGCCGAATGCGGCCATAGGTGCCGCAGCGACACAGGTTGTGCTTCAACGCTTCGTCGATGTCGTCGTCGGTAGGGTCGATGTTGTGCGCCAGCAGAATCGACGCGCTCATGATCTGTGCCGGCTGACAAAAGCCGCACTGCGAAACATCGATTGCTTCCCAGGCTGAGAAGAGCGCCTCGGCGACCGGACCATGAAGACCCTCGATGGTGGTCACGGCCTTGCCAGCGATATCGCCACAGGTCACCTGGCACGCATGCTCTTGCGCACCGTCGATGGAGACCATGCAGCCACCACAAACGCCGTGCCCGCAGCCGAATTTGGTTCCGGTCAGGTCAAGGCGATCACGAAGAACCCACAGCAAAGGCATCTCTGCCGGCGCGCGTACTTCGTGAACTGTTCCGTTCACATTTATTTTCATATCACTCCCTGTTGCGTGCAGCATTTGGACGTGGGGATTCCGCGCCGCACTCTGCATTGTCAGCACGTGCGTGAGACGGTTTAGCCTGACGCGCTACCGCGCCTTCAAAAAAGATGATTTTTTCCCGCAAACGGCGGGGCGTTGCAAGCGGGCGCCTCACGACGAGGTGACGCTGGCAGTCGGCGCTAAAGCAGGCGTTTGATCGCCTTCTTGCGCCACACAGCCCGGTAATACGACGTCTGCAGAATCAACATCGCCACGAACGCAGCCGGGTAAGCCACCCACACCCCGTTCAGCCCGATGCGATGGCTCACGACCCACGCCACTGGCACCTCGACACCGACGATGCACACGATGGAGATCAGCGTCGGCACCAGCACCGAGCCGCTGGCCCGCATGATCCCGGACAGCGCCGACGCCATGCCGAAGATGACAAGGCTCCACAGCATGATGTGCAGCAGTGATTGAGCGATGTCGATCACCGGCGCGCTGGTGATGAACAAGGCCATCAGGTGACGCGAGAACAGATAGCCCAGCAGCACCAGGCCCCCGGTCAGGCACAGGTTCATGACCAGCGCCGTCCGCGCGATGGCGCCGAGCCTGTCGGCATGACCCGCGCCAATGGCCTGGGCGCCCAGGATCGATGCGGTGATCGCGATCGAGATGGCCGGGAACTGGACGTACGCCACCACCTGATTGACCGCACCATACGCCGCCGTTGCGCTCGACCCGTAGCTGTTGACCATCGACAGCAGCGCGATCTCGGCCAACGCGATGATGATGGTCTGCACGCCCGTAGGGACGCCGATCTTGAGCACCGCCTTCAGCAGCTTCGGGTTGATGCGCAGGTGCCGCATGAAGTCCGCATCGGGCGCCAGCGGGCTCTTGCGGTGGCGCAGCCGCCAGCCGAGCCACAGCGTCGCGACAACGAACGCCACCGTAGTGGCCCAGGCGCCACTCGCCACGCCGAGCTGCGGCAAACCGCCCCAGCCCCGGATCAGCGCCGGTGTAACGACAAGGCCGGTCAACGTCGAGATGAACAGCGTCATCAACGGCGTGACGGTGTCGCCGACGCCGCGCAGCATGGCCGTCGACAGCAGGAACACGAAGAGCCCCGGCATCGCGATCAACATGATGCGGGCGTAGCGCGTCGAGTCCGCAAGCACGTCGGCCGGCGTGCCGAGCACGGCCAGCATCGGCGTCGTAAACACGCCGCCGAATAGCGCGACCAACAGGCCCATCAGCACGCCTACGGTGAGCGTCGTGCCGGCCACGGCCTTGACCTTGTCGACGTCGCCCGCGCCCCATGCCTGGCCGATGAGCACCGACGCGCCGGCGCCCAGTCCGATGACGAAGGCAATGAAAAAGAACATCACCGGAAAGAAGCTCGACACCGCCGCCAGCGCGCCCACGCCAAGCATCTGGCCGACGTAGATGTTGTTGAGCGTGCCGGACAGCGACTGCAGAATGTTGCTGAGCAACATCGGCGCGAGGAAGAAAAGAAAGGTCTTCCACAACGGGTGGGATGAGCGACCGGCTGGATCGGTCAGGTCGGATGTCGCGACGCGCGGCACCTTCGGGTCTGAAAACATGCGAGGGATTCTGCCCGCTCGCACGACCTGTTCGCCGGCTTTGGGCAGAATCGCGGCATGACTGAACTTCCCGGTGTGACGGTGTGCGATGGCTGCGATGCGGTCTATCGGCACGCGACCCTGCGGCGCCGCGAGGTGGCCCGCTGCCGGCGCTGCGGCACCGAGCTTGCCCGCAATGCCGGCGAGCAGAAGCGCCGCATCCTCCCGCTCACAGTGGCAAGCCTGATCCTGTTCGCCATCGCCAATCTGTTTCCGATCGTCGAGATCGAGTTGCAGGGTCGCCGCAGCCAGACCACGTTGTTCGGTGCGGTGGTCGCGCTGACCGGGGAGGGCATGTCGCCGGTGGCGCTGCTGGTCTTGGCGACGACCTTGCTGTTTCCCCTCGCACAGCTGCTGATCCTCTTCTACCTGCTGGTCCCGCTCGCGCGCGGCGCGCGGCCACCTGGCTTCGCACTGCTGGTGCGGGTACTCCAGTCGCTTCGCCCTTGGGGAATGATCGAAGTGTTTCTGTTGGGCGTGCTGGTCGCCATCGTCAAGCTGTCGGGCATGGCGACGGTCGTGGCAGGCCCGGCACTTTGGGCTTTCGTCGGGCTGACGGTGCTGCTGACCGCAGTGGTGTCGTTCGATCCCCGCGCGTTCTGGGAAATGGCATTCGAAAATCCGACGTCCGAGCATCCACCGGAGCCGACATCTTGAAAGTGCCTGATTCGCTCAACGCTTTCGGCACACGGGTGGCCGGGCTGGCCGGCAACGCGTCGACACACACTTGCGTCGACGAAGGTAGCGGCACGCTGGCCACCGCGGCCGAACTCGGCCTGCGTGAATGCCATCATTGCGCCACGGTGTGGCGGCAAGCTCACGACGGCGACCCGTGCGGTCGCTGCGGCACGCGCCTGCGCAAACGTAAGCCCGACAGCATCCGCCGCACATGGGCCTTGTTGATCGCCGCGGCCGTGATGTACGTTCCGGCAAACATGCTGCCGGTGATGATCACGACCAGCCTGTTCGGCACCCAGCAAGACACCATCCTGAGCGGCATCATCTTTTTCTGGGTGTCGGGTTCCTACGGGCTCGCAGCACTGATCTTCACGGCCAGTTTCCTGGTGCCGCTGTTCAAATTGTCGGCGCTGTTTTTGCTGACGGTGATGGCGCAACGGCACAGCGACTGGCGCCAGCTCGAGCGGGCCAAGCTCTATCGCTTACTCGAAATCATCGGCCGATGGTCGATGCTGGACGTCTTCGTGGTGTCGCTGCTCGCCGGCCTGGTGCGCATCAAGGGATTTGCCGAAGTGACGGCGGGGGTCGGGATCGGCGCCTTTGCCGCGGTGGTCGTGCTGACCATGCTGGCTTCGATCAGCTTCGATCCGCGGTTGATCTGGGATACCAAAAGAATTTCAAATGAATGAGTGCAATCAATGAGCGAAGAGCGAACCCAGGAGCCTGTGCCGAATCCGCCCGATGTGCCTGACGTACCCGCGCCGCGCGTGGTGCGTCGCCGCGACTGGATACCTTCGCTGATCTGGTTGATTCCGATCATCGCGGCGCTGGTCGGCATCGCGCTGGTAGCCCGCATCCTGTGGGAACGCGGGCCGGAAGTGGTGTTGACCTTCAAGACCGCCGACGGCCTCGAAGCCGGTAAGACAGCGATCAAGTACAAGGACGTGCAAATCGGCGTGGTCGAGCGCATTCGGCTGGCACGCGATCGCTCGCACGTTCGCGTTCTGGTGCAACTCAACAAGGACGCCGACGGCTTTACGGCCGAAGACACGCGCTTCTGGGTTGTGCGGCCACGGCTCGACACTTCGGGTATTTCCGGGCTGGGCACCTTGCTGTCGGGCGCTTACATCGGCGCCGATGCCGGCGTGTCAAAGGAAAGCAGCGGGGAGTTCGCCGGACTGGAGGCTCCGCCGATCATCACGCGCGATACCAATGGCACGCAGTACCAGCTGCGCTCGCGCGACATCGGCTCGCTCGACATCGGCTCACCGGTCTATTTCCGGCGCGTCAAGGTTGGGCAGATCGCGTCTTTCGACCTCGATGGCGATGGCCGCGGCGTCACGCTGCGGGTCTTTATCAACACACCGTACGACAAGTTCATCGGCGTCAACACCCGCTTCTGGCATGCCAGTGGCATCGATGCGCAACTCAGCGCCAGCGGCTTTACGCTGCGGACGCAGTCGCTCACGACCATCCTGCTCGGCGGCATCGCTTTTCAGGCGCCGGACGATACGCCGGGGCCTGTCGCCAAAAGCGAAACGACCTTTTCGCTTGCCGAAGACGAGCAGGCGGCCATGAGGGAGCCCGACGGTCCGTCACAAAACCTGTTGATGTACTTCAACCAGTCGGTGCGTGGTTTGTCGCCGGGCGCGGCAGTCGACTTTCGCGGAATCACGATCGGCGAGGTCAAATCGTTGGGCGTGCAGTTCGATCGCAGCGAGCGTGCGTTCCTGATGCCCGTGCTGGTCACGGTGTACCCCGATCGGCTGCGGCGGGTCGATGGCGCACGCGACTTGCCCAATCAACAGGTCGAGCGCAGAGAGCGGCTATCTGCGCTGATTGCGCGCGGCCTGCGCGCCCAGTTGCGCACCGGCAATCTGCTGACCGGGCAAGTCTATGTCGCGCTCGATTTCTTCCCCAAGGAGAAGCCGGTGAAGGTCGACATGAGCAAGAACCCGATCGAGGTGCCGACCGTTGGCAACAGCCTGGACGAAATCCAGAACCAGGTGCAGGAGATCGCGACCAAGCTGAACAAGATTCCGTACGAGGAAATCTCAGGCGACTTGCGCAAGACCCTGGCCACGCTCGACAAGACGCTGAAAAGCGCCGAGACCACGGTGACCCGCATCAACAACGACGTCACGCCCGAGATCACCGCGGCCATGAAGGATGCGCGCAAGACGCTGAACAGCGCCGAGCGCACGCTGGCAGACGACTCGCCGCTGCAGCAGGACGTGCGGCAGACGCTGCGTGAACTGACCCGCGCTGCCGGCTCTATTCGGGTGCTTACCGACTACCTCGAACGCCACCCCGAGTCGCTGTTGCGCGGCAAACCGGACGACAAGAAATGAAGTTGCTTTTGAGTTCAACGATGCTCGCCGCGCTGGCCGCCCTGGTCGTGGCCGGCTGTGCAGGCCAGCCGACGACTTACTACACACTGGCCAACCCGGCGAGCACTGCGGTCACTGCGAAAGCTGCGGATGCGAGCAATGCGTCCCCGGTCGGTATTGGCACTGCGCCGCTCTACATCGAACTCGCACCACTTTCGATGCCGGAGAGTCTCGCGCGACCGCAGATGGTCGTGCGGCAGAACGGTGACCGCAGCGCGCAAGTCAATGTGCTCGAGCAGCATCGTTGGGCGTCTTCTTTCGAGGACGAGCTGCGCGATGCGCTGTCGAGTGGCGTGGCCAGTCGGCTCGGTGCTTTCGATGCAAGCAAGGGTGGGCGCCAGACGTCGCAGCCGGTTTACCGCATCGCAATACAGGTTCGCCGCTTCGACGCCATCGAAGGAACGCGTGTCGACGGCAGCTTTAGCTGGACTGTGAAGCGCTCCGATGAAACTGTGCCCACCGCTTGCAGCTTCGACACGAGCGAGCCGGTCGGTGCAGGCATCGACGCCGTGGCGCAGGGGGCGCAGCGCGTGACGGCGACGGCCGCCTCTGCGATTGCGCGCAGCGTGACCGCGGCCGGGGTCAAGCCGGGTGGCGCCTGCGGCTGACCGCAGGCGAGCCGTCAGGGACGCAACGCCTCAGAACGTGGTGGCAATGTATTTCGCCTCCATGTACTCCGAGATGCCGTGGTGCTGCCCGCCCTCGCGGCCCAGACCGCTTTGCTTGACGCCACCGAACGGCGCGGCGGGATCGGAGACCAACCCACGGTTGATGGCGATCATGCCGGCCTCCAGTTCCGCGGCAACTCGCATACCGCGTCCCACGTCGCGTGTGTACACATAGGACGCCAGCCCGTATTCGGTATCGTTGGCACGCGCAATGACTTCAGCCTCGGTCTCAAAGCGCGAGATGGGCGCAACAGGGCCGAAGATCTCCTCGTGCGCCATCAAGGCACCGGCTGGAATGTCCGTTAATACGGTCGGGGGATAAAAGAAGCCGTTGCCATCCGGAACCGCGGCACCACACACCACCCGGGCACCGCGCTCTATGGCGTCCTGCACCAGCCGATCGATCTTCTGAACCGCCTTGCGCGTGATCATCGGACCGCATTCGGTGTCTGCCTGCGCACCAGGGCCAACTTTCAGCGCGGTCATCCGTTGGGCCAGACCATGTGCGAACGCGTCGTGGATGCCGGACTGCACGTAAATGCGGTTGGCCGCCGTGCAGGCTTCGCCGGCGTTGCGCATCTTTGCAATCATGGCGCCGTCGAGTGCGGCCTCCAGGTCCGCGTCATCGAAGACGATGAAAGGCGCGTTGCCGCCAAGTTCCATGGCACAGGAAACCACGCTTTTGGCGGCCTCGGCCAAGAGGGTGCGGCCAACGCCCGTCGACCCGGTAAACGACAGCTTGCGCACCCGGGGATCGGCCAGCATCGCAGCCGTCAGCGCTCCGGGTTCCGAGGTGGTGAGAACGTTCACGACGCCCGGCGGTACGCCGGCTTCTTCGTACAGCGCAGCCAGGGCATAGGCGGTAAGAGGCGTCTCACTGGCGGGCTTCAGGATGACCGTGCAGCCGGACGCAAGCGCCGGAGCGATTTTTCGCGTTGCCATGGCTGCAGGGAAGTTCCAGGGTGTGATCAGCACGCAGATGCCGATCGGTACGTAGTCCACGATGATGCGGTTGCTGCCCGAGGGGGCGATGCCGAACTCTCCCGTGATACGGACTGCCTCCTCGCTGTTCCAGCGAAAAAACTCGGCGGCATACGCCACCTCGCCGCGCGCATCGCGCAGGGCTTTGCCGTTCTCGAGCGAAATCAGCGTGGCCAGCATCTCGGCGCGCTCCGTCATCAGCGTGTAGCAGCGGCGCAGTATTTCGGCGCGCTGGCGTGGTGGGGTCTTGCGCCATCCCGGCGCTGCGAGAGCGGCAGCCTGCACGGCGCTGGCGGCGTCCTCGACCGTGGCATCCGGCACCGTTGCGATCACGCCTTCAGTGGAAGGATCAACGACGTCGATTTGCCCGCCGCTGCTGGCCGGGCGCCACTGACCGCCAATGTAGAGGCCTTGCGGCAGCGTGTCGAAGTCAAACGCCAGCGCGCTGTGCTGGCAAGGAAGTTGGGCTACGTTCATTGGAAGAGTCCTGAAGAAAAGAATCAGCGTGCGGCCGCAGCCAGATCGCCGTCGAAGGCTGCCTGCACGAGCTGTCGCATGCCGGCCAGGTCGATGGCGCGAGGATTGTTCTTGATGAGGCGCTGGATGCCGACGGCCTGTTCGCATGTCCAGTCGATCTGGTCACGCGCCAGTCCGAGCGCGGCGAGCGTGGGCGTGATGCCGATGGCCGCGAAGATCCGGCTCACCTCACGGATGGCAGCATCGGCCCGGTCATCGATGCTGCCGGTGGCTGGCAAGCCCAACGCCTCGCCCACCTCGGCGAAATCTGCGCCCGAGACCGACCGGTTGTAGCTCATCACGTAGGGCAACATGGTCGCGACGCCCATGCCATGCGCGGTGTCGGTCAGGGCGCCCGCCGGGTACTGCACTGCATGCGCTGCAGCCGTGCCGGCGGTGCCGAATGCACAGCCGGCCGCGAGCGCACCCATCATCACGTCAGCACGCGCGTCTTCGTTCGAACCATCGGCCACGGCTTTTTCCAGGCTGCGCCCCAGGAGCTGGATCGCGTAAAGGGCAAATTGATCGCTGAGTGCGCCTTTGCCGATGAACACATTTTGCTGAGCCAGTTCATGGTTCGGCGGTTTGCGTGCTGCGGTAAAAGCCTCGATCGCATGCGTCATGGCGTCGGCTCCGGCGATCGCGGTGAGGGCCGACGGGCAGGTCATCGTCAATTCGGGATCGCATATCGCGACGCTTGGTATGAGATAGGGACTCGACGCCCCGATCTTCAGTGTGCGATCCGTGTCGCTGACCACCGCCACCGGAGTGACCTCTGAGCCCGTGCCTGCCGTGGTCGGTACCGCAATGATGGGAAGGACTGGGCCAGGCACCTTGAACTCACCGTAATAGTCCGCAAGCGTGCCGCCATGAGTGAGCAGCAGCGAGACGCACTTGGCCATGTCCAGGCAGCTGCCGCCACCTATGCCGATGACCATCTGCGGCTGAAAGGACCGCACCGCATCCACGCAGAGCGCCACGCTGTCACGTGGCACATCCGGCAAGACGCCGTCGTGCACCAGCACCTCGATCGAAGCGGACCTCAGCGCGGCGAGCATTTCCGCGAACACAGGCGTTGATGCGAGACGGCTGTCGGTGCAAATCAGTGCGCGTTGGCCAAAGCGTCTGGCGACTGCGGGCAACGCGTGGCGCTGGCCTTTGCCAAAAAGGATTTCACGAGGGAGTCTGAGCGCGGCGAAGAGTGTCATTGTTTTTGTCCTTCAAGGATGGATGCGGGGGTGAAAGAAGACGGCGAAGACGGTGTCTGGAGGTCGAGCGACTGGAGCTCGGCCCACAACTGCGGCGCGATGTCGAAACCACTCTTCAGCGAATGCGTGCGCCGCTGCGCAGCGCCGTCGCCTGGCACCCGCACCGGACAGTCGGGCTCGGAAGAGGGCGAGTCTCGGACCGTGTCGAGGTAGGCGGAAAGCTGCTGTGAAACGTCTGGGGCCGAAGCCGCGTCGATGACGACGAGCACATCGCCCTTGTTGCAAAGAGCGTCGGCGTCGAGCGTGCCGCGCACGTTTGGCGCCAAGGCCGAACCGGCGAGTGCGGCAATCAAAAGTTCGATCGCTATCCCGAGCCCATAACCTTTGGCGCCACCGAACGGTGCAATGGCGCCGTGCATGGCGCGTGCAGCGTCGGTGGTCGGATGTCCTTCGCGGTCGCGCGCCCAGCCCTCGGGCAGCGGCCGGCCGCTCGCCGCGTAATGATGGATCTTTCCCATCGACACCATGCTTGTGGACGCGTCCAGCACCAGAGGGCGGCCAGCGGTGGGTACCGCGATCGCAAAGGGGTTGGTACCCAGGAATGCACGTGTGCCGCCGTGCGGATGGACCAGCGCCTCACTGGATGAGAAAACAATGCCGATGCATCCTCGCGCAGCAATGTGCTCTACGTACCAGGCCAGCATGCCCAGGTGGTTGCTGTTGCGGATGGCGGCGAGGGCGATACCGGTGGAAGCAGCGCGTTGGTGGAGTTGATGCAGAGCTTGCATCGCCACGACAGGGCCCAGCCCCTGTTCTCCTTCAACCACCAGCACTGCATCGGAACGCCAGTGACTTTGACCGGACGCAGAGGGGTTCAAAAGGCCACGATCCATGCGTGCAAGAAGACGAGGCAGGCGCTGCAACCCATGCGAGGGATGACCCTTCAGTTCGGCCTCTACCAGAACGTCGGCTTGCAAGGCGGCGTAGCGCTCAGGGGTCCCGCGTTGGGCGAGCAAGCTCCTGACGAGTGCAAGCGAACCCCAATTTGAAATTTGCACAAACTACCTTCCTATATCGGATCGTATAGGATATAGTATCGTACTTGTTAGGCTGTGACCACCGAAAGTCACATGCGACGCACACACCCTCCAATCGAAACTTCGAATCTTTGCACTACGAAAAGATGACGCCAGACAGCACCACGATCCAGCGCGCCGGCAGCCTGTCGGGCGACGTCTACGAAGCGATCTTCAATCAGCTCATGGCGTTGAAGATCGCCCCAGGGTCGCGCATCACAGTGGACAGCCTGGTCAAGGAATTCAACGTATCCCACACGCCAATTCGCGAGGCCCTCGGGCGTCTCGAGGGCGAAGGCCTCGTCCTCAAGCAGCACCTGGTCGGTTACCGCGCAGCCCCGCAAATCACGCGACGTCGTTTCGACGAACTGTATGAATTGCGGCTGCAACTCGAGCCTCATGCCGCAGCCAAAGCGGCTGCCGAAATGGACCCAAGCAAGCTGGCCACCCTGCGTGAAGCGGCCGGCGGGATGTCCCGGGGTGATGCCAGCGACGAGCAACTGCGCTACTCGAACTTCGCCCGACAGGACGGGGCTTTCCACGACAGCATCATGCAGTTTGCAGGGAACGAACTCATCAGGGAGACGCTGGCCTTCCAGCACACGCACTTCCATATCTTTCGACTGATGTTCCACCGACGTGTCACCGAAGAAGCACTCGACGAGCATCAGGCACTGATGGATGCCTTTGCGGCAGGCAACTCGGATGCCGCCGCAGCTGCCATGCGTGCGCACATCGAGCATTCCCGCGACCGGCTTCTCCCGGCGTTCGACTGAGTGCCCGGCATGTTGCTGCAGACCCAGGGCCTGGAGTCATTGCGCGCCACGCCATGCGAGGCGGGCAAACAGTTTGGTACTCCGGCGCTAATGCGCGCGGACAAATTGAGCATGCGATTCGGTCCGGTCACGGTGCTTTCGGACGTGGCGCTGGACATCGTCGCTGGCGAGATCCACGCTGTCATTGGTGAGAACGGCGCCGGAAAATCGACCTTGATGCGTCTGTTGTCGGGGTACCTCAACCCCAGTGCCGGTACGCTGGTTCTCGACGGCAAAGCCACGCAATTCGCCACGCCCAATCAGGCGCAACAAGCGGGTGTCGTGCTAGTGCACCAGGAAATTCTGTTAGCCGAGGGATTGTCCGTGGCGCAGAACCTGTTTCTCGGCCGCGAGCTCGGGCGCATGGGCATGGTGGACGACCGCACCATGCGCCGCGTGGCCTCCGAGAAGCTGGAGGAGCTCGGCTGTCATGTATCGCCCAACGCCCTTGTGCGCGACGTGCCACTGGCGGAGCGCCAACTGGTGCAGATTGCCCGTGCCTTGCTCGACGAGCACCGGCTGGTGATATTTGACGAACCGACCGCAGTGTTGACCGGCGACGAGGTCGAGCGGCTGATGAAAATTATCTTCGGGCTGAAGGCAAAAGGCGTTGCTGTGCTCTATATCAGTCATCGACTCGACGAGGTGCAGCGCCTGGCCGACAAGCTGACGGTGCTGCGTGACGGCTGCGTGGTCGGCACACATCTGGGTCACATGCTCAGCCAGATGGACATGGCGCACCTGATGGTGGGACGTGAGCTGAATGCGCTGTATCCGCCCAAGACCGTCCAGCCGCGCGGCGAGGCAATGCTGGCGGTGCGCAACGCCGATGTGCCAGGACGGGTCAAGGACGTTTCCTTCACGGTCCACAAGGGAGAGATCCTCGGCTTTGCCGGAATGATCGGCGCAGGTCGCACCGAATTGTTCGAAGGCATCGTCGGCTTGCGCGCTGCGACTGCAACCGTCGAGCTGATGGGCAAGCCACTGCGTCTGCGCTCGCAGAGCGATGCGATCGATGCCGGGATCGGCTATCTGACCGAAGACCGCAAAGGCAAGGGACTGCTGTTGCAGGAACGGCTGGCGCCCAACTTGACGTTGTCGGCCCTTCGCAGGTTGTACCCAGGACCCTGGCTGCGCAGGCGCCAGGAAGGGCAGGCATTGGAACGGAGCATTCGGGACTATGACATTCGGGTCAAGAGTGCACGCTTGCGCGCGGGCCAGCTGTCAGGCGGCAACCAGCAAAAGCTTCTGCTCGCCAAGGTCCTTCTGACAGATCCTTCAGTGGTCATCATCGATGAGCCCACCCGCGGCATCGATATTGCCAACAAGGCGCAGATCTATGCCTTCATCCAGCAGCTGGTGGCCACGGGCAAAGCCTGCATTGTGATTTCGTCGGAGATGCAGGAACTCATCGGCCTGTGCGACCGCATCCTGGTCATGCGGCAAGGCCGCATCAGCGGAGAAGTCACAGGCGAACAGATGACTGAAAAAAATATCGCGTTGCTGGCCACCAGCGACATCCAGGTTCCCGAGGAGACAACACGATGAGTGCCATTCCGCACACCCTTCCGATTCCACGTGACCGGGAGTTCGCAATCAGCTGGACCGATGCTGGACCATTTCTCGCACTCGCAGCATTGCTGGTCATTGGTTATCTGATCAATCCTGACTTCCTTTCTGCGACCAACCTCGGCAACGTGGTCGCACGCAGCGCCTTCATCGCCATCATCGCAGTGGGTGCGACTTTCGTGATTTCTTCGGGCGGGCTGGATCTGTCGGTCGGTTCGATGGCCGCCTTCATCACCGGCGTCATGATCATGTGCATGAACGGCCTGGCCTCGAGCTACGGCGGCTGGGCCATTCCGGCCGGAATGGCAGTCGCACTGCTGGTCGGCCTGGTCTGCGGCCTTGTCAATGGACTGATCGTCACCGTCGGCAAGATCGAGGCCTTCATCGCAACGCTGGGCACCATGGGTATCTTTCGCGCCCTGATCACCTATCTGTCGGATGGCGGCACCATTCCGATCGACCGTTCACTGCGCGACATCTATCGCCCCGTCTACTTCGGCACGGTCGCCGGTGTGCCAATCCCGATCGTGATCGCTTTCGCGGTCGCGGCTGTCGGTGCGTTCATCCTCTACAAGACCAAATATGGCCGGCGCTGTGCTGCCGTGGGCGCCAACGAAGAAGTGGCTCGCTACTCCGGCATATCGGTGATCAAAACGCGCGCCATCGCTTACATGATTCAAGGTGCCTGCGTGGCGGTCGCGGCCATGTGCTATGTGCCGAGACTGGGCGCGGCAACGCCGACCACTGGTCTTTTGTGGGAACTCCAAGTGATCACCGCCGTGGTCATTGGCGGCACGGTGCTGCGCGGCGGCACAGGCCGCATCTGGGGCACCCTGGCGGGCGCCGTCGTGCTCGAGCTCATCGCCAACCTGATGGTGCTGTCGGATCTGGTCTCCGAATACTTGGTTGGCGCGGTGCAGGGCGCCATCATCATCATTGCGATGCTGATCCAGCGGTTCTCCAAATCGAAATAGCCTCGTTCGGACCCCGCGAGGCAGCTATGCAGGGGTCCATGCAGTTTTCAAACCTATACATAGACGGAGACAAACATGTTCAAGACAAAGTGGATCGCAGGACTGGCGCTCGGAGCGCTGTTGGCCGCCGGTGGGGCGCACGCGCAGAAAAAGACAGTGGCAGTGTCGATCCCCGCGGCGGACCATGGGTGGACTGCCGGTGTGGTGTACCACGCGCAGGCGGCGGCCAAGGAAATCAACAAGGCCTTTCCTGGCATCGAGGTGATCGTGAAGACCTCGCCCTCGGCATCGGCTCAGGTCAGCGCACTGGAGGATCTTTCGGCTGGACGTAATCTGGCTGCGTTGGTGATCCTGCCATTCAGCTCGGAGGAGCTGTCCGGCCCGGTGAAGTCGGTCAAGAGCAAGGGAGCCTTTGTCACCGTCGTCGATCGTGGCCTGAACGATCCTTCGATCCAGGACCTGTACGTGGCCGGCGACAACATCGCCGTAGGGCGCAACACGGCTAAGTTCCTGGTCGACAAATTGGGTGGCAAGGGCAATCTGGTGGTGTTGCGCGGCATCCCGACCGTGATCGACGAAGAACGCATCAAAGGATTCCAGGACGCCATTAAAGGCACGGAGCTGAAGGTGCTGGACATTCAGTATGCCAACTGGAACAGCGACCAGGCATTCAAACTGATGCAGGACTATCTGGCCAAGTACCCGAAGATCAACGCTGCCTGGGCTAACGACGACGACATGCTTCTCGGTGTGTTGGAAGCCATCAAGCAGTCTGGGCGCAAGGAAATCAAGTACGCCCTGGGCGGCAACGGCATGAAGGAGATCATCAAGAAGGTAATGGACGGTGACGCCGTGACGCCGGTCGAGACGCCATATCCACCTTCGATGATCAAGACGGCGATCTATCTGACAGTGGCCAATCTGGCAGCCCAAGCGCCCGTGCGCGGTGCAGTGAAGCTGGATGCGCCACTCATCACCAAGCAAAACGCCAAGGAATATTACTTTCCGGACTCGCCGTTCTGACTCCCCCACAAAGCAATCATCAACTGAAAGAATCGACACCATGCCCGGAAAAAAAATCCTGATGCTCACTGGCGAATTCACCGAGGAATACGAAATCTTCGTATTCCAGCAGGCAATGGAGGCCGTGGGCCATACCGTTCACGTGGTCTGCCCTGACAAGAAAGCAGGCGACTTGATCAAGACGTCGCTGCACGACTTCGAGGGAGATCAGACCTACACCGAGAAAATGGGTCATTACTTCACCATTAACAAGACGTTCTCGGAGGCCCAGGAACAACTCGACCAGTACCACGCCGTCTATGCGGCTGGTGGTCGCGGTCCGGAGTACATCCGCACAGACAAGCGCATTCAGGCCATGGTGCGGCACTTTCATGAGCAGAAGAAGCCGATCTTCACCATCTGCCACGGCGTGCAGATTTTGATCGCGGTCGACGGGGTCGTGCGCGGCAAGAAGGTGGCAGCTCTGGGCGCCTGTGAACCTGAGGTGACCCTGGCTGGCGGCACCTACATCGATCTGTCGCCGACGGACGCTTACGTCGATGGAACGATGGTGTCGGCGAAGGGCTGGACCGCGCTGGCCGCCTTTATTCGCGAGTGTTTGAAGGTGTTGGGCACAGAAATTCGTCACTCCTGAGTCAACGAGCAGGGCGCCGTCGAACATAGCCCTGCTCGCCGCCGACGACTGCGTTTCAAGGGCGCCAGAAGCGGCGCCAGAGATGACGCGAGCGTCGGCGGGTCGCCTCCTCAAACGCATGAATGGCCCGCCAAG
Organism: Variovorax sp.; assembly: GCA_025352265.1. Taxonomy (GTDB): domain Bacteria; phylum Pseudomonadota; class Gammaproteobacteria; order Burkholderiales; family Burkholderiaceae_C; genus Variovorax. Next base: position 19,623 of record JANXTS010000046.1, on the reverse strand, counting down.
GCGCGCTCGTGCGCACGGCGAGCAGCACGCGGTTCTTCCACGCCTTCCAGCGCGGGTACCAGCGCGCAAAAAGCGGAATGCGCATGAGCGACGTTTCGACCAGCTGAAAGATGCGCGCGACGATGGCGGTACCGATAAGTTTGGCGCCGATCAGCACCGCGAACCCGGTCGCCGCGTGGCCTCCGCTAAAGAGGTACAGCGCCAGGACCTTCACGGGCAGCAACACCAGCACCGGTATGAAAAACGCGAGCAGCGCGCCCCACGGCGGCAGTTCGCGCACCTTGTCTTCCAGGCGTGCCCAAAGAGGAAGGCGCGCCAGGCGGCCGACCAAGTTGGCAAGCGGTATCCAACCCCATTCTTCAAAGAGCAGCACCGGCACGAGAATGGCAGTCAGCAGCCCGCGCAGGGCCGTTCGGAACGTCGACGCCGGTTTCTTGGCGGCGCTCTGCGGTGAAGGCTGCTTTGGCTCTGCGGGCGGCGGTGTCGGGCTGGTCACCGGATCATTGTGGGCCCGGCCCAGTTGGCGGCATGACAGGAAAAAGCGCTATGGCAAACTTCCGCGCTTCACTCGAATCGCTTCCCGGCTCCGCTGGCGGCGCACGCTCAGGGACCCCGTTCAGACATGCAAAAAATCATTCGCCAGCTCGCCGCCGAAATCAAGGTCGGTGAACACCAGGTCAAGGCCGCGATCGACCTGCTCGATGGCGGGGCCACGGTGCCGTTTATCGCTCGCTATCGCAAAGAAGCCACCGACGGCCTCGACGACATCCAATTGCGCGAACTCGAAGCGCGTCTGAGCTATTTGCGTGAACTCGAAGACCGCCGCGCCGCGGTGCTCAAAAACATCGACGAGCAAGGCAAGCTGACGCCGGAACTGCGTGCCGCCATCGAGTTTGCGGCGACCAAGCAGGAGCTGGAAGATCTGTATCTGCCGTTCAAGCAGAAGCGCCGCACCAAGGGTCAGATTGCGCGCGAGTTCGGCATCGAGCCGTTAGCCGACAAACTGTTCGCCAACCCGACGCTCGACCCGGCAATCGAGGCACTAGCCTTCTTGAAGCCGGCCACGACACTCGACGACGGCAAGCCGGGCCCGGATTTTTCGACGGTGCCGGCGGTGCTCGATGGCGTGCGCGACATCCTGTCGGAGCGCTGGGCCGAAGACGCGGTGCTGGTGCAGCGGCTGCGCGAATGGCTGTGGAACGAGGGCCTGTTCAAGTCGACGCTGATGGCGGGCAAGGACGAAAACAACGTCGATGTCTCGAAGTTTCGCGACTACTTCGCTTACGACGAGCCGATCGGCCGCGTGCCGTCGCATCGTGCGCTGGCGGTATTTCGCGGCCGCACATTGGAGATGCTCGACGCCAAGCTGGTGCTGCCGGTCGAGCCGGAGCCGGGCAAGCCTTCAATCGCCGAAGGCAAGATCGCGCTGCACCTGGGTTGGAGCCACGCCAGCCGGGCCGCCGACGATCTGATCCGCAAGTGTGTGGCCTGGACATGGCGCGTGAAGCTCTCGTTGTCGACCGAGCGCGACCTCTTCAGCCGCCTGCGCGAAGACGCCGAAAAGATTGCGATCAAAGTCTTTGCCGACAACCTGCGAGACCTGCTGCTCGCCGCACCGGCTGGCCCGCGCGTGGTGATGGGCCTCGACCCCGGCATTCGCACCGGCGTGAAAGTCGCGGTGGTCGATGCCACCGGCAAGCTGGTCGAAACAGCAACCGTGTTTCCGCATGAACCCCGCAAGGACTGGGAAGGTTCGCTGCACACGCTTGGCAAACTGTGCGCCATGCACGGCGTCAACCTGATCGCGATCGGCAACGGCACCGCCAGCCGCGAGACCGACAATTTGGCCGCCGATCTCATCAAGCTGCTGGCAAAGATGGCCGCGCAGGCCGGCGCGCCAGAGATGGCGATCGACAAGGTGGTGGTGAGCGAGGCGGGCGCCTCGGTGTATTCCGCCAGCGAACTCGCGTCGCAGGAAATGCCCGACGTCGACGTCAGCCTGCGGGGCGCCGCCAGCATCGCGCGGCGGCTACAAGACCCGTTGGCCGAGCTGGTCAAAATCGACCCCAAGGCGATCGGCGTCGGCCAGTACCAGCACGACGTGAACCAGAGCGAACTCGCGCGCACGCTGCACGCGGTAGTCGAAGATTGCGTGAACTCGGTCGGTGTCGACTTGAATACGGCGAGCGTGCCGCTACTGTCGCGTGTGTCTGGCCTGTCGGGCAGCGTCGCCAAGGCTGTGGTGAAGTGGCGCGAAGCCCATGGCGCTTTCGCGACGCGCAAGCAGTTGCTCGAAGTCACTGGCTTCGGCCCCAAGGCCTTCGAGCAGAGCGCCGGCTTCCTGCGCGTGCGCGGTGGCAGCAATCCGCTCGACATCACCGGCGTGCACCCGGAGACCTATCCGCTGGTCGAGCAGATCATGGTGAAGACGGGCTTGGCCGTAGGTGAGCTGATGGGCCGCGCCGACATGCTGAAGACGCTCAAGCCCGAGTTGTTCGCCAATGAGAAGTTCGGCGTCATTACCGTCAAGGACATTCTGGGAGAACTCGAAAAGCCGGGCCGCGACCCGCGTCCCGATTTCAAGGTGGCGCGCTTCAACGACGGCGTCGAAGACATCAAGGATCTGGTCGAAGGAATGATCCTCGAAGGCACGGTAAGCAACGTCGCGCAGTTCGGCGCCTTCATCGACATCGGCGTGCACCAGGACGGGCTGGTGCACGTCAGCCAGCTGGCAAACAAGTTCGTCGAGGATGCACGCGAGATCGTCAAGACCGGCGACATCGTGCGGGTCAAGGTGATGGAGGTCGACCCGGTGCGCAAGCGCATCGCATTGTCGATGCGGCTCGATGCGGCGCCGGCGCGACGTGATGGCCCGCGCGACAACCGGTTCGAAGGGGCGGGCCGTGGTCAGCAACAGGGACCGCGTCGCGACAACTCGCCGGCGCCGTCGGGGCAGATGGCGAGTGCTTTCGCCAAGCTGCAAGGGTTACGCAAGTAAGGGCTGATGGCAGACTTGTCAGTAGGATGATCTACTCAAATATCTTCTCGCATGATCCTCGATGGATTAGTTAGGATGTTGATTGGATTGAATAATATTTATATAAATCAAGTCAATAATCTTCTCGATTAAAGATGCCAACTTCTTCCCTGGCCACGCTGGAGCAACTGCGTGCCGTACTCGCGCGGGGGCCGGCCAGCGCCAGCGAACTCGCTGCGGCGCTCGAGGTCAGCGTGCCGACGCTGCACCGGCTGCTGAGTCGGCTTGCGGATGCCACTGTCAGTGCCGGCAAGGCGCGACGCGCGCGCTACGCATTGGTTCGGCCGCTTCGCGGCGAACGTTCAACGCTGCCGGTGTATGCCGTGGACACCGCCGGGCAGGCGCACCCCACGAGCCAACTCGTCCCACTGCGGCCCGAAGGCAGCTGGATGGACCTGGCCGGCACGCCCTGGCCCGTGCCCGACGACGCGCGTGACGGTTGGTGGCCCGGCTTGCCGTATCCGCTTCAGCAGATGCGGCCGCAAGGCTACATGGGCCGCCAGTTTGCGCAGGTCGAGCACAAAGCGCTGGCGGTGTCACCCAATCCGCTCGAGTGGAGCGACGACGACGTGCTGTTCGTCATGAGTCAGCGTGGCACCGACCTGAGCGGCAACCTGATCGTCGGCGACGCGGCCTGCGAACAGTGGCTTGCCGCCAAGGCTGCGGCCGCCGAGCCTTTGCCTGAAGCAGACATCGGCGACGAGTATGTGGCGTTGGCCGGGCACGCGATCGCCGCCGGTGTTGCCGGCTCCAGCGCCGCCGGCGAGTTCCCCAAGTTCACCGCACGGCGTACTTTGGCAGGCAGCGCCACGCCGCATGTGCTCGTCAAGTTCTCGGGCACCGAGCGCTCGGCGGCAGTGCGACGCTGGTCCGACTTGCTGGTGTGCGAGCATCTGGCATCGGAGCATGCCGCCGCCCTGCCGGGCGTGGTCTGCGCACGGAGCCGCGTGCTCGTCCATGGCGGTCGCACCTTTCTTGAGGTCGAGCGCTTCGACCGGCACGGCGCTTTCGGCCGCAGTCCGCTGTGCGCGCTCGATGTTCTCAATGCCGAGCTGATCGGAGAAAGCACAATGGAATGGCCGCGGCTGATGGCGCGACTCGCGGCGCTCGATCTGGTCACACCGGAAGACGAAATCCGCGTGCAGCATCTGTGGTGGTTCGGCCGCCTCATCGGCAACACCGACATGCACACCGGGAATTTGAGCTTTCGGCCGGAACAGGGCCGGTTAGCTGTGGCGCCGCTCTACGACATGCTGCCCATGCGCTATGCGCCGCTCGCGGGTGGCGAAGTACCGGAGCGTGAACTGTCGCCGGTGCTGCCGCTGCCGGGTCAGCGCCCAGTGTGGCTCGGCGCTTGCGCGGCTGCGATCGCGTTCTGGCGAGCCGCGGCTGCCGACCGGCGTATCGGCAAGGATTTCCGTGCGATGTGTGCGGGCAATGCCGACGAATTGATGCGGCTGCGCGACCGGCTTTGATGGCCCCATTTATTGCGACACCCCCGTGTCAGAGCAACGGCGCACGCGTCTTGCTTCGGGATCCGCTCACATGAAAGCACTGCGCATCTACGCCGGCCCTGCGGCTCGGGCTCACATCGAACGTCACGGCCTGCAACCGCGCGACGTGCGCACCATTCCCGGCGCGGCGGGGGGCCCGAAAGGGCTGATCCTCGGGCCGATCGACCGATTCCTGTTCGGCGAGTGGTTGCCGCGTTCGACGCAACCGGTGCACCTGGTTGGCGCGTCGATCGGCGCCTGGCGGCTCGCGACCGCGTGCCTGGACGATCCGGTCGAGGCGTTCGGGCGTTTCGAGCACGACTACGTGCAGCAGCGCTTCGATGTGCCACGGGGGCAAAAGCGGATGACGTCGCGGCAGGTCAGCCAGAGCTTTGCCGAGAACCTCAAGACGTTCTTCGGCGGACGCATCGGCGAGGTGCTGAAGCATCCGCGCTACAAGCTTCACGTCGTCACCTCGCGTGGCCGGCACATCCTCGGACGCGAGGGCAGGGCGCGCACGCCGTTCGGCTACCTCGCCGCGTTTGCGACCAACAGCATCCACCGCAAAAGCCTGGGTGCGTGGCTGGAGCGTTGCGTGTTCTCGACCGCGGGGGCCTCGCTGCCCTTCGGCACTAGCGACTTCAAGACGCGCCGGCTCGACCTGAGCGATGCCAACTTCAAGCTGGTTATCCAGGCCTCGTGCTCGATCCCGTTCTTGCTGGAGGCCGTGCACGACATTCCGGGCGCACCGCCGGGTGCCTACTGGGACGGCGGCATCACCGACTACCACCTGCATCTCGACTATCAGCCCACCGACGAAGGGCTGGTGCTCTATCCGCATTTTCAGCAGGCTGTTGTGCCGGGCTGGCTCGACAAGGGCTTGAAGTGGCGCCACAAGCCGACCGGTTTTCTGGACCGCATGGTGGTGCTCGCGCCCGATGCCGACTGGGTGCGCACCCTGCCCAACGGCAAACTGCCCGATCGCAACGACTTCGTGCGCTTTGCCGATGACCCGACGACACGCATCGCTGCCTGGGGACGGGCCACACGCGAGGCGCAACGGCTGGCCGACGAGTTGGCCGAGCGCTTGCGACACGACGACATCGGCGAAGTGCTGCCGCTTTAAGAAGCGCTCAAATCAACAGCGCTCACATCGACGCTTCAAGCATCTCGCGGTAGTCGTCGCGCGTGGCGCGGCGCGGGTTCGTCAGGTGGCAGTGATCAGCCATCGCACCGTCGATGATCTTTTCGAACTGATGAGCGCTGACGCCGACTTCGGCCAAGCCTTTGGGCAAACCGAGGCGCGCGCTCATGTCGCGAATCGCATCCCCCAGATCGCTGGCCGTTTCGAGATGCATGGCCTGCGCCATGCGCAGCAGGCGTCGGTCTTTCTGGACCGACTCGGCCGCCGCGTTGAAGTGGATGACCGCTGGCAGGAAGAGCGCGTTGAGCGTGCCGTGGTGCAGCCGAGGATCGACGCCGCCCAGGCTGTGGCTGAGCGAGTGCACGCAACCCAGCCCCTTTTGAAACGCCATCGCGCCCTGCATCGACGCGCTCATCAGATTGAGCCGCGCCTCGCGGTCGCTGCCGTCCTTGGTGGCGCGCTCGATGTGCAGCCAGGCGCGCTCCAGGCCGTCGAGACCGATGCCATCGGCCGGTGGATTGAAGGCCGCCGACATGAAGGTCTCCATGCAGTGCGCGATGGCGTCCATGCCGGTGGCGGCAGTCAGGCGCGGCGGCAGGCCGAGAGTGAGTTCGGGGTCGCAAATGGCTGCTTTGGGCATCAGGAACCAGCTGTGGAAGCCGAGCTTGCGATGGTCGTCGACGATCACGATGGCGCCGCGTGCCACTTCGCTACCCGTGCCGCTGGTGGTCGGCACGGCGATCAGCGGCACCACCGCATCGGTGATCTTGGGCGAGCCGCCTTCGATGGTCGCGTAGTTCTTGAGCGGACCTTCGTGCGTGGCTGCGATGGCGACGCCCTTGGCGCAGTCGATGGCCGAGCCGCCGCCGACGGCGATGAGGCCATCGCAGCGTTTCGTGCGGTACATCTCGACGGCTGCACGGACGGCCGCTTCGGTCGGGTTCGACGGCGTTTCATCGAAGACTGCGACGTCGAGGTCGCCGAGTGCATCGAGCGCTTTTTGCAGCACGCCGGCCGCCCGCACGCCAACGTCGGTCACGATCAACGGGCGGTTGATGCCGATGCGTGCGCACTCGCTGCTCAACAGCTTGATGGCGCCGAATTCGAACTGGATCGTGGTGAGGTACTGGATGAGGGACATGGGCGTGGCCTGAGTGCGGACGGTAGGATTCGAGCCGTCCAATTTAACAAGAGGAGAGAGTCTTGCACACGCAAAAAACCCTTGTCGCCGTCGCGCATGGAACTCCGGTGCGCGCTGCAACCGGCACCCACGCATGAGGCTTACGCCGAAGATGGCAGGCGTGGTCGAGCGCATGTCGCGCGCCGGGCATCCGCCGCTCAATCAGGTGTCTCCGGAACTGGCGAAGGCAGCTTATGAGAAAGGCTCAGGCGTGCTCGAAGTGCGGAAGCCCGAACTTGCCCGCGTCGAGGACATCACCATTGCTGCGCGCGACGGCTACGCGTTGCCGGCGCGGCTGTATGCGCCGGGCGCTCGGTCATCGAACGCCGTGCTGCCCGTACTCCTGTATTTTCATGGCGGCGGTTTCACCGTCGGCAGCATCGCGACGCACGACACGCTGTGCCGCGTATTGAGCAGCAAAAGCGGCTGCGCGGTGGTTTCGGTCGACTATCGACTCGGGCCCGAGTACAAATTTCCCACTGCGTCCGATGACGCGTGGGACGCCTTCGAATTCATCGTGCACCAGGGTTCGAAGCTCGGCCTCGACGCAAGTCGCATGGCGGTCGGCGGCGACAGCGCGGGCGGCACGCTGGCCGCTGTCTGCGCCATCCTCGCACGCGACGCCGGCTTGCCGCTGGCATTGCAGCTGCTTATCTACCCGGGCATGACGGCCCATCAGGACACGCCATCGCATCGCAAGTTCGCAGACGGTCCGTTGCTGACCGAATCGCTCATCAGCTACTTCTTCGGCCAGTACGTGCGCACGCCGGCCGATCGTGACGATTGGCGTTTTGCGCCGCTCAACGCGGACGATGTCGATGGCGTAGCGCCGGCGTGGATCGGTCTGGCCGAGTGCGATCCGGTGGTCGACGACGGCGTCGCCTACGCCGACAAGTTGCGCGCTGCCGGAGTCGCCGTCGACCTGGAAATCTATCGCGGCGTGATCCACGAATTCGTGAAGATGGGTCGTGCCATTCCCGAGGCGTTGCAGGCGCACGACGACGCTGCGAAGGCACTCAGGGAAGCACTCAATCCGTGACCAAAACAACTCAAGAGACCATGACTGAAATCAAAGCACCGATGAAAGAAAAGCGCAGCGACTTCCGATTCTTTCACCGGCTCCGCGTGCGTTGGGCGGAAGTCGACATGCAGAAGATCGTTTTTAATGCGCACTACCTGATGTATTTCGACACCGCCATCGCCGACTATTGGCGCGCACTGGCACTGCCCTATGAAGAGGCGATGCCGATGCTTGGCGGCGACCTCTATGTGCGCAAGGCAACGATCGAGTTCGCTGCTTCCGCGCGCATGGACGACCTGCTCGATGTCGCCATGAAGTGCGCGCGCGTCGGCACCTCGTCGATCGTGTTTCACGGCGGCCTGTTTCGCGGGGACGAACTGCTCGTGACCTGCGAACTGGTGTACGTCTTTGCGGACCCGGCAACGCAAACCTCGAAGCCGGTGCCGGCGCTGCTGCGCCAGCTTTTTACCGACTACGAAGCCGGTGGTGCCGTCCATGCGATGCACACCGGCAATTGGGTGGCGTTGCGCGAAGACGCCAGCAACTTGCGCCGTGTGGTCTTCATCGAAGAGCAGAAAATTCCCGAAGAGATGGAATGGGACGAGCACGACGAAACCTCGCTGCACGCGGTGTCGCGAAACCGGCTCGGCCAGGTGATTGCGACTGGACGATTGCTCCCCACCGAAGAGGGGGTCGGGCGCATCGGTCGCATGGCAGTGCATCGCACGCTGCGTGGCGGCGGGCATGGCGCAGCGGTCATAGAGACGCTGGAAGACGCTGCCCGTTCGCGCAGTGATCGTGAGGTAGTGCTGTCCGCGCAGCGCAGCGCGGAGGCCTTTTATCGGCGGCTCGGCTATGCGGTGTCGGGCATGCCGTACGACGAGGCCGGCATCGCGCACATCGAGATGCGCCGCATGCTGTAGCGAGTACCGCGACTGTCAGATGTCTTCGAGCAACGCGTAGGGCAGCGGCTCGACCTTGAGTGCTGGCCCGCTCACGGTGCCGGCATGCAGGCCGCCAATTTCCAGAGCGGCAACCTGCATCGAGATCAACGCCGACCAGCCACCGTCGGGTGCGGCCGCCACTTGCGCAACCGTGCCGACCGGTTGCTCTGCATCCGACCCGGCGAACACTTCGTCTCCGACTGCCACCGCGCCATCGGCCTCGACCAGATAGGCACGGCGCTTCAGCGTGCCGCGGAACTGGCTGCGCGCGACGATCTCCTGGCCGGGGTAGCAACCCTTCTTGAAGTTGACGCCGCCGACCGACTCGTAGTTCAGCATCTGCGGCACGAAAGCCTCGACCACCGGGGTTGTCAAGGTCACGATCCCGCTGCGGACTTCGCTCCATTGCCAAAGGCCAAGGTCGAGCGGTGTGCCGGTGGGCGCAGCGCTGTCGGCCGGTGCGATCCACAACGCGCGCGGCACGCCGTCGGAGGGGTAGAGCGACACCATGCTGGCCTCGCGGTTGCCATCGTTCAGGGCTGCCCGCTGCCCGGGCGCCGCGGCCAGAACGCCGCCGTTCTCGACGATCGCGGTACCGGCCAAACCGTAGACAGTGAACTGGTCGCTGGCATCCGTCAGCTTGGCTTTTGCGCGCATCACGAACATCGACAGGCGTTTCAACGTCGCAGCGAGGATGTCCTTGCTGCACACCAGCAGGATGGTTTCAGGCTGCGGCTTGATGCCGATGAAGCTGGCGATCATCCGGCCCTTGGCGGTACACAGCGCAGCGAGGCGCGCCTCGCTGGAGCCGAGCAACGCGAAGTCCTGCGTAAGCTGGCCGTGCAAAAAGCTGGCGGCATCGGGGCCTTCGGCACGGATCACGCCGAGGTAGGAGAGAGGGGGAGTTACCCCGTTGAGAACGACAGAAGTCATGCCTGAATTATCATGGCCGACCCTGTTCCGTTCCACTTGCAGGGCCAACTTATGCGCCGTTTTTTTCTGACCATTTTTCTGCTGGGCGCCTTCGTCGCGCTGGGGCTCGGCTCGTGGTCGCTGTGGTGGGTCAACCAACCACTCAAGTTACCTGCAACTTCGGTCGATCTGTCGGTCGAACTCGGCACCACGCCGCGCGGCATCGCACAGGCGGTGGCTGACACCGGTGTCGAGGTGCAGCCGCAATTGCTCTATTGGTGGTTCCGCTTTTCTGGGCAAGACCGACAGATTCGCGCCGGCAGTTACGAACTGGAACGCGGGCTCACGCCACGCACGCTGCTCGCGGTGCTGGTGCGCGGCGAAGAGGCCACGCGCAGCGTCGTGCTGGTCGAAGGCTGGAACTTCAAGCAGGTTCGCGCCGCGCTGGCCAAAGCCGAGCAGCTCAAGGCCGACACGATGGGCCTCACCGACGACGCCCTGATGGCCAGGCTGGGCAAACCAGGCGTGCACCCGGAGGGGCGCTTCTTTCCGGACACCTACACCTACTCCAAAGGGTCGACCGACGTCGCCTTGCTGCAACGCGCGACGCGGGCCATGGACAAAAAGCTGGAAGCCGCCTGGGCCGCCCGTGCGACCGACGTGCCGCTCAAGTCGGCCGATGAGGCGCTAATCTTGGCAAGCATTGTCGAGAAAGAGACAGGCGAAGCCAACGATCGCGCAGAAATCGCCGCCGTGTTCGTGAACCGGCTGCGAGTTGGCATGCCGCTGCAGACCGACCCGACTGTCATCTATGGGCTCGGCACGGCCTACGACGGCAACCTGCACAAGCGCGATCTGCAGGCCGACACGCCCTGGAACACCTATCTGCGTGCGGGTTTACCGCCCACGCCGATCGCGATGCCGGGCAAGGCGGCATTGCTCGCAGCGGTGCAACCGGCACGCAGCCGGTCGCTCTATTTCGTCTCGCGCGGCGACGGCACGAGCCAGTTCAGCACGTCGCTCAACGAGCACAACCGCGCAGTCAACAAGTACCAGAGAGGCGGTCAATGAGCGGTTTGTTTCTGACGCTGGAGGGCATCGACGGCGCCGGCAAATCCAGCCACATCGATGCGCTGGCCGTTCTTTTCAAAGCGCAGGGTCGCAACGTGACGCGCACGCGAGAGCCGGGCGGCACGCCGCTCGCCGAAACGCTGCGCGGTCTGATCCTGGAGCAGCCGATGGACGCGCTGACTGAATCGTTGCTGGTCTTCGCGGCGCGGCGTGATCACGTGCTGAAGGTGATAGAGCCGGCGCTCGCCCGTGGCGATGTCGTGCTGTGCGATCGGTTCACCGATGCGACCTTTGCGTACCAGGGGGCAGGGCGCGGCTTCGACATGAATGTACTGTCGGCCTTGGAACGTTGGGTGCAGGGCGGTCGCGGTATCGGGACCGAATCTGCCGAACCCGCATCACCGACCGCTGCGTCCGACTCGCTCTTGCAGCCCGACATCACGCTGTGGTTCGACCTGTTGCCCGCCATCGCCGCCGAGCGCCTCGCCGGTGCGCGCGTGCCCGACAAGTTCGAATCGCAGCCGGTCGAATTCTTCCGGCGCGTCGCGGCGGGTTACGCCGAGCGCGCAGCAGGCGCCGAGCGCTTCGTGCGCATCGACGCGAGCCAGGCGCGCGATCAGGTCTGGCAGCAGATCGAGGCCGCGTTGTTCGATCGCGGACTGATTGCCAAGGGGACGGGCGAATCGCTATGAGCACCGACAAAAGTACTGCGGCCCGCGTTGACAAAGTAGCACCCGATCTATCGCCGTGGTTGCGAGTGCCGCTCGCCGATCTGTTGCGGCAACGCGGCCACGCCTGGCTGCTGCAAGGCGCATCGGGCCTCGGCCAGTACGAACTGGCGTTGGCTCTCGCTTCGGCGTGGCTGTGCGAGCAGCCGAAGGACGACGGCACCGCCTGCGGCCACTGCACCAGTTGTCACGCCATCGAAGTCCGCACCCACGCCGACCTTTGTGTGCTGATGCCCGAGGTCACGATGATGGAACTCGGCTGGCCGCTCGACGAAAAGTCGCAGTCCGACATCGACGACAAGAAGCGCAAGCCGAGCCGCGAGATCCGGGTCGAGGCGATGCGCGACGCGGTCGGTTTTGCCCAGCGCACGAGCGCGCGCGGCCGCGGCAAGGTCGTGTTGGTGTATCCGGCTGAGCGCATGAACCACATCACCGCCAATGCACTGCTGAAGACGCTGGAAGAGCCGGTCGGCGATATCCGCTTCGTGCTCGCCAGCGAGGCCGCCTGGCAGTTACTGCCGACCATTCGCAGTCGTTGTCTCGGCTTCACGCTGCCATGGCCCCAAGCCTCGGATGCGCATGCCTGGATGGTGGCGCGAGGCGTACCTGATGCCGATGTCGTCGGCCTGTTGCGCGCCGCCGGTGGCCGACCTTCGGATGCGCTGCGGCTGGCGCAAAGCGGGCGCTCGCCCAAAGCCTGGTCCTTGTTTCCCAAGGCCATGTTGCGGGGGGATGTCAGCGCGCTGTCGGACCATGCACCGGCGCAGGCCATCGATGCATTACAGAAGGTTTGCCATGACCTCATGGCGACGGGCAGCGGTGCCGCTCCGCGTTTCTTCGAACCGGCCGACCTGCCGGCAGTGCCCCCGCACATCGCGTTGGCGCGCTGGTCGAAGTCGCTCGCAAACGCGGCAAAAACTGCGGATCATCCGTTCAACGCGGGCCTGATGCTTGAAGCACTTGTTAGCGAAGCACGAAGCACCCTAAACTCAGTCGCACAACGCCCATGAATACACCCTTCATTCCACCAGCCGCCGGGTTTAACGGCGCGGCAGCGGCAGGCCCGGCCCGGCCAAGCGTCATTCAACTGGCGATCAAGGAAAAGGGTGCGCTGTACGCAGCCTACATTCCGCTGTTCGCCGAGGGCGGCATCTTCATCCCGACTTCGCGCGAGTACCGGCTCGGCGACGATGTCTATGTGCTGCTCACGCTGCCGGACGATCCGCAGCGTTATCCGGTGGCCGGCAAGGTCGCCTGGATCACGCCGGCACGCGCGGCTGGCAATCGCTCACCGGGCGTCGGCATCCGGTTTCCGTCGGACGACAAATCGCGACAGCTGAAGGCGCGCATCGAAGAAGCACTGGGCGGCACGATGGCTTCTGACCGCGCTACGCAGACAATCTAGCGCGTCTCGCGCCATCATTGGCGCAGCGCTCCGGCGCAGTCTTTTGCGGTTCGCGACAATCGGGGCATGTTCACCGATTCGCATTGCCACCTCACGTACCCCGAACTCATCGAGCAAATGCCGCAGATCCGCGCGGCAATGGCCGAGGCGCAGGTCGATCGGGCACTTTGCATCTGCACTACGCTGGAAGAGTTCGCCGAAGTTCAGGCGCTGGCCGCACGCTACGACAACTTTTGGGCCAGCGTCGGCGTGCATCCCGACAACGAAGATATCGCGGAGCCCACCCTTGCCGATCTGGTCGAGCGCGCCGCGTTGCCCAAGGTCATCGCCATTGGCGAGACCGGGCTCGACTACTACCAGATGGAAGAGCGCAAGGGCGGCCGGAGCGTTGCCGACATGGAGTGGCAGCGCGACCGCTTTCGCGTGCACATCCGCGCAGCCCAGCAAACGCGCAAGCCACTGGTCATCCACACCCGCGAAGCCTCGGCCGACACGCTGGCGATCTTGAAGGAGGAGGGCGAAGACGCGACCGGTCATGCGGCCGGCGGCGTCTTCCATTGCTTCACTGAAACGGCCGAAGTGGCCCGCGCTGCGCTCGACCTGGGCTTCTACATTTCGTTCTCCGGCATCCTGACCTTCAAGAAAGCGCAAGACCTGCGCGATGTCGCGGCCTTCGTCCCGCTCGACCGAATGCTGATCGAAACCGATAGCCCTTACCTCGCCCCGGTGCCGTACCGCGGCAAGACCAACAACCCGTCGTATGTGCCCTTCGTGGCGAGGCTGATCGCCGAACTGCGGCAACTACCGATCGAAGCCATCGCCAAGGTTACGAGCGACAATTTCAATACCCTTTTCACGGGCGCAACACCGCTGAATCTTGCCGTCAAATAATGAAGTATTACCTAAATAAATCACTGTATCTTGTTGTTTTTGCGTGTTCTTTTGCGGCACACGCCGGTTCGTTCGATGACTTTTTCAGGGCCGTTCGTGGCGACAACGCAAGCGGCGTCACTGACCTGATCAAGCGCGGTTTCGACCCCAATACCAAGGATGAGCGAGGCCAGACCGGCCTGCTGATCGCTATGCGCGAGCCATCGCCGCGCGTCATCGAAGTGCTGATCGCTTCACCCAAGACCAATGTCGAGGCGCGCAACGCGCAGGACGAAAGCCCGCTCATGATGGCAGCGCTCAAGGGCCAGCAGGACGTCGTCGCCAAGCTCATGGCGCGCGATGCCGACGTCAATAAGCCGGGCTGGACGCCCTTGCACTACGCGGCCTCGGGAGGCCATGTGGAGATCATGAAGAAACTGCTCGAAGCCTTCGCCTTCATCGATGCGCAGTCGCCCAACGGCACCACGCCGCTGATGATGGCCGCGATGTACGGCTCGTCGGATGCGGTGAAATTACTGCTCGACGAGGGTGCCGATACCGCGATGAAAAACCAGCAGGGCATGACCGCCCTGGAGTTCGCGCAGCGCGGCAGGCGGCCCGACGCGGTCGGGCTGATCACGACCGCAATGAAAGCCAAGCCGCTCCTGAAACCAGCGGCAACCACTGTCGAAAAACCAGCGGCCACTGAGGGGAAGTGGTGAAACAAGGATCAGCAATGGAGACAAAAAAAGCGGAATTTTCCTTGGCGCAAGACACAGCCGAATGGCTCATGACGCAGCACGCCGGCAGCCGCAGCTTCGAGCCCTTTGCCGCAACCCGTGGCATCCATACGATGCGCGACGCATACCGCGTGCAGGACCGCTACAACGCGCTCCAAGCGAAGACTCGCGGAGTGACACGTGCTGGCTACAAGATCGGGCTGACATCGACTGCCATGCAGGCGATGTGCGGCATCGACACCCCCGTGGCAGGCGCCGTGTTCACGGACCGGGTGCATTCGTCGGGCGTCGTGCTCAAACCTTCTAGCTACGGCCGCTTCGGCATCGAGTTCGAAATCGCAGTGCGCCTCGGTCGCGATCTGGTGCCGTCCGGTCGTTCTGGCCGACCCGTCATGCTTGCGGACGTTGTTGCAGCTATCGACGGCGTGGCGCCTGCCATCGAGATCGTCGACGACCGGGGTTGCGACTACAAGACCCTCGACGTGCTCTCGCTGGTTGCCGACAACGCATGGAACGCCGGTATCGTCGGCGGCGCGTTCCAGTCGACATGGCCCGACCTGTCTTTGGTCGAAGGCAGCGTCACCACCGAAGACGGCAGCGTGCTCGACACCGGTCGCGGCGCCGATGTGCTCGGTAATCCATTGCTGTCGGTGGTCTGGCTTGCCGAGCATCTCGCTACGAGCGGCGAGAGCCTTCGGGCCGGCGACATCGTGATGACCGGCAGCATGGTCACCACCAAGTTCCCGACCACGTCGGGGCGCTTTCGTTTCGAGGTTTCAGGATTGGGCTTCGTCGAGGTGCAAGCCGACGCCACTTGATAGCGCAGATCGCCCGCAGCATTGGCCGCCGCTGTTTCCCAAGACGACGCGCGCTGCATGTGCCGGCCCACAAAGAAGACAACGTTGTGCTTTAGATTGGCGAATCCCCGACACGTAAAGGGCGGTTGCGCACGCCATGTGTCGTCCAGGCGATATCCACAACAACTTGCCTATTTTGAAAAGTAAAACTTCACAGACACGCTCGACTCCGTGGAGCGAGTCGCATTGCCCGAAGGGCCGACCATGTGGATCTGCGGCGACTGTCACATCGGCAATCTCGGTCCGGTGGCAGACGTCCATGGCGAGCTTGTCATAGAGATCCGGGATTTCGACCAGACCGTGGTCGGCAACCCGGTACACGACCTGGTCAGGCTGGGTCTGTCGCTGGCTTCGGCGGCGGGCGGCTCGGATCTTCCTTGAGTCGTTACCGCCAAAATGATCGAGCAGCTGAGCCTTGGCTATACCGACGCCTTGGCGCCACCCAAGGTTGCGCGGCCTTCGCTGAAGCCGCTTACCGTGGCCCAGGCCATGCGCGACGCCAGACGGCGTACCTGGCAGCATCCTGCGACGGAGCGGGTTGAAGGTGCGACTCGTGCAATCCCATTGGGCAAACGGTTTTGGCCGGTGTCTGACGCGGAGCGCGCGGCAGCTCGTGCAAAGCGACGAAGTGCAGCACTTGGTGACGCAGTTAAGTCATCGCGACGATTCGGCAGAAGTTCGAATGCTCGACGTCGCCTACTGGATGAGGGGCTGCAGTTCACTGGGCGGCTGCGTTACGCCGTGCTTTTGGACATCGGGCGCAAGGCCGCCCGTGGTCGCGACTTCTGCCTGCTGGACATCAAAGAGGCAATCACCGCCGTTGCCCCGCACGATCCAAAACAAGGCTTGATGCCGGACAACAACGCAGAACGGGTGGTGCCATGGCGCAAAGGCGATGTCGCCTTTTCTTGGCAGCCGGATGCATGCTGGGCGGGTGTTGCGGCGGTCGGCGTTCGTGCGCGAATTGCTGCCGCAAGATCTGAAGCTAAAGTTCGAGCGCTTGGATGTCGAAGAGGCAACGACGGCGGCTTACTATTTGGCACGTGTGGTGGGCGCATCGCACGCGCGGCAGATGGACGCGGCCACGCGCAAGGCCTGGCGTAAGGATCTGTTGTCGATCCACTCCAAGATGATCGACGCACCGCCATGGTTGCGGAACAGCGCTGTCGATCTCGTGGCATCGCATGAGAAGGGCTACTTCGGCCATTGCAGGCGCTATATGCTGACTCCGGTCGAGGCGACCAATTCCTAGCGATACACGCCATGAAGGCGTGCGTGGGAAGCAAATAGTCAGCTGCAGTCGCGGGCGGCGTTGATCAGAGCACGAATCTGATCATGATTACGCTGGGCGCCGTCAACCTGCTTCTTAACGACCGCGAAAACGTCCGGAGGCAGGCTCGCTTGGGCGCGTTCTTGTACCGCGGAATGCCGGATGCGTATTCCGGCGAACGTGACCGTCGATTCCGCTTGATCGTGACAGGTGGTCATGCGTGTGGAGTTGTGCGTTTAGATTCTAGAAGTGTCGGTCACGATGGGTCTGCGTTCTTCTCCTTTTGAGTGGTTTTTGGTTTTTGTCGCAGAGACTCACCCGTCAGGGTGAGCCGGTGGTTCTGCTGCATCTGGCGATCCAGGATCGCATCGGCGATGGTGGCGTCTCCGACCCATGCATGCCAATGCGCGATCGGCAACTGGCTGGTGATGATGGTGGCCTTGTTAACAAGCCGGTCGTCGATGATTTCCAGCAGCTCGGACCGGGCCTGTACGACCAGCGCGGCCATGCCCCAATCGTCGAGCAACAGCACATTCGTTTTGGCCAACCGCATCAGCCACTTGCCGAAGGTCTCGTTGCCGTGACGGATGCGCAACTCCTCGCCCAGGCGAGGCATCCGCTGGTAATACGCGGACCGACCGCGCCGGCAGGCGTACTGCGCCAGCGCGCAGGCAAGCCCGGACTTGCGCGCACCGGTAGGTCCCGTGATCAGCACGCCGTGACCCGAAACGATCCAGTCGCCCAGCGCCAGGCTCATGACAGTCTTGCGATCGACGCCGCTGCCAGCACGCCCATCCATGTCTTCGATGGCCGCTTGCGGGTACTGCAACCGCGCTTCCTTCAAAAGCCGCTCACGTCGCTTGTCGCCACGCCAGTGGACCTCGCGCTCGACCAACAAGGCGGTGCGCTCCTCGAAGCTCATGGCCGGCATGCAAGCATGGTGAGTTGGTCCTGTGGTCCTGTAGTCCTGTTGCCATGCCAAGCAGCTTCAGGCTGCGCAGTTGGTCTAGAGTCGTGTTCATCAGCATTGTGTCGTCCTTGTGGTTCGGGCGTTCAGTGATGCAGTTCGACCGCGTGCTCGGTGATGCGTGCTTCCAGCAGCAGGCCCACGAGGTTTTGGGGCACGCTGTAGCGGTGGCCGTCGATCTTGATGTGGTGATCGATATGCACGCGCACGCTCTTGAAGGCGGCCCACTCCCACGGCTGCAGCGGTAGCGGCAGCGCCTGCAAGGCGGGTGCATTCCGGTCGGAGAAGGCGCTCGCACGGCTGCCTGGCAGCTTCTGGAACGGCTTGCCGTTGAGCCGCTGGAGCAAGGGGTCGATCGCCTCGTTGACATCGTCAACCGTAGCGAAGCGCTGATGATGTAGGCGCATCAGGATGCAGCGCTCGACCACCTGAACGGCCAACTCGGCCTTGGCCTTGTGCTGCGGATGGCGGGGTCGCGCCGGCATCACCGAGGTGCCGTAGTGACGCGCGAAGTCCTTCATCGTCTCGTTGGCGCAGGGTTCATATCGGTTCGGGCTCGCGATCATCGGGCGCGGGTTGTCCGGCACGATCAGTTGGGGCACGCCGCCGATTAAGCCCAGGGCGCGTGCGCACCCATGCAGCCAGTCGGCCATGGTCTCGCGCGGCGTTGCGCAGGCGAAGGTGTAGCTGGAGGCACCGAGCGCGGTCACAAAGATATACGCCCGGGCACCATCGGTGACTTCGACCGTTAGGCCGGCGTAGTCGACGAAGAGCTTTTCGCCGGCGCGGTGGATCTGGCGCATCGAGCGCTTCAGTCGCAATGCATAGCGTCGATACCGCTCGCAGAACTGGCTGTAGCGGTAAGTGGGCTACCCGGGGTGGCCAGCGACGCACCCCCCAGAGCAGCATGAGGGTCATTCCCTCGAGCGCCAGTCCTCATGGATGCGGCCGTAGTCGAGCAGCATGTAATGGCTCGGCCGGTCCAGGCGGCCTTGCACGAACCGGCGTTCCAGGGGCGGCGTCACTCAGGGTCTGGAGTTGCCATACATCCGGTTGATGTGCACACTGCAAACGTCACGCTGACTGCAGCAGCAACGCCGTCAACGGTGCCACGTTGACCGTCAACAATCCTTTCGCCGCGGGCAATGCGTTGGCCTTCTGCGGCGACCAAGCACCGTTGGAGTCGATCGCAGTGTTGCCGAGCAGAAATCCGCTGGTCGAAGACAGTTCCGGACCCGTGAGAGCCAGTGGCACCATTGCGTTGACCGAAGAACCGGCATCTACAGTGGCGATCACGGTGACAACCGGATCTTTGTTGATCAAGAGAACGTTGACCCCGCCATCGGTGCGCGCGACGCCGTAAGCCGTGAAGTTAACCGACTGCCCAAGCGTGACGATGGCCGGGACGGCGTGACCTTGCGCAAGCTGTGCAAACATCGTCATGCCGTAAAACACGGGCCGCGCCTCGACAACAGTGCCATTTTTATCCGCGATCGGCGTGTAGCCTGGACCAAAGCCTCCGCCGTGGAAGTTGACGCCTCGACACTGGGCCAATGCACAACTGAACATGAAGTCCAGCGACCACAATGCAGTGCCGTAGCCATCGCTCACATTGGGGGCACCGCCGTTGTAGAAGGAATTACATTCGCCCATGCGAAACCCCAGCGGCAACGCGTTCGTGCTTGCCGCTGACGAAAGCAGTTGCAGGTTTTTAAGTAAGGCAGGATCGGGTTTCAGCAACAAGTCCAGCGACGATGTTGCAGCCTGACCATCGGCGCGGTAGTAATGCTGGGTGAGGAGCGATGCTGTGGCAGCGTTGGCGCGAGCAAACGGGACGGTGTAGTCGCTTACTTTGTACGCCGTTGCCGGGCCGGTCAGTATCGCAGCGGGCAAAGCCTGCCGAATCGCTGTCGCAATCGACTGCCACTCCGTGTTGAAGTTAGCAAATGAGTAGGCGGGTGGGCGGTCCCCATTTCCTGAATAC
>JANXTS010000069.1 GCA_025352265.1 Variovorax sp. | reverse complement strand
CGAGCAAATTGACCTGGCGATCGTGCAGCAGCACGCTGCAATGCATGGTGTCGTATCGCGCCAGAAAGCGCGTGATGGCGGGTGCCACGTACATGTGGCCAAACAGCACGGGCGCGGTAACGGTGAGCCGGCCTGCCGGCTTGCTCGCCTCTGCCGTCAGTGCCAGGTCGGCCGCATCGGCGGCTGCCAATACGTCGCGCGCTCTCTCCAGGTAGCGCAGGCCTTCTTCGGTCAGCGAGTTGCGCCGTGTGGTGCGATGAAAGAGACGCACACCCAGATGCGCTTCGAGCGCGGCCAGCGAGCGGACCACGGCGGGCAACGAGCTACCCATGGCATCGGCGGCCTTGGTGAGGTTGCCCTGATCGGCGATCTGCACGAAGGTCTGCATGGCTTTGAATCGGTCCATGCCGCAGATTAAACCGAATTTCGCAGCAGTCAAATGTGTAGATGACTATTCATTCATTCGATGCAAGAGAGAAGAATCGAATGATTGCATTCCCAAGAAGGCCCGTCATGTCGAACCGCACGCTCCAAACTGCCCTGCCAGCACAGCCGTGTCGAGGTGCTGCCGGGGTTCGTGCCGATGGCGCGCACGGCTGTCGGCCTTGCGATGTAGCCAGTGTTGGCAAAGGCCTGACTGCCATGACCAACGATGCATTTCATGCGGGCGAGCAGGCGCTGCAGGAGCGTGTCGGCTTACGCGAACGCCTGGCCGAGATCGGCCCGCTCATCATGCGAGACGAGATGCCGGATTCGCATCGGGCCTTCTTCGCGCAGTTGCCGTTCGTGGTGCTCGGAAGCGTTGACGCGAGCGACCAGCCGTGGGCCAGCGTGCTGGCCGGGCCGCCGGGATTCGCTCACGCCCCGGATACGCGGCATCTGCGCGTCGATTCACTGCCAATGATGGACGACCCTTTATCCAATGCGCTAAGTGTCGGCGCGTCGACCGGAGTTCTTGGCATCGAGCCGCATACCCGGCGCCGCAATCGCATGAACGGCTGGATAAACCAGGTCGATGCACAAGGATTCAGCATCGCAGTGGGGCAGAGCTTCGACAATTGTCCCAAGTACATCGTGCGGCGGCAGGCCGGCTTCGAGCCGGCTGCCGAAGACGCTGCAGTCGGGTTGTCTGCGAATGCCGAGCACCGCGCGTCGACTGCAGCAGTTCGACTCGACGCGCTCGACGGTCAAGCTCGTCTGTTGATCGCCAATGCCGACACGTTCTTCATCGCCACCGCGCATCCGCAGAGCGGCACCGATGACCAGCCGTCGCATGGCGTCGACGTGTCGCATCGCGGCGGCCCGGCGGGCTTCGTTCGCATCGACGACGAGGGTGTTATCACGGTGCCCGATTACAGCGGCAACCGCTTCTTCAACACGCTGGGCAACCTCGCGCTCAACCCGCGCGCCGGTCTGCTTTTCATCGACTACGACAGCGGCGATCTGTTGCAGCTCGCCGTCACGGCGGAGATCGTCTGGAGCGGGCCGCAGGTTGATGCGCTTCCCGGTGCCGAGCGGCTCGTTCGTATGCGTGTCGACCGCATGCTTCGGCGCCCCGCAGCGCTGCCGCTTATCTGGGCCCCGCCGCGCTAAGCCCTGGCCGGCCGCGTGGCTTACTGAAACGCCACCTCGGCAAAGCTGCGCAGCTTGCGGCTGTGCAACTTGCTCGACCCTTCGCTGCGAAGGATGTCGATGGCCGCCATGCCGATGCGCAGGTGCTGCTCGACTCGCTCGCGATAGAAATGATTGGCCATGCCTGGCAGCTTGATCTCGCCGTGCAACGGCTTGTCACTCACGCAGAGAAGCGTGCCGTACGGCACCCGAAATCGGAAGCCGTTGGCTGCGATCGTCGCGCTTTCCATGTCGAGCGCGACCGCGCGGCTCTGGCTGAAGCGGCGCTGCGGCTGGTTGCCCGGCAGCAGCTCCCAGTTGCGGTTGTCGGTGCTGGCGACGGTGCCGGTGCGCATGAACTTCTTGAGCTCGGGGCCACTCACTTTCGTCACCTGCTCGACCGCACGCTCCAGCGCGAGCTGGATTTCTGCGAGCGCCGGGATCGGCACCCACAGCGGCAATTCTTCGTCGAGCACGTGGTCTTCGCGCACGTACGCATGGGCCAGCACGTAGTCGCCGAGCTGCTGGCTCGGGCGCAGGCCGGCGCAGTGGCCGAGCATCATCCAGGCATGCGGGCGCAGCACCGCGACATGGTCGGTGATGGTCTTGGCATTGGCCGGGCCTACGCCGATGTTGACCATCGTGATGCCGCTTCGGTCTTCGCGCACCAGGTGGTAGGCCGGCATCTGTGGCAGGCGCGGCGGCGCTGTCCCTTGGCTGCCATCGAGCAGCTCGCGATAGGTCGTGTCGGCGCCAGCCGCCAGACCGCGCCGTCGCGTGATGACGTTGCCCGGCTCGATGAAGGCGACGTACTCGCTCTTCTCGTCGGTCATCGCCTCATGGCCGAGTCGCACGAACTCGTCGATGTAGTACTGGTAGTTGGTGAACAGCACGAAGTTCTGGAACCACTCCGGCACGGTGCCCGTGTAGTGGCGCAAGCGGTGCAGCGAATAGTCGACGCGTGCGCCGGTAAAGAGCGCAAGCGGCTGCGCTTCTCCGGGCTTGGCTTCGAAGGTTCCGTTGGCGATGCCGTCGTCCATCGCGTGCAGGTCGGGCAGGTCGAACACGTCGCGCATCAACGCACGGCGGTCGAGGCTCATCGATACCTCCACGTGGTCGTTGTCGGTAAACGAAAAGTGGATGGGAATCGGCTGCGTGCTGGTGCCGATCTCGAGTTCGACCTGGTGGTTTTCGAGCAGCAGGCGGAACTGTTCTAGGTAGTAGCGGTTGAAGAGGTCGGGCCGCGTCAACGTCGTCTCATAACGTCCCGGCCCGGCCACGAAGCCATAGCTCAGCCCGGCGTTGGCGGGCGACGTGTTGCGCGACACGGTGTGCGTGTGCACCCGCACGAACGGGTAGCAAGCCCGCACCCGACCCGGCACGCTTTCCCCATCGACGAAGCGCTGCATGGCATCGCGCAGGTGTTGCAGGCCGCCGTTGTAGATGCTGCGCACTTGTTCGAGCGCTAGGGCGGCATCGGTGAAGCGGGCGGGTGCGATGAAGGCTGGCATGTAGGGCATGCGGACATTGTGCAGCGCCCGAAAGCATTGCGAATCAGCCGGCCACGGGCTCCCGCATCGTCACGAACTCTTCGGCAACGGTCGGATGGATGCCGATGGTGCTGTCGAACAGCGCCTTGGTCGCGCCGGCACGCATGGCCACCGCAAAGCCCTGCACCACCTCGCCCGCGTCGGGCCCCACCAGATGCAGGCCGACCACGCGGTCGCTGGCCGTGTCGACCACCAGCTTCATGAAGGTGCGCTCCGTGCTGGCCGACAGGGTATGGCGCAAGGCGCGAAATTCCGTGCAGAACACGGTTACCTTGCCGAACTTCGCACGCGCGTCGGTCTCCGAATAGCCGCAGGTGCCGATGTTCGGATGGGTGAACACTGCTGTCGGGATGAACTCGTAGTCGAGCCGCCGCCTGGCATCGCCGAACAGCGAATCGACTACGACCATGGCCTCGGCCAGCGCGACCGGGGTGAGTTGCACGCTGCTCGACACGTCGCCGACCGCGTAGATCGACGGCACCGAGGTTTTGTAGTGCGCGTCAACTGCGATGGCGCCGCGCTCGTCGACGGTCACACCCGCCGCCTCCAGCCCGAGCGCCTGCGTGTTGGGTACGCGTCCAGTCGCAAAGAGCACCGTGTCGACCTCGATGGTGGCGCCGCGCGCGAGCATGACGTTCAGCCCGCCGGGGCCGCGCGAAATGGAATCGATTTCGCTGCTGAGGCGGATGTCGACTCCGGCCTTGCCCATTTCACTTGCGAGAAATTGGCGCACGTCATCGTCGAAGCCGCTCAACAGGTGCGCCCGGCGATGTACTTGGGTGACCTTGGCGCCGAGGCCGTTGAATATCGACGCGAACTCACAGGCGATGTAGCCGCCGCCGACGACCAGCAGGCGCTTGGGAAACGCGTCGAGGTCGAACATCGCATCTGAAGTGACGATGTGCTCGCGGCCGGGCAGTTCGGGCACCCAGGGCGTGCCGCCGGTGGCGATCAGCAGGTGCTTCGCGGTGTAGCGTGTTCCGTCGACATCCACGGTGTGGGCGTCGACCAATTGCGCCCAGCCGTTCAACAGCGTGACTTTGGCAGTCTTCAGAAGCGATGAGTAGATACCGTTGAGCCGCGTGATCTCTTTCGCGCGCTGCGCCTTCAAGTGCGCCCAGTCGAAGCGAGGCGGCTCCGACAGCGTCCAGCCGAAGCCGGGCGCTTCGGCAAAGGCTTCCGCATAGCCGGCCGCGTAGCTGTAGAGCTTCTTGGGAATGCAGCCGACGTTGACGCAGGTGCCGCCGAGTTCGGCCGCCTCGGCCAGCGCAACACGGGCACCGCGTTGCGCGGACATGCGCGATGCGCGCACGCCGCCGCTGCCGCCGCCGATGACGAATAAATCGAAG
The DNA here is from genome assembly GCA_025352265.1 of Variovorax sp. Classification (GTDB taxonomy): domain Bacteria; phylum Pseudomonadota; class Gammaproteobacteria; order Burkholderiales; family Burkholderiaceae_C; genus Variovorax. The sequence goes on along the minus strand of JANXTS010000069.1, from coordinate 11,607 downwards.
TCGTATGTGGGCATGGAAGCCTCCTTGCCGGCGACTGTATCCGGCCGTTGGCGTGTCCCGCTGGCCAGGCGGAAGTGGGCGTGCAGGTGCTAGGGCCGTTCATTGGGGAAGCGCCCATCCACAGCCTCGCGTCGCAGCGGATACGCAAGAAAGAAGCGCATCATTTCCGCGCTCGCATCCGCTCCGTTCGGCTGGGTGAAGCTACCCTGCGCGCTGCCACCCGACCAAGCGTGGTTGCCGCCGTGCAGCCGCCAATGCTCGATCGAATTGCGTCCGGGCGTGCCCGGGTATACGGTGCGCGTGAAGCGTTGGCCTGTGATGGAACTGCCCTCGGCGATGCGCGGCGAAGAAGGACTGCTCGGACTACTCGGACCACTCGGACTGCTACCAAGCGCCGCGTCGACCACGGCGTCGCCGTTGCGCGGATTGACGGTGGTGTCGGCGTCGCCGTGGAACACGATGAGTGGCGGCATGGGGGCGACGCCTGACGTGGTTGTGGCGCCACCCAACGTCGCACCGCTGCTCATGACCGACAGCGCGCCCATCACATCGGTCGCTGCGCCGCACGGCAGGCCCGAGTGCACGCCGACGCCGGCAAAAACATCGGGATAGCAGCGTCCCAGGATGTCGGCCATGGCACCGCCGGCCGATAGGCCCGCGACATAGACCCGTGCCGGATCGACGTGCTTGTCCGCCATGACGGATTCGGTCAGCGCGACCAGCAACGCAGGCTCGCCTCGGCCGCGCTGCTGATGTTGCGGCTTGAACCAGTTCCAGCAACGTTGTGCGTTGGCATGCTGGGTTTGCGCCGGATACAAAACGACAACGCCGAGTTCGCGGGCCAGCGTGTTCATTTGCGTGCCGGCGGCGAAGTCTGCGGGGTCTTGCGTGCATCCGTGCAGCATCAGCACCAAGGGCCGCTGCGCGATGCCCGAGCCTGCGACGCTCGGCGGTACGTACAACTTGTAGGCGAGGGTGCGGCCTTGATGGGTGAAACTGCCGTCGGTCCATTGCTCGGGGACGGCTTCTGTTTCGGCGGGGGCAGCAGGCGGCGTGTCGACCATGCGCGTGTAGCCATCGAGTACCACGCTGCCGTTGTCACGTGGTGTCGTGCGCGCATCGGCATCGGGCGCGGACTCGGCCCGAGTCGAGGACTCGAACGCGGAAGTCGCTTTTGAAGCAGCGGTTTGCGCTGCTTCCGTGGCCCCACGCAACGCCCGCTGGATCGCATCCGTCGCGGCATGCAGTTGCCCGCTGCGGGTGAGCTTCGTCGCTTCTGTCATCAATTTCTGGAAGAGGTTGTTCATGGCTTCTTTCGGGTCTTGGATAGCTGGCCCAGGGGTCAGCGGATGCGGCCGGCGAGCGCGGCCTTGACGGCGGCGCTCGCGTGCAGCGCGCCCAGCACGGTGATGGATTCGATCGTGGCCAATGCGAGTTCGGGCGTCACGTCGGGGCCGATCGATGCGAGGCCCAGCACTCGGATCTGCAGGGTCTGACCTGCGGCTCGCACCGCCTCGAGCGAGGCCGCATCGAACTGCTGCAGCCCGAGCACCAGCATCTTGCGGGCGACCACCTGCCTGAGCGCCTCGCCGTGCGCGGTCAGCTGGTTGCGGATGGCGGTGCGGATGAAGTCGGTGCGGTTCGAATAGAAGCCTTCGCTGACCATTAGATCGATGTGGCCGAGGTCGACATAGCCAAGGTTGATGGTGATCTTCTCGGAGTCGATCAGCTTGGCTTTAACGGGCTGCAGCGCGACAGCAGTGACAGTCTGATTCATGAAAACCATCTTAGCACCATCCCTATGGATGGTAAAAAGCTGATTTTTAGGCGAACGACACAAACTTGGCGCTCGCTGGCAAAATTTCTTGATGACCCAATCCTCTGAAAAATCCGCGCCTTCAGTCATCCATGCCGCCGAGGGCTACGCCGGTGACGTCACGCCGCAAACGGCAGCGCAATGGGTCGCCACCGATGCGGCCGTGCTGATTGACGTGCGCAGTGACGCGGAGCGCGAATGGGTCGGCTACGTGCCCGGCGCGGTGCCGCTGGCATGGAAGCAGTGGCCGGGCATGGCGATGAATGAAGGCTTCGACAGCGCTATGCGTGCAGCGGTCCCGCAAGGCAAGAAGGCCGTACTGCTGTGCCGCAGCGGCGTGCGCTCCATACCGGCCGCCGCACGCGCGACGCAACTGGGCATCGAGGCGTACAACATTCTCGAAGGCTTCGAAGGCAACCCCGACGCCGACGGCCATCGCGGCCGCACTGGGGGCTGGCGGTTTCATGGCCTGCCGTGGAAGCAAAACTGAGACGCCGAGACTGATAATCCGCCGCATGGCCTTCCTCGCGATCGATATCGGCAATACCCGGCTCAAGTGGGCCCTCTACGACATGGCGCGCCCCGGTGCCGATGCGCTGGCTTCGGGGGCCGAGTTTCTCGATCACATCGAGAAGCTGGCCGATGGTCCGTGGGCCGATTTGCCCATCGCACCCGTCTCGATGCTCGGCTGCGTGGTAGCCGGCGATGCCGTGCGGCGTCGCGCCGAAGAGCAAATCCACGAGCGCTTCGATTGCTCGCCGCGCTGGGTGGTGTCGAGCGCGACGGAGGCCGGCATCGTCAACGGCTACGACCATCCGACGCGGCTTGGCGCCGATCGTTGGGTGGCCATGATCGGCGCGCGCCACCGAATGGCGGCACAACAGCGCGAACTCGACAAAGGCTCGCGTCCCATGGTGGTCGTGATGATCGGCACCGCGGTCACGGTCGAGGCGATCGATGCTGAAGGCAGGTTCCTCGGTGGACTGATCCTGCCGGGCCACGGCATCATGCTTCGCGCGCTGGAATCGGGCACCGCCGGGCTGCATGTGCCGACCGGCGAGGTGCGGGAGTTTCCGACCAACACGAGCGATGCGCTGACCAGTGGCGGCACCTATGCAATTGCCGGTGCCGTCGAGCGCATGGTGCAGCACGTGCGAACGCACTGCGGGGCCGAACCGGCCTGCTACATCACCGGGGGTGCGGGCTGGAAGATGGCGCCATCCATGAACGTCAACTTCGAGCTGGTCGAAAGCCTGATCATGGACGGGCTGCTGGTCATCGCTGAAGCGCGCGCTGCCTGAAGCAAGGCAGCAGTCGACCGGGCCGGGTCAGGCCAAAAGCTCGCTGGTTCCCGTCTGGCCCATGGTGCCGATCACGCGATGCTCTTCACTTTCAAAAATTGCTCTGCCAGTTCGACCCAGCAAGTCGCGCCCAGCGGAATCAGGTCGTCGTTGAAGTCGTAGCTGGCGTTGTGCAGGGTGCACGGTCCACCGCCGTGGTGCATGTCGCGGTGGGCGCCGTCGCCATTGCCGATGAAAGCATAGGCGCCGGGCTTGGCGAGCAGCATGAATGAGAAGTCTTCGGCTGTCATCGCAGCTTCCTGCACCAGCACGTTGTCTTCACCGACGATAGTCGCCATCACGCCGCGCGCAAAGTTGGCTTCATCCGTCGAGTTGATGGTCGGCGGGTAGTTGCGGTGAAAGTAGAAGTCGACTTCGCAGTCGTGCGCGGCGCCGATGTGCTCCGCGATCTTCTTCATGCGCGACTCGATCAGATCGAGCACTTCGTGCGTAAAGGTTCGCACCGTGCCCTGCAGCTGGCAGGTGTCGGGGATCACGTTGCTGGCCTCGCCGCCGTGGATCATCGTGACGGAGATCAGGCCGGTGTCGGTCGGCTTTTTGTTGCGGGTAAGGATGGTCTGAAACGCCAGCACCATTTCGCAGGCGACCGGCAGCGGGTCGATGCCGGTGTGCGGCAGCGCCGCATGGCCGCCCTTGCCGTGGATCGTGATCTTGAATTCGTTGCTCGATGCCATGGCAGGGCCGGGGCTGACCGCGAACTGGCCGACCTTCATGCCCGGCCAGTTGTGCATGCCATACACCGCGTCCATCGGAAATTTTTCGAACAGCCCTTCCTTGACCATCTCGCGGGCGCCGCCACCGCCTTCTTCTGCCGGTTGAAAGATCAGGTAGACGGTGCCGTCGAAATTGCGGTTCTTTGCCAGGTGCTGGGCTGCGGCAAGCAGCATCGCCGTGTGGCCGTCGTGACCGCAGGCATGCATCTTTCCCTGGTTCTGGCTGGCGTGGGCGAATGTGTTGAGCTCGGTGACGGGGAGGGCGTCCATGTCGGCGCGCAGGCCGATCGCGCGATCGCTGGTGCCGCTCTTGACGATGCCGATCACGCCCGTGGTCGCCAGGCCGCGATGGATCGGTATGCCCCACTCGGTGAGTTTGGCCGCCACCACATCGGCGGTGCGTACTTCCTTGAAGCAGAGTTCAGGGTGCGCGTGGATGTCGCGCCGGATCGAGGCGATGCCGGCAGCCTGGGTGACGAGAGAATCGATGAGCTTCATTGGGGGTGGGCTGGCGTGGCTGTCAAAACGCCAGTCTAGCCAGTAGCGTGCCGGGTGACACGCTATCGGCTCCTTTGCCCCCGAAAGGCAGCCCCGAAAGGCAGCCCTGAAACCAGCTGCGCGTCAGCTCAGCGCCCGATTTCCTTCATGTACGCCGAGCGGGCAGCGATCGCAGTGTCGGTGAAGTCGGTGAAGACGCCGTCGACGCCCAAACGGTAGTACGCCAGGTATTCGTTCTTCGGGTCGCCCTGGTAGTCGATCGGCAAACGGCGGTTCTCGTTGCGGAAAGTGAAGGGGTGCACGAAGAGGCCGGCCCGGTGCGCGTCGGCGACGAGCGTCGTCGGGGCGAGCGAGTTGGCATCGGCATCGTTGATCTTGCCGTCCTTGTTGACGTCGACCGGCTTGCCATCGGCGCCGATGGTGCCTTTGATGCTGACGATGTAGCGCTTCCACGGGCCAATGCCGTCGGCATAGGTCTTGATCTCGGCCAGACCGGCCGGCGTCACCATCGCGCTGAAAGTGCGCGCGTCGCCGGCCTTGGCCCATTCGTAGGGCCGGTCGACCGGAATCGCATAGGTCATGGCGCCGGTTTTCATGTCGATGCCGTCGCCGTCGATGAGCTGGATCAGCTTGGTGTTCAGGCCCTTGCTCTTCATGTACTTCAAGCTGCCGGGCTCGAACGACTGCACGTAGATCGGCGCCGTCTTGCTGTTGAGGCCGGCCGCGTTGATCATCGCGATGAGCTTGTCTTCCATAGGCAGGCCCATGTCGCGAAACCACGTCGGGTTCTTCGTTTCCGGGTAGATGGCGATGGCGCGGCCGGTTTCACGGGTCTTGAGCTTCTGGAAATCGAGGATTTCCTGGAAGGTCGCGACCTTGAACTTGCCGTTGAACTGCTGCGGGCGCTCGGCATCGGTCGAGATGCCGCCGAGCGTCTTCACTTCGGCCAGGGTGAAGTCTTGAACGAACCAGCCGGTCTGCGTTTCGCCGTCGACCTTCATCGTCTTTTTGCGTGACGCGAATTCAGGATGGCTCGCGACGTCGGTGCTGATCGCCAGGTTGGGGTCGTGCCGCGCGACCAGCACGCCGTCCTTGGTGACCAAGAGGTCCATCTCGATGACGTCGGCACCCAACTCGACGGCGCGTGCATACGCTTCCATCGTTTCTTCTGGCAAGTAGCCCGAAGCACCGCGGTGCGCGACGACCAGCGGCTGTTTCCCGTCGAGCGTCATCAGGCCCTTGGCCGAATTGGCACCGGGCATGGCGCATGCAACGAGTGCGAGCGTTGCGGCGGCAGTGAGTGCCGTTGCAAATGGTTTCATGATCAAACTGGCTCCATGCGAGTAAAACTGCAGCCTACACCGGCACGATGACGCTTCTTTCGAGCAAGCGGCGCCCCCCACTTCCCGGACAATCAATTCCATGTCGCACACCCTCTCTGCCCGCGCCCTTGAATTTGCCCAAACTCTCGTGCGAATGAACACGGTGAGCGCTAACAGCAATCTAGAGCTGATCGACTTTGCCCGCGACCACTTGGCTGGCCTGGGCGTGCGCAGCCGCCTCACCTACAGCGCCGACAAGAAAAAGGCCAACCTCTTTGCCACGCTGGGCGCCGGCAAGCCCAACGGCATCATCGTTTCAGGCCACACCGACACCGTGCCGTGGGACGGCCAGGATTGGACAGTCGACCCGCTCTCCGCCATGGTGCAGGACTGGCCGCAAGAAGGCCTCCGCGCCGACGGCGAGGTCGAGCGTGCCGAGCCCCGCCTTTACGGCCGCGGCTCCGCCGACATGAAGAGTTTCATCGCCATCGCGCTGGCCAACGCCGAGCGCTTCATCGAAAGCGACTCGCCCTACGCGGTGCATTTCGCCTTCAGCTACGACGAAGAAGTCGGCTGCTTCGGCGTCAGGGAGCTCATCGCCGATATGAAGGAGCAGCTGGTGAAGCCGGTGGCTTGCATCATCGGCGAGCCGACCAACATGGTTCCGGCCATCGCGCACAAGGGCGTGTACCGCTACAAATGCTGCGTGCGCGGCAAAGAAGCGCATTCGTCGCTCACCCCGCAGTCGGTCAACGCCATCGAAATGGCGGCGCGCGTGGTCAACAAGGTGCGCGATATGGCCGATGGCTTCGAGAACAACGAGCGCCGCTACGAAGGCTTCGACGTGCCCTTCAGCACTGCCAGCGTGGGCCAGTTCCATGGCGGCATCGCCGACAACGTGGTGCCGCGCGACGCCGAGTTCCGCTACGAATTTCGCAACCTGCCAACAGCCGACGCGGCGGCCATGCAAAAAGAAGTCGTCGCTTACGCCGCACGCGCCGAAGAAGGCATGAAGCGGGTCGCGCCCGATGCCGGCTTCACTTTCGAAACGATCTGCGAAGTGCCGAGCTTCTTGAGCACCGTCAACGAGCCGATCACCAAGCTCGCGCAGCGCCTGGCCAACGAGCAACGCACCACGCTGGTGGCTTTTGGTACCGAAGCGGGCATCTTCAAGAGCGCTGGCATTCCGACAGTGGTGTGCGGCCCCGGAAGCATCATGCAGGCGCACCAGCCGGACGAATTCGTCACCCTGGCGCAACTCGCGCGCTGCGAGCAGTTCCTACGGGGGCTGTCGGTCACGCGCGACATCCGCTGAGCGCGCGGGCATTCTTGCCTCGTTCGACGTTTTGAAACGCATCGCGCTCGGCCTGCTCTGCGCCGCGGCACTGCTGTACGCGCTGGCTAAATTCTTCGAGCCGCGCCATCCCTGGCTCGGTTACGTGGCCGCCTTTGCCGAGGCCGCGATGGTCGGCGCCATCGCAGATTGGTTCGCGGTGGTGGCGCTGTTCCGGCATCCACTCGGCCTGCCCATTCCGCACACCGCGATCATCCCGGCCAACAAAGACCGCATCGGCGCCAACCTCGCCGGCTTCATCTGCAACAACTTCCTGAGCACCGCGCAGGTGTTGTCGAAGCTGAAAGAGTTCGACGCGGCGGCGCGGCTGGCCGACTGGCTGGCGTCGCCCGCGCATGCCCGCACGCTGGGCGACCACGCGGTGACGGTGGCACGCTACGGAATCGGCGCGCTCGACGACGCACGGGTGCGCGACTTCCTCGGTCGCGCGGTGACCGCTGGGCTGGCGCAGATCGACCTGTCGCGACTGCTCGGCCAGGCGCTCGACGCACTCACCGCCGGCGGCCGCCATCAGGCGCTGCTCGACGACGTGCTGGCCCATGTGGCGGGGCTGATCGAAGGCGAAGAGCTGCAGGGCCGCATCACAGAAGCCATTGCACGGGAGATCAAGACGCTGCGCTACGTCGGGCTCGATCAGGTGGCTGCGCGCGCAGCCACGCGCAAGATCGTCGCGGCCGTGGCGCACACCATCGGCGAGCTGGCCACCGAGCCGGCGCATCCGCTGCGCCAGCGCTTCGATGCGTTCGTCGACGACTTCGTGGTCAAGCTCAAGCACGACCCTGAATTTCAGGCGCGCGGCGAGCAGATCCGTGCCGAGCTGCAGGCGCACCCAGCGCTGGCCGAATACACGCACGGCCTGTGGGACGAGCTGCTGGCCTGGCTGCATGCCGACCTGGCGCGAGACGATTCGAGCATCCGGCAGCGCGTCGTCACGATGGCGGGCTCGCTCGGCGCACGGTTGCAGCGCGACGAGCCGATACGCCGCTGGATCAACGAGCAGATCGAGGCGGCCGCTCCCGCCGCCATCGACCGCTACCGCGAAGACATCCGGCGCTACATCGTCGAGCGCGTGCAGGAGTGGAATGCCGACGAGATGACGGCCGAGCTGGAGCGCAACATCGGACGCGACCTGCAGTTCATCCGGGTCAACGGCACGCTGGTGGGTGGGCTGGTCGGGCTGGCGATCTATTCTTTGACCCGCATGCTGTCGCCTTGAGCTTTTGCGGCGTGCGCATTCTTTTCGGCGCTTGCGTTTTAGACTCGGGCGATGGCCCTCGCATCCCCTGTGCTTCCTGGAAATTCCAGAACTTCCACCGTACTGGGCGCCTGCCCGCACGATTGTCCCGACACCTGCGCGCTGGTCACCACCGTGCAAGACGGCAAGGCGATCAAGCTGCAAGGCAATGCCGATCACTTTCACACGGGCGGCGTGCTCTGCACCAAGGTCTCGCGCTACATCGAGCGCAACGACCACGCCGAACGGCTGGTGCAACCGCTCAAGCGCGTCGGGCCCAAAGGCTCGGGCCAGTTCGAGCCGGTGACATGGGAGATGGCGCTCGACGACATCGCAGCGCGCCTGAAATCCATCGCCGCCGTGAACCCTGAATCGATCCTGCCGTACAGCTATGCCGGGACCATGGGGCTGGTGCAGGGCGAGTCGATGGACCGGCGCTTCTTCCACAAGCTCGGCGCGTCGTTGCTCGACCGCACCATCTGCTCTACCGCCGGCGGTGAGGCCATGGTCTACACGCTGGGCGGCAAGGTCGGCATGCGGGTCGAGTTCTTCGCCGAGGCCAAGCTGATCCTGATATGGGGCAGCAATTCGATCGGCAGCAACCTGCATTTCTGGCGCCACGCGCAGGCCGCCAAACGCGCCGGCGCGCGGCTGGTGTGCATCGACCCGCGCAAGACCGAAACCGCCGACAAGTGCGACGAGCACATCGCGTTGCTGCCCGGCACCGATGCCGCGCTGGCATTGGCGCTCATGCATGAGCTCATCGTCAACGACTGGCTCGACCACGACTACATCGCGCAGCACACGCTGGGCTGGGACGCGCTGCGCGAGCGCGCGCTGCAATGGCCACCCTCGCGTGCGGCCGCGGTGTGCGGCGTGCCGGAGGCGCAGATCGTTGCGTTGGCGCAGGCGTACGGCACGACGAAGCCAGCGGCCATCCGACTGAACTACGGCATGCAGCGGGTGCGCGGCGGCGGCAATGCGGCGCGTGCCGTCGCGTGCCTGCCAGCCCTCGTCGGGGCTTGGCGTCATCGCGCCGGTGGCTTGCTGCTGAGCAGCTCCGGCCAATATCCGGTCGACCGTGCCGCGCTGCAGCGGCCCGACCTGATAGCGGGCCGGCGCCCGCGCACCATCAACATGAGCGCCATCGGCGATGCGTTGCTCGATGCGGCCCACCCGGTCGAAGCGATCGTGGTCTACAACAGCAACCCGGTCGCGGTCGCGCCGGACTCGGGCAAGGTGGTCGCGGGGTTCGCGCGTGAAGACCTCTTCACGGTGGTGCTGGAGCAGTTTCAGACCGACACCGCCGACTATGCCGACTACCTGTTGCCCGCCACCACCCAGCTGGAGCACTGGGACATTCACACCAGCTACGGCCACACCGATGTGCTGCTCAATCGCCCGGCGGTGGCGCCGCGTGGCGAGGCCCGCAGCAACGCCTGGGTGTTTCGCGAACTGGCGCGTCGCATGGGGTTCGACGAGCCGTGCTTTTCGGACGACGACGAGGCGATCTGCCGCAGCGCGTTCGCCGACGACGCGATCGACTACGCACAGTTGCTCGCGCAAGGCTTCACCAGCGTGAAGTTGCCTGAAGCGCCTTTCGCCGAGGGCAACTTTCCAACGCCGTCCGGCCGCTGCGAGTTCTTCAGCGCGCGCCTACAGGCCCAAGGCCAGGACGGCTTGCCCGACCACGTGCCCAACTACGAACCAGTCGGCAGCTCGACCGAATACCCGCTCGCGATGATTTCGCCGCCGGCGCGCAACTTCCTCAACTCGACCTTCGTCAATGTGAGAAGCCTGCGCGCGATCGAAGTCGAGCCACTGCTGGAAATCCACGCCGACGATGCAGCTGCACGCGGCATTGAAGACGGCGCGACCGTGCGCGTCTTCAACAGCCGCGGCGAACACCGCTGCCGAGTCGAAGTCTCGCGCCGCGCCCGTCCGGGAGTCGTGCATGGCATGGGCATCTGGTGGCGCAAGTTGGGCATTGACGGCACCAACGTCAACCAGCTCACCAGCCAGCGCCTCACCGACATCGGCCGCGGGCCCACGTTCTACGACTGCCTGGTGCAGGTAGAACGCGCCGCGTTATCTCCTCTCCCCGCGTTATCCCCTCTGCCCCCGGGAGAGGGTTAGGGTGAGGGCACCGTACCTGTGAGAACGCTCCCATCCATAGCCCTGGCCGCCGCCCTGTCCCTCCTTACTGGCTGCGCCGACCTGGGCTACTACTGGCAATCCGCCCACGGCCACATCGACCTCATGCGCGCCGCCCGTTCTGTGCCCGCCTGGCTCGCCGACCCCGCCACCGCCCCGGCCCTCAAGGCCAAGCTGGAACTTACCCAACGCATCCGCCGCTTCGCCGTCACCGACCTCGGCCTGCCCGACAACCGCAGTTACACCGGCTACGCCGACCTGCATCGATCTGCAGCCATCTGGAACGTGGTCGCTGCACCGGAGTACTCGCTCCAACTGAAGACGTGGTGCTTCCCGGTCGCGGGTTGCGTCGGCTACCGCGGCTACTACGACGAGGCCGCCGCCAAGGCCGAAGCCGCAGCGCAATCCGCGCAAGGGCTCGAAGTCGCCGTGTACCCCGTGCCCGCCTACTCGACGCTGGGCTACATGAACTGGGCCGGCGGCGACCCGCTGCTTTCGACCTTCATCGGCTACCCCGACGGCGAACTCGCGCGCATCGTCTTTCACGAGCTGGCGCATCAAGTTCTCTACGTGCCCAACGACACGCTGTTCAACGAGTCGTACGCCACCGCGGTCGAGCGCATCGGCGGCGCGATGTGGCTGCAGCGCGAAGACACCGCACAGGCACGCGCAGACTATGCGCAATTCGACGGCCGCCGCCAGCAATTCCGCGCACTGACCCTGCAAACGCGCCGCGCCCTGACCGCGATCTACGATTCGAAGGAAGCCGAATCGCGCGACTGGACTGCAGTCTCCGCGATGAAGCAGGCCGCGCTCGACGAGTTCCGCGCGCGCTATGCGACGCTCCGGGCGAGCTGGCCCGGTCCGCGCCAAGGCGCATACGACGGCTGGGTCGCGCGCGCCAACAACGCGATGTTCGGCGCGCAGGCGGCGTACGACGACCTCGTGCCCAACTTCGAGGCGCTGTTCGAGCAGCAGGGCCGCGACTGGCCGCGCTTCTATGCGGCCGTCAAGCGGCTGGCGGCGATGGAAAAGCCGCAGCGCAATGCCGCGCTCGAAGCTCTGGGCGCCCCGGCTGACAAGGCACTCGCCGCATCTGCTGCGATGATCGCTCCCGCGACACGGGCAGCCACGTCGCCAACCACCACAACCATA
>JANXTS010000019.1 GCA_025352265.1 Variovorax sp. | reverse complement strand
AGCCGGCAGGCCGGCTCACCGTTACCGCGCCCGTGCTGTTTGGCCACATGTACGTGGCACCCGCCATCACGCGCTTTCTGGCGCGATACGACACCATGCATTGCAGCGTGCTGCTGCACGATCGCCAGGTCAATTTGCTCGAAGAAGGTGTCGACGTCGGCATTCGCATCAGCCCGCTCCCCGACTCGTCTCTGGTCGCGCAGCGGCTGGGCACGGTGCGGCACGTGGTGGTGGCGAGCCCCGGCTATCTGGCGCGCCACGGGACGCCCGGGCACCCGCGCGAACTGGCACATGCCAACTGCGTGCGCCTACATCCCAACAGCACCGCGCCGTGGGGGTTCGAGCATCAGGGCAAGCCGTTCTCAGTCGCGACGCGAGGCAACCTGGACTTCAACCACATTGCGCCGGCCATCGAGTCGTGCGCGGTCGGCATGGGCTTCGGCTTGTTTTTCTCGTACCAGGTGCTGCCACATGTCACGCAAGGCCGCCTCAAGATCGTGCTCGAAGCCTTCGAGCCGCCGCCCACGCCGGTCAACGTGATCTATCCGCATGCGCGCTTGTTGCCTGCACGCACGCGGGCCTTTGTCGACTGGATGAAGGCGGAGTTCACCGGCCTCGCGCTGTGAGCGCGCTGGACCACAATGGGTCGGTGACAGCTTCCGCCCACTCTCTCTTTAAAGCCCGCAACCTCAGCAAGCGCTACGGCAGCAACACGGTCGTCGACGATCTCTCTTTCGACATCGCGCCCGGTGAATGCCTGGGCGTGATCGGCCCGAACGGTGCCGGCAAGACCACCACGATCCGGATGTGCCTCGGCCTCACCGTGCCCGACAGCGGAACGATCGAGGCGCTCGGGCTGTCGATGCCGCGGGACGCGCTTGCCATCAAGGCGCAAATCGGCGTGGTCACGCAGTTCGACACGCTCGACCCCGACTTCAGCTGTGCCGAGAACCTGGTCGTCTACGGTCGCTACTTCGGCTTTAGCAAGCGCGAGATTTTGCCCCGCGTGCCCAGGCTGCTCGAGTTCGCGGCACTCTCGCACAAGGCCGATGCCAAGCCGGGCGAACTCTCCGGCGGCATGCGGCGACGGTTGTCGCTGGCGCGTGCGCTGGTCAACGACCCCAAGCTGTTGCTGCTCGACGAACCCACGACCGGGCTCGACCCGCAAGCACGCCACCTGATGTGGGAGCGTCTGCAGGTGTTGCTGCAACAAGGCAAATCGATCTTGCTGACGACGCACTTCATGGATGAGGCGGAGCGCCTGTGTTCGCGCCTGCTGGTGCTCGACCATGGCCGCAAGATCGCCGAAGGCAAGCCGCGCGACCTCATCGCCGAGCACTTGGAGCCCGACGTGGTCGAGGTCTACGGCAATGGCGCCGTCGCACTGGCCGAGGTGCCCGAACTGAAGGCCATGGCCGCACGTGTCGAGGTCAGCGGCGAGACTGTGTTTTTCTACACGCAGGATGCACGTGCGTTGCTGGCGGCGCTGGTCGCCCGGCAAGGCGGGTTGCGTACTTTTCACCGGCCGGCCAACCTCGAGGACTTGTTCCTCAAGCTCACCGGCCGCCAGATTCGCGAGGACGGCTAGGCATGACGACGATCACCGCAAAGAACATGGTCCCCGCAAACTCCGCTACCCCGTCGATCTGGCGACCGCCCGCGCTGTCGATGCGCTGGTGGCCCGTGTTCCTGCGCAACCTCCTGGTATGGCGCAAGCTCGCGATCCCCAGCCTCATCGGCAACATCGCCGAGCCGCTGATCTGGCTCGTCGCCTTTGGTTACGGCATGGGCGCGCTGGTCGGCCAGGTGGCAGTCGACGGCGTCAAGGTGCCGTACATACTGTTCCTGGCGAGCGGCTCGATCTGCATGAGCGCGATGAACGCGGCGAGCTTCGAGGCGCTCTACTCGGCCTTTTCGCGCATGCATGTGCAGAAGACGTGGGACGGCATCATGAACGCGCCCGTGGGGCTCGACGACATCGTGCTGGCCGAGATGCTGTGGGCCGCGTTCAAGTCGATCTTCACGGTCACCGCCATCCTCTTCGTGATGCTGGCGCTCGGCATCAGCCACAGCCCCAAGCTCATCGTCGCGTGGCTGGTGCTCATTGCCTCGGGCATCACGTTCTCGAGCATCGCGCTGGTCTTCAATGCGCTGGCGAAGGGCTACGACTTCTTCACCTATTACTTCACGCTCTTCATGACGCCGATGATGTTCTTGAGCGGTGTGTTCTTTCCGCTAGAGCAGTTGCCGGGCGTGGTGCGCGTTGTCGCGGCATGGTTGCCGCTGGCCAACGCGGTAGCGCTGGTGCGGCCGCTGTTCATGGACCAATGGCCGACCGACTGGGTGCGCCCGGCGGTGGTGCTGGCGGTGTATGCGGTAGCTGCTTTCTGGATCGCGCTTGGGCTGACGCGGAAGCGCTTTCAGGGCTGAAGGCGCGACGCGGACTGGAAGGGGCAGGTACAGCCAAGTCGGCCGCGAAGACGACAGCGTTACTGTCAGATGTCGTCCGGCAGCCGGGGAATATCGCCGAGTGCTTCGTCGTTGCGCAAATCGCCCGCCGCCTTGAGCAGGCCGATCGACAAGCCATCGCGTTGACCGGCAAAGCCTTTGGCGATGCCTTCGAGCGCGGTGGCCAGCGGCACGTCGCCGTCATCGTGCGCGTCGATGCTGATATTCAGGACGCGCGCCGCCATCTGCCGGTAGGTGACCACACCGGCCTTTTCCAGCACCGCCACCAGGTCCAGGTAAAGCGCAAGGTTGAGGTCGAACACCAGCTTGGCTGTAGGTTCGAAGTTGTCATCGGTGTCTGCCACGGTGCGCTCCATTTTTCTTCGTGTGGCCGACACTCTAGCTAAAAAGAATGTGCGTTCATTCGGCACCGCGTAGGAGGAGTGCTCGACCCCATGCCCGAGGCGGTTCCCGGTCGTTGGTAAAGTAGACAGTTGCGCTCCGGCGACTCCTCCGATGCAGCGCCGCCATTTTTCATCCACCCTGCACAGTCCTCAGGAAAAGGCACATACATGACCACCAACTACACCGACACCCGCCTGCTCATCAATGGCGAATGGACCGACGCCAAGAGCGGCAAGACCATCGACGTGATCAACCCCGCTACCGGCAAGCCGATCGGCAAGGTCGCGCACGCCGGCATCGCCGACCTCGACCAGGCGCTTGCGTCTGCCCAGCGCGGTTTCGATGCGTGGAAGAACACGTCGGCTCCCGAGCGCGCCAACGTCATGCGCAAGGCCGCCGGCCTGCTGCGCGAGCGTGCCGACGCCATCGCGCGCCTGCTCACGCAAGAGCAAGGCAAGCCGCTGATCGAAGCCCGCGGTGAGGTGATGGCCGGTGCCGAGATCATCGAATGGTTCGCCGACGAAGGTCGCCGCGTGTACGGCCGCATCGTGCCGTCGCGCAACCTGGCCGCGCAACAACTCGTGCTCAAGGAGCCGGTCGGTCCGGTCGCCGCTTTCACGCCTTGGAACTTCCCGATCAACCAGATCGTGCGCAAGCTCGGCGCGGCTCTGGCCACCGGTTGCTCGTTCCTGGTGAAGGCGCCGGAAGAAACGCCGGCATCGCCTGCCGCGCTGCTGCAATGCTTCGTCGATGCCGGCATCCCGCCCGGCACCGTCGGCCTGGTGTTCGGCGACCCGGCTGAAATCTCCAGCTACCTGATCGCCAGCCCGATCATCCGCAAGGTCACCTTTACCGGCTCGACGCCTGTCGGCAAGCAGTTGGCCGCGCTGGCCGGTGCGCACATGAAGCGCGTCACGATGGAACTCGGCGGCCACGCGCCGGTGATCGTCGCCGAAGACGCCGACGTCGCGCTCGCGGTGAAGGCGGCGGGTGCTGCCAAGTTCCGCAATGCAGGTCAAGTCTGCATTTCGCCGACACGTTTCCTGGTGCACAACAGCCTGGTCGACGAGTTCTCGAAGGCACTGGTCAAGCACGCTGAAAGCCTGAAGCTCGGTGACGGCCTGACCGCCGGCACCACCCTCGGCCCACTCGCCAACGCACGCCGCATCACGGCCATGGCCAAGGTGATGGACGATGCGCGCGCCAAGGGCGCCACCATCGCCACCGGCGGTGAACGCATCAGCGGTGAAGGCAACTTCTACGCTCCGACGGTGATCACCAACGTGTCGCTCGATGCCGATGTGTTCAACAACGAACCTTTTGGCCCGGTAGCGGCGGTGCGCGGTTTCGACAATCTCGAAGAAGCCATCACCGAAGCCAACCGCCTGCCCTTCGGCTTGGCCGGCTATGCCTTCACCAAGTCGATCAAGACGGCGCACATCCTCGGCCAACGGCTCGAGCTCGGCATGCTGTGGATCAACCAGCCTGCGATGCCATCGGCCGAAATGCCTTTCGGCGGCGTCAAGGATTCGGGCTACGGCTCGGAAGGCGGCCCGGAGGCGCTGGAGTCGTACCTGGTGACGAAGTCGGTGTCGATCCTCGGCGTCTGATACCGAACAAGACCGCGCTGTAGGTGCCGCCCCGCGCGGCATGCACTGCGGCAGACCGTGAGGGTCTGCAAATGAGAAAAGGCATGGGCACTGCGCCCATGCCTTTTTTTTGGCCGCCTGCCTGGCGTGCCCGTCAGTCTTGCGGTACGTCGACGACGGGAGCGCCCGCTGCCTGCGCTGCCGCGGCGCGAAGCTTGTCCTTCTTGCTCGGCCGCTTGCCCTTGATGCCGCCCGTGCTCGACGTTGGCGCAGCGATGGCCACTGCCTCCAGGACCGCGACCGCTGCCTCGGTCGGCTCGAAGCCCTCGATGCGCTCTCGCGGCAAGCTCAAGCCTTGGCGCTTTTCGATCAGGCTGAAGTGCGCTGCGTTTTCGGCCGTGACGAAGCTGATCGCCACCCCGGTTTCACCGGCTCGTCCGGTCCGCCCGATGCGGTGTGTGTAGTCGACCGGTGACCGTGGCAAGTCGTAATTGACGACCACCGGCAGGTCAGCGATATCCAGGCCGCGCGCCGCCAGATCGGTGGCGACAACCACGTCCCATCGGCTGTCCTTGAACTGCGCCAGGATGTCGGTACGCGTGCCCTGGGCGATGTCACCATGAAACGGCACGGCGTAGACGCCGTTCTTGTAGAGCTTTTCCGCCACCGTCTGCGCGGCATGCTGGGTCGCAACGAACACCAGCACGCGCTCCCATTTGCTTTCCTTGATGAGGTGTCGCAACAACTGAGTGCGGCGGTTGGCGTCGACCTCGATGGCACGCTGCACGATGGCTGGCTCGGTGCCCGCCACACCCTGCACCTCGACGCGGACCGGATCGCGCAGCAGGCTGTCGGCAAGCCCTTGGATCGCGGCTGGAAAGGTCGCCGAAAACAGCAGGTTTTGCCGCGCGGCGGGCAGCATCGCGAGGATGGCCCCGAGCTCTTCGGCAAAGCCGAGATCGAACAGACGGTCGGCCTCGTCAAGCACGAGCGTTGTGACAGAACCCAGCTTCAGGGCGTTGTGCGCGACGAGGTCGAGCAGCCGACCCGGCGTGGCGACCATGATGTCGGCGCCGCCCCGCAAGCCCATCATTTGCGGATTGATCGACACGCCGCCAAAGGCGATGGCAATGCGCAGCGGCTCGGGGAGATGCTGCGCCAGGTTGCGCAGCGCCTCGCCGACCTGGGCCGCGAGCTCGCGCGTGGGTACCAATACGAGTGCCCGCAAGCGACGCGGCGTGTGATGCTGTTGGGCGGCGAGACGCTGCAGCATGGGCAAAGCAAACGCCGCCGTCTTGCCCGAGCCGGTTTGGGCCGAACCGAGCACGTCGCAGCCCTGCAAAATCGGCGGGATCGTGGCCGACTGAATCGGCGTTGGCGTGGCGTAGCCCAGCTCAGTCGCAGCGCGTACGAGGGCGGGGATCAAGCCCAATGAGGAAAATGGCATGAGGTCAGCGTGCTGATAAAAATGAAAACGAAATTCGCGAACAAAAAGCGTGAGCGAAGAACTGGAAGAGACCGAAGTACCGAAGCGCCACCGAAAGAACCGTTGAAATGATCAAGCGCAACGTCATGTCCGATGCCATGTCCGCCACAAAATCCGGCACACCCGTTGCATCCTCGAGCAGACTTGTCTACTCCACAGATGCCGGCCGCATCTGTCCCGATTGCAGTCAGGCAGTCGCATCTTGCGTGTGCGGTCAGGCGAAGGCATCACCACCGCCTACCGATGGCATTGTGCGTGTATCGCACGAAACCAAGGGGCGCAAAGGCAAGGGCGTCACACTCATCAAAGGCCTGGAGCTCGCTGCCGATGCTTTGGCGTTACTGGCAAAACAGCTCAAGGCGTCTTGCGGCTCGGGTGGCACGGTGAAAGACGGCGTCATTGAAATTCAGGGCGATCATCGCGATGTCGTCATCGCCGCGCTAGTGAAGCAGGGCCGCACCGTCAAACGCAGCGGAGGGTAGCAAGACACATGAAGCCCGATGACCTGGAACGGCTTGTCACGCTGGAAATGCCCTTTGGCAAACACAAAGGCAAGTTGATCGCCGATTTACCCGGAAACTACCTCACTTGGTTCGCCCGCGAGGGATTTCCCACCGGCGAAATTGGCCGTCTACTAGCACTGATGCATGAAATCGACCACAACGGGCTCTCGGACCTGCTGAAACCGTTGCGAAATCGCGCCGTGCCGCGCCGGATCGATTAATAAAACACGATTTCGCCCCCAAACTTCAAATCAGGCGGATAATCTGTCGACGTGTAAGCAATTTATTTTGTGAGCACGTGATCCGGTGATCGGTCAGTTTCGCGCCACAGCGCCTTTGTTTGTTGTGATTCTGGGACTCCATCGCTTTGTTTTGTTGGTTTGAATTAGGAGTCCCTCCATGGGCAAGAAACTCTACGTAGGCAATCTGTCCTACAATATCCGTGACAACGACCTCGAGCAGGCCTTCGGCCAGTACGGTTCAGTCGCATCCGCCAAGGTCATGATGGAACGTGACACCGGCCGTTCGAAGGGCTTCGGCTTCGTCGAAATGGGTACCGACGCTGAAGCGTTGGCTGCCATCGAAGGCATGAATGGTCATTCGCTCGACGGTCGCGCTCTGACTGTGAACGAAGCACGTCCGATGGAACCACGCCCAGCCGGCGGCGGTTTTGGCGGCGGCGGCGGCCGTAGCGGCGGTGGCGGTGGATACGGCGGTGGCGGCGGCGCCGGCGGTGGCGGTGGCGGCTACGGTGGTGGCGGCGGCGGTGGTGGCCGCAGCGGTGGTGGCGGCGGCTACGGTGGTGGCGGCGGCGGCGGAAGCCGCGGCGGTTACTAAGCTCTCGCAGCTCGGTTGCTCACGCAATAAATAGAAAGGCTCCTTTCGGAGCCTTTTTTGCGTCTGGGACGATCTGGCGCGCTAACGGGTAGAAGTGCCGAACAAGTCCGGGATTACCTAAGCACGCGCCGGAGCTCTGCCGCGCAAAGTGCCACTGCCGTATGCGCCTCGTCGAGCACGCGGCCCATGGTGATGAAACCGTGGATCTGCCGCTCGAAACAAACGCAGCTTGCGCGGTTGCCGGCCTCAGTCAGCGCACGGGCGTAGTCCAGGCCCTCGTCGCGCAGCGGATCGTAGCCGGCGGTGATCACCAACGCGGGTGGCAACCCCGACAGATCGGTGTGCAGCAGCGGCGAGGCGCGCCAATCGAGATCGTGCGCAGGGTCGGTGATGTAGTGATCGTGAAAGTACGCGAGCGTGTCGCGCGTCAACACGTAACCATCGCCGTTGGTGGTGTGCGAGGCGTGGCCGCGGCGCATGTCGGTCGCGGGGTAGATCAACAGCTGGAATGCAATTGGCAAATCACCGGCATCGCGGGCTGCCAGTGCGACCACCGCGGCCAGATTGCCACCAGCGCTGTCACCGCCTACCGCGAGGCGGGTGGCATCTAGCTTCAACGCACCGGCCTGCGTGCTCACCCAGCGGGTAGCGACCAGCACATCGTCGACTGCGGCCGGAAAGCGATGCTCCGGACCCATTCGATAGTCGACCGCGACGACCGCGCAACCGGCCGCGTTGGCCAGCTCGCGGCACAGCGCATCGTGGGTGTCGAGGTCGCCTATCACCCAACCCCCTCCGTGGTAATACACGAGCACTGGCAGCACAGTTGTGGCGGCAGAACCCAGCGGCCGATACAGGCGCAGCGGGATATCGCCTTGCGGGCCAGCGGCTTTCAGGTCGCACGCTTCGGCGACCTCTTGCGGTTCGGGTTGCGTGAAGTTGCGCCGCTCGCGGTAGAAGGAGCGCGCCTCCGCGGGGGACAGGGTATGGGTCGGTGGCACGCCGCGTTCGGCCATCAGATCCATCAGTGCGCGGGCTTGGGGATGCAGCATGCGAAGGTCTCGGTTGGTTTTTTCGAACTTTAGCGTCCCTGGCCAATTCATGCGGCTATGCGTCACGCGGCCTTACGCAGCCTTACGCGGCTTGACCCGCGAAGCCGCCTCCTTCGCCAGCAGCCGCGCCGTGGCCACATCGGCCGCATGCACCAGCGCCACGCCCATGCGCCGCTTGACGAAGCTCTCAGGCTTGCCGAAGAGCCGGATGTCCGACCCAGGCACTTGCAGCGCATTGGCCACGCCGTCGAACACGATCCCGGTCGCGTCGACACCGCCGTAGATCACCGCGCTGGCACCCGCGCTTTTCAGCGTGGTGTCGACCGGCATTCCGAGAATGGCGCGTGCGTGCAGCTCGAACTCGTTTTGCCACTGGGTCGCCATCGTCACCATGCCGGTGTCGTGCGGTCGGGGGCTGACTTCGCTGAACCACACTTCATCCCCCTTGACGAACAGCTCGACGCCGAACAAGCCCTGACCGCCGAGGTCGGACGTCACGGCTTCGGCAATCTGCTGGGCTTTCAGCAAGGCGGCTGGCGCCATCGGGTGCGGCTGCCAGCTTTCGACGTAGTCGCCACTTACTTGAACATGGCCTATCGGTTCGCAGAAAGTCGTTTCGATCACGCCTGATTCAGCGTCTGCGCCACGTGCACGCACGGTCAGTAACGTGATCTCGTAGTCGAAGTCGATGAAGCCTTCGACGATCACCCGCCCGTGACTCACGCGGCCACCGGCCATGGCGTGGTCCCACGCTTCTTGGACATCGGCCGGGCCATCGATCTTGCTCTGGCCCTTGCCGGAACTGCTCATGACCGGCTTGACGATGCAGGGATAGCCGATCGCTTTTCCGTGCTCTCCATCGATGGCCGCCTGCAGCTCGGCGAGCGAGTCGCAAAACTTGTACGGACTGGTCGGCACGCCCAGCGTTTCCGCAGCCAGGCGGCGAATGCCCTCGCGGTCCATCGTGAGGCGCGCCGCCCGCGCGGTCGGAATGACGCGCACCACGCCGGCATCCTCGAGCTCCTGCAGCATGTGCGTGGCGATCGCTTCGATCTCGGGCACCACGATATCGGGCTTCTCCGCCTCGATCAGCGCCTTGAGCGCCGCCGCGTCGCTCATCGTGATGGTGCGCGCGTGGTGCGCGACCTGCTGTCCGGGCGCGTCGGCATAGCGATCGACCGCAATGGTCTCGACGCCGAGGCGCTGCAAGGCGATCAGCACCTCCTTGCCGAGCTCGCCGGAGCCGAGCAGCATGACGCGGGTTGCAGAAGGAGAAAGAGGCGTGCCGATGATGGTCATGCGACAACTTTAAATCACCGCGTGTTCCACAATGAGGTCCATCGGCGCGCTTTGGCTGGGCGCGTCCTTCAGACATTTTTTCCCTACACATCGAGGAGTTTTCAAATGGCGATTCAGACCGTCGGCATCATCGGCGCCGGCACCATGGGCAACGGCATCGCGCAGGCCTGCGCAGTGGCGGGCGTCAACGTCGTGATGGTCGACATTGCACAGGCCGCAGTCGACAAGGGCATGGCGACAGTGGCGAGCAGCCTCGACAGGCTGATCAAGAAAGAGAAGTTGACGGCTGCGCAAAAGGACGCCGCGCTCGCGCTCATCAAGGGCTCGACCGACTACGCGGAACTGAAGAGCGCGCAGCTGGTGATCGAAGCCGCGACCGAGAATGAAGCGCTCAAGTTCAAGATCCTGAAGCAGGTCGACGAATTGCTCGCTCCCGACGTGATCATCGCGTCGAACACCTCGTCGATTTCGATCACGCAACTGGCAGCCGCCACGTCGCGCCCGGAACGCTTCATCGGCATGCACTTCTTCAACCCGGTGCCGATGATGGCGCTGGTTGAAATCATTCGCGGCTACCTCACCAGCGACGAAACGCACGACGCAGTCAAGGCACTCGCCGTGAGGTTGGGCAAGTCACCGATCACCGTCAAAAACGCGCCCGGTTTCGTGGTCAATCGCATCCTGGTGCCGATGATCAACGAAGCCTTTTTCGTGCTGGCCGAAGGACTCGCGACAGCCGAAGACATCGACGACGGCATGAAGCTGGGCTGCAACCAGCCGATCGGTCCGCTCGCGTTGGCCGACATGATCGGGCTCGACGTGTGCCTGGCGGTGATGGAGGTGTACCTCGCGCAATTCGGCGACTCCAAGTACAGGCCATGTCCGCTGCTAAAGGAAATGGTCGCAGCGGGTCAGCTCGGCCGCAAGACGAAGCGCGGCGTCTACGCTTACTGAGCAACAACAATATAAAAACGGAGATACAAAAAATGAACGTTGTTGCCACCACACCTCCCGCCGAAGGCTGCATCGACACGCAGGTCGAAGGCCACGTTTTACTGATCGGCATCAACCGGCCAGCCAAGCGCAACGGCTGGACGCCGCCCATGTTCAGGCAGCTCGCCGAGGCGTACACGCGGCTCGACGACGACCCTGCCTTGCGCGTCGGCGTGCTGCATGCCTTCGGCGATCACTTCACCGCCGGGCTCGACCTGCCGCTCATCACCGAGTACATGAAGCGCGGCGAAAAGGCGGTGCCTGAAGGCCTGGTCGAGCCGCACGACTTCGGCTTGCCGGGCTACCGTCGGCGCACCAAACCGATGGTGGTGGCAGTCAAGGGCATCTGCTTCACAGTGGGCATCGAGCTGATGCTTGGCGCAGACATCGTGGTCGCGGCAGATAACTGCCGCTTTTCGCAGCTCGAAGTGCAGCGCGGGATCATGGCGACCGGCGGTGCCACGTTGCGGATGGCCGAGCGCGCCGGCCTGGGCAACGCGATGCTGCATCTGCTGACGGCGGATGAGTTCGGCAGTGTCGAGGCCTATCGCCTGAATTTCGTGCAGAAGGTAGTGCCGGCGGGTCAGGAGCTCACCGAGGCGTTGGTCATTGCGCAACGCATTGCAGCGCAGGCGCCGCTTGCCGTGGTCGCCACACGGCTGAACATTCTCAAAGCGGTCGAGGAAGGTCCGGCGGCTGCGGTCGCCGAATTCATCGAGACCCAGAAGCGACTGTCGAACAGCGAAGACGCTGCAGAAGGTGTGCGCTCGTTCGTCGAGCGGCGGCCATCGCGCTTCAACGGCCGCTGAACCGGAGACGCTTCATGGTTATTTTTTGTCGCACTGGACTCGCCGCCCTGGCGCTCGCTGGCCTTTTCGGAATTTTTATCGTGACCGAAGCTACTGCTCAACCGGCGCCCGCACCATTGCCCGATCCGGCGGCCACCTCGGTCGGCGCGCTCGGCTGGATGCAGGGCTTTCCGCCCGCGCCCGACAAGCTGATCACCTTCGACAACCCGATGGGTGGCGCCTTTCCACGCAACCGCTGGAGCTTCTCGCATGTGCGCGAGACCGTACCGACCGCCAACGTCTGGCGCGGCAGCGGTGCACCGAGCCCCCTGCCCGCAAAGCCGCGCGAGCTCGACGGCATAGCCTTCACGGCTATGGGTGGCGAGCCGATGACCTTCGGCCAGATGCTGCCGCGCACCTACACCGACGGCATCCTAGTGCTGCACAAAGGCAACGTCGTTTACGAGAAGTACTTTGGCGCGCTTACACCCGAGCGGCCTCACCTGGCGATGTCGGTGACCAAATCGTTCGTCGGCACGCTGGCCGCCATCCTGGTCGCAGAAGGCAAGCTGGATCCCGCTGCGCCGGTGACGAAATATTTGCCGGAAATGAAAGACACCGCGTACGGCGACGCCACCGTGCGACAGGTGATGGACATGACCGTCGGCGTGAAGTATTCGGAGAACTATGCGGACCCGAAGGCCGAAGTATTCGACTACGCCCGCGCAGGCGGCATGTTGGCCCAAGGCCCCGGCTATGCCGGACCCAAGAGCTTCTACGACTTCCTGAAAACCCTGCAGAAGGAAGGCGCACACGACGACGGCTTTGCCTACAAGACAGTGAACGCCGAAGTGCTCGCGTGGATATTGCGCCGCGCTTCCGGTCAGTCACTGGCCGACCTCCTCTCGGAGAAGATCTGGCGTCGGATCGGTGCCGAGCAAGACGCCTACTTCATGGTGGACCGCATTGGCACCGAGTCTGGCGGCGGCGGCTTGAACACGACGCTGCGCGACCTCGCCCGCTTCGGCGAAACGATGCGCAACGATGGCCGTGCCAACGGGCAGCAGGTCATTCCGCCGACGGCTGTTGCCGAGATCACGGGTGGCGGCGACAAGGGCAAGTTCGCGAAGGCGGGTTACACCTTGCTGCCGGGCTGGTCTTATCGTGACATGTGGTGGTCGACGAACAACGAGCACGGTGCTTACATGGCGCGCGGCATTCATGGCCAGAGCATCTATGTCGATCCGAAGGCCGAGATGGTGATCGTGCGCTACGCGGCGCACCCGATCGCTGCCAACGCGGGCAACGACCCGCTGACGCTGCCGGCGTTCCATGCGATCGCGAACGCACTGATGGCGCCATAGGCGACAGGTGCTCTGCGCCCCCCGGCGCGGAGCATTCTCAAAATCCAGTCGGTTGCAAACACTTTCAGTTTAGTAAGTCGCAATCATATTGCGCACAATTTAATTGCTCGCTATAGTTCGACCATGCGTTCCGAAACTATCACCGTCGACATGCAGCAGCTGGACCACCAGCTGTGCTTCGCGGTGTATTCGACCTCGCTGGCGATGACGCGGCTCTACAAGGCGCCGCTCGAAAAGCTGAAGCTCACCTACCCGCAATACATCGTGATGCTCGCCCTGTGGGAGCAAGACGACATCATGGTGTCGACGCTGGGCGAGCGCCTCTCGCTCGACTCGGGCACGCTCACTCCGCTGCTCAAACGGCTCGAAGCCAGCGGTTTCGTCGCACGTGTTCGCGACGTAACCGATGAGCGCCGCGTGCGCGTCACGCTCACTGCCACGGGTCGCAAGCTCAAAGCGCGTGCCGCCACGGTGCCGGGCTGCCTGATGGCCGCGACGCAGTGCTCCGTATCCGAACTGGTCGCGCTCACGCAGCAATTGCAATCGCTGCGCGACCGCGTCAAGGCCGCTTGAAATTTCCGTTCCCCAAACCTCAACCTCAACCTCAACCAAAGGAAATCACATGACCACCAAACTCGACAAGGTTCTCTACACGGCTGAAGCCCATACGGTCGGCGGCCGCGACGGCGCAGGCAAGTCCAGCGACGGCGCCGTAGACGTCAAGCTCAGCTCGCCCGGTTCGGGCAAGCCCGGCACCAACCCCGAGCAGCTGTTCGCAGTCGGCTACGCCGCCTGCTTCATCGGCGCCATGAAGGCGGTCGGCCCGAAGATCAACGTCAAGGTGCCGGACGATGTCTCGATCGACTCCAGCGTCGCACTCGGCCCCACGAACGGCGGCGCAGCCTACGGCGTGTCGGTCAAGCTGGCCATCACCCTGCCCGGCCTGGACGACGCACAGAAGAAGCTGCTGGTCGACACCGCTCACCAGGTTTGCCCGTACTCGAACGCCACTCGCGGCAACATCGACGTCGAACTCGTGATCGCCTGATCACCCATTCCGGGTCGCATGACCCGACCAGCAAAGCCCCGGCCCGTCGCCCATGCGACGACCCGGGGCTTTTTTTCATGCGCATGTCATCCCCCTTGCGCTATGGTTTGCCGATGAGCACCACCGACCTCCTCATCCGCAAAGACGCCCTGGGCACGACACGCCTGCGCACCACCGACGCGACACCGCTGGCCGATGGCCAAGTACGCGTGCGCATCGACACCTTCGCGCTGACGTCCAACAACATCACCTACGGCGCCTTCGGTGACGCGATGAGCTACTGGCAATTCTTTCCAAGCGGAGAGGAAGGCTGGGGCCGCATTCCTGTTTGGGGCTTTGGCAGCATCGTGCAGTCGATGCATCCGGGCGTCGCGGTCGGTGAGCGCGTTTACGGCTACTTTCCGATGGCCGACCACGTGGTGTTGCAGCCCGACCGGCTCAGCGCCGAAGGCTTCACCGATGCCGCGCCGCATCGGAGCGAGCTTCACGCCGTCTACAACCGCTACATGCGCTGCGGCGCCGATCCGCTCTACTCAGCCGATACCGAAAACATCCAGGCGCTGCTGCGGCCGCTCTTCATCACCTCGTGGCTGATCGACGACTTCCTGGCGGACAACGACTTCTTCGGCGCCGACACCGTGCTGCTGTCTAGCGCCTCCAGCAAGACGGCCTACGGCACGGCGTTTCAGCTCGCACAGCGGCCCGGCATCGAAGTGATCGGCATCACCTCGCCCGGTAACAAGCTGTTCTGCGAAAGCCTCGGCTGCTACAGCAGAGTGGTCGGCTACGACGAGCTCGAACTGATTTCCGCCGACGCCTCTTGCGTGTACGTCGACTTCGCGGGCAACGCGGCGTTCAGGCTGGCGGTCCACACCCGCTTCGTCAACCTGCGCTTCAGCAGTTCGATCGGCGGCACGCATGTCGAGCACCTGGGTGGCGCCAGGAACCTGCCCGGTCCGCGCGCCACGCTTTTCTTCGCACCAGCGCAGATCAAGAAGCGCAACGATGAATGGGGCGCCGCGGTGATGGGCGAGAAGTTGTTGGCTGCATGGAAGGTTTTCACCGCGCAGGTGACCGACGCCGCCGCGCCGTGGTTGGTGGTCGATCACCACCACGGCCCGGAAGCGGTGCAAGCCGCCTATGCGGAAGTGCTGGGTGGCCGCAGCCACCCGCGCGTCGGACATATGCTGTCGTTCCACAAGACCTGACAGGCATCGCGGCGACCCACGGTCTACTGCACGGTGAGGGCGACAATCGCTCATGCAATCTCACTCGCCAGGCGCCGACCCCGAATCCACCGAGCCCTCGCTCCATCCGTACGAGACGCTCACACCCGACGTGGTGCTCGATGCGCTCGCCACGCTCGACCTGCACGGCGACGGCCGGCTGCAGGCGCTCAGCTCCTATGAAAACCGGGTCTACCAGATCCACCTCGAAGACCGCAGCGCAGTGGTCGCCAAGTTCTATCGACCCGGTCGCTGGAGCGAAGCGCAGATTCTTGAAGAGCACGCGTTCTCCGTCGAGCTGACCGCCGCCGAAGTCCCCGCCGTGGCACCGCTCGAGCTGCACGGCGCCACGCTGCATCACCACGCCGGCTTCCCCTTCAGCGTGAGCCCGTACCGCGGCGGACGACCGCCGGAGCTGGACGATTTCGAGGTGCTCGAATGGATCGGTCGCTTCCTCGCGCGCATCCACACTGTCGGCGCCAAGCGACCCTTCGAGACACGACCGGCGCTCGATCTGCAAAGCTTCGGCATCGCTTCACGCGACTGGCTTCTGGGCAACGAAAAGATTCCACTCGACGTGCAACGCTTGTGGGAGACCGCGTGCAAAGAGGCACTCGACATGATCGGCAAAACTGCCCTCGCAACCGATGCGCAGGGTCGCCTCGGCAGCGAGTTCAAGAGCTTGCGACTGCACGGCGATTGCCACCCCGGCAACATCCTCTGGACGCCGACCGATCGCCCCGGCGGCGGCCCGCACTTTGTCGACCTGGACGATGCCCGGACCGGCTTCGCGGTACAGGATTTGTGGATGCTGCTGTCGGGTGATCGTGCGCAGCGCACTGGCCAGTTGAGCGGTCTGCTCGAAGGCTATGAGCAATTCCGCTCTTTCGACCGACGCGAGCTGGCGCTGATCGAACCGCTCCGCACACTGCGGCTGATTCACTACAGCGCCTGGCTCGCACGACGCTGGGAAGACCCGATCTTCCCGATCAACTTTCCGTGGTTCGGGTCGAGCGACTACTGGAAAGGCCAGGTGCTCATGCTGCAGGAGCAATGCGAGCAGATGGCCGAAGAGCCGCTGTACGCCTGACGTACTGGTAGCGCGCGGGAACTCTTTCACACGCTTGAACCTGCCGGCGCGGCGGGCAGGCGAGCGCTGCGCAGAAACGACCGTGCCGTTGACCTCTGCGCGAAGTCCCCGCAGAAGATTTTTAGACCCGCGAGAGAGCCCCTCCGCCTCCGACGCCTCAGCGCGCGGTCGCCGGCGGTGCCGACTCGAATGTTTCGACGATGGCCGGCACCGGTGTCGCCACCGAGCCCTCGATGCGAGGTGGCGACGCCACGGCGCCCGTGGGAGACGACCGCCGAAACAGTGCAGCGGGCGACAGGCTCAGGCCGACACCGACGCCCTGCCCCGAACCGCCTGCCACGCCGACACCGACACCGGCGCAACCTGCAAGCATCAGTGCACTGAGCGAAGCAGACACGCCCGCGAGCAACGCCATCGACACGCCGATGCGATGGCGCGCTGGCATCGCGTCAGACCAGCAGCGCGTTGACGCGTCGCACGTAAGCGGCAGGATCCGCCGGCAAGCCGCCTTCGGCCAGCAAGGCCTGGTCGAAAAGGATGTTCGCCAAATCGTCGAAGTGGGTCGAGGTCTCCAGCTTCTTGACCAGCGGATGGTCGGCATTCACCTCGAGCACCGGCTTGAGTTCCGGCGCGGGCTGGCCGGCTTGCTTGAGCATGCGCGCGAGCTGCGTGCTCATGCCGCCGTCCTGCACCACGAGGCACGCAGGCGAATCGACCAGACGGGTCGTGACACGCACGTCTTCGGCCTTGTCCTTGAGCGCAGCCTTCAACCTTTCGAGCATCGGCTTGAACGACTCGGCCGCTTCTTCAGCCGCCTTCTTCTCGCCTTCGTCTTGAAGTTTGCCGAGGTCGACCGCGCCCTTGGCGACGCTTTGCAGCGGCGTACCGTCGAACTCGTTGAGGTAGTTGAGCGCCCACTCATCGACACGGTCGGTCATCAACAGCACCTCGATGCCTTTCTTCTTGAAGACCTCGAGTTGCGGGCTGTTCTTGGCGCCTGCCAGCGTGTCTGCGGTGATGTAGTAGATGGCGTCCTGGCCGTCTTTCATGCGCGCCTTGTAGTCGGCGAAGCTCACGCTCACCGCATCGTGCGTGCTCGATGCAAAGCGCAGCAGCTTGGCGATGCGATCGCGATTGCCGTTGTCTTCGCCCAGGCCCTCTTTCAGCACTGCGCCGAACTCGGCGTAGAACTTGGCGTACTTGCCGGCGTCTTCAGAGGTGGCCGCTTCGACCGCATCGTCCTTTTTGTCGACGACATCGGTCACGCCGTCATCGGCCTTAGCAGCCGTTTCAGCAGCCGTTTCAGCAGCGGCTACGACGGGCACTTCGACGGGCACAACAGTCGCCTTCTTCGCCAGGTCTTCCAGCATCGACAGAACGCGCTTGGTGCTGCCCTCGCGAATGGCCTTCACGTCGCGGCTCTCCTGCAGCAGCTCGCGGCTCACGTTGAGCGGCAGGTCGGCAGAGTCGATCACGCCCTTGACGAAGCGCAGATAGCTCGGCATCAGTGCCTCGGCGTCGTCCATGATGAAGACGCGTTTGACGTAGAGCTTGACGCCCGCGCTCTTGTCGCGGTTCCACAAATCGAACGGCGCCTTGGCCGGAATGTAGAGCAGCTGCGTGTATTCGGTCGACCCTTCGACCCGGTTGTGGCTCCAGGTCAGCGGCGCCTCGTAGTCGTGGCTGATCGCCTTGTAGAACTCGACGTATTGCTCCGGCGTGATGTCTTTCTTGGCGCGACTCCAGAGGGCGTTGGCCTTGTTGACCGTTTCCCATTCGCCAGTCTTGACCATGTCGCCCGGCTGATCGTTCTCGCCCTCTTTCCACTCCTCTTTTTCCATCAGGATGGGCAAGGAGATGTGATCGGAATACTTGCCGACGATCTGCTTGATCTTCCATGCGTTGAGGTATTCCTCGGCATCGTCGCGCAGATGCAGCGTGACCGTGGTGCCGCGGTCCACGCGCGTGATGGTGTCGACGTCGAAGTCGCCGGCGCCGCCGCTGACCCAACGTACGCCGTCTTCGGTCGGCAAGCCGGCACGGCGCGACTCGACCGTGATCTTGTCAGCCACGATGAAGCCCGAGTAGAAGCCCACGCCGAACTGGCCGATGAGCTGGGCGTCGGCCTTTTGGTCGCCGCTCAGCTTGCTCATGAAGTCCTTGGTGCCGCTCTTGGCGATCGTGCCGAGGTTGTCGATCGCCTCCTGCCGCGACAGGCCGATGCCCCGATCGGCGATGGTCAACGTTCGGGCCGCTTTGTCGAAGCTGATGCGAACGTCGAGATCAGGCTGATTTTCATAGAGGTCGGGCTGGTCGATGGCTTCGAAGCGAAGCTTGTCGCACGCATCCGACGCGTTGGAGATCAGCTCGCGAAGAAAAATCTCCTTGTTGGAGTACAGCGCGTGCGTGACGAGGTGAAGCAGCTGGGCGACTTCGGCCTGAAAGGGGAGTTTGGTGCTGGAGGTTTCGGACATGGCTCTGACGTGGGTGCGAAAGCGGAAAATTCTAGACGCACCGCGCCCCAGCAAATCCAGCCATGCGCTCCAGCGGCTTTTTTTACGCCGCTGCTGCTACCTCCGGGTCGGCGTGTGAGAAACGTCCTACGCGCCTGCCTAGAATCCGCGACTTACACACATTAAGGAGCAGGGCAATGGAACACAGCACTCATAAAAAGTGGGCGGCCGAATTCATCGGTACGTTCTGGCTTACTTTCGGCGGTTGCGGCAGCGCGGTTCTGGCTGCGGCTTTCCCGGCACTCGGTATCGGCTTTGCCGGCGTCTCGCTGGCTTTCGGCCTGACAGTGTTGACCGGTGCCTATGCGCTGGGCGGCATTTCAGGCGGCCACTTCAATCCGGCAGTGTCGGTCGGCCTGGTGGTCGGCGGCCGCTTCCGAGCCAGCGAACTCGCCGGCTATGTGGTTTCGCAAGTGCTCGGCGCCATCGCCGGTGCCGGCGTGCTCTACCTCATCGCGACCGGCAAGACGGGTGCCGACATCGGCGGCTTTGCGACCAACGGCTACGGCGCGCATTCGCCCGGCGGCTACAACATGATGTCCGCGCTGTTGATCGAAGTGGTGCTGACTGCCATCTTCCTGATCGTCATCCTCGGCACCACGTCCAAACGCAATCCGGCGGGCTTCGGCGGCCTCGCAATCGGTCTGTGCCTGACGTTGATTCACCTGATCTCGATCCCGGTGACCAACACCTCCGTCAACCCGGCGCGCAGCACGGGCCCCGCGCTGTTCGGCCCCAGCTATGCCATCGGCGAGCTCTGGCTGTTCTGGGTCGCTCCGATCGTCGGCGCCATCCTGGGCGCGCTGATCTACAAGTTGCTGCTCACGTCGCCCGCGGACGAACCGCATCCGACGCTGGCACGCGACGTTCCGGCGGCCTGAAGCCGTTCAGGAACCCGAGCGCATCGGCAGCGAGGTCGACTGACCGATGGCTTCGGTGCCGCTTGGATGGGCGGCCAACACGGCGCCCTTGTAAACCTCGTCCGACGAAATGCTGCCGTTAGGCATTGGCAGCGAGGTCGATTGGCCCAATGCCTCGGTGCCGGTCGGGCGCGCAGCCGCCATCGCACCCTTGTTCACTTCGTCACTGGACGTCGTGCCTTCGATGGACATGCTGGTGGACTGGCCGATCGCCTCGCTACCGCCGCCGTCCCATTTGGCGGTCTGCGCCGAGGCCGCGGCGGAGCCGAAAGCAGTGATGGCGGCAAAGGTGCCGAGCGCTAGAAATCGAGTGGAAGCTTGCATGAAGGTCTCCTAAGGGGTCTTCGGTACTGCACCGGAAGCGACATGCTTGTCGGTCGACCTGCAACCACTCTAGGCATGCAGACTGAGCGCCCAGTGAGGGTTGAATTACGCCGAGGTGAGCAAACAGTTAGCTGCCCGTGACGGGCAAAGGCAGAGGCAAATACACGCGGGCGACGACGCCCGGTCCACCTTCGTCCATAGAGCGGTTGCGCAGCGCGATGCGCATTCCGTGCCGGGCGGCTGCGGCCTGGGCAATCGACAGCCCCAGCCCACTGCCACCCGCAGCTGCGCCCGGTGCGCGAAAGAAGCGATCGAATACACGGCCCATCAGGTCCGACGGAATGCCCGGCCCATGGTCGACGATGTCCACCACCGGACGCCCTTCGGCCGTGTGCAGCCGGACGTCGACGGCAGTGCCTTGCTTCGTGTAACGCAGAGCGTTGTCGATCAGGTTGTCGAACACACAGCGCAATTCGCTGGCCGGCGCATTGACGAACGGGTAGAGCAGGCCCTCGAAGCCGACATCGACGCCGCGTTGGTCGGCCAGCACCATCAAGTTGCCCAGACTGTCGCGCAGCAGTGCAGCGAGGTCGACCGGCGGTGCCGAAGTGGTCGAAGCCGGTGCCTCTTGCCGCGACAACGACAGCAGCTGATCGACCAGATGGCGTGCCCGCGTCACGCCCGCTTCGAGCTGCGCGAACCGCTGTGCCGCATCTCCTTGGCTCGCCACATGAGGCCGCAGTGCTTCGATCTGCAGCGTGATCGCCGCGATCGGGCTGCGCAGTTCGTGAGCCGCGTCCTGCACGAAGCGCCGTTGCGTTGCAAAGGCAGCACGCAGCCGCGCCAGCAAGCCGTTGAAGGCGTCGACCAACGGCTTGATTTCTTCAGGCACGCGCGCATCCGAAAGCTCCGACAGGCTGCGCTCGTCCCGCGACACCACATCGCGTGCCACGGCCCGCAACGAGCGCGATGCCGCCGTGACGATGATCCACAAAATCATCATTGCCAGCGGCAGTAGCAAGGCAATCGGCAAGCCTTCGAACAGCGCACGACGAATGACGCGATGCCGGCGGAAGTCGTCGCTTTGCACCACCTGCACGCGCAGCCGGTCTTCGCGTGCGCCGAGCGCGGTGTACACGCGCCAATCGGCTTCGGCGCCGGTGCCGGTGTGCACGTCGCCAAAGCCGGTCTGCGTCTGCAACGGCACTTTCAGCGCGGGCCAACTGCTGGCGAGCAGCGTGGTGCCGTCGGCGCTCCAGAGCTGCAAGACGAAGGCGCCTCGGCGTAAGTCGGCTGCATCGGCCAGGGGCAGCAAGGCGGGTGGCCGGTGGTGCGACGCGTACGACTCCGCCACCAGACGCATCTGGTCGTCCATGAAGTCGTGAACCAGCCGGCCGTAGAGGATGTAGGCCGACCACGCCGTCAGGCCGGCTGCGATCAGGTGCAGCGTCAGCAACCACAACAGCAACTGCCCGCGCAGCGAATGCGGGCGGCCCCACGCGAGATTCACGCGGAGGGCACGCAGCACATCGATCACGCAGGCACCACGCGCCAGCCCAGCCCGCGCACGTTGCGGATGGCGTCGGGGCCGATCTTGCGGCGCATGCCGTGGATCAGCACATCGACCGCGTTGCTCGTCACCTCTTCGCCCCAACCGTAGATGCGATGTTCGAGCTGGTCGCGCGAGAGAATGGCGCCGGGCCGTTCCAGCAGCGCATGCAGCAGCGCGAATTCGCGCGCCGTGAGCGCCTCGCGTTCGCCCTCGATCAGCACCTCGCGCGTCGTCAAGTCGAGTTGAAGTGCGAGCGTGCCGACCAGCGAATGCGCGCTGCCGTCGCGCCGACGGATCACCGCGCGCATGCGCGCCAGCAACTCGCGAAATTCAAACGGCTTCAACACATAGTCGTCGGCGCCCAGGTCGAGGTTTTGAATGCGATCGTCCAGCCCGTCGCGCGCAGTCAGCACCAGCACCGGCGTGAGGTCGCCGCGTTCGCGGGCGCGGCGCAGTACCTCGGTGCCGTCCTGCTTGGGCAGCCCGAGGTCGAGCAGCACGCAGGTGTAGCCGCCATCCGACATCGCACTCTGAGCGAGCAGGCCGTCGCGCACCCAGTCCACCGACCAGCCGGTACCTTCGAGCGCCTGCATCAGGCTGCGCCCGATCATGTCGTCGTCTTCCACCAGCAGCACGCGCACGTTGGCCTCCTTGCCCGTTGGACGAACGGACCGAAGCTACGCCGCCTTTCTTAGGCTTAGCTGAGTGGCCGCTGAATTCCGAGGCGAGTCAGGTGGCGCTGGGAACGAACATCCAGCATGCGCACTTTGTCAAACATCTCATCATCTGGAGTTCTCGCATGAAGTTTTCCGTCAAGTCGCTGCTCGCCGCCACCGGCCTGGTCGGCATGCTGGCCGCCCAGGCACAGACTCTTCCGGCCGACGCGCCCGCAGGCAGCACAGTGCAATGCAAGGACGACAGCTACGCCTCACCCGACACCAAGTCCGGCGCATGCCGCGGTCACAAGGGCATCAAGACCTGGTACGGCAAGTCGGGTGCAGCCGCCGCGCCGGCCGCTGCAGCCACTGCTGCTGCCGCACCCGCACCCGCAGTGCAAACGCAATCTGCCGCGGTGAGCAAGACCGGCATCGCGCCTTCGACCGGAAGTGCCACGAAGACCCCCGCAAAGAACGACCCGTCGACCATGACCGCGGCGCCAGGCGGCGATGCCGGCAAGGTATGGGCCAACGACGAAACCAAGGTCTACCACTGCATGGGTGACCGCTACTACGGCAAGACCAAGAAGGGTGAATACCTGAGCGAAGCGGATGCCAAAGCCAAGGGCATGCACGCGTCGCACAACAAGGCATGCGCCGCCTGACCGCGCGCGGCTAGAAGCGCTCGTCAGCGCCCAGGTAGCGCCACTGCCCGGCCGGCAAGTTGCCCAACACGATGCGGCCGATGCGGATGCGCTTCAGGCCGACGACCTTCAGGCCGACCTGCTCGCACATCCGGCGGATTTGCCGCTTCTTGCCTTCGGTCAAGATGAAGCGGAGTTGCTCGGGGTTCTGCCAATCGACCCGTGCCAGCTTGAGTGGCTGACCGTCCAGGCTCAGGCCATGGCGCAGCCTGGCGAGCATGGCGGGCGGGAACACCGCCTGCACATTCGTCGAAATGGCATCGTCGTCATCGATGCGCACCAGTTGCCCCATGGGCGCCGGCTTGCCCAAGCCGTGATAGGCCACGCGCACCAGGTATTCCTTTTCCATCCCCGAGTCTTCGCCGATGAGCTGGCGAGCCACGCGGCCGTCTTGCGTCAACACCAGCAAGCCGACCGAGTCGATATCGAGCCGGCCGGCCGGCGCTAGCCCGCGCAAATGCGGCGGTGAAAAGCGATTGCGGCTCGGGTCTTCGCGCCAGTGCGTGCGCGGGTTGATGAGCACCACCGCAGGCTCGTGCCCGTCTTCAGCCTGGCCACTCACGTAGCCCATCGGCTTGTGCAGGATGACTGTCACCTGCTGCTGCTGATGCTGCTCGGCCTTGCGGTCGACCTCGACGCGATCAGAGGGCGTTACCTTGACGCCCATCTCGGCCGGACGCCCGTTGACCTTGACCCAGCCCTGCGCGATCCATTCGTCGGCCTCGCGGCGCGAGCACAGGCCGAGTTCGGCCATGCGTTTGTTCAGGCGCACGGCGCCGGGGGCGGATGGTGTGGACTCGGTCATGGGATGGGTCCAAGTCTATCGAGCAGCTGCACAGGCCAATGCAGCACGCATTTTTTCCGTATCCACGCGATCCAGGTAGCGCGGAATGTTCCGCCAGAGCGTGTGATATCCGAATCCACCACGAAACATCTCTTGTCGCGCGGCATCCTTGCTCCAGCCTTGCAGTGCCATGCGATAGACCGCGGCGACCACGCCGGTGCGGTCGGCGCCGTGCCAGCAGTGGATGAGCACTGGGCCTTTCTTTTCGGCTTCTTGGATGGCGACCAAGGCGCGCTGCACTTCGTCGTCGTTGATCGACCAGGTGTCGATCGGCACTCGGATCAGGTCGATGCCGCTGCCGCCCGGACTGCCGCGAAAGGCCCGCTCGTCGCTGTTGAAAGATCGAAAGCTGATGACCGTCTTGATGCCGAGCGCCTGCAGGGCCGGCACGTCTTCGCGGCGCGGTTGCGCGCTGCGGTAGAGCGTGGGCGTGATGCTGTACGGGTTCTCGACAGGGCGCTCAGCACCTGCCACTGCTTGCGCCCATTCGACAGGCCGCCCGCTCGCATCTGGCAGCGCGTCGTAGCGCCTGGAGCGACGCTTCATCGCGCCGCCTCTTGGGCCGTTTCATGCTCGGCACGTTGCCGATGACGAAAGTACAAGATCAGCGCGACGACGCCCAGCCCGATCCAATAGTCGACCGGCGCACCCATCGCCCAGTGCTTGTGCCAAGTCACTAGCTCGGGCTTGAACTGTGCCCAGCCCCATGCCGGATTGATGATGAACCAAAGAAAGTCCTCGACGATCCAGAAGGCAATGAGACCGCACAGCGCCAGCCCGGCGTCGCGCCATCGGCCACGCCCGTTGAAGGCGAGTGGCGAATAGAACACCAGCGCCATGAAGGTGAACACCCAGGCGTGATAGCCCGTCATCGCGCGGCCGCCCCAGAAGATATCCAGCAGCCAGTGGTGCTCGATGCGCCAGGTCGGCAAGCTCGTCGCCCAACCGGCGCCGCCCTCGATCTGGATCTCGGCGTTGGCGAAGAAGAACGCCATCACCAACACCCACACCATGTACGTGACCGTGCGACGCCAGCCGACGTCGCCGGTGCCGACTTCGACTGTCAGGCCCTCTTCTTCCCAGCTCATTGGATACCGGCGGTCGTGGTGGCAGGCGCGG
This sequence comes from Variovorax sp., assembly GCA_025352265.1. Classification (GTDB taxonomy): domain Bacteria; phylum Pseudomonadota; class Gammaproteobacteria; order Burkholderiales; family Burkholderiaceae_C; genus Variovorax. Next base: position 144,745 of record JANXTS010000019.1, on the reverse strand, counting down.
TGGCCAGCACGCAATCGAGCACGCGCCGCGCCGCATCGGGCTTACCAAGCGCGCGGCTCTTGCGCGCCATCTGCGCCAGCTTGTCGGGCGCAGCCATTAAGCGGGCAACCTTGTATTCGAGGCCGATGGTGTCGTACGCCAGCCAGGCGGCGCCCTCTTCCAGCAGGAAACCGGCGTTGTGCTCTTCCTGGCCCGGAATGGGTGCGACCAGCAGCATCGGCTTACCGAGCGCGAGGCATTCGGAGATCGTGAGTCCACCGGGTTTGGTTACCACCAGATCGGCTGCAGCCATGAGCTTTTCCATCTCGTCGGTGAAACCTACGGCCACCAGCCGACCGGGCATGCGCTTGGCCAGCGCAACGAGCGAGGTATGTGCGGCCGCATTGCGCCCCGCGACTGCGATCACTTGAAAGTCACTGCCCGGCCCGGCCAGCGCCAGCACGCGTTCGACCATGCTCGGCAGATCGCCGACGCCAGCACCGCCCGACGCCATCAACACTACCTTGCGCGCCGGGTCGAGCCCCAGCCGCGTCACGCACGCATCGCGGGCCAGCGCCAGCGCATCGGGCTGCGAAAACGCTGGCATCACTGGAATGCCCGTGACGTGAATGCGGCCGGTCGCAAGACCGCGTGCCCGCATCCGAAACGCGACCTCGTCGGTCGCCGCGAGGTAGCCCGCCATGCCCGGCACGATCCACATGTTGTGCAGGTCGTAGTCGGTCACCTGCAGCCACACCGGGCAGTTGATATGCCCTTTGGTCTGCTCGCGCATCAACAACTCGGCCGGCAGGAAGTGCGTGCAGATCACCGCGTCCGGTTTGACGCGCTGCACCTCGCGCAGCAGTGCGCCGGCGCTCACCCGTTCGATGCCGCGGCGCAGCCGTTGCGATGTCGCGCTGTGCGGCGTGCTGTCGGCCTTCTGGTGGATGTACGACCACACCTCGGGCGCGCGGTTAACGAGTTGGATGTACCAGTCGGTATAGACCTTGCGAAAGCCGCTCGCAACGTATTGCATGGCGTCGATATGCGTCGCCTCGACAGTCGCGTGACTTGTGGAATCGGGGGGCGCCTGCAGCTCGGAGGCCGTGGCGGCAAGCGCCTGCGCTGCACGAACGTGGCCGTTGCCGGCGCTCACGCTGAGGATGAGTAGTCTGGTCATGAAGTAAGTGAATCCCTGATGATGGTCTCGTCGGCTCGACGACCCGCCGCGCATTACAGCATTCGTCGTCGGAAGGCCCATGGCTTTGGCGGGCGACACGATCACGACCACACGGCGGCGCTGAGCCGTTCCTATACTGCCTCCCCACCCCTCAGACAACACAAGGCAGACACCATGGCGCTCCAACTCCGCTCGATCATCAAACCCGAAGGCAGTAATGGGACTGGCGGCCAGCTCGAAGTCTCGCTGGTCGACGTGCCTCTGCCAGAACTCGGCGCAGACGACGTGCTGGTGCGCGTCGAAGGCTCGCCGATGAACCCGTCGGACCTCGGCCTGCTCTTCGGCGCGGCCGACATGGGCACCGCCAAGGTGACAGGCACGGCCGACAAACCGGTAGTGACCGCCGCCGTGCCCGAGCGCGCGATGCCAGCCATGGCCGGCCGGCTCGGCCAGTCGATGCCGGTCGGCAACGAAGGCGCTGGCACGGTCGTGCGTGCCGGTGCCTCGCCCGCGGCGCAGGCGCTGCTCGGCAAGATGGTCGCGGTGATCGGCGGCGCCATGTACTCGCAATACCGCGCGTTTCCGGCCGACCAGTGCCTGGTGCTACCCAACGGCACTACCGCGGCCGAAGGCGCATCGTGCTTCGTCAACCCGCTGACCTCGCTCGGCATGGTCGAGACGATGCGGCGCGAAGGCCACACCGCCCTCGTGCATACGGCTGCCGCATCCAACCTCGGCCAGATGCTCAACAAGATCTGCATCAAGGACGGCATCGACCTGGTCAACATCGTGCGCAAGCCGGAGCAGGAGGCGCTGCTGCGATCGGTCGGCGCCAAGTACGTGTGCGATGCGACGTCGCCCACTTTCATGGAAGACCTGACGCAAGCCATCGTCGCGACCGGCGCCACCCTGGGCTTCGACGCCACTGGCGGCGGCAAGCTCGGCGGCCAGATCCTGACGGCGATGGAAGCCGCCCTCAACCGCACCGCCAAGGAATACAGCCGCTACGGCTCGACGACGCACAAGCAGGTGTACCTGTACGGAGGCCTCGACCGCAGTCCGACCGAGTTCAACCGCTCCTTCGGCATGGCGTGGGGCATGGGCGGCTGGCTGCTGTTCCCCTTCCTCGGCAAGATCGGCGCAGCCGACGTTGCCCGCCTGAAAAAGCGCGTCACCGACGAGCTCAAGACGACCTTCGCCAGCCACTACACGCGCGAGGTGTCGTTGGCAGAAATGCTGCAGCTCGATGCGATCTCGGTCTACGCCAAAGCAGCGACGGGTGAGAAGTTCTTGCTGAATCCGAACAAGGGGTTGGCTTAAACGCTTTGTGCCTTCCACCCGCGCTGAGTTCGGTCGGCACCGCAAGTCATTTGGTAGTCAGCGGGATACCGCCATATTCGCGTAAATCAACGAACGTGGCAGACCACGTGCAAGCAATGGAGAAAGCGATGGAGAGTCAGTGGAAGCGGATTGCCTTGGCACTCGCCATGTTCGGTGTGTCGATGGTCATGGTGGTGCTGGTGCGTCAGGGTTCGTGAGTACTTTGCACACCCGGTCAACGCGCTTCAGCCCTCGCGCGGGAGGGAAAAAATAAACGCGGTGCCCTCTTCGTGCGATGAGGTGACGGTCACTTGGCCGCCGTGAGCGGCCGCGATTGATTTGACGATATAGAGGCCGAGGCCGACGCTGCGCGCGCCACTGTCGCCCGGCACACCTCGCACCATCGGTTCAAAAAGCGAAGCGATCTGGGCGTCCGGAATCGGCTCGCCCGTGTTGTGGACCGAAAGATCGACGCTCTCTGCTTGGATCCCCGACCTGACGGTGACGGTACCGCCCGGCGTGCCGTACGCCATCGCGTTGCCGACCAGATTGCCCAGTAGCTGCGCAATGCGATCAGGGTCGGCGACGACTTGCCCTCCGCCCGACCGCTCATGGACGATCCTTCGCTCGGGGAATGCGAGCGCGAGTTCTTCCACGATGGAGGCGATGCACGTGTGCAGGTCGAACGGCTTGCGCGCGACCGCGATGCCTTGGCCCACGCGCGCCTGCGTGAAGTCCAGCAGTTCTTCGATCAGGCGTTGCGCCCGGGTGGCGGAGCTGGTCACGTGGCCCAGCACGCGAACCTTCCCGGGCGTGGTTTCACCATGGGCGAGCAGCTTGGTGCCCATCAGGATCGCAGACAACGGATTGCGCAAATCGTGGCTCACGATGCCGACCATCTGCTCGGCGAACAGCGCCCGGTCTTCGGCCAATTCGTGCTGCCGCGTCTGCTCGGTCTCGTCGCTCAGGATGCCGACGAACTGGATCAGGGTTCCTTCAGAGTCGAAGAAGCCTTGTCCTGAAGACACGATGGTGCGTTGCACCCCGTCTACGCCATTCAGTCGGTAACTGCACTGGTAACCGTCGAGCCGCCGGTCGAGGGCGCGCGCAAGCGCTTCTTGTTCCTTTTCACGGTCATGCGGTGCGATGGCGCTGGCATACATCACATCCGTGATGGCACGTGGTGCGTCGAACCCCAACAGGCGCGCGGCATCGTCCTCGTAGCGTCTGCGCCCGGTTGCGACGTCGACCTCCCACAGGTACAAGGCGCCGATGCGCAAAGCCTGCCGCAACCGTGCCTGGCTGAGCGTCAGCTCTTCCTGCGCACTCCGTTCCTTCAACACCAGTTCGTCCGCCCGCTTGCGTGCAGCGACCAGCTCGCGCTCGTACTTGTTGCGCTCTTCGGCAACCGCGATTGCGATTTCGTCGTAGCTGCCGGACTCGCCGACGCGACGAATCGCGTTCAGCATCATCGGAATGGTGCGACCGTCCTTGTGACGCACTTCGAACTTGACCTCGGACAGCGACCCCTGCATCTGCAGCGTCGGCAGCCAGTGCGTCTGGTGGAAGATGCGCCCCCCCATGGTGAAGAGCTCCTGCAGGCGCTTGAGCCCGACCAATTCATCTGACGTCATGCCCACCCAGGTGCAGAACGTACGGTTTACCTTCAGGATGAGACCGGTCGTGCTGGTGACGAGCAACCCACTGGGGAATTCCTCAAAAAGCTGTTCCGCGTCCGGCAACGTGGGTAACTGCTCAGACATTCATCAATGTTCCAAGGTCGCGAGGAACTCGTCGATCGCGTCGGCGCTTGCGCAAGGTGCGCTTAGGTGCGGGCAATGTCCCACGTTCTCGACGACGCGCAGCATGCCGTTAGGCAGCGTGCGCTTCAGATAATCGCCCACCGACAAAGGTGCGATGAGGTCGTCACTGGACTGCAAGACCAACGTGGGTGCGATCAGCCTCGAAACGTCCGCGCGGTTGTCTCCCATGAAGGTCACACGTGCAAAATGTTTGGCGATGTCCGGATCGGTCCGGCAAAAGCTGTTCGTCATCTCCTCTCCGAGTTCGGGCTGGGTCGGCGCACCCATGATGGCGGGTGCCATGCTGCTGGCCCAGCCCAGATAGTTCGACTCGAGCGTGTCGAGCAGCGAGTCGATGTCTTCACGCGTGAAGCCGCCGACGTAGTCGCCGTCGTTTATGTAGCAAGGCGATGGTCCGACCATGACGTGCGCAGCAAATTTTTCGGGCTGGCGGATACCGGCCAACATGCCCACCATTGCGCTGACCGAATGGCCGACAAAAATCACCGGACCCGTGGCGAACTCATTGACGATTTCCAGCAGGTCGTCCGCGTAGCCGGACAACGAGGCGTATTTTTTGGGGTCGTAGGCGGTGACATCGGACCCGCCAGCGCCGACCAGGTCGAACGTGACCGTTCTAAACCGCGCGGAGTACTGCGGCGCCAGAAAGCGCCACATGTTCTGGTCGCAACCGAACCCATGCGAGAAAACCATGGTGGCTGGGCCGTCACCCAAAATCTTGACGTTGTTGCGCCGTGCTACGTCCATAGAGTTCTCCTTCGACAGGTTGAGGCAGTGCTGCAAAAGCATTTCTTCACCGGCGGAAATTATCCCTGATCGACTGCGTTTGTCAGAGTGCCGCCGCGCATCGCCGACTCGCGATCGGGAACGCTCGCCTTCGAGCGACGTGCAGGTCAAGCGATTTTCCGACAATCGAATTGTGCAACTTAAGCGATAACAAACACGGGAGCTGTTGCACTCGCATCTGGCGCGCACTAATAGCAAGGATGTTACGGTGACTGAAATGCTCCCCAGCGAGGATCCGAGGTCCAATTTGCTTTTGGCCGCCTTGAATGCGGAGGAACGAGATCGTTGGTCGTCCGATCTGAAGTTTGTCGCGCTGCCCCTCGGCTTGGTGCTGGCTGAAGCCAATCAGACAATGAAATTTGTCTACTTTCCGACGACGGCCTTAGTGTCTTTGCTGTACGTGATGGATACAGGCGCTTCGGCCGCAGTAGCGGTGGTCGGCAATGAAGGAATCGTAGGAATCTCGCTTTTTATGGGCGGCGGGTCCACCACCAGCCGAATCGTGGTTCAGAGCGGAGGCCACGGGTTCCGGCTGCCAGCGACCACACTGCAGCAAGAATTCGGGCGCGGCGGCCAGGCCATGCACCTCTTGCTGAGATACACGCAGGCGCTCATCGCACAGATGTCGCAAACCGCCGTGTGCAACCGACATCACTCAGTCGACCAGCAGCTTTGCCGGTGGCTCATGCGCAGCCAGGACCAGCTGCACGGCGGGCAGTTGGTGATGACGCAAGAGCTCATCCGCAACATGCTCGGCGTTCGCCGCGAAGGCGTGACCGAAGCCGCCAACAAGCTCAAGAGAAGCAAGCTCATCCGCTATGCACGCGGCAAGATCACCGTATTGGACCGTGCGGGATTGGAAGCGCGCACCTGCGAACGCTATGCCGTGGTAAGGCACGAATACGACCGCTTATTGCCCGCCGTGACGTAGTCTAGAACGGGGCGCCTGATCTTCAAAAGGGGTGAGGGCAAGCAACGTCGATCAATGCCGAGCGCCCTCGGCGTCGCGCCGTGCGAGCACGGTCGAGACTTTGGTTAGCAAAGTGTCGGCGTCGAAAGGCTTGATCATCAGCACGACGCCCTGGTTGAGTTGCGCCGTGTCGGTCGCGACGTGTGCGGCGTAGCCAGTCATCAAGATGATCTTCGTCGCTGGAAAGCGGGCCTGGACGAAGTCGGCAAGCTGCCGGCCATTTGGCCCTGGCAGGCCCACATCGGAGAGCAACAGATCCACTGGAATTAATCCCTCCAGCAGTGCCATGCCAGCGGCACCGTCGCCCGCCTCCAGCACCTGATAGCCGTGGTCGCGCAGCAGCTCCACGACCATGCGACGCACCACGTTGTCGTCCTCCACCACGAGAATGCAGCGCGAGGTGGCGGACCGCGATGGGGCGGCGACGGGCCCCTCCCCCTTGCGGGTTTCGATCGATGTGGAACGAGGCAGATAGAGTTGCACACAGGTACCGGAGCCCTCGATGCTTTCGATAATGACGGTACCCCGGGACTGCCTTGCATAGCCGTAGATCATCGACAGGCCCAGTCCTGTGCCCTGTCCCATCGGCTTGGTCGTAAAGAAAGGTTCGAACGCCTTGGCAAGGACGTCGGGCGGCATCCCGACCCCCGTGTCACGCACGTCGACCTGAACGTAATCGCCGCTGTCCAGGCCTTCCGTGAAGCGTGCTTCGGTCGTCCCGATATGCACATTGCGAGCGCTGATGGTGACTTCACCGCCGTTGGGCAAAGCGTCTCGCGCATTGATGACGAGATTGATGACGGCGCTTTCGAACTGGTGCGCATCGGTCAGCACGTTCCATAGCCCGGCCTCTATGCGGATGAAGATCGCGATGTTTTCGCCCGCTGCATTGCGGATGATTTCCTCCAACCCCAACAGCGTGCCCGCGACTTCGACGTTCTGGTTGACCAACGGCTGCCGCCGAGAAAACGCCAGCAGCCGCTGCGTGATCGACGCTGCCCGCCGGGCAGATTCCAGCCCGGCCTGGACATACCGGTCGAGCCCGTCATAGCGCCCGGCCTCGATCCGTTTACGGATCAACTGCAGTGGCATGACGATGCCCTGCAGCATGTTGTTGAAGTCGTGCGCGATGCCGCCGGTGAGCTGCCCCAGCGCATCCATCTTCTGTGCCTGCCGGAGCGCGTCTTCCGTGCGTTCCAACGCTTCAGCCTGCTCGATCTCGTCGGTGATATCACGACCGCTGCAATAAATCAGGCCGTCCTCGGGCACGCCGACCCACGAAATCCACCGGTAGCGGCCGTCTTTGCGCCGGTACCGATTGGGAAACCGAATGACCGGCTGCCCGTGTTGGGTCAGGTTGAAACCACTGCGCGTGCGCTCCACGTCGTCCGGATGCAAGAGTTCGAACATCGACATGCTGGTGACTTCCTGCTCGGTCCAGCCCAGCATCGAATGCCATGCGGGATTCGATGTCTGGAAAAAGCCTTCGCTGTCGAGCGCACCGAGCAAATCAGGACTTACCTGCCAGGTACGGCCACGCGCCTGCGAACGCTCGATCACTTTGCGCTCCAACTCGGCATTCAGCTCGCTCAGCCGCGCCTCGGCCTCGACTCGGTCGGTGGTGTCATAGCCGCCCACGAAGATGCCGCCGATACGTCCCTGAGAGTCGCGCATCGGCTCTAACAAAAGGTCGATGTAGCGCAAGTCGTTGAAGCCCGTCAGCCGAATCGGCAAGGCTTTGGCATGGATCGCCTCGCCGGTCGCATAGACGCCATCGAGCATTTCGAAGAAGCCCTGGCCCGCCAGGTCGGGGAAGACGTCGCGAACCGCCCTGCCAAGATAGTTCCGCGAGCCCGCAACGGCGATGTACGCGTCGTTGACGTAGCCGTACACGTGGGACGACCCGTTGAGCAAAGCCACGAAGCCCGGCATTTGCTGCAGAAGTTGCTGGAGCCGCCCGCGTTCGTCGATTGCGTCTCGCGCAACTCGCACCTGCGCTGTCGTTTCCGTGACCGTGTCCAGTAGCGCCACGATGCGACCGCGATCGTCACGCACCGGGCTAAAGCAAAAGGTGAAGTACGCCTCTTCCAGATAGCCGTGGCGGTCAATAGTGATCATGAAGTCTTCGATATAGGTCGACTCGCCTCTGAGCGCCTTTTCTGCGATCGGCTCGAGTCGATCCCATGCCTCGTGCCACGTGACCCGCATTGGCTGCCCAAGAGCCTCCGGCTTTTCGCCGAGGATGGGCACATAGCCGTTGTTGTAAATGGCCACGAGGTCCGGGCCGCAGAACAAACAAGACGGAAAGTGCGACGACATCATGAGATCGACCGCGACCCGCAGCGCGCCCGTCCAGCCTTCGATGACGCCGAGTGGCGTGCGCGACCAGTCGAAAGCACGCAACCGGGCGCCCATGGCACCACCGCCCGAATCGAAGACAGACGTGCTCGATGCAGCTAATAAAGCGGTTGGGGCAGAGTCAGTAATCGTCACTGTTCAATCTTTCCCGATCGAAGCAGCTTCCTTCGTCAGCGGAAATCCCGAGTTTCGATGCGACGTGGCCCCTGCGTATCCAACATTCGAACCAAATGCGAAGCGTGCTCGATAAACATCAGCGCGACGAGCGGCTCAGGTGCTTTCCCCGACTCCCAGCGTCTTGCTGAAAAAGCCCGCGATCGCTGCATTGAAGCTCGAATGAAACGCCGCCCGGTCGAAGCCGGCGGCGCTGGTGCAGACGGTGGGCGCGATCGACGCCAGTGCGCTGCTGCAGGGCGCCAGAAAATCGAAATGTCCAGCGTTGGGGACGACGTGATATTCCGCCCTCCGCGGCGCCTCCGGCAACGCGAGCCGCACCGCTTCGGCATAGCGCGGATGCGGAACGACCACATCGTTCTCAGCGCGCCAGAGCTGCACGGGCACCTTGACGTTCTTGAGCCCGTCCGGGGCGAACGTGAACCCGAGCGCGGGTGCGACCACCACCGCAGCTCTGATGCGAGGGTCGGCCGCGCGGGCGGTTGCGGACGTTGTCGGTGCAGTGACATTGCTGCCGCTTTTGGCGATCAGCTGGCATGCGAAGTCACCGGGGTATTCGCGGCACATAGGCGTGATCGTTGAAAAATCAGGGATGCCGCCAATGCTCGCAAGGGTGGTGAATGCGCCCGACGAAAAACCGAACATGCCGACGCGCGCCGCATCGATCGTGCCGCGGCCATCCCAGCTCGACAGCATGTGGTCGATCACCCGGCTCATCTGACGTGGTCGGTCCATCACATCGGTGCCGCGGCTCTGGTCCTTGTAGTTGTCGCCCGTGTGGGTCACGGCCGCCACGACAAAGCCGGCGTCGGCCAGCGCAATGGCCGTGTCGTAGTGCCCGAGAAACGACCCGCCGTTTCCATGCGACATCACCACCAGCGGCAGGGCTTTGCCTTGCACGGAACCGTTGACCGCAACGCTCATCGTCGTCGGCCCCATAGCAACCGGCCGGGCCGTGGCCTCGCTCGGGTACCAGATGCCGATCTCCAAAGGTTTGCCATCGGGATCGGCGGCAAAGCCGTGTTGGAAGCCCGCGGCATGAACGCAGGTGCCGGCGAGGATGATGGCCAGCGCGGCAACGGCAGACAGTAGTTTGGATGTGGGTGTTTTCATGGGCGATGGGCTTCAGCGCGGACGACGTCGGCAATTGTCTGGATGGCCTTGCAAGCGGTCTTGTGCCTTGCGACGAAGTGCGGATTTGAATCGCCAAGCGTCGATTGGGGGCGTGACGTGAAGCGGCACGGCAGCGTGCTGGCGCTGAGCGGCTATCCAACGCCTGCTTAGCGCCCGACATTTCTCACTTGAACAACGAACTGGAGTCGCAGCGATGTCAGATATCTGCGCTCTCGTCCGTGGTGCCTGGCACACCGGCGCCGAACTTGAAGCCGTCGCCGACGCGGTGCGTGCGGCAGGCCACACGGTGCATTGCCCGACGCTTGCACGCAACCGACCCGGTGACTCCAGAGTCGCCGCACGGGTGCTGCCGCGCCTGAAGCGTCCGGTCTACGAACGCCTTCGCGCCACTCAATGGCGAGAGCCTCAACGACCTGGTGCGGCCGTACTACGTCGCGATGTTCTATGCAGTAGCGGCCGCAAGCAACGGCGCCGTGATGCTGCCCTTCGAGATCTGGCGCGAGGCCTTCATCAACGACGCCGACATCGAGCTCGCCACATCGGCCTTCGCAAAGCGCAACCCGCATCCGTACAAGACCTTCACCGACGAAGCCACCCTGCCGCAACCGCTGGCCGCGCTGCAGGTCGGCAAGTCCTACCTCAACTGCCAGCAGGACGCGGCGTTGCCGCAGAGCATGGGCTGGCAACCGCGCCTGTCGGAGCGGTTGGGGTCGTTTCGGTTGGTCGAATGCCGTGGCAGTCATGAGAGCTGGTTCACGAATCTGCTGGTGGTGGGGCAGGCGATCGTTGCGGGTGGGCGGGACTGAGGTTGTTTGAATCGCTTTAGTTGGGACCGTGCGTTGGCGGGGCCGCCCGTTGTGCGGTGCGGGCCGTCGTTCTTGTCGCCTCTCCCTCTGGGAGAGGATTAGGGTGAGGGCAGGATGCAAAACGACCACATCCAAACCAAACCGCCATGTGACCGACGCTGAGGAGACGCAAGCTTTGAAGCTGGTGACATGGTTCAGTGATAGACATGCATCCGAGCGCGCTGTTGAGACCAAATCGCATCAAGCCGATCCAAAGTAATCCCTCCGAGGTTTTCCCCAAGCGGTCTACTTTCAATCAACGCTGCTCGCCGATTTTCCTTCGAAATAGGAAGCAGCGAGAGCGCAGGAACGATGTAACAGCTCAACGCTTTGCCAAGTTCATTCAGGCAAACCAAGACACCTTCATCTTGCAAGTGTGGTGCCGCAGCTGCCAGCCCCATTACATTGAAGGCATTGGGCCGAGTGGAAGGCATTGGGTGCGTCGCCCACTCGCAGATTGCGCTGTACCAATCTCGATCGAGACGCGCCGGCTCTCCCAGATCCTCCAGACGCCTGCGAATCGCGGCCGGTCCAAACTTGTTCATCCGTTCGGACTTCGAAGCAGACTTCCAAGCGACAAGATCTTCTTCGCTCTTGGCGAATAATTGAATCAGATTGGCAATTTCTCCGATCATTTGAATGAGTGAAAGGGCTTCGTCATAGTTGCCAAAGCGAATGAGCCGAACAGACGCACGCGCGAGACTGTAGACACGGCCTGTCAAGTACTCGATCAGATGATCACCCCCATGACATCTATAGAAGCAAGATGCCAATCGGTCTAAATGTGAGAGTGTGGTGCCAATCGCACCAAGTAGAGCCGGCGCCTTACGCCCAAGGTCGACTATCCGCAGGTCAGTCTGCTCCTCTAATCGATCGTCTTGATCCCAAATCTTCTCTAGAAATTCTTTTCCAATTGGAATGTGCTCATCAATCATAAAAGTCCTCACAAAAATCTCGAGTTAGACGCGCTAACTGTTCCGAACACAGATCACAGACCCATGCCTGCCGATCTAAGCATCACGCGCGAATAGTGCGGCCAATAGCGAGTTCAGTCGCCGCTCGCCGCAGCCTCTTCGTCATCTTTCAGATCTTTTGGTAGCAACCACCAACTGCCTTTTCGTTTGGGGACCATCCGGGAGATGGCGACCTCATCAAGCTCCGCGTTTTCGGTGCTGCACTTGAGTTCTTCTGCCGACATTGTCGGCTGCGAAGCAAAGCTTCGTAGGTGCTCAGCAATCCTCTTTTCCGACTCGTTAAACAGCGGCTTTGGTGAAGCATGCCGCCCACGCCATCCCGGTGTATGTCGATCCCAAATTTTCAGCAGCAGATCATCGTCGGAGCCGATAGGCACTGGCGCAAACTTCATCAGGCCCAACTCGCGCTCCGCAACTGAGAGTTTGGCGAACTCTGAATTCAATCGGCCAAGTTCGGCCTTTAGATCGGGCGCCCAGACGAACTCCTGTGTCGCTTTCAAGAAGGGACCTGCGCAAAGGCGATGCAACTAATCTCCAGATACGAAAACCATGCAAAACGGAAGATAGAAAAGATAGGAAATATCGATGCGATTCGAAGCACGCTCGGCCGAGATCAGGTTGGCGCCAAGAGCAATCTGAAAGAAGAGCTCGACTGCCAAAACATGTGCTGCGAACGGCGCGTAGTCAGCCAATGGCCTGTACTGATCGAACGACCATCGCTCAATAATTTCCCTATGACCTTCGGGGGGTACAGCTAGAAAAGCAAGTAAGAGCGCCATCTGTTCGAACGGCTGCGTGCGCTCCCTCACGAGCCGTGTCGCCATCGCGTGCGCATCGTGAACTGTTTTACAACGCTGCGCATCTATTCCCAGAGCCTTCATGCGAAGCGCTGTTGCAGGCAAATCTAACGTCATAAGCATGCGTCGCCAATCATGTGCAAACGCTCGCTCTACGTCATGAAATTTGGCTTGCTGCCATCGCGCAAATGCCTGGGCTTCGGGAGAAGCGTCATACACAACTCCAGCTTTGCCTTGGGTGGTACGTACACGCCTGCCGCCAGCCAAAGGAATCTGACCATTCATCGGTATTCGCTGGCCCATCAAGTTGGCTACCGCGAGTTCTCTGTGGTGAACGCATGGCGCGCCAGAGAGCGTGGGTGTTTTATCCGCGACGATCCTCACTTCATCTTCACCGCTTCGACCTGATCGTCCTTCGGCAGTCTTTGTTAGATCAGCGAGGGTCTCAACGTAGAAAAACGGGCAAATATTCGGATAGAAGAAGTGGTCGAACCACACAGACTCATCGACAGAAAGTGACTGAAGAAACGATTTATCAAAAAGAGCTACAGGACCCATATACGTGACATCTAAGCTCGTTAATTCTAAGGTGCGATGTGGGCGATTGCATTGAGTCGCACGGATGCCAGGTTACGTATAAAGCGAGGCAGATAAAATTTCGCTTCGATGATAGGCGGCAAGGGTAGACGGAGCCGTTCGAAATTAGCCTCCGGCACCGCTTGAAAATCGGTGTTCCGTGGCTCGATCCAATCCTCGTGTGCACGTCCGCTTCATAGGTGCAAAACTGCACTTGAAAGCGCTAAGACGTCATTCCACCAAACGGTGGGCGGTACGCCATTGGGGGGCTGCTGAGTCTCCGGAGAGCACCGCAGCGAAAAGCGGATCAGGGCCATAGCGGTTTCAGCGAAGCGAGTTCTATGGACCCCGCTTTTCGTGAGGAGCGGCAGCGAAGTCCGAAGGACCGGAGGCGGCTGCCGCCCGGTGGCATAGAGCGCACCGCCTCCCCGCGCGACGCAATCGCCCCGCGAGGCGCCAGAACTAAACCACCAACCGATACCCCACAGCAGTCTCGGTCAACAGATGCCGTGGCTGCGCCGGATCGGCCTCCAGCTTCTGCCGCAAATGCCCCATGTAGATGCGCAGATAGTGGCTCTGTTCGGAATGCGACGGACCCCACACCTCACGCAGCAACTGCCGCTGCGTCATCACGCGGCCGACGTTGGCGACGAGCACGGTCAGCAGGCGGTACTCGGTGGGCGTCAGATGCACCTCGGCACTCGCACGTCGCACAAGGCGCGCTGCCCGGTCGACCTCGATCTCGCCGAAGCGAAACAGCGCCTCGGGCTCGTCGCTGCCCGCACTTCCCGCACGCAGCCGGCGCAGGTTGGCGCGCACGCGTGCCAGCAGTTCACCGGTGCCGAAGGGCTTGGTGAGGTAGTCGTCGGCACCGGCATCGAGCGCGGCGATCTTGTCGGCCTCGTCGGTGCGGGCAGACAGCACGATGATCGGCACACCCGACCAGCCGCGCACATCGCGGATCAACGTCACGCCATCGCCATCGGGCAAGCCGAGGTCGAGCACCAGCAGGTCGGGTTGCCGCGTGCCGGCGGCGGCCAGGCCATCGCGCAGCGTCGCGGCTTCGTGCACCAGCCAGCCTTCCGTTTCGAGTGCGCCCCGCACGAAACGGCGAATCTGCGGCTCGTCTTCGATGACGATCGCAGTGGGCTGAAGCGGACGGGGCGCGGTACTCATGGGGGTGATGGCAGTTCAGGTGGCGCGCGGCGCGGCAGGGTGACGGTGAATTCTGCGCCGCCTCCTTCAGCATTCACGGCTGAAATGTCGCCTCCATGCGCACTCACCACCGCCTTGCAGATCGCCAACCCCAACCCGACGCCCGGCGTTGCAGATTCAACCTGGCCGCGAGTGAACTTGTCGAACAGCGTGTGCTCGTGGCCTTGCATCGCGGCGGGCAAACCGGGACCGTGGTCGCGCACCGTCAGCACCAGCGACGCCGGCGTGACGGCGGACCGCACGACGACCGGCTGCGCGCCGTACTTGACGGCGTTCTCCAAAAGATTGACCAGCACGCGCTCGATCAGCACCGCGTCGAACTCGACCAACGGCAGGTCGAACGGGAGTTCCGTTTGCACCGTCCAGTCGCCCAGTGCGTGCCGGGCGGCCCGGATCGCGGAGCCGACCACCTCTTCGACAGACTGCCAATCGCGCCGCAGATTGACGGCACCGCCGCCGCTCTCCAGCCGGGCCATGTCCAGCAGGTTGCTGACCAATGCATGCAGCTGACGCGCCTGCGCGACGATGGCGTGGGCGGCTTCGGCGTGCTGGTCGGGCGACAAGGTCTGCAGCGACTCGGCCAGCGCGATCAGCGCGGTGAGCGGCGTTCGCACGTCGTGCGAAATGGCGCCCAGCAAGGCGTTGCGCAAGCGCTCGGATTCCATCTCGACCACCGCCCCCTGCGCGACCTCGACGTAGTGCACGCGCTCCAGCGCAATCGCAATCTGCCGCGCCAGCGTGGCGAGCTGCTGCGCCTGCTCCGGGATGAGCAGCCAGCGCGGTCGCGCGGGTTGCAAGGCGAGCACGCCGCGGACCCGCATCGGCGCCTTCAGCGGCACGTAGTGCCAGGGCTGCGCGGCGAGCGTGGCGGTCGCCAGCCCAGCCGGCTGGCCTTGCCTGAACGCCCAGTCGGCCACGCTCGCGTCGAAGCCGGGCGGCGGCACCGACGGGCGCACCAGCTGGTCGGTAGCGTCGGTGACCAACACCAGGGCGCGACCGCCGAAATGTCGTTGCACCGCAGCGGCGCCGAGCGCCACCACTTGCGTACTTTCAAGCGCGGCCGACAGCTCGCGCGTGAGTTCGAAGAGCGACTGTGCGCGTCGCTCGCGGCTGGTCGACACGCCCACCGCAAAGCGCAGCCCCGCCGTCAGCTGGCCGATCAGCAAGCCGACGCCCAGCATCACCGCGAAGGTGACGACGTACTGCACGTCGCTGACCGCGAACGAATGCCGTGGTGGCACGAAGAAGTAGTCGAACGCCGCCACGTTGAGCAACGCCGCCAACGCCGACGGCCCACGACCGAAGCGCATGGCGATGCCCACGACGCCAAGAAGAAAAAGCATGACGATGTTGGTCAGTTCCAGCACGCCGAGCAGCGGCGTCGCGACCAGGGTGATCGCCACGCTGCTCGCCGCCGCCAACGCGTAGCCGGGCCACTGGGCGCGCGGCCGGTCGGCATCGTCGTCGTCATCCGCCGCGTCGTTGCCTGCCCTGTGGCCCAGGCCGAGCGGCGAGCTGGCCAGCCGGCGTGTGCTGTCGGCGCGGCCGACTTCTACGATGTCCAGCGCGGGTGCCTGCTCGGCCAGCGAAAGCGCCAATGCGGGCTGCAGCCAGATGCGCGACGCCAACAGGCGCCATCCTGTCGCGGACTCCGGCCGACCGATCACCATCGTCGCGCAGTTGAGCCGCTGCGCTTCGGCGGTCAGTTGCTGCGCGATATCGGCGCCGGTGAGCACCGCCGTCGCAGCGCCCAATTCTTCGGCCAGCTTGAGCACGGCGAGGATGCGGTCGCGCTGCGCGGCGTCGAGCCGTTGCAGCCGCGGTGTTTCGACATACGCGGCGTGCCAGCGCACGTTGAGCTGGCCGGCCAGTCGCGCGGCGGTGCGCACGGTCTGCGCAGAGCCTTCGTGCGGGCCGACGCAAGCGAGGATGGCACCCGACGTGTTCCAGGCCTGCAACGCGGTCGCGCCGGACTGCTCGACGCGCCAGCCGCGCATGTCGTCTTCGACGTGCTCGGCGGTGCGCCGCAACGCGATCTCGCGCAGAGCGATCAGGTTGCCCTTGCGAAAAAAGTTCTTGGCTGCGCGTTCGGCCTGCTGGGGTAGGTAGACCTTGCCGGCCGCCAGCCGTGCCGTGAGTTCGTCTGGCGTGACATCGACCAGCACCACCTCGTCGGCCTCGTCGAGCACGGTGTCGGGCACGGTCTCGTGCACGCGCACGCCGGTGATGGCGCCAACCGTGCCGTTCAGGCTTTCGAGGTGCTGCACGTTGAGGGCAGACCAGACCTCGATGCCGGCGGCCAGCAGCTCCTGCACGTCTTGCCAGCGCTTGGCATGGCGCGATCCGGGCGCGTTGGTGTGCGCGAGTTCGTCGACCAGCAGCACGGCCGGCTTGCGCTTCAACGCAGCATCGAGATCGAACTCGGGGAGCGTGCGGTCGCGGTAGGGCAACTGCTTCAGCGGCAGCGTGTCGAGACCGACAAGCAGCGCCGCAGTCTCGCTGCGGCCATGCGTTTCGACCACGCCGATCATCACGTCGCGGCCCTCGGTGCGCTCCCTTTGCGCGGCGCTCAGCATCGCCCAGGTCTTGCCGACGCCGGCACTGGCGCCGAAGTAGATGCGCAGCTTGCCGCGCCTGGCACGCGCCTCGTCGTTGCGCATCTGGGCGATCAATGCGTCGGGGTCGGGGCGGGTGTGATCTTGCATGAATGCCGTAAGAAGCGAGCGATCAGGTTAGCGCAGTGAGTCGTCTTTGTACTTGGGATGCTTGTGCCGACGCGCAGTGCGCGACAGCACGAACCAGGCGAACAGCAGCGGCACCATCAACGCCGCCAGCGCGAGCAGCCCGTGCCAGAGGTCTTGCGCCAGGGTGCTAGCGGCCATCGCGCAGCCCGCAGCGCGCGAGGTGCTCGCGCCAGCTCACCAGGCGACCGATCTCGCCGGACGGCACGCATTCGATGAGGCGATGCAGCAGGTCGGTGTAGCGCGCGATCGGCAGGCGGATCATCAAACGCACGCGGGGCGCGACGCTCTCTTGCGTGCCGTCGTCGTGCAGCAGCGGCTCACAACGCACCACGCCGGTGTCGTCGACCAGCGCGACATTGCGCCGCACGCAGGCGGCATCGGTACAGGCGACGGTGACGTCGAGCACGCAGAAAGCGGTAGCGTTACGGGACGTGGTGTCGAAGATTCGCGAAACGCCATTGTTCTCGCGGTAAGCGGCATAGGCCATGACAGGTGCTCCTCACTTGGCGGCGTCGAGCGCCATGTTGAGTGCCAGCACGTTGACGCGCGCCTCGCCCAAAAAGCCCCATAGCGCGCCTTCGGTGTGCGAAGCGACCAGCTGCTCGACTTGCGCCGGTTGCAGGCCGCGCTCACGTGCCACGCGGGCTGCCTGGTACAGCGCCGCAGCCGGGCTGATGTGCGGGTCGAGTCCGCTGGCCGATGCGGTCACCAGATCGACCGGCACCGAAGAGGTGTTGCCGGGGTCGGCAGCACGCAGCGCTTCGACCCGACCTTTGACCGCGTCGACCAGCGCCGGGTTGAGCGGGCCCAGATTCGAGCCGCCCGAGGCAGCAGCGTTGTACGCCATCGGCGCGGTGGCCGACGGGCGACCCCAGAAGTGCTTAGGGTCGCTGAAGTTCTGGCCGATGAGCGTCGAGCCGATGACCACGCCATCGCGTTCGACGATGCTGCCCGCCGCCTGCACCGGGAACACCGCCTTGACGGCGCCGGTCACGATCAGCGGATAGAGCAGTCCGGTGAGGGCGCTGAGCAAGACGAAGAGAACCAGCGCGGGACGAAGAATGTTTTTCATGACGATGAGTCCGTTAAACGAGATGCACGGCGACGAGGATCCAGTCGATCAGCTTGATGCCGACGAAGGGCACGACGAGGCCGCCGAGGCCATAGATGGCGAGGTTGCGGCGCAGCAGCGCGGCCGCACCGACGGGCCGGTAGCGCACACCCTTCAGTGCCAGCGGAATCAGGAAGACGATGACCAGCGCGTTGAAGATCACCGCCGACAGGATGGCCGACGACGGGCTGGCGAGTCGCATCACGTTGAGTGCGCCGAGCTGCGGATAGGTCGACACGAAGATCGCCGGGATGATGGCGAAGTACTTCGCCACGTCGTTGGCAATCGAGAACGTGGTGAGCGAGCCGCGTGTCATCAGCAAGGCCTTGCCGGTCTCGACCACTTCGAGCAGCTTGGTCGGGTTGGAGTCGAGGTCGACCATGTTGGCAGCCTCTTTTGCGGCTTGCGTGCCGCTGCCCATCGCCACCGCGACGTCGGCCTGCGCCAGCGCGGGTGCGTCGTTGGTGCCGTCGCCGGTCATAGCGACCAGCCGGCCATCGGCCTGGTACTGGCGGATGAGCGCCAGCTTGTCTTCGGGTGTCGCCTCGGCCAGAAAGTCGTCGACGCCGGCTTCGGCCGCAATGGCAGCCGCAGTGAGCTTGTTGTCGCCGGTGATCATCACCGTCTTGATGCCCATGCGCCGCAGCTCGGCAAAGCGCTCCTTGATGCCGGTCTTGACGATGTCCTTCAGCTCGACGATGCCCAGCACATGGTTGCCTTCGGACACGGCCAGCGGCGTGCTGCCACGACGCGACACTTCCTCGGACGCGCGCAGCACATCGGGAGGCATCGTGCCACCGAGCGCTTCCACGTACTTTTGTACCGCGTGCACGGCGCCCTTGCGCATTGCGATGGGTTCGACGTCGAGACTGTTGGCGGCGGCGGGCAAGTCCGCACCGCTCATGCGCGTTTGCGCGGTGAAGGGCACGAAGGTCGCGCCTTCGACGCCCGCATCGGACACGTTCTGGCGGCGTGCCAGCTCGACGATGCTGCGACCTTCGGGCGTGTCGTCGGCCAGCGAGGCGACGACTGCGGCGCGGGCCAGCCGCTCGGGTCGAACACCGGCTGCCGGCAGAAAAGCGCTGGCCTGGCGGTTGCCGTGCGTGATGGTGCCGGTCTTGTCGAGCAGCAGCACGTCGACGTCGCCGGCGGCCTCGACCGCGCGGCCCGAGGTGGCGATGACATTGGCCTGCATCATCCGGCTCATGCCGGCCACGCCGACTGCCGACAGCAGGCCGCCGATGGTCGTCGGGATCAGGCACACCAGCAGCGCGACCAACGCGGTGAGCGACACCACGGTGCCGGTACCGGCCGCGGCCACGCTGAACACCGAGTACGGCAGCAGCGTGACGGTGACCATCAGGAACACCAGAGTGAGCGCTACCAGCAGGATGGTGAGGGCAACTTCATTCGGTGTTTTCTGGCGCTTGGCAGCTTCCACCATGCCGATCATGCGGTCGAGAAACGACTCACCCGGATTGACCGAGATGCGTACCACCAGCCAGTCCGACAGCACGCGTGTGCCACCAGTCACCGCCGAGAAGTCACCGCCCGACTCACGCACCACCGGCGCCGATTCGCCGGTGATCGCGCTCTCGTCGACCGAGGCCACGCCTTCGATGACTTCGCCATCGAGCGGCACCACGTCTCCGGTCTCGATGAGCACGACGTCGCCCTTGCGCAGATTGGGTGCCTGCTCGGGCAGGAAGGTCGCGCCGTAGTGCGGCTGCTGCAGCTTCTTGGCCCAGGTGTCTTTGCGCAAACCGCGCAACGAAGCGGCTTGCGCCTTGCTGCGGCCTTCGGCCAACGCTTCTGCGAAGTTGGCGAAGAGCACGGTGAACCAGAGCCAGATCGACACAGCCAGCACGAACGCCGGCGGCATGCCGGTGTCACCCGGAAAGGTCAGCGCATGCAGCCAGAGCAAGGTCGTCAGGATGCTGCCGATGTAGACGATGAACATCACCGGGTTACGCCATTGCACGCGCGGACTCAGCTTGGTCACCGAGGACCACAGTGCGGGCTTGAGGAGCGCACCGTCGAAGAGAGAGAGAGAAGATCGGATTTGCATATCAGTTGTCCATGAGGTCTTTTCCAGGAACACCGCGGAACTGGCTTTGCCAGGCCGCTGGTGTTGCCCCCGGTCAGGGGGTGGAAGTCGCGACACGAAGTGCGCAGCGACCTGGGGGCGAGCCTTTATTTCCAGAGCATCAGGTGCTCGACCATCGGACCCAGCGCGAGCGCAGGCACGTAGTTGAGCAAGCCGACCAGCAGCACGGTGCCTAGCAGCAAGGTCACGAACAGCGGCCCGTGCGTGGGCATGGTTCCGGAGGTCACCGGCAGGCGCTTCTTGGCAGCGAGGGCACCCGCGATGGCGAGCACCGGGACGATCACGCCGAAGCGGCCGAACCACATCGCGACTGCGAGCAGCCCGTTGTAGAAAGGCGTATTTGCCGAAAGCCCGGCAAAGGCGCTGCCGTTGTTGTTGCCAGCCGATGTCAACGCGTAAAGGATTTCCGAGAAACCGTGCGCGCCGGGGTTGGCGATGCCGGCCTTGCCGTCCGCCGCGATGACCGCGATGGCAGTGCCCGCGAGCACCAGCATCGGCGTGACCAGGATGGCGATAGAGGTGAGTTTCATCTCGTGCGCCTCGATCTTTTTGCCGAGGTACTCCGGCGTGCGGCCGATCATCAGGCCGGCGATGAACACCGCGAGGATCGCGAAGATCAGCATGCTGTACAGGCCGGTGCCAACGCCACCGAAGACGACCTCGCCGAGCTGCATCATCACCATCGGCACCATGCCGCCGAGCGGCGTCAGCGAGTCGTGCATGGCGTTCACGGCACCGCAGGAGGCGGCGGTGGTGATGACGGCGAAGAGGGACGATGCATCGAGGCCGAAGCGCGTTTCCTTGCCTTCCATGTTGCCGCCGGCCTGCATTGCACTGGATGCCTGGTCGACCCCGAGCGAAGTCAGTAAAGGGTTACCCGCATGTTCGGCCGGAATCATGACCAGCACGCCGATGACGAACAACACCGTCATCGTCGCGAGCACGGCGAAGCCTTGTCGCCGATCACCGACGACCCGGCCGAAGGTGAAGCACAGTCCTGCTGGGATCAGGAAGATCGCCAGCATTTCCACAAGGTTGGAAAAGGCGGTCGGGTTCTCGTACGGATGCGCCGAGTTGGCGTTGAAGAAGCCGCCACCGTTGGTGCCGAGCATCTTGATGGCCTCTTGCGAAGCGACCGGACCCATGGCGAGTGTTTGCGTGGTGGTCTTCGCGTCTTCGAGCACCGGAGCACCAGCGGCGTCCTTGACGGGCTGGCCTTCGGCGTCGAGCTTGGGCTGTTGGTAAGCCTGTGCTTCCAACGTCGTTACGGTCTTGTAGGCGTCGAAGTTCTGGATGACGCCCTGGCCTGCGAGCACCATCGCTATGACGAACGAAATCGGCAGCAACAGCCACACCGTGATGCGCGTCAGGTCGACCCAGAAGTTGCCGACCAGTCCCTTGCCGTCGGTACGCCGAGCCGCGAAGCCGCGTGCCAATGCAAAGGCGACGGCGATGCCGGTAGCCGCGGACAGAAAGTTCTGTACCGTGAGCCCGAGCATCTGCGTGAGATAGCTCATGGTCGACTCGCCGGCGTAGCCCTGCCAGTTGGTGTTGCTCACGAAGCTGACCGCCGTGTTGAACGATGAGTCGGGCGACACCGCGGCCATGCCTGCCGGGTTCAACGGCAGCACGGCCTGCAGGCGTTGCAAGCCGTAGACGAAGATTGCGCCGAGCGTGTTGAAAGCCACCAGCGCCAGCGCAAAGGTGCGCCAGTGCATCGACTGGTCAGGCGAGGTACCCGCCACTGCGTACAACGGCGCTTCGACGCGCTGCATCCAGCGCGGCAAGCGGCCGTCGCACATCGCGGCCATGAAGCGGCCGAGCGGCCAAGCCAGCACGCCCAGCAAAACGAGAAAAACCACCAACAGAGTCCATGCAGAGGTGGTCATGTCAGAACTCCTCTGCGCGGATCAGGGCGTAGACAAGATAGGCGAACAACGCTATCGCGATGAAGCCGCCGAGGCCGTAAAGCACTTCGAGGCTGATCATTTGCGCGCTCCCTGTTCGCCCTTGGCGGATTGCAGCTTGTGCAACCCGTTCACCATGCCGACCATTCCCAGCCAGAACACGGCGAGGGCGGCAATCCATACGAAGTCCATTCAGTCACTCCTGTTTCGAGACACGGCAGTCAGTCTCGACAGGGACACATAAAAACGGGGAATGGAGTCGGCCAGGAGCCGTAAAAAAAGCGTAAAAACCCGGCGCTTAGTGACTGGCGCCGGGTCGCCCGTAACTTACAGGAAGGCCGTTGAAAACCACGGGACGGCTGCGATCACTACGACGCCTATGACCAAAGCGACGATATAGCCAATCAGAGGTCGCAGTCCTTCCTGCGGATCGATCCTGCTGACGGCACAGGCAGAGTAATAGCCCACACCGAATGGCGGCGCGAACAATCCGATGCCCATCGCCAGGATGACCACCATGGCGTAGTGCACCTCGTGGACCCCGACTTGCTGGGCAATCGGGAACAACAATGGTCCAAAAAGCACGATGGCGGGAATACCTTCGAGCACGCTGCCGAGAACGATGAAACCGACGATGGACGCAGCCAGAAACGTCCACTTGCCGCCGGGAAGCGCCATGGCCGCCTCGGCGAGACTGGTGGAGAAACCCGATTGCGTCAGCGCCCACGCCATGCCGGTCGCCGCGCCGATGATCAACAGGATCGCGCCGGACAGCGCGGCCGTGTCGAGCAGCATGGGCTTGAGCCGATTCCAGTCGAACTCTTTGTAGATCAACAGCCCGACGACCATCGAATAGACGATGCCGATCGTCGAAACTTCCGTGGCGGTGGCGATGCCCTCGACGACGGAAAACCGGATGACGAAGGGCAACGCGATGGCAGGCGAGGCTGCAAGGAGGTGCTTCGCGATCTGGGCCTTGGTGCTTCGGGAGATATGCCGAAGATCCTCTTTGCGGTGTCGATGCCAGACCACGACGCAAAGCAGCAAGCCGACAACCACGGCCGGCAGCATGCCACCCGCGAACAACGCGGTAATCGAAACGCCGGTGACGGAGCCGACCGTGATCAAGACCAGACTCGGCGGAATGGTCTCGGTCTGCGCGCCCGTTGCAGAAAGCAGCGCCACCAACTCACCCGGTTTCGACCCGCGTTTGCGCATCTCCGGAAAGAGAGCGGGAGCAATGGCCGCCATGTCAGCCACCTTGGATCCCGAAATTCCCGACACAAGGTACATGGCGCCGACCAGCACGTAGGAGAGTCCACCCTTCACATGCCCGATCATCGAAGCAAGGCAGCCTATGAGGCGTCGCGCCATGCCGGTCGCCTCGATCAGCAGCCCGAGAAAAACGAACATGGGCACTGCCAGCAGGATCAGATGCGACAAGCCTTCGCCCATGCGGCCCACCAGAACCGCGAGCGGTGTCGTGGTGGTCAACGCCAAATAGCTCAACGTTGCAAGTCCGAACGAGAACGCGATGGGCACACCCGCGAAGACGCATCCCGCAATCATGAAGACAAAGAAAATCACCAGGTTGACGTTGCCCAGTGAGCCGAACAACGGTTTCGCCACGATGAGCGCCGCAGCGCACACGCCGATAAACACCACCGCGGTCAGGATTACCTTCCATTCAGCGACGACCGCCAGTCGCAGCAACCCCGCGAGCAACATCAGGAACATGCCGACCGGCAACGCCGCTGCCCGCCATGAGCTCGACAACTCCAGCCCGGGCATCATCATGAACTGCTCGTCTGCCGCGTATTCGTACGCCGGGACCAGAATGCAGCCCAGAAAAACGATGGCCGCGAGGATTGCAACGGTCTCGAGCAAGGTGCGCGTGCCTGGCGATGCGTTGTTGACGAAGGTCGACATTCGCATGTGCTCGCCGCGCCGCAATGCGATGACGGCACCCAGCATGGCCAGCCAGATGAACATCATCTGGGCGAGTTCGTCCGACCATATCAACGGCGCATGGAAAACATAGCGCGCCACGATGCCGGCAAACAGGATGCAGATCTCGCCGATGAGCAACAGCGCTGCGACGTTCTCGATGACGCTGAAAAACGCTTGATCCAGCCGGGCCGCCAAGGGCCGCAGAGGCGGCTGCACAACATACTCTGGGGACAAGACCTGGGCATTCATGTGCTGTTCCCGTCAAACCAGCTTGCCGACCGCTGCCTCGAGCTTGGCCCAGGCCTCATCGCCGAACTTTGCCTTCCACTCGGAATAGAACTTTCCTTGCTGAAGTGCCGCGCGAAACGGCTCGATCGCCGGCTTGTTGAAAACGAGCCCTTTGCCGGCCAGTTCCTGTTGCAACGACCCCGCCAGTTTCTCGCTGTCGGCACGCTGGACCATCGCGGCTGCATTGAAGTTTTTGGTCACGATCTCGCGCAACGCGACCGGCAGACTTTCGAATGCCCGGTTGTTGGCCAGCATCCAGTAGCCATCCCAGACATGGCCCGTCAGCGCACAGTTCTTTTGCACTTCATAGAGCTTGGCTGACTGGATGATGGGGAGCGGGTTTTCCTGCGCGTCGACCAGCTTGGTCTGGAGTGCGCTGTAGAGCTCGTTGAAGTTGATACCGGTCGGCGATGCCTTG
This sequence comes from Variovorax sp., assembly GCA_025352265.1. Lineage (GTDB taxonomy): Bacteria > Pseudomonadota > Gammaproteobacteria > Burkholderiales > Burkholderiaceae_C > Variovorax. The sequence continues at coordinate 120,089 of JANXTS010000019.1, read as the reverse complement.
AGTGTCTTGAACAACGACATCAGCAATGGACTGACCGGAACGCGGATCTTCAGTTCGTTGAGATCGGCCGGCGTATTGATCAGTTTGGACGAAGTGACATGACGAAAACCGTTGTCCCAAACCTTGTCGAATACATGCAGGTTCGCTTTGGTGATGTTCAGGCGAATGAAGTTGCCGAGTTCGCCGTCCATCGCCTTCCAGACGCTGGGGTAGTCCGAGAACGCGAAGCCCACGCTGTTGAGCGACGCCATCGGCACCAGATTGGCAAGAATCACGCCCGCGAGCGTAAGGAAGTCCAGGCCACCGGAGCGCACCTGGCTCAACATGTCGGTGTCGGACCCGAGTTGCCCGTTCGGGAACACGCGCACGATCACCTTGCCATCGGTTTCGGACTTGATCTTCTCAGTCGCCTCACTCAGGCGGATAAAGATCGGGTGCGTGTTCTGAACATTGGTACCGACCTTGAAATTGAAGGTGCCGCTTTGTGCGGTCGCGGTCTTGCTGCCAAGCCCGATCAGGCCGATGGTCGTGGCGGTCTTGAGAATGGTGCGGCGTGAGGTTTGCATATCTTCTTGTCTCCTAGTTATCGTGGGTGTCGTGGTTATCGTGGTTATGTTTCAGTTGCTGTCAGGCACATGGGGCGGTGAGTCCGCCATCGACTGTCAATTGAATTCCTGTCATGTAGCGGGCTTCCTGCGATGCCAGATGGAGCGCTGCATGGGCCAACGCACAGCGGCGATGGAGCCGATGTTCACGATGGCGCAGGCCTGTCCGTTGGATCATGTGCGGTAGCCTGTCGATGTGGCCATGGTTAGTAGGGCGGAGCGATGTCGCCGCGCTCCATGAGAAGCCGCAAGACATCCTTCTTGCTCACCTTGCCGTACCCCGACTTCGGCAAGGAATCCCAAAAGAACATTCGACTTGGCCAACGGTACTTTGCGCATCGGCCATCGAGGTAGGCCAGCAAGACCTGTTCGTCGACCGGACTTGCCGCGGCGCCACGAACGATCACTGCAATGCCGATTTCCCCCCATTTGGGATCGGGTACGCCGAGCACGGCGACCTCGGCGACACCCGGGTGCGTGAGCAGGACCTCTTCGACTTCACGCGGGTACACGTTGGATCCGCCGGAGATGTACATGTCGGATTCGCGGCCGGTGATGTAGAGCAGGCCACGGCTGTCCATTCGACCGACGTCGCCGGTATGGAACCAGCCGCCCCGCAACGCCTTGGCAGTGGCATCCGGGTTGTTGTGATATCCATTGAAAACAGCAGGGCCACGGCAGCAGATTTCGCCGACGGTACCGGGTGCTACGCGCTGCAGGTCTGCATCCAGAATTGCGACCTCCATGCCCACCCGGGCTCGACCGCACGATCCGATGTTGGCGTTGGGGTCGTCGTCGTCCGCCGAGTGCATGTCTGGCGTGAGGACGGTGATGTTGCCAGTGACCTCTCCGAGACCGAAGTACTGCACCAACACATTGCCCAGCTTTTCCAGCGCAAGTCTCTGGTCGGTCCGGTACATCGGCGCCCCGGCATAGATGACGTAGCGAAGTGAAGAGTGGTCGTACGAGTCCACTGCCGGATGTTCGACCAGTATCTTGACGATCGTCGGGACTGTGAAGACATTGCTCACTGCATGCCGCTCGACGAGTTGCCAGAACGACTCAGGATCCAGCCTTTCGCCGGGCATCATGACTGTGGCGGCACTCCGTGCCACATTAAGCAGCGCATGGATGCCGGCGCCGTGCGAGAGCGGCGCGACTGCGATCGAACAGTCTTTTTCATTGGTGCCGGGAATGAGCTCTGCAAGGTGATTGGTCACCACGAAAGCCATTTGCCCGTGAGTGAGAACGCCCGCCTTGGGCTTGCCGGTCGTACCCGAGGTATAGAAAAACCACAGCGGGTCGTCGTACGCGACTGCGGCGCACTCGACCAATCCGCCAGACTCGGCCGAGTCGTTCACATGCTGTTCGATAAGGCCATCGTACGAGCCCTCTCCGGCGCGCGGAGTTCCGATGCAGACCACGAACTCCAGCGCATCCGACGCCGCACGCACCGCGTCGACGTGCATCGCGAAATCTGATTCGTAGATCATGAGGCGTGCGCCGCTCGATGCGCCGAGATACGAAATCTCGGGCGGCGTCAGACGAAAGTTCGTCGGTACCCAGACGCAACCGAGACGAAAGGCGACCCAGCAACTTTCGAACAACTGCACGTTGTTGCGCGACTGCACAAGGATCTTGTCGCCCTTCTTCATGCCCTTGTGGCGCAACGCCGCCACCATGGCGTCGACCCGCGCATCTATGGCTTTCCAGGTCCAGGTCTTATCTCCATGGATCAGACCTGCGCGTTCCGGAAACAACCTGGCCGTTTGCGTCAGCAATTGACCGAGGTTCATGACTTGAGCCTGGTGCATCGATCAGACCGCTTCGAGCACACTCAGATAATTGGCGACGGCGGCGCCGCCCATATTGAACACCGCACCCACCCGGGCGTTCTTCACCTGCATGTCCCCGGCTGTCCCGGACAGTTGCATCGCAGCCATGACGTGCTGCGACACTCCGGTGGCTCCAATGGGATGACCGCGCGATTTCAGGCCACCGGATGGATTCACCGGCAACCGTCCCTCCATGCAGGTGACGCCGTCCAGGATGACCCGAGCGCCTTGGCCGTGAGGTGCTAACCCCATGGCTTCATATTCGAGCAGTTCCGCAATGGTGAAACAGTCGTGCGTCTCCACGAATTGCAGGTCGATCAACTGTGACTGCGCCGCGGCGAGGCCCTTTCCCCAGGCCCGGGTCGCTCCTTCGAATCGCGTCGGATCCCTGCGCGACAGGGGTAGGAAGTCGTTGACTTGCGTGCGTGAGCGCCAGCGCACGGGCGAGACCTGCGCACTACTCACGGACTCCGTAGAGAGCACGAGCGCAGCCGCTCCATCCGACACCAGCGAGCAGTCCGAGCGCTTGAGTGGTCCGGCGACAAACGGGTTCTTTTCGGACACCGTCCGGCAAAAATCGAAGCCGAGATCGCGCTTCATGTGCGCATAGGGATTCCGAACGCCATTGCTGTGATTCTTTGCGGAGATTGCCGCGAGGGCATCGGACTGATCGCCGAAGCGTTCGAAATAGGTCGCCGCGATTCTTCCGAAAACTCCAGCAAAGCCGCCCGGCTCACCGCCCTCTTCCTTGACGTAGGAACACTTCAGGAGCACCGCGCCGATCTCAGCGTTCGGCAGCGTGTTCATCTTCTCGAAGCCGACCACGAGTACCCGCTTCATGCGCCCGCTTTCGAGCGCATCGAGTGCAGCCCAGATTGCCGCGGAACCTGTGGCGCACGCGTTCTCCATGCGCACTGCTGGCGTGAAACGGAATGCCGGAATAGCGACCGCCGCGATCGACGCACTGAAGTCTTGCGGTACGAATCCCGCATTGAAAGTCCCGACGAATATGCCGTCGATGTCTTTCGGCTCCAGCCCGGCACTCTCCATCGCGGGAAGCGCTGCATCGCGGAACATCTGCTCTATGTCTAGCTGATCGAGCTTTCCGAAGGGCGTGTGCCCCCAGCCGATGATGTGTGCGGTTGGCATATGCGATGTTCTTTGGTGTCGGGTGAGTGCGCGGTGGATTACTATGTGGCGCAAATTGCTAGCAGCACTTGCGAGACGTAGCGACAAGACTCGAAGTTTAGGAGGGGGCAGCCAGTCCCCGACAAATAGAGCGTCAGATTAAGAACTTAATGCGTCAGCATATGAACCGAAGATGAAGGGTTTGCACTGATATGGATGGCGGAAGAATCGAAACTGCAGGCGCACAGACTCTTCGCCGCGGCTTGTCGGTGTTGCGGCTGCTGACCCGTGTCGGCCCGGGCGGAATACGCGTGAGCGATATCGGCAGACGGGTGAGCCTCAATAAGGCCACTGCCATTCGCCTGACACGTGCGCTCATGGACGAAGGCTTTGTGTTGCATGACCCGGTCTCGGGTCGCTATCGCCTGGGACCAGAAGCCTTTGCAGTGGGACTCGCTGCCGAACCCAGTTTCGAACTCCAGCGACTGGCAGCGCCCCTGTTGCGCAGAGTCGCATTGGAAACCGGAGACACGGTGCTCTTCTCGGTGCTGCATGGCCATGAAGCGATCTGCCTGTCGCGTGATGAAGGTGACTATCCCATTCGCAATCAACTCATCAAGGCTGGCGACCGGTGGTTGTTGGGCGTGGGTGCCGGCGCCGCCGCCCTCCTGTCGGCTTTGTCGGACGACGAGGTTTTCGACGTGCTGGCGCGCAATGCAGAAGTCAGAGCGGCGCGCTTCCCTCGATGCACCGACGCCGCCATATGGGAGCTGATCCATCAGACGCGCGCGCTCGGCTACTGCCTGCAACCCGGACTGGTGGTCGAGGGCAGCTGGGCGGTCGGCGTGCCCGTTTTCGACACGAACGATCGGCCGGTGGCAGCGATCAGCGCCGCCGCGATCGAACTGCGGCTGGGCCCAGCGCGCGGAGCGGCCATCGGGAAGCGCCTGATCATGGCAAGCAGAGAGCTGTCGGGCTTGCAGGCGCTCCAGAGCGATCGGGGCAGCGGCGAGAAAGCCGCCTTGCAAATCTGAAGAGTCAGCGCTTGATGAATGGCCCGGCACGGCTGGAACCCTCTTCGCTCAAGCGCCCTAGCCTCAGGCGACCTTGGCGTCCGGCAGTGCGAACATCGACTCCATCTCCGCTCGAAGCTTGTATGCGTCGGTCGACATGTCCATCGCGACGTCGGCCCAGCTCAGGCTCTGGCCCTTCTTGACCGGCCGCAACACCTTGACGTTGTGTGCCAACCCGAGCGGCAGGCCACCCATTCGCAAGGAACGGTCGGCCGGGAGCAATTTGCCCCAGACGGTGTAGCCGCCTTCGCCATCGAGCATCTCGCCGGGCATCAGGTCGCGCTTGGCGGTCGCCACCACATCGGCGTTCCAGCAGGTCGCGACGCCGGTGGCCTCGCCGCGCAGCGCGACGCTGGCGACCGACACGCCGACCTCCAGTCCGATCAGGTGCCAGCGCTTGTACAAGGTGAAGTAGCGGCCGCTCGGGTCGGTGTGCGCGTTGTATTCCTCGAAGCAGTTTTTGATGTAGTCGGTTTCAGCTTCGACAGTGACCCATACGCCCATACGGATGTCGTACGGTATGCGTCGACCATCGGCCTCGAGCGACGAAATGACTTCGACCATGCCCTTGCGCTCCAGTACGCCGCCTTCGCTTTTCGGCCGCGTCACGACCGGGATGTCTTCCACGCTGGCTGGCGGGTAGAGCAACCCGTCCGAGGGTACGAAAAGCCCGGTGGCATTGGCAACCGAGGAGCTTTCGATCGATGGCTTTGAACCGTCTAGAAAGCTGTTGAACATTTTCGGGTTCAGGCCGCCCCGTTCAGCCTGTTCGGGCGTCAGACCGTAGTTGCCCCACACAGTCTCGGGTGTCGATTCCGAGAAATGCGGAAGCCACTTATGACCGCGTCCGGCCGCCACCACCGGAAAGCCACAGGTGCGCGCCCAGTCGACGAGGTCGCAAATCAGTGCGGGCTGGTCGCCGAACGCCAGCGAATAGATCACGCCGGCGTCTTGCGCCTTGCGCGCCAGCAACGGGCCGCAGAAAGCGTCGGCCTCGACCGTCACGTTGACTACATGTTTACCGTGCGAAAACGCATCCAGGCAGTGCTGCACTGCCGCCACCGGATTGCCGGTGCACTCGACCACGATATCGATGCCGGCGTTGCGGGTGACGGCTTGCCAGTCGTCGGTGATCCACGTAGCGCCCGTCTTCAGCGCCTCTTGGGCCGAACGCGCCTGCGTGCGTGCAGGATCCCAGCCGACACGCGTGAGATTGGCCCGTGCCGCGTCGGGCGAGAGGTCGGCGATTGCAACCAGATGAATGCCGGGCGTCCGCGGAATCTGCGCCAGGTACATCGATCCGAATTTGCCGGCGCCGATCAATCCGATCCGGATCGGACGGCCTTCGGCTTCGCGCTGCTGGAGTTTGGAATGGAGGCTCATCTCGATTCCTGTCAGGCGATGGTGGCTTCGTCGATGGCATCGAGCGACGTCTGCAGCGCGCTTTCAGGCAAGCCGTGCTGCCACGGCGTCTCGACCGGGTAGGGCTTCAGCAGGCAGTCGTCTGGCAGCATCTCGATCGGCGTGAAGTCGCGTTGTGCGATGAATTCAGGCCGCTTGAAACGGCGGATATGGTTGCTGACCGCGCACAGGCTCAGGTACACCGCGACGCGGTTGAACGGCGACAAATTGCTGCCCGACGCGTGCACCAGACAACTGTGGAACAGGATCATCGAGCCGGCCGGGCCCTTGGGCGACACGATGCCGCCGTCCTTCCCGCCGGCGCGATCGACCAGTTGGCGGATCAGGTCATGGTCGACCGTCCAGAGCGGGTAGCTGGTAGTGGTGAGGTCGTGCTTGGCATCGACCACGCCCTTCTTGTGACTACCGGGGATGAACATCAACGGGCCGTTGTATTCGCTCACGTCGTCGAGGAAGATGGCTACGTTCATGGCGCGCTCGGTCGGCATCAGGTCGTCGTTGAGCCAGGTTCCGTAGTCCTGGTGCCACTGCCACACGTCGCCCTCGAAAGCCATCTTTCCGTTGATCTTGAACTGGTGCATGTAGACCTCTTCCTCAAAGAGATCGGTCACCGGCCCCACCATCCGCGGGTGGCGCGCCAGGCGCGCGAAAGGCTCGCTGATCAGGTGCGCCGCAAAGTTGGTGCGCACGGCATCCTTGCCCTTTTCGCGCACGTTGAAGGCCTCGCGGCGGCTGTATAGGTCCGGCACCGCATCGGTCAGCGTGCGGGTTTCTTCGGGCGTGAAATGGCCGGGAAAGAACAAGTAGCCGTCGCGATCGAATTGCGCGCGTTGTTCGGGTGTGAGCTTCATCGTATGTCTCCTGCTAGAGCTGGGGTGGAAGTGAAAAGGGCGAGGGAGTCGATTCGTTCTGCAAGGCGCCGACTCAGGTTGGTGCTGGCCTTCGCGCCGTGGTCGTTGCTCAACCGTGCGGCGCCGTCGGCGTCGCCAGACGTGATCGCGTGGGCAATCGATTCGTGTTCGTCCCAGAGCGATTCGCGCTGCGTGGCGGACTGCAGCACCGCGCCCATGGCACGACGCAGGTGGCGCCAGTGCAGGTCGGCACTCTGTGCGATCAGCAGGTTGCCCGATGCGGCGTAGATCGCCTGATGGAACGCCATGTCGGCATCGAGCATGGCTTCGACGCTGCGACCGCGCGCGGCACGCCGACCGCGTTCGATCAGCTTCGGATCGATGCGAGAGCGCTGCTCTGCAGCCAGCCGCGCGGCCAGCATGTCGAGGGTGCCACGTACCTGGTAGACCTTGCGCATCCATTCGGCATCGAGCGGTGCGACCCACACGCCTCGGCCCGGCGCGTCGTGCACGAAACCATCTTTTTTGAGCAGCCGCAACGCCTGCAGCACCGGTTGGCGCGAAACGTTCAGGCGGCGCGCGATATCTTCCTGGGTGAGCCGTTCGCCGGGAGCCAGTGAGCCGCTGCTGATGGCATCGAGCAGCGCCCGATAGACCTGATCGACCAGGTCGGGTGCGGCGGGGATCTGAACCAGTGGGATTGACATGACTTACTTTGAACTCTGTATGCAAAGTACCAAGCAAACCGGCGTCGACCTAAAGGGTTTTTACTTAGGTATTACGAGTTCGCCAGTACACCGGCGAGCACGGCTTGTCATGAATCCTGCCGAGGATGCGAGCTTGCATCGGCGCCCTCAGCGTTGCAGCTTGTCCTTGGCGTTCTGCGCTTCGATGCGTTCGCGGGCCGCGATCCAGTCGGCATCGCTCCATTGGCGCAGCTCGTAGAAGTTGCCGCCCGTGGCCGCGGCCTGGCCACCGTCCATCATGATCGACTGGCCGGTGAGCCAGTCGCACTGGCCTGGCGCCATCAGGAAGGCGGCCAGGTTCTGCAACTCGCTCATCTCGCCGACACGTGCCATTGGGTTGCTGGCCTTGGTGCGCTCGCCCGGCTCTTCGCCGGGATTGAGGCGTTTGCTCATTCCCTCGGTGGGGATCTCGCCCGGACCGACCGCATTGAGCCGAATGCCATAGCGCGCCCATTCGAGCGCCAGCGATTTGGTCATGACCTCGATGCCGGCCTTGCTCATGGCCGAAGGCACCACATACGGACCGCCGTTGTCGACCCAGGTGACGATGATGCTCATCACGCTGCGATACGGGCTGCCCTTTTTCCACGCGCCGGATTTGGCTTGCGCAACCCAGCGTTTGCCGACGGCTTGCGTCACGTAGAAGCTGCCATGGAACACGATGTTGGCGACCGCGTCGAAAGCACGAGGCGACAGGCTCTCGGTCGGGGCGACGAAGTTGCCGGCGGCGTTGTTGACGAGACCGGTGAGGCCGCCGCTTTCGAACAGGCTCTCGACCATCTCATCGACCGCCTGGGCGTTACGGATGTCGACGCCGAAGGTGTCGACCCGCCGCTCGGGAAAGTCCTTGCGCCATTGCGAGGCCGTTTCTTCCAGCACCGACTGGCGCCGGCCGCAGATGGCAACGTCGGCGCCGAGCGCCAGGAATTTTTCAGACATCGACTTGCCGAGACCGGTGCCGCCACCGGTGACGAGGATGCGCTGACCGGTCATGAGAGCGGGGGTGAACATGGTGTTGTCTCCTTCGTTGTGAATCAGTCGGGCACGAACTTGCTGTTGAACTTGACCTCGTCGGCGGCGTCTTCGAGCGTGACGAGCTGGCCCATTTTGTTGTCGGTCAGGCGGCAGGCCGCGAACAGGCTGTAGCGCCCTTTCAGATAGTAGCTTTCCATATCGATCAGCATGTACGGGTACGGCAAGAAAACCTGGTGTTCGAACACGACGCGATGCACGTTCCGCGGTGACGGGAACAGCTTGTATTCGTCGGTAGCGAGGGATTTGGCGGTAGCGATGACGACTCCAATGGCTGGGTCAGGATGGGCGAAATTGTTTCCGAAGAAACGCACGGTGGCGAGCGATGTGCGCTAACTGCGCTTCGGCGATAGTGCCGCCGAGGTCGACCTCGTCGCCGTTGAGGACATCGTTGGCATAAGCCATTGCGCGAGCGACGACGTCTTCTTCAGTAACGCGCTGATCGACTGCCAGATCGAGCGCGACGCGCTTCATTGCGCGCTGCGAGAGCACCCACTGGGCGGCAAAAGCATCCCAGGCAGCAGCCGCTTCCTTGAACTTGTCGCGCTCGGCGAGGATCTGGTCGAGCGGCTTGGCGAGCAGTTCGTTCAGTGATTGGAGTTGCTCGGACATCGCCTCGATCTGCGCATTGGCAGCGAGCAGGGCATCGCCCGCGCCCTCGAGTTTGACGGCGTCGGTCGACGGCTTGCCTGAAGAAGACATGAAAGTGAGTGTGGCGCTGCGACTGGAATGCAAACGCGGGTAAAGAAACGCGACCTCGTTTTTTCTTGATCGCCCAAGCAGCCATTGTCGCGCGCAGGCCGATGGATCGCAGTTTCTAAAGGCTGCGCTGGCCAGTCCGCGCCGAAAAGCCGCCTCGGAAAGCGCTTAGAGGCCGGCCATGAAGGTGGTCGGCCCGGCGATTTGGGTGTCGACATTCTCCGGGCGACCCGCCATCACGTTCTTGCTGCCGCTGGAAAACCAGATCACGCAGAACACCAGCGCCACGCAGCCGATGAGCGCCAGGAACCCAAGCCAGTAGACAAGCGCCAGGGTTACCAGCGGCGTGATCAGCAGTGCGATGGTTCTCAGCATCGCGCCATCATCGCGCGACTCATCGGAAACGTGGCGTGACAAAGTCGACACGACGGTGAGATTCAGCGCCCAGCCGACGACCGGTCAAGCGACCGTCACCCATCGACCAGCGCCCGGTAAGCCTTGCGCGTGGCCGGCGCGACCGAATCAAGCGCCAGCGCATACGAAGTCTGGTGCCGTGCCAGCAGCCGCGCTGAGGCGACTGCCTTCGAGCGGCAGAACCAGTGGCAGGTGTGCTGCATCAGAAACAGCTCGGCCGACATCGTGAAGGCCTTGCGCTTGGGCGTCTGGCCGAGCTCGTTGCTGGCGGCGTCGGCAATCCCCTGCGCGTGAATGGCAAAGACCTTGCGCGCATCGAAGGTCGCGTTGGGGAAAATCCGGTCGGCAAATGGCAGCGCGAGTGGCAGCTTGCTGATACGCGTCTGCGCTTGGTCGATGCGACCGAAGCCGGCAGCGAAGCGGCCGAACTGATCCGCCAGCGCCGCCTCGGCTGTGTTCAACATGCTCCAGATCTGGTCGCGCCGCTCGGCATCGTCTTCAGCAAGGCATCGCATGTAGCCCTCCGTCAGGTTCTCCATCAGCTTTTCGAGCTGGTACTTGCCGAGCTCGCTGCCCAGCAGTGCGATGCGGCGGCCCTGTTCTTTCGATTTGAGAATCCAGGCGGTGACGGCGATCAAGATCACCAAGATGAAGATTTCCATGGGGGCAGAAGGCAAGAAGCGAGGAAGCGAGGAAGCGAGGAAGCGGTATAGCGGGACTGCAGTGTAGTTAGCGCGGACTGACGACGCAGATCAGCGGGCTTTAGGCGGCATCGCGCGAATCGGATGGGTTGGACCGACCGGCTTTGCCGGCTTCATTGGCAAGCGCGTCCCCGGCAGGCCGCCCGCGCGCAGCGCAACCAGGTCGGTCACCCGCACGCCGCCGTACTCGACCCGAATCGCGCCCTGCCCTTCCAGCGTGCGCAGCGCCTCGTTCACCCGCTGCCGCGACAGGCCGATCAGGTACGCCAGCTCTTGCTGCGTGATGCGCAACAGCTCGCCGACGCCCGGAAACAGCACCGGGTTGAACAGAGCCGCCAAGTTGCGGGCGACGCGTGCGTCTGGATCGTTCAGGCGGTCGGCCTCGCGCGCGGCGATGAACTGGGCGAGCCGTTCGTTGAGCTGGTTCATCACGAAGCGGTTGAAACCGATCGAGTGGTCGAGCAGCCAATGGAACTCGTCGATCGGCAGGCCCGCGACCACGCTGCGCCGCAGTGCCTGGATGTTGTATCGATAGGGTTCGCGCTTCATCACCGTGCCTTCGCCGAACCAGCCGCCGGGCGGCAGGCCGCTGTAGGTCATCGATGTGCCGTCGGCGTTGTCGTTGCTCATCTTGAGCAGTCCTTCGACCACGCCGAACCAGTAGGTCGGCGAGCGGCCGATGCGGCAGACCAATTCGCCCGCATCGGCATCGCCGACCACCACGGCTGCCTCGGCACGTTTTCGCTCGGCCGGCGTGAGCGTGTGCAGCCAGGGGATATTGGCGAGCTCATGCGTGTGCGCGGCACGAACGGTGTCGCGGATCGAGCCGCCGCTGGCGGTGTTGTCGATCGTCATGGGTTGGATTTCATCGGGAAAGTCCGGGGAGTACTGTCCCTTAGATTGTCGTTGGAACGACAAGCAGGCGTCAAAGCGGCGCCTACGATTCGATCTACTGTGCCGACCCTCTCCACTGCAGCGCTGCTCGCTCCGGCGTCCAAGCCACCGACCTTCCCTCGCCTGCTGCAAGCGCATGCGCAAGCACGTCCCGACGCGCCGGCGGTGCGCGAGAAAGACCTCGGCATCTGGCAGACCTGGAGCTGGTCGGACACCGCCAAAGAAGTGCGCGAGATCGCCTGCGGACTGGCAAGCCTCGGCTTCAAGCCTTTCGACAACCTTGCCATCGTCGGCGCCAATCGGCCGCACCTGTACATGGCCGTCGTCGCGGCGCAGAGCCTGCGCGGCGTGCCGGTGCCGCTCTACCAGGACGCGGTCGCGGACGAGATGGTATTCATGCTCGAAGACGCGGCGATCGAGTTCGTCATCGTCGAAGACCAGGAGCAGGTCGACAAGCTGCTGGAGTGCCGCGAGATCCAGCAGACCAAGCTGGCGGGGCAACCCGCCCTGCCGCAGATCCGCCACATCATTTACGACGACCCGAAGGGGCTACGTCACTACGACCAGCCAGGCCTGATCGGCTACGAGCAACTGCGCGAACTGGGTAGGGCGTTCGACACGACGCATCCGGGTTTCTTCGATGCGGACGTGGCAAGCGGTGAAGCCGACGATGTCGGCGTCATCCTCTACACATCCGGCACCACCGGCCGGCCCAAGGGCGTGTGCCAGACGCATGCGAGCTTCATCGCTGCGGGCCAGGGCGGCGTGGTGAGCGACAAGCTCGGACCGGGTGACAACATCATGAGTTACCTGCCGATGGCCTGGGTCGGCGACCATCTTTTCTCGGTAGCGCAATGGCTGGTCGGCGGCTTCACGCTCAACTGCCCGGAGTCGGCCGCCACGGTGATGAACGACATGCGCGAGATCGGGCCGAGCTACTACTTCGGCCCGCCGCGCACCTTCGAAGGGCTGCTCACCGCCGTGTCGATCCGCATGGAAGACGCGGCCGCGCCCAAGCGCTGGCTGTATGCGAAGTTCATGGCGCTGGCACAGCGGGTGGGCGCCGACATCCTCAACGGCGCGCCGGTCAATGCGATGGACCGTGCGATGTATGCGGTCGGCAACCTGATGGTCTATGGGCCGCTGCGCAACGTGCTGGGCATGAGCCGGATCCGCGTGGCGTACACCGCGGGCGCTGCGATCGGGCCCGACCTGTTTCGCTTTTATCGCTCGATCGGCATCAATCTCAAGCAGTTTTATGGGCAAACCGAAACCTGCGCCTACGTCTGCATGCAGCAAGACGGCAAGGTCAAGCTGCAGACCGTCGGCACTGCGGCGCCGGGCATGGAGCTGCGCATCGCCGACAACGGCGAGGTGCTGGTGCGCGGGGTGTCAGTGCTGCAGGGCTACTACAAGCGGCCCGACGCGACAGCCGAGGTGCTCGATGCCGACGGCTACTTCCATACCGGCGATGCCGGCGTGCTCGACAGCGAAGGCCACCTGCGCATCATCGATCGCGCGAAAGATGTCGGTCGCATGAAAAGCCAAAACGGCAGCGGCGCGATGTTCGCGCCCAACTACATCGAGAACAAGCTCAAGTTCTTTCCGCAGATCAAGGAAGCGGTCTGCTTTGGCGATGCGCGCGAGGCGGTCTGCGCGTTCATCAACATCGACTACGAAGCGGTCGGCAACTGGGCCGAACGGCGCGGCCTGGCGTATGCCGGCTACGTCGACCTGGCCGGCAAGCCCGAGGTGCTGACGCTCATCGCCGAATGCACGGCCAAGGTGAACGCTGACCTCGCGTCGGAGCCCGGCATGGCCGACACGCAGATCGCACGCTTTCTGGTGCTGCACAAGGAACTCGACCCCGACGACGACGAGATGACCCGCACGCGCAAGGTGCGGCGCGGCTTCATCGCCGAGAAGTACGCGGTGCTGATCGAGGCGCTCTACACGGGCAAGACCGAGCAGTTCATCGAGACGCAAGTGAAGTTCGAAGACGGCCGTACCGGCGCGGTCAGTGCGACGCTGCGCATCGTCGATGCGAAGCGGTTTGCCGAAGTGAAGGCTTTGAAGTGAGCGCCAATAGAAAAATCGGCGAGGTCATCCTCGACGTACAGAACATCTCGCTCAGCTTCGGCGGGGTGAAGGCGCTGACGGACATCAGCTTCGATGTGCGCGAGCACGAAGTGCGGGCCATCATCGGACCGAACGGTGCGGGCAAGAGCTCGATGCTCAACTGCATCAACGGTGTGTACCAGCCGCAGCAAGGCTCCATCACCTTTCGCGGCCAGACCTTCAAGCACATGAACTCGCGCCAGGTGGCTGAGATGGGCGTGGCGCGCACCTTCCAGAACCTGGCCTTGTTCAAAGGCATGAGCGCGCTCGACAACATCATGACGGGTCGCAACCTGAAGATGAAGAGCAGCCTGCTGGCACAGGCGTTTCGCAATCCGTTCGGCTGGAGCTCGGCCGAGCGCGAAGAGCTGGAGCAGCGCGAGTTCGTGGAACGCATCATCGACTTTCTGGAGATCCAGCCGTTTCGCAAAACACCGGTAGGGCAACTGCCCTACGGCTTGCAAAAGCGCGTCGACCTCGGCCGCGCGTTGGCGATGGAGCCGCAGGTGCTGCTGCTCGACGAGCCGATGGCCGGCATGAACGTCGAAGAGAAGCAGGACATGAGTCGCTTCATCCTCGACGTCAACGACGAGTTCGGCACGACCATCGTGCTGATCGAGCACGACATGGGCGTGGTGATGGACATCAGCGACCGGCTGGTGGTGCTCGACTACGGCAAGAAGATCGGTGACGGTACGCCCGACGAAGTACGTAACAACGAAGACGTGATCCGGGCGTATCTGGGTGTGGAACACTGACATGGGATTCTTCCTCGAAACCCTGTTCGGCGGCCTGATGGTCGGCATGCTCTACGCGCTGGTCGCGCTGGGCTTCGTGCTCATCTTCAAGGCGTCGGGTGTCTTCAACTTCGCTCAGGGTGCGATGGTGTTGTTCGCGGCGCTGGCGATGGCACGGTTCTCCGAATGGTTTCCGCTGTGGTTCGGCTTCAGCAGCCTGATGCTGGCCAACATCCTGGCGTTCATCGCGGCGGCCCTCTGCATGGTCGGCGTGGCCTGGCTGGTCGAACGGTTCGCTTTGCGGCGGCTGGTCAACCAGGAGGGCATTACGCTGTTGATGGCGACGCTCGGCATCGGCAACGTGCTCGACGGCGCCGGGCAACTCATCTTCGGCAGTGCGGCCTACAAGATCGATGTCGGCATGCCGAAAGATCCACTGCTCGTGCTGGAAAACATTTTCGAAGGCGGCCTGCTGCTGAACAAGGAAGACATGTACTCGGCGGTCGCCGCTGCCACGCTGGTCATTCTGCTCACGCTGTTCTTTCAAAAGACACGCACCGGCCGGGCCCTGCGCGCGGTGGCTGACGACCATCAAGCCGCACAGTCGATCGGTATTCCGCTCGGTCGCATCTGGGTCATCGTGTGGTCGGTCGGTGGCATCGTCGCGCTGGTAGCCGGCGTGATCTGGGGCAGCAAGCTCGGCGTGCAGTACTCGATCTCACTGGTTGCGCTGAAGGCGTTTCCGGTGGTGATCCTCGGCGGGCTGACCTCTGTGCCGGGCGCCATTTTGGGAGGGCTGATCATCGGTGTCGGCGAGAAGTTGTCGGAGATTTATCTGGGCCCTTACGTGGGCGGCGGCATCGAGAACTGGTTCGCCTACGTGCTGGCGCTCGCCGTGTTGCTGATCCGGCCGCAAGGTCTGTTCGGCGACAAGATCATCGATCGGGTCTGAGCATGTTCTACAGAGAAAACGGTCAATTCAAGAGCAGCTACCGGGCGGATCTGGCGCTGTTCCCGATCGCACAGGACCGCTGGGCGATGCTGGCACTGGCCGCCATCGCGTTCGTCGTGGTGCCGCTCACAGTGAGCGACTACAGCTTTCGCGCGGTGCTGATCCCTTTCCTGATCCTCGCGCTGGCGGCCATCGGACTCAACATCCTGGTCGGCTATTGCGGACAAATCTCGCTCGGCACCGGCGCCTTCATGGCGATCGGCGCGTACGCGGCCTACAACCTGCAGGCCCGTATCGAAGGCGTGCCGCTGCTGATTGCGATCCTCGGCGGCGGACTGGCGGCCACCGTGCTGGGCGTGCTCTTCGGCATACCCAGCCTGCGCATCCGGGGTCTGTATCTGGCGGTCGCGACACTGGCGGCACAGTTCTTTATCGACTGGTTCACCAACCGTGTGAAGTGGGTCACCAACGACTCGTCTTCCGGCTCGGTCAGCGTGCGCACCCTGCAGCTGCTGGGCTTCGAATTCAACACACCGGTGCAGAAGTATTTGCTGTGCCTCGGTTTCGTCGTGGTGTTCGCGTTGCTGGCCAAGAACCTGGTGCGTGGCGCCATCGGCCGTGAATGGATGGCGATGCGCGACATGGACGTGGCGGCGGCCGTCATCGGCATCCGTCCCGTGTACGCCAAGCTCACTGCCTTCGCGGTCAGCAGCTTCATCGTCGGCGTGGCGGGCGCGCTGTGGGGCTTCGTGCATCTGGGGGCCTGGGAGCCGGCCGCCTTCGGCATCGACAAGTCGTTCCAGCTGCTCTTCATGATCATCATCGGCGGGCTCGGATCGATCGCCGGCGCCTTCTTTGGCGCCGCCTTCATTGTGATGCTGCCGCTGCTGTTGAACTACGTACCGCACTGGCTCGGGCTCTCGATATCGACCGCCACCGCGTCGCATCTGGAACACATGATTTTCGGCGCGCTGATCGTTTTCTTCTTGATCGTCGAGCCGCACGGACTGGCGCGGTTGTGGTCCACGGCGCGGCAGAAGCTGCGGCTCTGGCCCTTCCCGCATTGACCGCGTCGGCTTCCGTCAAATCGCTTTCAAAGTCGTTTCAACCCTGCACTTCGATGTGCTCAATACAAGGAGACAAGCCATGAGATTGATGAACTTCGCTCGCACCGCGGCCTTCGCGGTCGCGGGACTTTCGATGGCCGCAGTGACCTCGATCGCTCAGGCGCAGACCGCTGAACAGTTCGTGCCGCTGCTTGTGTATCGCACCGGCCAGTTCGCACCGTTGGGCATTCCATGGGCCGACGGCAAGCAGGATTATTTGAAGCTCGTGAACGCGCGTGATGGTGGCGTCAACGGCGTCAAGCTGACGTACGAAGAATGCGAAACGGCATACGACGCTGCCAAGGGCGTTGAGTGCTACGAGCGCTTGAAGGGCAAGGGTACCGGTGCGTCGGGCTTCGATCCGCAATCGACCGGCATCACCTTCGCGGTGACCGACAAGGCCTACGCCGACAAGGTAGCGATCGAGACGCCCGGCTACGGCTTGTCGCAGTCGGTCGACGGCACCGTGTTCGAGTGGAACTTCCCGTTGCTCGGCACCTACTGGACCGCGGCCGACGTGATGGTCCAGGACATCGCCAAGAAAGAAAATGGCAACCTCAAGGGCAAGAAGATCGCGCTGGTCTATCACGACTCGCCGTATGGCAAGGAGCCGATCCCGTTGCTGCAAAAGCGCGCTGCGGCCGATGGTTTCGAGCTCTCGCTGTTCCCAGTCACGCCGCCCGGCGTCGAGCAAAAATCCGTGTGGCTGCAGATCCGCCAGCAGAAGCCCGACTACGTGCTGTTTTGGTCGGCCGGCGTGATGACGCCTGCCGGCATCCGAGAAGCACAAGCCAGCGGCTTTCCGCGCGAGAAGATGTACGCGATCTGGTGGGCCGGCTCCGATCACGACGTGAAGGACATCGGCGCTGGCGCCAAGGGCTACAACGCGATCACCATCCACAACAGCGCCGCCAAAGACAAGGTGCAGGACGACCTCAAGAAGTTCGTCTACGACAAGGGTCAGGGCACCGGTCCGGCCGAAGGCGTTGGCGCGCTGGCGCACACGCGCGGCATGATGATCTCGATGCTCCAGGTCGAGGCGATACGCGCCGCGCAAGAAAAGTACGGCAAGGGCAAGGCCTTGACCTCGGAACAGGTGCGCTGGGGTTATGAAAACCTCGACCTCACCGCCGACAAGCTGAAGGCCTTGGGCTTCGGTGAAATCATGCGGCCGGTCAAGACGTCTTGCAGCAATCACATGGGCACCGACTGGGCGCGTATCGTGACATGGGACGGCAACAAGTGGGAGAACAAGTCCGACTGGTACCAATCAGACAAGAAGCTGATCGACCCGTTGGTGAAGGAATTTGCCGAGAAGTACGCCAAGGACAAGAACGTCAAGGCACGGACCTGCAGCTAAGCCACCGAGGCAGCACGCAATGCAATTGTCTCCGTCCGCAGCGGCACCGATGCTCGAAGTCAACGGCATCGAGGTGATCTACAACCACGTGATCCTCGTGCTGAAGGGGGTGTCGCTAAAGGTGCCGGAGGGCGGCATCGTGGCACTGCTCGGCGGCAACGGTGCCGGCAAGACGACCACATTGCGGGCGGTGAGCAACCTACTGATTGCAGAGCGCGGTGCGGTGACCAAGGGCACCATCGAACTGCGCGGCGAGCGCATCGAAGCGCTGACGCCTTCAGCACTGGTCAAGCGCGGACTGGTGCAGGTCATGGAGGGCCGGCACTGCTTCGCGCACCTGACCATCGAAGAAAACCTGATGACTGGCGCCTACACACGCACCGACGGCAAGGCCGCCATCGCCGAGACGCTGGAGAAGGTCTACGCCTACTTTCCGCGCCTGAAAACGCGCCGCACGTCGCAGGCGGCGTACACCTCCGGCGGCGAACAACAGATGTGCGCCATCGGCCGTGCGCTGATGGCCGCACCCAACATGGTGCTGCTCGACGAACCCTCGATGGGTCTCGCGCCGCAGATCGTCGACGAGGTGTTCGGCATCGTCAAAGACCTGAATGAAAAAGAGCGCGTGACGTTCTTGCTCGCCGAGCAGAACACCAACATGGCACTGCGCTACGCCGACTACGGCTACATCCTGGAGAACGGTCGCATCGTGATGGACGGCGAGGCGAAGAGCCTGCGCGAGAACGAAGACGTCAAGGAGTTCTACCTCGGCGTCGGCGGCGCAGACCGCAAGAGCTTTCGAGACGTGAAGAGCTACAAGCGCAGAAAGCGGTGGTTGGCATGACGACAGATTTTTACGACGCACTCGAAGTGCGCGACCCGGTCGAGCGCGAGCGTGACCTGCTCGCCGCGTTGCCGAAGCAGATCATGCAGGCGCAGACCGCGGCACCGGCCTTCGCGAAGATTCTCGATGGCGTGAAGCCGGCGGACATCACCACGCGCGAAGCGCTCTCCCGGTTGCCGGTCACACGTAAATCGGAGCTGCTCGCGCTGCAGAAAGAGCGACGCGCGAGCGACCCGTTCGGCGGCTTCGCGGCCATCGCGCGCGGTTCGCGCATGCCACGCGTGTTCGCAAGCCCCGGCACCATCTACGAACCCGAAGGGGAAGCGCGCGACTACTGGCGCACGGCGCGTGCGTTGCATGCGGCGGGCTTTCGCACAGGCGAACTTGTGCACAACTGCTTTAGTTATCACATGACCCCGGCAGGCTCGATCATGGAAAGCGGAGCGCACGCGATGGGCTGCACCGTGTTCGCCGGCGGCATCGGCCAGACCGAGCAGCAGATCGACGCGATGGTCGATCTGCAGGCCGAGGGCTACGTCGGAACGCCGAGCTTTCTGAAGATCATTCTGGAGAAGGCCGCGGAGCTGAAGACACCGTTGCCCAAGCTGAAGAAGGCGTTGGTATCAGGCGAGGCGTTTCCGCCCAGCCTGCGCGATTGGATCGACGCCCACGGTGTGCACGGCACGCAGTGCTACGCGACCGCCGATCTAGGCCTGGTCGCCTACGAAACGAGCGCGCGTGAAGGACTGGTGCTTGACGAAGGCGTGCTGGTCGAGATCGTGCGACCGGGCACTGGCGACCCGGTGCCCGATGGCGAGGTCGGCGAGATCGTGGTGACCACCTTCAACCCCGACTACCCGCTGGTGCGTTTCGGCACTGGTGACCTGTCTGCCGTACTGGCCGGCGACTGCCCGACCGGCCGCACCAACAAGCGCATCAGGGGCTGGCTAGGTCGCGCCGACCAAACCACCAAGGTGCGCGGCATGTTCGTGCACCCTTCGCAAGTCGCCGCCATCGCGCGCCGCTTTCCGGAGGTACAGCGCGCCCGACTGGTGGTCGAAGGCGAGTTGGGCGACGACCGCATGACTCTCAAACTCGAGTGTGAGAGCGCGCCGGAAGGGATCGAAGCGCGCGTTGCCGAAGCGATCCGTGAGGTCACGAAGCTACGCGGTACCGTCGAATTCGTGGCGTCGAACAGCCTGCCAAATGATGGCAAGGTGATCGAGGACAACCGCAGCTACAAATAGACCGCGCCGGCGCCGGCGCCGGCTCTCAATGAATTTCTTGCGCGACTTGACCGCGTGCGATCGTGAGCGAGATCTCCTCGGTGACCATCAGTTCTGTGTCCAGGCTAGCAGCAACTGCGTCTGCCAGCTCGTCGCCAGAACGCCAGGCCGCCTCGACCGTCCCAGCCCCGAAAGAGTCTCCGCAAACGCCCAGACCGATCAACGGGTCCCACCAGCATTCAGCGCGCCCCGATGAGGCGTGTGCCTGCAAGGCATACCGCCAGCGATGCACGCCGACATGCTGCCACTCGCGCCGCGGATCCGGGGGCAGCAGCGAGCTGAGTGCAGCACGCAGCATTTGCGCCACGACCTTGGGATCGTTTTCGAGGTGCTCATTGCTCCAGGCGGCAGTGGCGTGGGCGACCCAACTGGCACAGCCGGCAGCCCCGTCACGGCCCGGCTTGCGGTCGTTGCGCGTCACCACCGCAAGGGGACCGCTCTCCGGCTCGGCGGTGTCCCAAGGCCAGTCGACGTCGTCAGTGACCGCCATCAGAGTCCAGCACGGCGTCATGGGGACGGCGGCCAGTGCATCGGCCCAGTCATCCTTGTGCCCTGCCAAAAGCAGCGCAGCCTGAGCCGGCGGCATTGCCAGCATCACATGATCGAACACTCCGCCCACCTCGCCGTCCGCCAATACGAGGCGCCAGCCGTCAACCTCACGCTGGAGACGCTGCACTTGTTGGCCCATGCGCATTGGCACGTCTCCAAGCAGGTTACGACAGAACGAAGGCATGTCCGGGACCGGCATGACGCGAAGGCGCATCCTCGGCTCGGGAAAGGCGGCATACACACGTTGTCGCCAAACTTCGGCTTGGCCGGCCTTTTCAGCGCGAGCCACGACAGCTCGAAACCGTGGGCTCTGCGCGCTGAACTGTTGCGCCCCATGGTCGAGTTCGGTCGACCTCTCGATGCCTGAAGCGTCAGTCCACCGTACACGCCGAGTGGCCAATCGACCGCCGACGTTGTTGGATTTCTCGAACAATGTGACGTCGTGTCCGGCACGCAGAAGCGCTGCGGCGCAAGACGTTCCGGCTACCCCTGCCCCAATGACCGCGATGGCGGGGCGAATTTTGCGGCTTGACATTGAGTTTCCTTTTGCAGACTGGAAGGTTGATCAGAGACGGCGAACAAGGGCACCGAAAGCGCCTGATCCGCTTTGCACAGGGCTTGGTTCGCCTGCGTGGACGTTGGTGGCGTCGGCAGGAACAGCAGGCGCCGGAGGCAATCCGGAGGGCGCCTTGCGCCAGAGCGGGCGAACCGCCAGAAACGCTCGGTAAGCAAAATCGAGAAGTACAGGGGCTGGGCCGAACGAAACGATGCGTCCAGGCCAGGCAGTCCGGGGCAATGCCTGCCACAAGACGCCGAACCCGCGGGTGCCGTCCGCCAGCGATCCGTCGCGTCGGCGCACATGAAACCGTTTCAAGGCGGCAGCGCGCGTCAGGCCCGGCCCGAGGTCGGCATCGGTGCAGCTCGAAGCGTCGATCCACCGGCAGGTGTCAGCTCCCGGTTGCTTCCGGTAGTAGGAAATCTCGCTGGAACAGACCGGACACGCTCCATCGAAGTACACAACCACTTCATTTTGCGGGACAACGTCGTCTTGAGTCATATTTGCACCTGTTTTGAACACTACTTGACGCAGATAATAGCCAGATAAGCTTGTCACGTGCTGTTTATGACACGCTATTTGTCCATATTCTATAGATTATCGATTCAAATCCACTTCATTATTTCGTTATGATGTGTAGGAAATAGTCTCTTTACCCTCCTACCCATGCCGATCAACACTGACCCAATCGAACCCACGCCTAATGCAAGTCTCCGAAGCGGAACTGCCGCACGCCTTGCCGGACTGCCGGTTGCAACACTTCGTGTTTGGGAGCGCCGTTACGACGTGGTGTCAGCGTCGAAAACCCCGACAGGGCAGCGCCTGTATTCGAGCCATGACGTGTCACGTCTCAAGCTGCTTCGGCAACTCACCCACAACGGGCACGCCATCGGAACCATCGCCAACCTGGACCTCGCGGCGCTGCATTCGCTCGTCGACGGGGTCTCGATCGCCATCTCAGGTGCTCCGGTCGCAATTCGAAGCGTCGTCGTCGTCGGGCGCAGCGCCGCGCACAAGCTCGAGTCGGTCATGGGTTACGAATTGCGTACGGTCTATGAAGACCTGGACCAAGCCGAATTGCATGAGTCGGTTGAAGACAACGTCGACGTCTTGCTAGTCCGGCTCGCGTCGCTACAACCCGCGGCGGTGGAGCGCGTGCTGGCGCTGGCAAAGTCTCTGAACGCCGGCACGACCGCAGTCCTTTACAGCTTTACCGCCGATGGCACTGTCGAGACTTTGCGAAATGCCGGGGTGAAAGTTTGCCGAGAGCCCGCCACTGCCCGCGATCTTTCGCAACTGATGAAAAGCGAGTCCGACACCGCATCGCCGGTGAACATGGAATGGCAGGCTGCGCCGAGGCGATTCAGCGACGAAAAACTGACTGAATTTGCCGAACGCCCTTCAACGATCGCATGCGAGTGCCTCCGCCATGTGGCCGAAATTGTGTTGCAACTCGCCGGATTCGAACGCTACAGCGTGGATTGCGCATCGTCGAATGCTGCTGACGCTGCCCTGCACAAACATCTGACCGCGGTGGCTGGCGCGGCGCGCGCGTCGTTCGAACAGGCGCTGCAGCGGGTGGTGGCGCACGAAACGCGGGCTCGAACACCAATCTGAGGGCTGCTCCACTTGCCGCCGGGGGCCGAACGATCGCATGGCGCGTCAGCTCTGCGGCCCCTTGTTCCAAGGTGCGATGAAGGTCGAGATGACGCCGGCTCAATGAGGCACTGAGAGCCGCTGAGGCTTACGCTGACTAGCTGTTGCGTGCCCTCAGGGCGCTCGACTACTTTGGCCGGACGGCATAGGCCGTGCCTTGGATGAACGCCTTGATCTTCTCGACGTCTTCCATCGTCAGCTTGCCGGTGAAGTCGGGCATGCCACGTTCCATGGCCGCACCATGGAAGACGAATTTATCGAGATTTTCGATGTAACTCGAGTTCATGTAGCCGAGGTTGGGAATGTTGCCGCCACGGTCGACGCCCGGCACGCCATGGCAGAACACGCAGTTGCTCACGTACAGGTAGGTGCCGGCCGTGACGTTGGCCGGGTCGTACTTGACGCCTTGCACCAGCTTGTCCATTCGGTATTGGACGAAGTCAGGTTTGGGGGCGCTACCGCCCGCCGCAAATGTGTAGACGGTGCCTGGCCCGTTGGTCTCTGTCGCGCGCTGCGCCAAGCCATAGACACCGCCCCATCCCACCGCGACCGATACGTACTGTTTGCCATCGACCATGTACGTCGACGGTGCCGCGACGATGCCGGTACCAGTCGGTGTTTCCCACAGCTTGTCACCGGTCTTGGCGTTGTAGGCGACCATCCGCCCGTCGGCCGTGCCCTGGAATACGAGGTTGCCAGCCGTCGTCAGCGTGCCGCCGTTCCATGGCGACACATGCTCCACGCCCCACACCTCTTTCTGCGCGACCGGATCCCAGGCAACCAGACGCCCGCTCGGCTTGCTGGTCGGTGGCTCCACGTTGGCGAACTTGGCTGTGTTCCAGCCCAGTGCCGCATGCGGACGGCCGGGGGCGTTTTCGTTGAACTTCCAGTCCTTGTCGTCCATCAGGTTGAGAGGGACGTGTTGCGAAGGCAAGTAGGCCAGGCCGGTCATCGGGTTGAACGACATCGGCTGCCAGTTATGCGCGCCGAATGGGCCGGGGATCGAATCATTGGGCTTGGTGCCGTCGCGCGCTGCGGCCACGCCGATAGGCCGGCCTTCCTTGCCATAGCCTGTCGCCCAATTCACCTCGGTGAAATTCTTCGCAGAAATGAACTTTCCATTGGTGCGATCGAGCACGAAGAAAAAGCCGTTCTTGGGCGCATGCAGGATGACTTTGCGCGGCTTGTTGTCGATCTTGATGTCGGCAAGGATCATCGGTTGCGTCGACGTGTAGTCCCAGTTGTCGCCGGGCGTTTCCTGGTAGTGCCAAACGTACTTGCCGGTGTCGGGATTGAGCGCGACGATCGATGCGAGGTACAGGTTGTCGCCACCGCCCGGGCTGCGCGCCTTGTGCGACCACGGCGAGCCGTTGCCGGTGCCCACATACATCAGGTTGAGTTCGGGGTCGTAAGTAATCGAGTCCCACGCGGTGCCACCACCACCCGCCTCCCAGTATTTGCCCGACGGGTCCCAGGTCTTGGCGGCCTTGGCCATCGATGCGTCTTCGAACGGTTTCGACGGATCGCCCGGCACGATGAACCAGCGCCACTTCTGGTCGCCGGTGGCAGCGTCGTAAGCAGTGACGTAGCCGCGCACTCCGTACTCGGCGCCACCATTGCCGATGACGACCTTGCCCTTAAAAACGCGCGGCGCGCCGGTGATGGTGTACGACATCTTGTGGTCCACGATGGTGTCTTTCTCCCACACCGTCTTGCCGGTCGCGGCATCGAGCGCGATGAGCCGGCCGTCGTATGAAGCGACATAGACCTTACCTTGCCACAGCGCGACACCACGGTTCACCACGTCGCAGCAGCCCTTGAAGCCTTTCGATTTATCGACCCTTGGGTCGAAGGTCCACAGCGCCTTGCCGGTGCGCACGTCGATCGCGTGCACCACGCTCCAGGATGCGGTGACATACATCACGCCATCCACCACCAACGGCGTGGCTTCGACGCCGCGGGTCGACTGCAGGTCGTACGACCAGACCAGCCCCAGGTCTTTGACGTTGCCGGCGTTGACCTGGTCGAGCTTGCTGAAACGCGTCTCCGCATAGTCGAGGCCGTAGCTCGGCCAGTCGGGTGTCTTGGCGGCGTTGGCGCGCATGAAGGCAGCGTCGACCTTCAATGGGGCCTTGGCCGGTGGGTTGGTTTGCGCTAAAGCCGTGGCGGTTACGGCAGCGCCGGCCAGGCACAGCAACGCGCCGAGCATGCGCGCGGCAAGGTGGATCTTCATCGTGACGTCTCCTGTCGTTATGGCCGCAAGGATCGCGCGCATGGCGCCTTGGTTCATCTTCGGGAATTCCCTGAAGCACGACTGTTCCATTGCGGAACACATTCGACGCATGGCCCTGATGACACGCAGTCCCGCAAGCGCGCCCTGGCAGCTGTTCGCGAATACAGCCGCCGAGCGGACCGCGTTGGCACGCCGGCAGTTCTTCGAAGAAGGCGTACGGCCTTCGGGCCTGGTCGGCGAGGCGGTGATCCAGTCGTGGATGCGCTGCAATCGCGCCCATGTAGACACGCGGCGCGCGGTGGTGTTCGATGCCGTCACGCCGAGTCGCCTGCACGCCACGCTCGGCCGCAACCGCGAGCTGCTGGCGGCCGCGCAACTCGACTTGCACAGCATGGAAAGCGCCCTCGCCGGCACCGATTGCCGCGTGCTCCTGGCCGACGCGCAAGGCGTGATAGTGCACGCGACCCAACACGACACGGCGGCACAGCAACCCATCCTGCGGCAGACCGCGCGTGTCGGCATCAACATCGCCGAGAGCGTCATCGGCACCAGCGCGCCGGGCATTGTGGCAGCCACCGGGCAAGCCTGCACGGTGAACGGTGCCGAGCATTACTACGACTGCCTCGGCGCAATGCAGTGTGCCGCCGCACCGATCCGCGACGTGCACGGCCATCTTGCCGGCGTGCTCGACGTCACCGCCGAATCACGGCGCTTCGGTTTCGATGCAGCGTCGATGGTCTCGCTCTTCGCCACCACCATCGAGAATCGGCTGCTGCAGGCGCAGTCGCACGACCATCTGGTGCTGCGCTTTCAGGCCAGCCCCTCGCTCTTCGGCACGCCTCTGGAAGGGCTGGCCGGTATCGCGACGGATGGCACGGTGGCATGGATGAACACGGCCGGTGCGGGCCTGATTCAACCGCGGCATTGCGATGAGAGTGGTCCGGGCGATGTCGAGCGATTGTTCGGACTCGACCTGCGCGCGTTGCTTCGGCTCGGGCGCAGCAACGGGCCGCAACCGGTGCGGCTGACGAGCGGCTTGTCGGTCTGGCTGCAGGCGACATGGCAAGGGCGCGACGGCATCGACTTCAGGCATGCGACGCCTTTGCCGGCGGCACGGATCGCCGACGCCGGCCGCACGGTCCAGTGCATCGAAGTTGCAGAGACAACCGCCTCGACAACAACGATGAAGACGGCAACGACAACGACGCCGGCCGACACGCCAGCCACTCCTGCAACCGCATCACCTCCAGAAGCCAAAACGTTGCATGGCCATAGCCGCAAGCTGATCGAAGACACGCTCGCCGCGCATGGCGGCAACATCGCGCAGGCCGCCCGCCAGTTGAAGGTATCGCGCGGCATGCTGTATCGGCGGCTGCACCGGTGGTCGCAGACCGACGACGTCGTCCCTGACACCAACACGTCAGCCGGGTAAGCCCGCTCACGACCACGCGTCACGATCGATACGATCTGCCGGCTTGCGCAGGCGGTTCTGCGCTGGAGCCGATATGGATTTGCTGGTGTCAGACGACAAACGACGTGCGCTCTACCGCACGATGGTGCGCATTCGCGCTTTCGAGAACGCGGCGGAGATCGCCAGCCAGGGGGGCGTGAGCGCTTATGGGCAAGAAGCGGCGGGCCTCGTCAAGGTGCGCGGTCCGCTGCACTTATCGACCGGACAGGAGGCCGTGCCCGCAGGCGTCTGCGCGCATCTGAACATCGCCGACTACCTCACCTCAACGCACCGCGGCCACGGCCACACGCTAGCCAAGGGCGCCGACCTGACGCGAATGATGTGCGAGCTGTTCGGCAAGGCGACGGGCTTCAACGGCGGCAAAGGCGGCTCGATGCACATCGCCGATTTCTCGGTCGGCATGCTCGGTGCCAACGGCGTGGTGGCAGCCGGGCTGCCCATCGCTGTCGGTGCGGCGCATGCGCAAAAGCTGCAGAAGCGCGATGCCATCACGGTCTGCTTTTTCGGCGACGGCGCGATCAATCGTGGGCCGTTTCTGGAGTCCCTCAACTGGGCGCGCGTCTACGGTTTGCCAGTGCTCTTCGTCTGCGAGGACAACCGATGGAGCGCAACGACGGCCAGTGGCCCGATGACCGCCGGCGACGGCGCCTCGGCCCGCGCGGAATCGATGGACATCGCCGCCACAAAGGTCGACGGCAACGATGTGTTCGCAGTGCATGCGGCTGCCGCCAGGCTGGTCGCCGAAGTGCGCAGCGGCGCTGGGCCGCGCATGCTGCACGCACTGACCTACCGCGTCAAAGGCCATGTGTCGGTCGACCCAGCGGCCTATCGCGACCCCGCTGAACTGGCGGCTGCGCTGGAGACCGACCCGATCGCCAATGCGCGTGCGCAATGCCTGAAGGCGGGCATCACCGCCTCTGTGCTGGATAGCATCGACGCCGAGGCACATGCCGAAGTCGACGCCGCCCTCGTTGCCGCCGACGCTGCGCCGTGGCCAGACCCCAGCGCCGCCTACACCGACATCCAGACCATCGGAGCCGGCCAATGGCATTGATCGAACTCAGCTACGCCGAAGCCGCCGCGCTCGCGGTGCAACATGAAATGGAAGCCGATGCCAACGTCGTCGTGATCGGCGAAGACGTCGGCCGCGGCGGCATCTTCGGCCAGTACAGGGGATTGCAGCAGCGCTTTGGCGTCGACCGCGTGATCGACACGCCGATCAGCGAGGCGGCCATCATGGGCGCTGGCGTCGGCATGGCACTCGCAGGGTTGAGGCCGGTAGTCGAAATGCGCGTGGTCGACTTCGCACTGTGCGGGATGGACGAGCTGGTCAACCAGGCCGCCAAGAACCGCTTCATGTTTGGCGGCCAGGGACGTGTGCCGCTGGTGGCACGTATGCCGGGCGGCATCTGGGACGCGTCCGCGGCGCAGCATTCGCAATCGCTCGAAGCCTGGTTCGCTCACCTGCCCGGCGTGGTCGTGGTCAGCCCGTCGACGCCGCAAGACAATTACAGCCTGCTGCGCGCCGCGTTGCAATGCGGTGACCCGGTCGTCTACATCGAACATAAGGCGCTGTGGGGAGCACGCGGCCCGGTAGACGACACGCTGCAGGTAGCGCTGGGGAAGGCCGCACGGCGCCGCAGCGGCGATGCGCTGACGATGGTCAGCTGGGGCAAGCAGCTGCTGGCTTGTGCCGCGGCGTGCGACACGTTGGCCGATCAAGGCGTGACGGTCGATCTCCTCGACCTGCGCACACTGTGGCCTTGGGACCGCGATACCGTGCTGGCATCGTGTGCCCGAACAAAGCGCCTGCTCGTCGTACACGAGGCGGTGCAAGCGGGCGGCTTCGGCGCCGAGATCGCGGCCTCAGCGGCCGAGGCGACCGGTTGCAAGATCGCGCGGCTCGGTGCGCCGCGCATTCCAGTCGGCTACGCAGCCGTTCTCGAAGCACAGTCGCGTGTCAGTGCCGATGCGATCGTGGCAACGGCACGCGCACTGGCAAAACGCGACGCCTGAAGCGCCGCACGCGTGGAGGGTCCGCATGGGGCGAGCCGCTGCAGCGGAGCAAGCGCTTGGCTAGCCAGCGGCGCCTTCGCCTGTAAAAATGAGCGCATGACTTCATTCACCAAGATCCCCCGCAGAACCGCGCTGGCCGTGTCGGCTCTCGCATTGGCAACCGCTGCGCTGTCCGCCAGCTCGGCTTTTGCGCAAAGCGCCTGGCCAACCAAACCCGTTCGCATCGTGGTGCCGTTCGCCGCCGGCGGCACGACCGACATCCTGGCCCGCGCGGTCGCGCCAGAACTCTCCAAGGCCTTCGGCCAGCAATTCATCGTCGACAACCGCCCCGGCGCCGGCGGCAATCTCGGAGCCGAGATCGTCGCGCGCGCGCCGAACGACGGCTACACGCTGCTGATGGGCACGGTCGGAACGCACGGCATCAACCGGGCGCTCTACCCCAAGCTGCCGTTCGACCCGATCAAGGATTTCGCGCCGATAACGCTGGTCGCCGCGGTACCGAACGTGATGGAAATGAATGCCGAAAAAGCCAAGGCCCTGAACATCAACAGCGTGGCCGACTTCATCAAATACGCCAAGGCCAATCCGGGCAAGCTCAACATGGCATCGAGCGGCAGCGGCACTTCGATCCACCTGGCCGGCGAGCTCTTCAAGAGCATGACCGGCACCTACATGATCCACATCCCTTACCGGGGTTCGGGTCCGGCGTTGATGGACATGGTGGGCGGCAGTGCCGACGTGATGTTCGACAACCTGCCCTCGTCGATGCAGCAGATCAAGGGCGGCAAGTTGAAGGCGCTGGCCGTCACCAGCTCGACCCGCTCGTCGGCATTGCCCGACGTGCCGACGGTCGAAGAAGTCGGCGGTCCGCAGCTCAAGGGCTTCGAGGCAAGTTCATGGTTCGGCCTGCTAGCGCCCGCGGGCACGTCTCCCGATATCGTCAACCGTATCCAGCAGGAAGTCGCTAAGTTGCTGGCGACGCCTGCAATGAAAGAAAAGATGCAGCTGCAGGGCGCCATCCCGAGTGGCGACACGCCAGCGGCGTTCGCCACACTGATTGCCAACGAGCACGTCAAGTGGGCAAAGGTCGTGAAGACCAGCGGCGCCAAGGTCGACTGATCAGCGGTCGATCAAACCTCCCAGGTCACGTCCTTGTTGTCGACGAGCGAGTCCTTGAGCATGTGAAGCAACGGCGATGCGCGTTGGCTTAGGCCGACGTGCTGTGCCTCGACGTCGGCGGCATGGCCTTCGACCGCGAAGCTGTCGTTGTTGTGCGCATTGCCACTCTCCGTCGTCATGGCCGCCTGAAGCGCGGCGATGGCCGCCGGAATCTGCTCGACGGTGATCACGCCTTTGGGCGACGGCGTTTTGCCGATGACCTCGAACAGCTGGCGCGCGTGCACTTCGAGCATCACGAAATCGGGCGAGGCCCGGGACTTGAATCGATAAAGCATGGTCGTCTCACTCACTTGTAGATGTAATCACGGGCGAAAGGGTACACCGATTGCGCACCGCGCAAACGTCCCGTCGCCGCGTTACCGTCCGGCTTGGTAGCCAGCATCTGGTGAAGCGAAATCCATCCTTGCTCGAAACTCATTGCCGAGCCGGCCAGATAGAGACGGTAGGCGCGAAGGATGCGCTCCGCATTGCCGGCCCGATTGCTGGTGTGCTCCAGCACTTCGCGGGCCTCGACGAGCTTGGACTCCAGCGAGTCCGACCACGCCCAGAGCGTGCGCGCGTAGTGCGGCCGCAGGTTTTCGGTGTCGACCATTTCCAGGCCCGACCCTGCCATGTCGCGCAGCACGTGCGTGACATGCAACAACTCGCCGCCCGGGAAAATGTACTTCTCGATGAAATCGCCCATGCCGGCGCCCAGTTGCTGGTAGTCGAGATCGCCGGAGGTGATCCCATGGCTCATGACCAGACCGCCCGGCTTGAGCAACGCATAGATCTTCTTGAAATAGGTCGGCATGTTGGCCGCACCGACGTGTTCGAACATGCCAATCGACGAGATCTTGTCGAAGGGTTGCGCCTCGTCGAGAGTGCGGTAGTCGCGCAGCTCGACGCGCACGCGACTCTGCAACCCCTTCTCTTCGATGAGTTGCTGCACGTGCGCGTGCTGGTTCTTCGATAACGTGATGCCAGTGGCGTCGACGCCGTAGTGCTCGGCAGCCCACAGCAACAAGCCACCCCAGCCCGAGCCGACGTCCAGCAAGCGCTCACCCGGTTGCAGCATCAGCTTCTTGCAGATGTGGTCGAGCTTGGCTTCTTGCGCCTGCGCCAGAGTCAGGTCAGCGGTGCGGTAGTAGGCGCACGAGTACACACGACGCGGGTCGAGCCAGAGCGCATAGAAGTCGTCGGACACGTCGTAATGGAACTCGATCTGCTTGGCGTCTTTGTGCAGCGAGTGAGAGCCGCGGGACTTGGCATGGCGCTGGATGCGACTCCACCAGCCGGTGTCGGATTTTTCGATAGGGTTACCCGGCACCAGGGCGACGGCAGCATCGAAGAGGTCGCGCATGGCGCCCTCGATCTGGACCTTGCCTTCGACGTAGGCCTCGCCTATCGAGCCTA
Organism: Variovorax sp.; assembly: GCA_025352265.1. Classification (GTDB taxonomy): domain Bacteria; phylum Pseudomonadota; class Gammaproteobacteria; order Burkholderiales; family Burkholderiaceae_C; genus Variovorax. The sequence continues at coordinate 89,231 of JANXTS010000019.1, read as the reverse complement.
TCTGTCGGCCAGCGAGCTTGGCCAGGGCCGACCATTCGGAGAAAGCCAAGGTGACGCGAGAGCCCGGTGCGGAGACCCTCCGACCATCGGGCAACTGCAACGCGATCGGCACGGAGAGTGCCGCCAGCTGCGACTCGATTTTGGGAATCAGGCTTTGCATGATGTAAATCATCCTATTGAGTTTCCGCCTCCTCCGCTGAAACTACGCGTAAGGAATGTTCGTTGACATCAAAATGTTTATGCTTAAACTATTCATCCATGAACAGCCTTAACAGCATCCTTTGTATCGGCGGCGGCCCCGCCGGGCTCTACTTTGCACTGCTCATGAAAGCACGCCAGCCATCGCTGCAAATCACGGTGCTGGAGCGCAATCGGCCCTTCGACACCTTCGGATGGGGCGTGGTGCTCAGCGACCAGACGCTGGCCAATCTCGACGCCGCCGACCATGCCAGCGCAACGCTCATCGGCAACTCGTTTCACCACTGGGACGATATCCAGGTCTTCTTCAAAGGCGAAGCGGTTCGCTCCGGCGGCCATGGCTTTTGCGGCATCGGCCGCAAGCACCTGCTCAACATCTTGCAAGAGCGGTGCCTGGCATTGGGCGTCAACCTCGTGTTCGAAACCGATGCAGCGGACGATCAGGCAGCGGCCGCGAAGTACAACGCCGACCTGGTGATCGCCTGCGACGGACTGAACAGCCGGATTCGTCAACGCTACGCCGAGACCTTCGAGCCCGATGTCGATCTACGCCACTGCCGCTTCGTCTGGCTTGGCACGCACCAGACCTTCGACGCCTTCACCTTTGCTTTCGAGAAAACCGAGCACGGCTGGTTTCAGGCCCATGCGTACCAGTTCGACGACGAAACTTCGACGTTCATCGTCGAGACGCCCGAAGAGGTTTGGAAGGCGCACGGACTCGACGCCATGGAGCAACCGGAAGCCATCGCCTTTTGCGAGAAGCTCTTTGCCAAGTACCTCGGCGGCCACGAGCTCATCAGCAACGCGCAGCACCTGCGTGGCTCCGCCAACTGGATTCGCTTCCCACGCGTGGTTTGCAAGCACTGGGTGCATCGCATCGAAGTGGCCGGCAAGACCGTGCCGGTCGTGCTGATGGGCGACGCCGCGCACACCGCGCACTTTTCCATCGGTTCGGGCACCAAGCTCGCGCTCGAAGACGCCATCGATCTGGCGAACGAATTCGCTGTCGGCCACGACATCGACGAGGTCCTGGCCGCCTACGAAGCGCACCGCAGCGTCGAGGTCTTGAAGATCCAGAACGCCGCTCGCAACTCGACCGAATGGTTCGAGAACGTCGGGCGATACACGGGCATGAAGGTCGAGCAGTTCGCGTATTCGCTGCTGACACGATCGCAGCGGATCAGCCACGAAAACCTGCGCCTGCGCGACGCTGCCTGGCTGGGGGGCTACGAGCAATGGCTGGCAGGCGGCAAGAAGGCGATCCCGCCAATGCTGATGCCGCTCACCGTGCGCGGCCTCACGCTGAAGAACCGCATCGTTGTCTCGCCGATGGCGATGTACAGCGCGGTCGATGGCGTGCCGCTGGATTTCCATCTAGTGCACTTGGGCGCGCGTGCGCTCGGCGGTGCGGCGATGGTTTTCGTCGAGATGACGAGTCCCACGCCCGAAGGCCGCATCACGCCGGCATGTACTGGCCTTTACAACGACGCACAGTCTGCAGCATTCAAGCGCATCGTCGATTTCGTCCACGGCCAGAGCAGCGCGAAGATCGGCATGCAGTTGGGGCACAGCGGTCCGAAGGGCTCTACCCGCGTGGGTTGGGAAGGCACCGACGAGCCGCTCGAGTCAGGCAACTGGCCGCTGCTGGCTGCAAGTGCGCTGTCGTATGGCGAACAGAACCAGCTGCCGGCCGCGATGACGCGCACCGACATGGACGCAATGCGCGACCAGTTCGTCGCGTCGACTCATCGCACTGCCGAGGCCGGTTTCGACTGGCTCGAGTTGCATTGCGCGCACGGCTATTTACTCTCCGCCTTCCTGAGCCCGTTGACCAATCTGCGCGATGACGAGTACGGCGGCACCGTCGAGAACCGTCTGCGTTACCCGCTCGAAGTCTTTGTCGCGATGCGTGCCGTGTGGCCAGCAGAGCGGCCGATGAGCGTGCGCATCTCGGCGCACGACTGGGCACCCGGCGGCAACACCGACGACGACGCCATCACAATGGGGCTGGCTTTCAAGACGGCGGGCTGCGATGTCATCGACGTGTCGTCGGGCCAGACGACCCGCGCGGCCGCACCGATTTACGGGCGCATGTACCAGACGCCGTTCTCGGACCGCATCCGCAACGAAGTCGGCATCGCCACCATTGCAGTGGGCGCGATCACCGATGCGGACCAAGCGAACAGCATCATCGCCGCGGGCCGTGCCGACTTGTGCGCGGTAGCGAGACCGCATCTGGCCGATCCGGCGTGGACGCTGCACGAAGCCGCCAAGCTGCAAAGCCGCGCAGTCGAGTGGCCGAAGCAATACCTGAGCGGGCGCGACCAGATGTACCGCGAGATCGCCAAGCAGAAGGACATGCTTGCGGCGGCCGGTGCCGCCAGCGCGGTTGGAGCCAGCGCCGCAGCCTCGAAATCGTTGCCGCCCGAGGAATAACAAGATGGACCTCGAAGCACGCGCTCACAGCGAACACCCCGACGAGTTGCGGCTCTGGCTGCGCATGCTGACCTGCACACAGCTCATCGAGAAGCAGGTGCGCAATGGACTGCGCGAGCGCTTCGCCACGACGCTGCCGCGCTTCGATTTGATGTCGCAATTGGAGCGCGCACCCGACGGCATGAAGATGAACGAGCTGTCGCGCCGCATGATGGTGACCGGCGGAAACGTGACTGGTATCACCGACCAACTGGTGACCGAGGGCTTGGTCGAACGCGTCGACGTCGCGGGTGATCGCCGTGCCTGGCGTGTGCGCCTTACCGTGCGCGGACGCAAGGCCTTCATCGACATGGCGGAGCAGCATGAGCACTGGATCGTCGAAGCCTTCGGCGGACTCAACGCCAAAGAAATCACGCAACTTCACCGCCTGCTCGGCAAGGTGAAGCAACACTCTCACAGCCCGTTGGCAGAGGCCGAATAATGAAACACTACATCGGTGAACGCAGCCCCATGCGCGCGCAATTCGAGGCGAAGGCCGGCTACGTGGCTAGGCATTTCGCGTGGTCTTATGAAACGGGAGTCGGCACGATCACGTTGAACCGACCGGAGCGCAAGAATCCGCTGACGTTCGACTCGTACGCCGAGTTGCGCGATCTCTTTCGCGCGCTGAATTACGCGACCGATGTAGGGGCGATCGTCATCACTGGCGCGGGCGGCAACTTTTGCTCGGGCGGCGATGTGCACGAAATAATCGGGCCGCTGACCAAGATGACGATGCCGGAAATGCTGGAGTTCACGCGGATGACGGGCGATTTAGTGAAGGCAATTCGGCAGTGCCCGCAGCCGGTCATCGGTGCCATCGACGGCATTTGCGCAGGCGCAGGCGCGATGATCGCACTGGCGTGCGACCTGCGTTACGGCTCGCCTTCAACGCGCACTGCCTTTCTGTTCACCCGCGTGGGTCTGGCCGGTGCCGACATGGGCGCTTGCGCACTGTTGCCGCGCATGATCGGTCAGGGTCGCGCATCGGAACTGCTGTTCACCGGGCGCGCGATGACGGCGCAAGAAGGCTTGTCGTGGGGCTTCTTCAATGCCTTGCATGACAGCGACGCGTTGGTTGCCGCCGCCACCTCCGTTGCCCGCGATCTGGCCGAGGGCCCGACCTTCGCGCACGGCATGACGAAGACGATGCTGGCGCAGGAGTGGTCGATGACCATCGATCAGGCGATCGAGTCCGAAGCACAGGCGCAGGCGATCTGCATGCAAACCGAAGACTTCAAGCGCGCATACGAGGCCTTCTCCGCTAAGCGCAAACCCGTGTTTCAAGGGGATTGAGTCATCATGTCCGCCTTTGTCCCGCCTCCATCACCGCCGTCGACGGCCCACCTTGCGCTGCCTTTTTTTGGCGATGAACACCGAGCGCTTGCGAACGACCTTTTGCCATGGGCAGCGGCGCAGCGTGTGGACGAGCGCGATGACCGCGCGGCTTGCCGTGAGTGGGTGCGAAAGTTGGGAGCAGGTGGCTGGCTGCGTTACTGCGTGCCCGCGACCTCGGGCGGTGCATTGGAGCGACTGGATTCGCGCGCGCTCGTGTTGCTGCGCGAGACACTGGCTTTCCATTCGCCGCTTGCAGACTTCGCGTTTGCGATGCAGGGCCTGGGCAGCGGCGCCATCACATTGGCTGGCACGCAAGCACATCACGCCGAGTATCTGACCGCGGTCGCTAGCGGTCGCAAGATCGCTGCGTTCGCGCTGAGCGAGCCCGAAGCTGGCTCGGACGTCGGAGCAATGGCCATGCGAGCAACGGCTACTGTCGATGGCTGGCGACTCGACGGCGAAAAGACCTGGATCAGCAACGGCGGCATCGCCGACTTCTACTGCGTTTTCGCAAAGACAGAGCCGACCGCCGGCACGCGGGGTATCACGGCGTTCATCGTCGATGCGACGCTCTCGGGCCTCGACTCTTCCGAGCACATCGAAGTGATGGCGCCGCATCCGCTGGCCACACTTCGCTTCGAAGATTGCCGTGTGCCTCGCGAGGCACAGCTGGGCGACTTGAACGGCGGCTTCAAGCTGGCCATGCGTACGCTCGATATCTTTCGCGCGTCCGTCGCAGCGGCCGCACTTGGCATGGGGCGGCGCGCCCTGGCCGAAGCGGTGCACCATGCCCAGCATCGAAAAATGTTCGGCCAGACACTGGCCGACTTCCAGCTCACGCAAGCCAAGCTCGGCGAGATGGCGGCGCTGATCGACAGTGCCGCCCTGCTCACCTACCGCGCTGCATGGATGCGCGACGATGCGGAGAAGCGCGGCACACCGGCCGTTGGTGACATTTCTGCAGCCGCGGCGATGGCCAAGATGTGCGCTACAGAAAACGCGAGTCGTGTGATCGACATGGCGTTGCAGATGCACGGCGGTCTCGGCGTCAAAGTGGGCACGAAAGTTGAAAGTCTGTATCGCGACATTCGGTCGTTGCGCATTTATGAAGGCGCGACCGAGGTACAGCAATTGATCATCGGAAAGTCTGTCCTGAAGGGATGAGCGTGGAGGCCAATATGTCTTTGAGCGCACAAGTGGATCGGTTCGTTCACGACCGGCTGCCGCGGGTCGAGCAACTGCCGATGTTTCGCTACGACCTTCCCGAGCTGCAGCTGCCCGACCAGTTGAACCTCGTTGAAGAGCTGCTCGACAAGGCAGCTGCCAAAGGCTTCGGCGGAAAACCGATGCTGCGTTCACGCGAGCAGACGCTGACGTACGCCGAGGCAGCCATCGAGGTCAATCGCATCGCGCAGGTGCTGGTCGAGGATTTCGGTCTGGTGCCGGGCAATCGCGTGCTGCTGCGCGGTGGCAACTCGATCGCGATGGCGCTGTCATGGCTGGCAGCCGTCAAAGCGGGAATGATCGCCGTGGCGACCATGCCGCTGCTGCGTGCCAAAGAGCTCGGCGAGATCATCGACAAGTCGCGCCCGGTGCTGGCCCTGTGTGACGGCAAGCTGATAGCGGAGCTAGAAGCGGCACAGCGCGAATACCCGTCGCTGTTGACGATCGTTGCGTTCAACCTTCCGGATGACCCGGCTTCGTTGTCTTCACGAGCGGCCGTAAAAAGCGGCGTGTTCGCTGCCTGTCCTACGTCGGCAGACGACGTGGCGTTGCTGGCATTCACTTCGGGCACGACCGGAAAGCCGAAGGCGCCGGTGACGACGCATCGTGACGTGCTTGCCATGTGCGAGACATGGCCGCGCCATATCCTCAAGCCACGGAGCGAAGACATCGTCGTCGGCTCGCCACCGTTGGCATTCACGTTTGGACTCGGCGGGCTGCTGGTGTATCCGATGTGGGCCGGCTCATCGGTCTACTTCCACGACGCACCGCACACGCCCGAGGGCGTAGTCAAGCTGATCAACGAGATCGGCGCGACCATCTGCTACACCGCACCGACTTTCTATCGGCAGATGGCGCCATTTGCAAAGCAGCAAGGCGTGCCGACATTGCGCATCTGCGTCAGCGCCGGTGAAGCCTTGCCCGACGCGACACGCCAACTCTGGAAGGACGCGACAGGCATCGAGATGCTCGACGGCATCGGCGGCACCGAGGTGTTCCATATCTACATCTCAGCCGCGAGCGATGAAGTGCGGCGGGGCGCGATCGGCAAGGCCGTACCAGGCTTCACGGCCAAGGTGGTGGACGATAAAGGCAGCGAAGTGCCTCGCGGAACGGTCGGCAAGCTGGCCATCATCGGACCGGTGGGCTGCCGCTACCTGGACGATGCGCGGCAAACCGACTACGTAAAGAACGGGTGGAACTATCCCGGCGACGCGTTCCTGCAGGACGACGACGGCTACTTTTTCTATCAAGCCCGCGCCGACGACATGATCGTGACTGCGGGCTACAACGTTGGCGGACCAGAGGTCGAAGATGCGCTGCTGAAGCATCCCGCCGTTGCTGAGTGCGGCGTGGTGGGCAAGGCTGATGCCGAGCGCGGGACCATTGTCAAGGCTTACTGTGTGCTCAAGCTTGGTGAAGTCGGTGACGCGACGCTCGTCAAGGCGCTGCAGGACCACGTCAAAGCGACCATCGCACCGTACAAATACCCAAGAGAGATCGAGTTCGTCACGGTGCTGCCACGGACCGAAACGGGCAAGCTCCAAAGATTCAGATTGAGGCAAACACCATGATGAAATTCCTGCAGCCGCCTGGCTGGACCGCACCCAAGGGCTACGCCAACGGCATCGCGGCGCGCGGTACGACGATCTTCGTTGGCGGCCAGATCGGTTGGAACGCGCAGCAGCAGTTCGAGAGCGACGATTTCATCGCTCAGACCGGCCAGACGCTACGCAACATAGCGCAGGTCCTGCACGAAGCAGGTGCAGGACCAGAGCACATGGTACGCATGACTTGGTACATCACCGATCGCGATGAATACAACGCGCGACTGAGCGAACTAGGTCCGGTATACCGCGACGCCATGGGCCGCAACTTTCCGGCGATGACGTGCGTGCAGGTTGCAGCATTGGTAGAAAAGCGGGCCAAAGTCGAAATCGAAGTGACGGCGGTGTTGCCGGACTGATTCCACACGTAGATAGGAGAGCGGACCGAATTTAGACTGGACAGAGATAAGCCGGCGATGCTCTGTCCATCCTTCGCTGGTTTCCGCGGCACGTAAAAAAAGGCCCTTTGATTTCTCAAAGGGCCTTTTAAATTGGTTGCGCGAGCAAGATTTGAACTTGCGACCTTTGGGTTATGAGCCCAACGAGCTACCAGGCTGCTCCATCGCGCGGCAAGGTTGAATTATAGCTTATTCAGCGACGTTTTTCTCAGCAGACGCATCTTCTTTAATCTCTGGGCGATCGACTAATTCGACCAGCGCCATTGGTGCGTTATCGCCGACACGGAAACCCATTTTCAGGATCCGCGTGTAGCCACCCGGACGCGTGTTGAAGCGCGGGCCGAGGTCGGCAAACAACTTGACGACGCTGTTTCGATCGCGCAGGCGGTCAAATGCAAGACGCTTGTTCGCAAGCGTTGGCTTCTTTGCCAGCGTGATCATCGGTTCGATGACACGGCGCAATTCTTTCGCTTTCGGCAGCGTGGTCTTGATGACCTCGTGCTCGATGAGCGAATTCATCATGTTTTGCAGCATCGCAAGGCGGTGCGAGCTGGTGCGATTGAGTTTGCGAAGTCCGTGACCGTGGCGCATGGTGCTTTCCTTTACTTTATTAAAAAGGCAGCCGTATCAGGTACTGCCCGTGCACTGAGCTTTTAAGGGCTCTCTAAAAAATTAACGCTTATCAAGGCCGGCCGGTGGCCAGCTTTCGAGCTTCATGCCCAAGGTCAGACCACGCGAAGCGAGGACTTCCTTGATTTCGTTGAGCGACTTGCGCCCCAGATTCGGAGTCTTCAGCAACTCGTTTTCGGTACGCTGAATCAAATCACCGATGTAGTAAATATTTTCGGCCTTCAGGCAGTTCGCCGAACGCACTGTGAGTTCCAGCTCATCGACCGGCCGCAACAGTATCGGATCGAACTGCTGAGCGCTGCGAGGTGCCGGCGCATCGAACGCGGCGAGTTCGCCACCTTCGAGCTGGGCAAACACAGCGAGCTGTTCCACCAGAATCTTTGCCGAAGCGCGCACTGCATCCTCTGCAGTTATCGCGCCGTTCGTCTCGATCTCAACCAGCAGCTTGTCCAAATCAGTACGCTGTTCGACACGCGCGCTTTCGACGGTATAGCTCACGCGCTTGACGGGCGAGAACGAAGCGTCGAGCACGATACGGCCGATCGACTTTGTCGGCTCATCCGCGTAGCGACGCATCGTTCCGGGAACGTAACCACGGCCCTTTTCGACCTTGATCTGCATGTCGAGCTTGCCGCCTTGCGACAGATGTGCGATCACGTGATCCGGGTTGATGATTTCGACGTCGTGCGGGGTTTGGATGTCGGAAGCCAACACCGGACCCTCGCCATCTTTGCGCAGGCTCAACGTCACCTCGTCGCGGTTGTGGAGCTTGAATACCACGCCCTTCAGGTTCAACAAGATGTTGACGACATCTTCTTGCACACCGTCAATCGACGAGTACTCATGGAGCACGCCAGCGATCGTCACTTCGGTGGCCGAGTAGCCCACCATAGACGACAGCAGAACGCGACGCAGCGCATTACCGAGCGTGTGGCCATAGCCGCGCTCAAAAGGCTCGAGCGTTACCTTGGCTTTGTTCGGAGCGAGTTGCTCGACCTGGATGGTCTTGGGTTTCAGCAGGGTGGTTTGCATGCAGACTTCCTCTCAATACCCCCGGTTCGTTACACCGGTAAGGCTGGTGAAGTGCCCTGTCGCGGTGCAGCGCGGAGGGAACAAAAAATCACAAGTGCGAGGCTGCACAGCAGCCTCGTTATCGTCCATTTATCGCGAGTACAACTCGACGATCAGCGACTCATTGATGTCGGCAGCGAATTCGTCGCGGTCAGGCACTTTCTTGAAGGTGCCTTCGCCCTTGTCGGCGTTGACTTCAACCCATGCCGGCATGCCGACTTGTTGAGCCAGTTGCAGCGCTTCGGCGATGCGGGTCTGCTTCTTGGACTTGTCGCGTACAGCAATCACGTCGCCGGTTTTGACCAGGTACGACGGAATGTTGACGGACTGGCCGTTCACCGTGATCGCCTTGTGCGACACGAGTTGGCGAGCTTCGGCACGCGTCGAGCCAAAGCCCATGCGATACACCACGTTGTCGAGGCGGCACTCCAACAAAAACAGGAGGTTGGCGCCAGTGTTGCCACGACGACGATCAGCTTCCTCGAAGTAGCGACGGAACTGCTTTTCAAGCACACCGTACATGCGCTTGACCTTCTGTTTTTCACGCAATTGCAGACCGAAGTCCGAAGTGCGTTGACCCGAAGTGCGGCCATGCTGACCAGGCTTGGAATCGAACTTGGCCTTGTCTTGAATCGAACGACGAGCGCTCTTCAAGAACAAGTCGGTGCCTTCACGGCGAGAGAGTTTGGCCTTGGGGCCGAGGTAGCGTGCCACGTGGTTTCCTTTGTGTCATCTGCCGCAGCTTTGAACTGCGGGAGCCGTCAGCGGCGTGCCAACGGCGGTGGGCTTGGTAAAAACAAAATGCGCAGCCGCCGCAAAGCAGACTGCGCCCGGCGCTGAAGCTGAAATGATGCAGCGCCTGATCGTCAAGCGATCAGATTCGACGACGCTTTTGGGGGCGGCAGCCGTTGTGCGGCACTGGGGTTACATCGGCAATCGAGTTGATTCGAATACCGAGTGCAGCCAAAGCACGTACGGACGATTCGCGACCTGGGCCAGGACCCTTGATCTCGACATCGAGGTTCTTAATGCCTTGTTCAACAGCAGCGCGCCCAGCCACTTCAGATGCGACCTGCGCAGCGAACGGTGTCGACTTGCGCGAGCCCTTGAAGCCCTGGCCACCCGACGAAGCCCAGGACAAGGCGTTGCCTTGGCGGTCCGTGATCGTGATGATGGTGTTGTTGAACGAGGCGTGCACGTGAGCGATGCCGTCCGCGACGTTCTTGCGAACCTTCTTGCGAACGCGCTGTGCTGCGTTGTTTGCCGGAGCTTTAGCCATGCTGGTCTATCCTTATTTCTTCAGGGACTGCGCAGCCTTGCGCGGACCCTTACGGGTACGGGCATTGGTGCGCGTACGCTGGCCGCGCATTGGCAGGCCGCGACGATGACGAAAGCCGCGATAGCAACCGATGTCCATCAAGCGCTTGATGTTCATCGTAGTCTCGCGGCGCAGATCGCCTTCGATGGTGAAGAGAGCGATCTGATCGCGGATCTTTTCAAGATCGCCGTCGGTCAGATCCTTGATCTTCTTCGAATATTCGATGCCGCTCGCTTCGCAGATTTGACGGGCGCGCGTGCGTCCGATACCGAAAATGGCGGTAAGGCCGATTTCAGCGTGCTTGTGCGGCGGAATGTTGATGCCAGCAATACGTGCCATGTGCGTCCTCTAATACTCTTGGATCAACCCTGGCGCTGCTTATGGCGCGGGTCGGTACAAATCACACGCACCACACCTTTACGGCGGATGACCTTGCAATTACGGCAGATGGGTTTGACCGAAGCCGAAACTCTCATTTGATTCTCCTAAAACTTTAAACGTGGCGTTCTAACGCCCGAACTCAATATTGAAACCCAGCACTACGACGTCTTGAAGTTCGCCTTCTTGAGCAGCGATTCATACTGCTGGGACATCATGTAGTTCTGTACCTGGGCCATGAAGTCCATCGTGACCACCACGATGATCAACAACGAAGTCCCACCGAAATAAAACGGCACGTTGTATTTCAGAATCAGGAACTCGGGCAGCAGACAAACGAAGGTGATGTACACCGCGCCGGCCAACGTCAGGCGGACCAGAATCTTGTCGATATAGCGAGCGGTTTGATCACCTGGACGAATACCGGGAATGAAAGCGCCGCTCTTCTTGAGGTTGTCGGCCGTCTCGCGGCTGTTGAACACCAAGGCTGTGTAAAAGAAGCAAAAGAACACTATCGCAGCGGCGTAGAGCAGCACGTAGATCGGTTCACCCGGACGCAGCGCACCGGCCACATCCTTAATCCAGCGGAAACCACCTTCACCAGTGCTCAACCAGCCCACCACCGTTGCCGGCAGCAAAATGATCGAAGAGGCAAAAATCGGAGGGATGACGCCTGCCATGTTCAGCTTGAGCGGCAAGTGCGACGACTGACCGCCATAAACCTTGTTGCCAACCTGTCGGCGCGCATAGTTCACTAGGATCTTACGTTGACCGCGTTCGACAAACACCACAAAGTAGGTCACGCCCGCCACTACGGCGACGATGAACAAAGCGACGATCACGTTCATGGCGCCAGTGCGGACAAGCTCGAGCAAACCACCCACCGCATTTGGAAGACCCGCCGCGATGCCCGCGAAAATCAGGATCGAAATACCATTGCCCAATCCGCGCTCTGTGATCTGCTCGCCGAGCCACATGAGAAACATCGAACCAGCAGTAAGACTAACCATCGCCGTGATACGGAAGCCGAAACCGGGTGCAATCACAAGGCCAGCCGACGATTCAAGCGCAACAGCAATGCTGAACGACTGGAACATCGCAAGACCGAGCGCGCCGTAGCGCGTGTACTGTGTGATCTTCCGGCGACCCGACTCGCCTTCCTTTTTCATTTGCTCGAAGGTCGGCAACACGTAGGTCATCAACTGCATGATGATCGACGCGGAGATGTACGGCATGATGCCCAACGCGAACACGGTGAAGCGCGACAGGGCACCTCCCGAGAACATGTTGAACAGACTCAGAATACCGCCCTGCTGACCCTGAAACAACTGCGCCAACTGATCGGGATTGATGCCCGGAACAGGAATGTGCGCACCGACGCGGTAGACCACGAGGGCGAGCAGCAAAAAGACGAGCCGACGACGGAGGTCGCCGAACTTGCCTGTTTTTGCGAGCGCTGCCGCGTTAGTTGCCACGAAGAGTTTCTTTCAGTCCGAAGAGAAGATCAGGCGACACTGCCGCCGGCGGCTTCGATGGCCGCCTTGGCGCCGGCAGTAGCGCCCACGCCGGTCAGCTTGACAGCTTTGGTCAGTTCACCGGTCTTGATGATCTTGACGACCTTGATCATCTGACTCACTAGACCGGCTTGCTTGAGCGCCAGCATATCGACTTCAGCGAGGCCGAGCTGCTCGAGAGCAGTCAGCGTGACTTCGGCGTTGTACTTCAGCAAGTGCGACTTGAAGCCACGCTTCGGCAGGCGTCGCTGCAAAGGCATTTGACCGCCTTCAAAACCCACCTTGTGAAAGCCACCTGCGCGTGACTTTTGGCCCTTGTGACCGCGACCTGCAGTCTTGCCGATACCGGAGCCGATACCGCGACCCACGCGACGCTTGGCGTGCTTGGCGCCGGCGGCCGGCTTGATTCCATTGAGTTCCATGGCAGTCTCTTTTACAGAACTTTGACCAGATAACTGATCTTGTTGATCATGCCGCGCACCGCGGGCGTGTCTTGCAGCTCGCTCACGCTATTGATCTTGCGGAGGCCCAGGCCACGCACGGTTGCGCGATGCGATTCCTTGGTGCCGATTGGGCTCTTCACCAAGGTCACCTTGAGGGTTGTTTGTTGCGTCGTCATGAGAATATTCCGGTGTCTCTCCGCTTACGCGAAGATTTCTTCGACGGTCAAGCCACGCTTGGCAGCGACCTGCGATGCCGTAGTCGAATTCCTCAGGCCGTCGAGCGTGGCGCGAACCATGTTGTAAGGGTTCGACGAACCATGGCTCTTTGCCACGATATCGGTGATGCCCAAGACTTCGAAAACGGCGCGCATTGGTCCGCCGGCGATGATGCCCGTGCCCTTGGGCGCCGGGATCATGACAACCGATGCGGCGCCATGATGACCGGTCACTCGGTGATGCAGTGTGCCGTTCTTGATAGATATCTTGAACAGGTTGCGACGCGCTTCTTCCATGGCCTTTTGCACAGCAGCCGGCACTTCTTTCGACTTGCCCTTGCCCATGCCGACCTTGCCGTCGCCGTCACCGACCACGGTGAGAGCTGCGAAACCAAGGATACGACCGCCCTTCACCACCTTGGTGACTCGGTTGATCGCGATCATTTTCTCGCGCAGACCGTCTTCCGGTCCTTCATTCTGGGTGCGTGCTTGAATCTTTGCCATCTTGAATTCCTTGAACTCGCTGCTTGCGCTTAGAACTGCAGGCCGGCTTCGCGTGCCGCTTCAGCCAACGCTTTGACGCGGCCGTGGTACGCAAAACCTGCACGGTCGAAAGCGACCTTATCGACGCCAGCCGCTTTCGCTTTCTCAGCGATGCGCTTGCCCACCGCAGTTGCAGCGGCGGCGTTGCCACCCTTGCCTGCACCACCGAGTGAAGTCCGCACTTCGGCTTCGGCCGTCGATGCAGTCGCTATCACCTTCGAGCCATCGTCGGAGATGACGGTGGCGTAGATGTGCAGATTGGTACGGTTTACCGTAAGACGGGCAACGCCTTGGGTGGCGATCCGAATGCGGGTCTGACGCGAGCGGCGCAGACGCTGTGCTTTTTTGGTCAACATCATTTTGCTGCCCCTTATTTCTTCTTGGTCTCTTTGATCACGATCTTCTCGTCCGAATACCGGATGCCCTTGCCCTTGTAGGGCTCGGGCGGACGAACAGCGCGGATCTCGGCGGCGATTTGGCCAACGCGTTGGCGATCGGCACCCTTGATCACGATTTCAGTCGGCGTCGCAGTGGTTACCGTGATGCCTTGAGGCATGTCGATATTGACCGGGTGCGAGTAACCTACTAACAGATTCAACTTGTTGTTGGCTGCTGCGGCCTTGAAGCCCACGCCGACCAAGTTGAGCTTCTTCTCAAAGCCCTTGGTGACGCCGACGACCATGTTGTTAACCAGCTGGCGCAGCGTACCGCTCATCGCATTCGCCTCACGCGAATCGTTGGCGGGTTCAAAGTTGAGCTTGCCGTCCTTGCTGACGACTTTGACCAACACATTGCGATGCAGGCTGAGCGTTCCGCCCGAGCCTTTGACGCTGATCTGGTCTTCCTTGATCGACACATCCACACCTGCGGGGATGGCGACTGGCATTTTTCCTACGCGGGACATTTTCAGTAACTCCTCGATGTCTCGGTTAGGCGACGTAGCAAAGAACTTCGCCACCGACACCGGTAGCGCGCGCCTTGCGGTCGGTCATCACGCCCTGAGGGGTCGTGACGATGGCGACGCCGAGGCCGTTTTGGACTTGCGGAATGGCAGCGCTGCCTTTGTAGACGCGCAGACCGGGACGACTCACACGCTCTATGCGCTCGATAACGGGGCGGCCGGCGTAATACTTCAAGGTGATGACCAGTTCGGACTTGCCGGACTCGGTCTTGACCTCGAAGCCATCGATATAACCTTCGTTTTTCAGCACCTGTGCAATCGCGACCTTCACCTTGGAAGACGGGATCGACACGTTGGGCTTCGCCACCATCTGCGCATTACGAATACGCGTCAGCAGGTCGGCAATAGGATCACTCATGCTCATGTTGTTTGCTCCTGCCGGGCTTACCAGCTGGCCTTGGTGACACCGGGGATGTCGCCAGCGAAAGCCAGTTCACGAATCTTGGCGCGAGCCAAACCGAATTGTCGGAACGTACCGCGAGGACGACCGGTGATAGCGCAACGGTTACGTTGACGCGTCGGATTCGCATTACGCGGGAGCTTTTGCAAGCCTAGACGGGCCGCTGCGCGTTCTTCGTCGCTTTTCTTGGCATCGTTGGCGATTGCCTTGAATTCGGCGTGCTTCGCAGCGTACTTGGCGACCAGGTTGTCGCGCTTGAGTTCGCGCTGGATCAAAGATTGTTTAGCCACGGTTCGCCTCAGTTCTTGAACGGGAAACGGAAACCTGCGAGAAGCGCCTTGGCCTCTTCGTCGGTCTTGGCCGTTGTCGTGATGCTGATATTGAGACCGCGCAAGGCATCGACCTTGTCGTACTCGATCTCGGGAAAAATGATCTGCTCTTTCACGCCGATGTTGTAGTTGCCGCGACCATCGAACGCGCGGCCGGAAATGCCGCGGAAGTCGCGAACACGCGGCAGGGCCACGGTCACAAAGCGATCCAGGAACTCGTACATCTGCACGCCGCGAAGGGTGACCATACAACCGATTGGCTGCATTTCACGAATCTTGAAGCCGGCAATGGCCTTCTTCGACTTGGTGACGACTGGCTTTTGGCCGGCGATCTTGGTCAGATCGGCGACAGCGTTGTCGAGCACCTTCTTGTCCGCAACTGCTTCACCCACGCCCATGTTGAGCGTGATCTTGGTGATGCGCGGGACCTGCATCGGCGACTTGTAGCTGAACTTTTCGATCAAGTCCTTGGAGACTTTTTCGCGGAAGTGTTTTTGGAGACGTGCCATGTGAGTACCCCTTAGGCGATCTTGATTTCGTCGCCGCTGGACTTGAAGACGCGGACGCGCTTGCCATCCGCGACCTTGATGCCCACGCGATCGGCTTTGCCGGTCGCAGCATTGAAGATCGCCACGTTGGACTGGTGAATGGGCATGGTCTTTTCGACGATGCCACCGGTTGTACCCTTGAGCGGGTTCGGCTTCGTGTGCTTCTTGACGGTATTGATGCCGTCGACGATCAGATGCGAGTCATCTTTGCGAAGCGAAACCACGCCGCGCTTGCCCTTGTCACGACCGGCCAACACGATGACCTGGTCGCCTTTGCGAATCTTGTTCATGGCGTAATTGTCCTTACAGAACTTCAGGAGCCAGCGAGACGATCTTCATGAACTTCTCAGTGCGCAACTCGCGCGTCACCGGTCCGAAGATGCGGGTGCCGATCGGCTCCAGCTTGGCGTTGAGCAACACGGCTGCGTTGCTGTCGAATTTGACGAGGGAGCCATCAGCCCGGCGGATACCCTTGGCGGTGCGAACCACGACCGCGCTGTAGATCTCGCCCTTCTTGACGCGACCGCGTGGCGCGGCTTCCTTGATGCTGACCTTGATGACGTCGCCAACACTGGCGTAACGTCGCTTGGAGCCACCCAGCACCTTGATACACAGAACGGATTTCGCCCCTGTGTTGTCGGCTACTTCGAGCCTGGATTCAGCTTGGATCATTTCGAATAGTTCCCAACTTGTACCGATGCGAACCCGATGCGGATTCGCTGCAGTCAGTCTTGGGCCCGTCGTCCACACCCCGAACCACTCGAGGCGCTTCCGCTGGGCAGAAGCTTCACCCGTTTAGAGCGAAGCCCTCGATTGTGCCACGCGTTAAAGGGAGCGTCAACCGTCCTGTTTGGGCGGCTGCCAGAAACTAGACTGGCGGGCGTGCACACCACACAACACCAACCTATCGAGGCGATCACACGTCGTCGCCTCCTCTCTAGTTTATTGGCAGCGACTCCCATTGCCATAGGACTGGCCGGATGCGAAAGCGCGGCAAGCACCCAGGAGCCCCGCCGTCAACCGTTCCGCGCGCGCCTGCGTCGGCTCGCCGCAGCACGCTCGCCGCACCGCATGCAGGCCCGGGGAACGCCGGTGGGCGGGCTCTCAGCAATCGACTTCAACTCTGAGAAAGATGAGTACTTGTTGCTCAGTGATGACCGATCGGAAGAAGCGCCGGCTCGGTTTTACACAGCGCGATGGCCTGAGCCGACTGCAGTAGCACCCGCACCCACGGGCGTCGTTTTTCTGCCGCCCTTCACCGGCGGAGCATGGCTGGCAATGGAAAATTCACTGATCGAAGACGGCTCCGTACCGACCCTCGATGCCGCCTGCGGCCCGTGCCGCTTCACGCAAATCGATCTCGATTCGGGGATTGCGTCGCGGCAGATCGCGTACGTCCCGGACGCGATCCCTCTCCGCCCTGCCGTTCCGGGTGGCTTTGCGGACATTGGCGTGAGCGAGGTACTGATGATCGACGCACACCGCATGCTGTTGCTGGAGCGGGCATACGCGGCCGGCGTCGGGAATTCATTGCGCCTCTACGAGATTGACATACGCTGCGCCAGCGACGTGCTGGCGCTCAATGCTCTGACGCCATCCAACCACCGCTCCGCGAGCAAGACGCCCGTCGCGGACTTTGCGACGCTCGGCCTTTCGCGCCTCGACAACAGCGGAGGCGTGTGCTGGAGACCTTCGCTTGCAAACGGCCACCGCACGCTGGTTGTCGTCAGCGACGACAATTTCAATCCGCTGCAAATCACGCAGTTCGCTGCCTTCGAATTCATCGACCGACCATGACCATCGCCGTCACATTCCTGCCCCGCAACGCCGCAACGCCATTGCCACCAATCGCCTTCATCGGTGGCGGCAACATGGCGAGCGCCATCATTGGCGGCCTGCTTCGTCAAGGCACGCTGGCCAGCACTTTCGAAGTGGTGGAGCCATTCGACGAGGCCCGAACTCGACTCGCCAGCGAGTTCGGCATCGCAGCCTTGACCGAGGCAGGCCCGGCACTTGCGCGTTGCGCGGTCGTGGTTTGGGCCGTCAAACCGCAAACCTTCTCGGGGGCGGCGCAACCGGTGCGCGCTTTTGCGCCCGATGCGCTTCACCTCAGCGTCGCAGCAGGCATCACTTCGGACAGCATCGCGCGCTGGCTGGGCAGCGAACGCATCGTGCGCGCCATGCCCAACACGCCCGCGTTGATCGGCCAGGGCATGACGGGAGTCTTTGCGCGGCCGGCAACGAGCAGTGAAGATCGCGCCCTCGTCGTACAGCTGCTTGCGCCAACCGGCGAACTGCTCTGGGTGGACACTGAAATCAATCTCGACGCTGTAACGGCCATGTCCGGCTCAGGCCCGGCCTACGTCTTCTATTTCATCGAAGCAATGACCGAGGCAGGGGTCGAAATGGGCCTACCGGCCGACCAGGCGCAGCGACTGGCAATCGGCACCTTTACCGGCGCTTCGGCACTGGCTAAAGGCGCCACGGAAGCCCCGTCGGTGCTGCGGCAGCGCGTCACCTCCAAAGGCGGAACGACCTACGCGGCCATCACGTCGCTCGAAACGGCCGACGTCAAGGCGCAATTCAAGACGGCAATCCGTGCGGCGCAAAAACGCGCGGCAGAGTTGGGCGAGGAATTCGGCAAGACTTGACCAACTTGGGAATCGGGGCGGCAAGTTAGCCCTGCAAGCGTGCTTAGCGAAGCGCGTAGCCGGCGACGACCCCGACGAATACCGTGAGGCCAAGCCAATGGTTCAGGCGAAAGGCCTTGAAGCAGTCGTTACGCATACGCAAGCGAATGAGGCGCCAATGCCAGACGGCCTGTGCGGCGGCCACGGCAACCGCCGTGAAGAATACAAGCCCCAGCCCGCGACTCGCGCCTGCGATTGTCCACAGCACCAGAAAAACCGCATAACTCAGCAGCACGGCAACGACGTCGAAACGCGCGAAGGTAATGGCCGACGTCTTCATGCCGATCTTCAAATCGTCGTCGCGGTCGACCATCGCGTACTCGGTGTCGTAGGCCAGCACCCAAAACAGGTTGCCAACGAGCAGCAGCACGACGAAAGCCGGCACCGCCGATTGCACCGCCGCAAACGCCATCGGAATGCCGAAGCTGAAAGCAACGCCGAGTACCGCTTGCGGCACCGAAACGAAGCGTTTGGCGAAGGGATAGGCGAGCGTGATGGCGAGCGCAGCGAACGACCAGACGATTGTCAGCCGATTGGTCGTGAGCACCAGCGCGAAAGCGATCAGTGCCAGCAACGCACCCAGCGTCAGTGCCTCTTTGACCGATACCGCACCACTCGTGACCGGCCGCTGCGCCGTTCGCTTGACATGGCGATCGAAGTCGCGGTCGGCCACGTCGTTGATGCAACAGCCGGCGCTGCGCATCAAGAAAGTCCCAAGCACGAAGACCCACAGCAAATGCCAGCCGGGCCAGCCATCGGCCGCGAACCAAAGCGCGCCCAGCGTCGGCCAGAGCAGCAGCAACCAGCCAGCAGGCCGATTCCAGCGAATCAGATCGAGGTAGAGCGAAAGCCGCCCACGCGCAGCGGCGGCCAACGGCACCTCAATCTTCTAGCAACGAACGCAGCATCCACGCGGTCTGATCATGGACGGTGCAGCGCGCGGTGAGCATGTCGGCCGTCGGGTCGTCGCCGGCTTCTTCGGCCACGGGGATGAACTCGCGCGCGATGCGCGACACCGTCTCGTGGCCCTTGACAAGGATGCGCACCATTTCCATCGCCTTGGGCGGTTGCTGCGGGACGTCGGGCACCGTAGCGATCTTGCTGAACTCGGCGTACGAACCGGGCGCGTAGTGGCCGAGCGCGCGAATGCGTTCGGCAATCACGTCCGTCGCGTTCCAGAGTTCGGTGTACTGGCCCATGAACATTGCATGCAACGAGTTGAAATGCGGGCCGGTGACGTTCCAGTGAAAGTTATGCGTCGTGAGGTAGAGCGTGTAGGTGTCTGCCAGCACGCGGCTCAGGCCTTCGGCGATGGCCGCACGGTCTTGCCGTTCGATGCCGATGTTGATGACCGGCGCGTTGCGACTGCCCGACTCCGTCGACACCACGACTCCGCCTTTCTTGGGAACCTTGCCGGACGCGGCAACGGGGTTGGACGATTTCATTTTTTTCAGATCTTTGACCATGACGAGTACATCCATTTTCAAGTTGATTTCGAAACTTCCATTTTGTGAGCCGAGCGGTCGTATCGCAACAGCGCCTCTCTATGGCAACGATGGCTTGCGGCTTCAGGAGAGCCGCTTCACACCCGGCAGCTCGCACGCATAAATTGCATTGCGTAGCGCCGCGATCGCCTCGTAGCGTGTGAAGCTGCGGCGCCACGCCAGCACCACACGGCGCGTCGGCGGCTCGCGCCCTTCGCCATCCACGACCGGCAGGTAACGCACCATCTGGTCGTTGTCCTTTTTTCCCTTGCCCTTTGGCTTGAGCGCCTCGGCAGGCACCGACAGCCGCGGCACCAGCGTGACGCCCATGCCCGACGCCACCATGTGCTTGATGGTCTCCAGCGATGAGCCCTCGAAGCTCTTGCGGATCCCCTCGGCATTGCTCGAAAAGCGAGCGAACTCGGGACAGACTTCCAGCACGTGATCACGAAAGCAGTGGCCGGTACCGAGCAGCAGCATCGTTTCGTTGCGCAGTTCATCCGAAGTGATCGAGTCCCGCCCAGCGAGCTTGTGGTTGATAGGAAGCGCCGCCATGAAGGGCTCGTCGTACAGCGCCGCCGTCGCCAGGCCGTTGTCCGGAAAAGGTTCGGCCATGATCGCGCAATCGATCTCGCCGGCGCGCAGCATTTCGAGGAGTTTCGCGGTGAAGTTCTCTTGCAACATCAGCGGCATCTGCGGCGTCCGCGTGATCACCTGGCGCACCAGGTCGGGCAACAGGTAAGGGCCGATCGTGTAGATCACGCCGAGGTTCAGCGCGCCTGCCAGCGGGTCCTTGCCGCGCTTGGCGATCTCCTTGATGCTTGCCGCCTGGTCGAGCACGCTCTGCGCCTGCTGAACGATCTGCTCGCCCAGCGGCGTGACGGTGACCTCGCCGGCGCTGCGCTCGAACAGCTTCACTTCAAGTTCGTCCTCGAGCTTCTTGATGGCCACTGACAGCGTCGGTTGCGAAACGTAGCAGGATTCGGCTGCCTTGCCAAAATGGCGTTCGCGCGCCACCGCGACGATGTATTTGAGTTCGGTAAGGGTCATAGCTGACAGAATTATGGGCTTGACCCCGAGCCATCAGCTTCGCTTGAATAGCAAGCCGGCTCAGAGTGATTTACGGGCCTAGGCCTTTAGGTACTCCGCCTTTGTGCCGAGCCAGCGATCGACGTGCTTCTTCGCAAGCTCGGGATGTCCGTCCAGCATCCTCGGCGCCAGATCGCGCGCCCAGTCGAGTAGCAGCGCATCCGCTTGAAGATCCGCAAAGCGAAGCAACGGCGCTCCGGATTGCTTTGCCCCCAAGAACTCGCCGGGGCCGCGGATCTCCAAGTCGCGACGTGCGATCTCGAAACCATCGCCCGTTTCCACCATCGCCTTCAAGCGCGCCCGCGCCGCCTCGCCGACGCGTCCACCCTCGTTCGGCGCATAAAGCAGCACGCAAGCCGAAGCCGCCTCGCCGCGCCCGACACGCCCGCGCAGCTGATGCAACTGCGACAAACCAAAGCGCTCCGCGTGCTCGATCACCATCAGCGACGCATTCGGCACATCGACGCCGACTTCGATCACCGTGGTACTGACCAGCACCTGGATCTGGTTTACGGTGAACGCCGCCATCACCGCCTGCTTCTCCGGCGTCGGCATGCGCGAATGCAGCAGCCCGACGTTGACCGCCTGGCCCAGTACTTCTGCCAGTTCGTCACGCGTCTCGGTCGCATTGCGCAAATCGACCGCTTCGCTTTCTTCGATCAGCGGGCAGACCCAGTAGACCTGCCGGCCTTGCGAGAGCTGCGCCTGAATGCGTGCGATGACTTCATCACGCCGGTGATCCGCCACCAACTTGGTCACGATGGGCGTGCGGCCGGGCGGCAGCTCATCCAGCGTGGACACATCGAGATCGGCGAAGTAGCTCATCGCCAGCGTGCGAGGGATCGGCGTCGCGCTCATCATCAACAGATGCGGTTCTAGATGCCCGACGGCCTTGCCGCGCAGCGCCAGCCGCTGCGCCACGCCAAAGCGATGCTGCTCGTCGATGATGGCCAGCGCCAGCCGCTTGAAGCGTACCTTGTCGGAGATAACGGCGTGCGTACCGATGACCAGCGCCGCCTCGCCGCTTTCCATCGCTGCCGACATGACGTCGCGCTCCTTCTTCTTCTGGCTGCCGGTAAGCCACGCCACGCGCAAGCCGCGCTCCGCGAGCAAGGGGTCCAGCCAGCCGACCAGCTTGCCGAAGTGCTGCGACGCCAGGATCTCGGTCGGCGCCATCAGCGCGCATTGAAAGCCGGCGTCGATACAACGTGCGGCCGCCAGCGCAGCGACCACCGTCTTGCCGGAGCCGACGTCGCCCTGCAGCAGCCGATGCATCGGAATCGATCGTTCCAGGTCGCGCGTGATCTCTTCGCCGACACGCTGTTGCGCACCGGTCAGTGCGAACGGCAGCACCGCCATCAGCTGCGCATGAAGCGACGTGGCCGACGTCATCGACCGCAACGGCGGCGCCTGCTGCGCGGCCCGCTCGCGCCGCGCCTGCAACTGCGACAGCTGTTGCGCCAACAGCTCTTCCGCCTTGATGCGCTGCCAGGCTGGATGACTGCGATCTTCGAGCGCGGCGATGGAGACATCAGGCGTCGGGTAGTGCAGGAACGACAGTGCGCGGCGCAAGTCCCACACCTCTTGCACGTCGATCGACATCCCGATCGGCTCCGGCAAGGTTTCCTCCAGCGCGGCGCGCGCGAGGCCCGATCGCACTTCGCGCCGCAACACCGGTTGCGCAAGCCCTGCGGTGGTCGAGTACACAGGCGTCAGCGCCTCGGGCAACGCCGTGCCGGCCGCCTTGACGGTCGGATGCATCATCGTGCGGCCGAGGAACCCGCCGCGCATTTCGCCGCGCACCCGAACCCGCGCGCCGACTTCCAGCTGCTTTTGCTGCGACGGGTAGAAGTTGAAAAAGCGCAGCTGGCAGGTGTCGCTGCCGTCGTCGATCGTCACGATCAGCTGACGGCGCGGCCGAAACGCGACTTCGCTTTCAATCACCACCGCCTCGACTTGCGCCAGATCGCCTTCGCGCGTGTCAGCCAGCCGCACGACGCGGGTCTCGTCTTCGTAACGCATCGGCAGGTAGAGCGCGAAGTCGATGTCGCGCACCAGGCCGAGCTTGCGCAGCGCGCGTTGGACCAGGCTGAGGCCGGTGCCGGGCGGCACGGGCGGACCCGTCGTAGCCGCGGCAGTGGTCGCAGCGATCGTTGCGACAACCGTACCCGCTGTTGCCAGCGCTGATTTCTTCTTCCTGAGCGACGCCTTGGGCACGGTCAGCAAAGATCCCGCAACGCGCTCGCAGCATCCGGAAAGCGGAAGCGAAATCCGGTTCGTTCGAGGTGTGAGGGCACGACACGCTGGCCTTCGAGCAGCACGTCGGCCTGCTCGCCCAGCGCCAGTCGCACCGGCCACGCCGGCGTCGGCATCCAGAAGGGCCGACGTAACACCTGTGCTGCGGTGCGCGCGAACGCTTCCTGCGAGAGGTGGCCCGGCGCGGTGAAGTTGTAAGCCTGCGGGTTCGATGCCGCATCGGGTTGCGCGGCGATGCGCCACACGTGCGCCATGCCGCGAACGATGTCGTTCACGTGAATCCACGACGTACATTGGCGCCCCGTCCCCAGCCGTCCACCGACTCCGAGCCGGATCGGCGCGAGCAGCTTGGGCAGCGCCCCGCCATGACCCAGAACCAAACCGAAACGCAAACACGCCACGCGTACGCCATGCTGTGCCGCCGCGTGTGCAGCGGCCTCCCAGCGCTGGCACAAACGCGACATGAAGATGTCTTGCGGCGGGCTCGACTCCGTCAATTCAGCGGCGTCGTCCTGAGACTGCACCCCGTAGTAGCCGATGGCCGATCCCGAGAGCATCAGCCACGGCTTGACCGCTCGCGTTCCGATCCATTCGACCAGCGCCTGCGTCAGCCCTTCTCGGCTGGCTAGCAACTCCGTGCGACGGTGTGTGGTCCAGCGCGGGCCGATGACGGGCGCACCCGCCAGGTTGACGATCACATCGACCGGCCGCGCGGGCGGGATTTCTTCGAGCCGCCCGACGCAGCGCACGCCCGCGCCGAAGACTTGCGCTGCCGCCGTCGCATTTCGCGTCCAGACGCTGACCGAGTGCCCATCGGCCCGCAGTGCCTCGATCAGCAGCCGACCGATGAACCCGGTTCCACCGGTCACAAGGACATGGGCGGGACCTGCGCCAAAACGAACCGGCGCCGTGAAGTCGGATGGAATGCTCATCCTTCCGATTCTGCCGCCTGAACCGGTCTTGACCCTGCGAATCGGCGGCGTTGAATCGGGGGTGGGACAATCCGTCCTGATTTTTCCCGGCACTCTTGCCGCCACCTTGGAACGGGCCTGTCCAGCCCTCAAGCGCATGCGCAACTTCACGCTCTCCGATTTCGACTTCGATCTGCCCCCTGAACTGGTGGCGCAGCATCCGGCCATCGAACGCACCTCGTCCCGCCTGCTGGATGGCACCGCGGGTACAACGGGCACAGCTGTCGATCGCATCTTCAAGGACCTGCCGTCACTGCTGCGCGCCGGCGACCTGCTGGTCTTCAACGACACGCGCGTCGTCAAGGCGCGGCTCTTTGGCGAAAAGCCGACCGGCGGCAAGCTCGAACTGCTGGTCGAGCGCGTGCTGACCGGCAACGAAGTCGTCGCGCACATGAAGGTCAGCAAGAAGCCGCCGGTCGGCACCACGCTGCAAATGGTCGGCGGCTTTCGCGCGACGCTGCTCGGACGGTGGCCCGACGACCAAGGCGCGCTGTTCCGCTTCGCTTTCGACAGTGACGCCGGTGAAGACCCGTACGCGCTCATGAGTCGCTGCGGTCACGTACCGCTGCCGCCTTACATCACGCACACCGATTCGGCGGACGACGAGAGCCGCTACCAGACCGTGTTCGCGCGCGTGCCCGGCGCTGTCGCGGCGCCGACGGCTGCGCTGCACTTCGACGAAACCTTGCTCGCCGAACTCGCGGCGCGCGGCATCGAGCGTGCGAGCGTCACGCTGCATGTCGGCGCCGGCACATTCCAGCCGGTCAAGGCCGAGAACATCGCCGAGCACACGATGCACGCCGAGCGCTATGACGTACCTGAGGCCACGCAGCGCGCCATCGCGGCTTGCAAGGCGCGCGGTGGCCGCGTCGTTGCAGTCGGCACGACCACGGTACGCACGCTCGAATCCTGGGCGAAGAGCGGCGAGGCCTCGGGCGACACGCGCATCTTCATCACGCCGGGCTTCGCTTTTCAGCATGTCGATGTACTGGTCACCAACTTCCATTTGCCGAAGAGCACCCTGATGATGCTGGTGAGCGCCTTCGCCGGCTATGAGCATGTGATGGCGCTGTACGCGCACGCGATCGCCCAGGGCTACAGGTTCTTCAGCTACGGCGACGCCATGCTGCTGGCACGTACACCGTCATGACATTCCAACGTTTCGCACCGTTCGCCGCGCTGGCTTTGACCGCCCTCATGCCGATCACCGGCCAAGCACGCGGCTACACACCGCAAGGCACGTGCGGCGACTACGCACGGATCGACATCGCGAGCCCTGCCGGCACGTGCGTCGCGCTGCTGGCCGACGAGGCACAGGGCCTGCGCGCACCACGCCGGATCCTGGAAGTGGCTCCGGGCCGCTACTGGGTGGTCGACATGGGTTCGTGGGAGCCGCGCCGCGGTCGTCTGCTCGAGATGACGCTGCCGACCGATGGCACGACGCCGCGGCGCGCGCGCTTCTCGGTACTGGCCGAGCAACTCGACCGGCCGCTGGGCTTGGCCATTGGACCGGACGGCAAGGTGTACGTCGGCGAATCGAGCGCGATCTGGCGCACGCCGATCCCGGCGCCCGGCGGCGCGCTACAACGCGAACCGCTGATCGACAACCTGCCCGGCGACGGCACGCATCCGCTCAAGGAACTGGCCTTTGCGCCCGGCGGCCATCTTTTCGTCAACGTCGGCTCCGATTCCGACAACTGCCGTGACACGTCGAAGCAGTTCCCCCTGCCTTGCCCGGACCTGGCCGGACCGAAGCCGCGTGCGGCGGTCTACGAAGCCATCTTCGCGGCGCCGGGCTATCACTTGCAGAGCTTCAAGCCCTTCGCGACGGGTCTGCGCAATTCGGTCGCGCTGATCGTCTTGCCCGACGGGCCAGCCAAAGGCACGGTGCTCCAGGGCGAGAACTCCATCGATTACGAAGAGGTCGGTCAGCCGCCGGAAGAACTCAACCGCTTGCAGGCCGGCCGCGACTACGGCTGGCCTTACTGCGTCGGCAATCGCCAGCCCGCGCGCGGCTACGAGAAACGGTACGACTGCAAGACGACCGAGGCGCCGGTGATGCTTTGGCCCGCACACGTCGCGCCACTGCAAATGATCGTCGGCCCTTCGGGCAGCAGCTTTGCCGGCCAGTTGCTGGTCGCATGGCGTGGCCACCAACCACCGGGCCATCGCGTGGTGGGCTACAAGCTCGACGCGCAGGGTCTGCCGTCTGGAAAGCCGATCGACTGGCTCTCCGGGTGGGACCCGAAGCCCGGCGCGCGCCCGATGGGCAAGCCGACCGGCATCACCGTCGACCGCCAGGGCCGCCTGCTGGTAGTCGAGGATCTCAACCGCACCGTTCTCATGTTGCTGCCCTCCCCGAAAAAATGACCGACACGTCCACCCTGCCCCGCCTGAAGTTCGACCTGCTCGCGACCGACCCGACAAGCCACGCGCGACGTGGCACGCTCACGCTCAACCATGGTGTCGTGCAGACGCCGATCTTCATGCCCGTCGGCACGTACGGCACCGTCAAGGGCGTGATGCCACGCAGCCTCGAAGAGATGGGCGCGCAGATCATCCTGGGCAACACCTTCCACCTATGGATGCGGCCGGGACTCGACGTGATGGCGAGCTTCGGCGGACTGCATCAATTCGAAAAGTGGAACAAGCCGCTGCTCACCGATTCGGGCGGCTTCCAGGTGTGGTCGCTCGGCGCGATGCGCAAGATCAGCGAAGAAGGCGTGAAGTTCGCATCGCCCGTCAACGGCGACAAGCTCTTCCTGACGCCAGAAGTCTCGATGCAGATCCAGACCATCCTGAACAGCGACATCGCAATGCAGTTCGACGAGTGCACGCCGTACGACACCGCAGGTCAAATCACGACCGAGGCCGAAGCGCGCACGTCGATGGAACTCAGCCTGCGCTGGGCCGGCCGCTGCAAGACCGAGTTCGAGCGGCTCGACAACCCCAACGCGCTCTTCGGCATCGTGCAGGGCGGCATGTTCGAGAACCTGCGGGAAGAGTCGCTGGCGGCACTGGTCGACATGGACTTTCCCGGCTATGCCATCGGCGGCGTGAGCGTGGGCGAGCCCAAGGAAGAGATGCTGCACATCATGGGCCACACGCCGCACCGGCTGCCCGCGAACAAGCCGCGCTACCTAATGGGCGTCGGCACGCCTGAAGACCTGGTGCAAGGCGTGGCCGATGGCGTCGACATGTTCGACTGCGTGATGCCCACGCGCAACGCACGCAACGGAACGATCTTCACGCGCTACGGTGACTTGAAACTGCGCAATGCGCGACACAAGATCGACCCGCAACCGCTGGACGCCAGTTGCACATGCCACGCCTGCGCCGGCACGTCGGGCGTCTCGTGGAACGATGGCGGGCGCGACGGCTTCAGCCGCGCCTACATGCACCATCTCGACCGCTGCGGCGAAATGCTCGGCCCAATGCTCTGCACGATTCACAACCTGCACTACTACCTGAACCTGATGCGCGAGATCCGTGAGGCGCTCGAAGCGGGGCGTTTCACCGAATTCCGCCCACGCTTCAAGTCCGACCGCGCACGCGGCATCTAGTTTTCGGGACGCAAGGTCCAACGCCCTGTCAACGATGCGCCAGGCGCCAGCACCGTGCCGCCCAAAGTCTCGGCCGGGTAGCGATCAGAGAGGTTGATGGCGTCGGTGCATTGACTGACCGGCTCGGCGCAGAAATGGTCTGCGCCGCGCGGGCAATACAACACGAAGAAATCCAGCGGCGACTCCGCCGCCATCACGATGGCCTGCCTGTTGCCGGGCCACTCGATGCGGGCGCTGTGCTGCCAGCCGGTGAAGTTGTTGTCGAGGTCCAACACATCGAGGCCGACGCCATCGCGCAGCATCTCCACCTCGGGCGTAGCTTCGAGCGAGACGGGCATCACCTCGGAATCACCTCGCCACATGGCCTCGGTCCAAGTCTGGAGCCGCGTACCCGGATGATGCGGAAAATATGGGTGGTGGCCGATCGCAGCCGGCATGGCGATGTCGTCGCGGTTGGTCAATGTGATCGTGACACTGAGACCCGTAGCGTCGAGCTCGAACACCTGAGATGCTTCAAAGCGCCAAGGCCAGGCAGCGCAGGCGTCGACTTGCAGCGAAAGCTTCGCGCGTGTCGGCGTTGCTTCGTCGACGGTCCAGGGCCGCAACCAGCCCAGACCATGCAGGGGATGGCGGCCCGAAGGCGCGGCAGGGTGGCCCGGCGGCACGTCGATCTCGCGCACGCCGAAGCGGGCGTGACCGTCGCGGATGCGGTTACACCAGGGCAACAGCGGATAGCTCGCCATTCCCGACGGAATGCGCTGCTCCAGCGCCGCCTGCGTGGCAGGACGCAGCCAGTCGGTGCGCACACCGTCGTGCTCGCTCCAGAAGGCGGCGATGGCACCACCGACCGACGGCGCCAATGCCATGCGCAGCGCGCCGGATGCGAGCTGCAACACCGTATCGGTGCTCTGCTCCGGGACTTCGAGTGGGTTCATGCGGGTCCTGCGGGCGAAGTCGCCACGATGGCGGCATTCTCGTTCACACGGGTAGCGGACGGGCGCACGACTGAGGAAAATTGCAACATGACAACCTCCACCACGCCTTCGGCTGCTTTTCTCGTGTCTTCGCCTTCTGCGCGCTACCCCTCGCTAGAAGACCGCGTCGTATTCATCTCCGGCGGTGCGACCGGCATCGGCGAAGCACTGGTCATTGCGTTTCATGCGCAGGGCGCACGGGTCGGCTTTTGCGACCTGGATGCATCTGCAGGCGTCGCATTGGCAGCCCGATTGACAGGCCGCAATGCACCGCTCTTTTTGACATGCGACGTCACCGAAGTGGCCGCTCTCCACGGCGCCGTCGACGCTGTGCGCAAACGGTTCGGTCCGATCAGCGTATTGGTCAACAACGCGGCGAACGACCGGCGCCACGACATGGCCGACGTCACCAGCGAAGACTTCGACCGACTGGTCGCGGTCAACTTCAAGCACCAGTTCTTCGCAGCGCAAGCGGTGGCCGGCGACATGCGCTC
This sequence comes from Variovorax sp., assembly GCA_025352265.1. Classification (GTDB taxonomy): domain Bacteria; phylum Pseudomonadota; class Gammaproteobacteria; order Burkholderiales; family Burkholderiaceae_C; genus Variovorax. The sequence continues at coordinate 60,120 of JANXTS010000019.1, read as the reverse complement.
GCTCGGCGGTGGATCGATCATCAACTTCGGCTCGATCAGCTGGATGATCAAGGGTGCCGGCTATCCGGTGTATCAGGCATGCAAGGCGGCGGCACGCGGACTCACACGGTCGCTGGCGCGCGACCTGGGCAAGCAGAACATCCGCGTTAATTCGATCGTGCCGGGTTGGGTCATGACAGAGCGGCAATTGCGGCTGTGGGTCAAGCCCGAGTCAGCAGCGGAGATCGACGCAGCGCAGTGTCTGCCGGGCCGGGTCATGGCGGAGGACATCGCCAGCATGGCCCTCTTTCTGGCGGCGGACGACTCGAAGATGTGCACTGCGCAGGACTACGTGGTGGACGCGGGCTGGACCTGATCGCGCGCTCGACGGAATGCACTGAATCGCACGATCGAGCAGTCACCGCGTCAAACAAAAAAGCCCGGCACGCCGGGCTTTTTTGTCGTTCACAGGAAGCAGATCAGTCGCGCAACTCGGCCGGCACGGTGCCGCCGTTGGCCGCAAGCTTGGTCATGACCTGGCGGTGCAGCCAGATATTCATCTTGGCGCTGTCGCTTGTGTCTTCGCCGTAGCTCAGTTCGGCGGCGAGCTTTTTGCGCTCGTCGATGCTGCTGTCGAGCCCAAGCAGCTTCATCAGGTCAACGATCGATGTGCGCCAATTCAGGCTCTTGGCTCCCGGCATGGCGTCGAGCACAGCGGCCACGTCGCCCAGCGGAATCGCCGACGGCGGTGCAGCCGCAGCCGGAGCATCGGCAGCCACAGGTGCTGGCGTGGCTTCCGGCGCCGCGGCGTCAGCGGCGTGGGCCGAAGGGAAAATCTTGGAAAGAATGCTGCCGAATATGCTCATGTAGCTGCTCCGTATGAGGTGAAGATGGTTGTTGAATCGGGCCCTCCCCGAACCTGCTGCCGCAGCACCCTTCGGTGGCTGCAAGGCAGCAGCGCTTTGTATCACGGGCCGGGGACGACCCCGTTACAGCGCAGGTACGGGGCCTGTCAGCAGACCGGCCGCAATCTGGTCGGCCGGGGGGATGACAGTCGAAGCGGCAGCCGACGTACCGCAGGCATGGCAGAACTTGGAAAAAGCGCTCTTGCGCGCCGTACAACGCCCGCAGTGGTCATACAAGCCGATGCCGCAATGCGGGCAAAAATCGATGTCGGTGCTTTTCAGATCGACCGGCCGCTCGCAGCCGGGGCACACGCTTTTCGCGAGGCGCGCAAGCGCCACGTCGTAGCTCAGCTCTTCACGCCGCACTTGGTCGGGTTGCTGCTCGGCCAGTTTTTGCTTCGCTAGGTAACGGTTGAGCCCGATGATCGCGTAGCGTCCGACCAGCACCGTGATCACGATCCCCACGATGTAGCGAACATAGCCACCATAGCTTGGTAGATAGGGCACCAGTTCAACGAAGAATGCGAAGAGCGCGAAGTAGATAAAGCCCCAGACGAATGGCCAGTAGATGCCCTTGCGCTTCTTCACGAAGAGCCAGCCGGCGATGGCGAGCAACGGCAAGGTCAGCGCCAACCGATAGCCGAACACCCGCAGTTCGATGCGCCGATATTCGGCTTCGAGCTTGATATTGGCATCGTGCTCGAGCACGCCGAGTTGTTCCTGCGCGCGCTCCTGTGCCTGCCGCGCGTCAAGCGCGATCTGCCGCTGCGCGCTCAGGCGAAGCTCGGCCTTGTCTTCGGCGGCCTTGAAGACGTCGAGCGCCTTGGTGCGCGAGATCAGCTCGGCATCCTGATCCGGCAGCGCAGTGGCGCGTCGCGTGGCAATCCAGTTGCCTAAAGTCTCGCGCGCATTGCGGCTGGCTTGCTGGGCCACGTTGAGCTGAAGCTCGGCTTGTTCAAGCTCTTGCGATGACTTCTGTTCTGCCAACTCGGAAGCCTTGACGGTGGCCCGCAACGGATCGGCCGCGGCATGGTCGATGAAGTCGTCCATCTGGCGCACTCGCTCGACCTGCGGTAAGTCGCCGACCAGCGTACTGCCGAGTCCGATGAGGAATCCGGCGAACACCACCGATACCAGCCACAGGCCGCGGCGAAACCATTTTTCAGAAAGCCGTAAGGATTTGCTCATTGCGTTTCCAGTTTGAGGACGATGGCGAGACCTTCCAGCGGGGTCTTCAAATCGAGTTTGTGCGTTGTCGGCTCATGCGTCTCGCATGGACGGCCTGCGTGGGCCGGCCCGGACGGGAACAAAAAGAGTCCTGCCAGGGAGACAGCCAACGCCAGCAGCGCGATGCGCAGCGCTGCCCACGATACGCGCCGCCAGCGGGGCACCTTGACGCCCCGCTCGGTCTCATAGGACCCGAAGTTGGTGATGCGGCGAATCACGTCAACGTCCCGTTGTGCAGCAGCGCACGGCCGATGGCACTGATGATGACGTTGTGTCAACGGCGGTCACGAGAGTTGCGATGGAGCGGTTCATGACGATGAAGTGCCTCGCGGCGTAGTGAAGGTGTGCGGATGATGGGTCGCACACCGCTCGAAGGGGCCATGTTCATGCACCGGTGGCGGCGCACTGGTCTTGCAGTATCTCCAAGAGATACCGCGGGCGAACAGCGGCTCAGCGCCGGTGCAGATCGTCACGCGTGAACGGGCGTTCGATGTGAGCGACACGCACCGCGATCCGCTCGATGAGGTCTTGCGTCGGCGCGGGGGCGCCGATCGGCACGAAAACCAGCGGCAGCACCAAGCTCACGGCAATCCAAGGCCAGCGCAGCTTGGGATGCGGCCGGTTGTGCTGAATCGCCAGGAAGGTGACGCTGACGATGCCTCCCATCACGTAGCCCGCAAGCACCTCGGAGATGGAATGGGCCTCGAGCACCAGCCGAGAGATACCGATGAGGAAAGCGAGCATCCAGCCCGTGATGGCAAACGCGACGCGCGGTGCATGGCCCCAGCGCGAGGCCATCAGCCAGAACGCAACGGGCCAGATACTCGTCGCAAGCATGGTGTGCCCGCTGACGCCGGTGAAGTCGAGCCGCGCACTTCCAATACCCCAACCGAGAAACGCCAGCTTGGACGCAAGCACGATGCTGCTGCCGAGTCCGAAGATGATGACCCAGCGCATCGCGCCGTTTCGAGTGCGGGGTGCGACGCCGAGCCAGATCGCGATCAGCGCGGCGCAGGGCAGAAGCAGACCGCTGTCGCCCAAAAGGGTAAGAAGATGCCAGCTCAGAAAGTGCTCCGTGGCATCTTCATGCAGTCAACAGCGCGCGGATGCGCTGCTGCAGCAGTTCGGGTTGCACGTCGGCCGGCGCCGCGACGCTACCGACATTCAGGCCGACACTATTGAAGAGGCCACGCCGGAACGGCTTGACCATCGCCACGTTCTTGTCCCCGCGCTTCTCGAAGCGGCTGAAATACGAGCCCCACAGATTGGTCAGCGCCATCGGCACCACTGGAACTTCCATGCCCTCGCCGCGCGCAATGTCGACAATCTTCATGATGCCGCCCTTGAAGGGCTGCAGTTCGCCATCGCGGGTGAGCGCGCCTTCCGGAAAGATGGCCAGCAGGTCGCCTTCGCGCAGCACGTCGGCTGCCTGCGCGAAAGCGGCTTCGTATGCCACCGAGTCTTCTTTGTGAGGCGCGATCGGGATCGCCTTGGCCAACTTGAAGAGCCAGCCCAGCACGGGCACCTTGAATATCTGGTGGTCCATGATGAAGCGGATCGGACGTGGGCTGGCAGCCATCAGCAGCACCGCGTCGATGAAGCTCACATGGTTGCAAACGAGGATGGCCGCGCCCTCGGTCGGGATGTTCTCTTCGCCGCGCACATTGAACCGATAGATGAAGCGCGACAGCACCCACGAGATAAAGCGCAGCAGGTATTCCGGCACCAGCATGAAGATGTAGAAAGCGACGACGGCATTGGCGATGCCGGTAAACAAGAAGATCTGCGGAATAGTGAAGCCGGCGCCGAGCAATGCGCCCGCAATGACCGAACTCGCAATCATGAAGAGCGCGTTGAGGATGTTGTTGGCCGCGATGATGCGCGCGCGATGTGTCGGCTGGCTGCGCAACTGAATGAGCGCATACATCGGCACGCTGTAAAGCCCCGCGAACAGCGAGAGCAGCCCAAGGTCGGCCATCACTCGCCAGTGCGCCGGCCGGCCAATGAAGTCGCCGAGGCCCATCTCGGCCAGTGCCGGCAAGGCGCGCGACGCGAAGTACAAGTCGATCGCAAACACGCTCATGCCGATCGCGCCCAACGGCACCAAACCGATTTCGACCTGACGCCGGCTCAGCGTTTCACACAGCAGCGAACCGACGCCGATGCCGATCGAAAACACCACCAGCAGCAGCGAAGCCACCTGCTCGTCGCCGTGCAGCACTTCCTTGGCGAAACTCGGGAACTGACTCAGAAATACCGCACCGAAGAACCACATCCACGAGATGCCGAGCAGCGACCTGAAAACGACGACGTTGCCGTGCGCCAGCTTCAGGTTGCGCCAGGTTTCGCTGAACGGATTCCAGTTGATGACGAGGTCGGGGTCGGTCGCCGGTGCACGCGGAATCGCCTGTGCCACGCCGCGCCCGACCAGCGCCAGCAGCACGCACGCGACCGCCACCGAGGCGTGGCCAATCTGCGGCACGGCGACCAACAAGCCGCCTGCGACCTGGCCCAGCAGGATGGCAACGAAAGTGCCCATCTCGACCATCCCGTTGCCGCCAGTAAGCTCGCGCGCGTCGAGCACTTGCGGCAGATACGCGAACTTGACTGGGCCGAACAGCGTCGAGTGCAGTCCCATCAAAAACACGCAGCCCAGCAGCACGACCGCATTGGCGCTCATGAAGCCCCACGCCGCGATCAGCATGATCACGATTTCGAGATTTTTGACGAAGCGGATCATCTTCGTCTTGTCGAACTTGTCAGTGAGTTGGCCCGACGTGGCGGAGAACAACAGGAACGGCAGGATGAACAAGGCCCCTATCGCCAGGCCCGCCATGGCTGGCGGCATCCAGCTCAGTTGCAACTGGTAGGTCACCATCACGGTGAAGGCGAACTTGAAGAGGTTGTCGTTGGCCGCTCCGGCGAACTGCGTCCAGAAGAAAGGTGCAAAACGGCGCTGCTTCAGCAGCGCGAACTGGTTGGTGTGCGCGTTGGCATCGGGCGTTTGCAAAGCTGGTGAAGCCGGCACGGCTGCAGCGGGTGTGGTCATTCGATGTGTCCCTTGCGGGCTCCTTAGGCCGTGATCGCAGCCGCGACCGGATTGTGCCGCAGGGTCTGCCACCCGACCGTCTGCAACGCTTGCAGCACGGGCAAGCCGGCCAGTGCTGCCGTGAGGTGCTTCACGCTATGGCCCGACACGATGTGGTGGGTGGCTTCGTAGACCGCGTGGTCCGACAGTTCGAACAGCTTGGCAAGCGCGTAGAAGAAGATCACCCAACCCAGCTTCAGGTCAACTGCCCCGGCGCCTTCTGGCGAGGGCTTGGTCAACGCCAGGAGGAGCACCAGCGCCATGCCACCGAACTGCACCGTGGCCCATGGCGCAACGTTGCCGGTCTCGAACCACACCGCAACCGCAAGCAAGCCGCCGGCCAACGTCAGCCAGGCTGCGGCCCATCCAGCACGCTGGCTGACCCGGTCGCAGGCGGCAAAGCCGATAAGTCCGGCGAAGGCGATCGCCATGCCAGCGCGGTCGGCTGCAAGCCGCAACAGGTCGGGCTGGAGGTGATAGAAGACCGATCCCGCAGCGCACGCAATGAGCCCAGCGAAGAAGAGCCAGGCGCAGTCGAGGCTGTTGCCCAAGCGTTGGTTCAAAGCAACGCTGACCGGTTCGTCGGCCAACCCGACTATTGGCGCGGCGGCAAGCTCTGGCCGATCGAGCCGGCGTAGCCGGTGCAGCCCCAGGACGCCGATCACCAGAAACGGAAGATTGCTCAACACGTCCATCGCGTTCGGCAGGCTGTGCCAGCCGCGATCGTCTGCAAAAACCGACACCGCCTCGGGGCCGGTAAAAGCGGGGCACGCCGCGGCGAAAAGCGCCAGTAGCGCGAATGCCGAGAGCATCACATGCTCTCGGCGGGTCGATACGGGCAATGACAGGGTTGACAAGGCTGGCAGGTGCATGACGGGTCTCCGCGGGTGGGTGGTTCGGGGTCAGCCGGAATTTAGGTTGTCAACCGCGTCACGAGCATCGAAAATCGATACGGGGCTCTAACGCAGGCCCATCGGTACCAATTTTTAATACCCGCCACCGAATCAACTAGCAACCTAATGAGCACCACCGTCGACCTCGTCCTCGCCCTCAAGCACGAGCTCAAGAACGCCCGCATGACCTACGCAGATCTGGCGCGCGCGCTCGACATGGCGGAATCCAGTGTCAAGCGCATGCTGGCCAAGGGCAACATGCCGCTGTCGCGCGTCGACGCGATCTGCCGCGCACTCAAGATGGATTTCGCCGAGCTGGCCCGCCGCGTGGCCGATGCGCAGCCGCTGCTGAAAGAGCTGACGCATGAGCAGGAAAAAGCCGTGGTGCGCGACAAGAAGCTGTTGCTGGTCGCCATCAGCGTGCTGAGCCAGTGGACGCTAGAGCAGATCGTCACCGGGTATCGCATAAGCGAGGCGGAGTGCATAGGCTGCCTGGCGCAGCTGGACCGCATCGGCATCATCGAGTTACGTCCGCTCAACCGGTATCGCCTGAAGCTCGCCAAGACCTTTCGCTGGCGGCCGCACGGACCGGTGATGGAGTTTTTTCGCGAGAACGTAGTGCTCGACTACTACCGCGGCGGCTTCGACGGGCCGGCCGAAGGCCTGCTGCTGGTGCACGGATCGATCAGCAAGTCATTGGCGCCCGCATTCCTCGAACGACTGCAGCGCGTAGCGCAAGACTTCGCACAACAGCACCAGACCGACCAGAAACTTTCGCCTAAAGACCGCGAGGGCTACACGCTGCTGCTGGGCATGCGCAACTGGGAGTTCGAACTGTTCACGCGCTTGCGGCGCTAAGGGCGCTTGCGGTTGTACGACTACGGTCGTCGACCGTCACGATGGGGATGTCGTCCGGTGGCGGTTTCGCGTCGAACGCGAGCCGGCGGTGGTACCGTGACCGAACCATCGGGCGGAGCCGGTTGCCCATCTGGGCGGTATGCCTCGCGACCGGTCAGCTCTCCACGCTCAAGCGCTCCAACCGGTAGCCGAAGCCATAGACCGCCTGCAACTGAAAGCCGTTTTCGCCGGTCAACCCGAGTTGGGTGCGGACTCGCGATACGTGGGTATCGATGCTGCGTGCGATGGCGTCGCCATTCCATATTGCTTGATTCATATGCTCTCGCGACAGCGGACTGCCGAAGTGCTTAAACAGCAATCGCGCGACTTCGAACTCCTTGTGGGTGAGCTTGACTGCGACACCGTCACGGGTCACGACCCGCTGCGCCGCATCGAAGTTCAGGCCTTCGATTTGCTCGACGCTTTGCGAGGGGGTCGGTACCGTCGAACGCCGCATCAACACGTTGATACGCGCCAGCAGTTCGAAAGGGCGACACGGCTTGACGAGGTAATCGTCGGCGCCGCCGTTAAGCGCTTGCACCACTTCGAATTCGCCGGCACGTGTCGTCAACATGAGCACCGGTACGTTGGAGCCCATGTCGACTCTGACCCGACGCAGTACTTCGTAACCTGAAAGCCCCGGCACCTTCCAGTCGAGCATCAGCAGGTCGAAACTGTCTCGCTGCAGCATCTCGTAGAACGCGTCGCCATTGGCGAGATGAACAACGTCGTGCGCGTTGCGGCGCAGTAGCTCCTGGACCGTATCTGCTTCGTCGATCGAGTCTTCGAGAAGGGCCACGCGCAAGCGTGCTCGGGCGTGAACGCCCGGTGAAGGGTTCAATCGCACATCTTGCACTTCAGATCCGTCGCGTCATTTGCGGCATGGAATCGTTCTGATGCCAGTCCGCCGGCGTAGTGCCCCACATCGTATGCAGCCGCGACAACCGTTGCCGAAGTTCGTCGTCGCTTGCGGGCAGCAGCACAAAGTCGTTGCGCTCGCTGCCCATCACATGTGTTGCCAGCTCGACTTGGGTAGGCTGCATGAGCAGAGCAATCGGCGTTTTTGTACCTGCAAGTCGGCACAGCAAATCGAGCTCGTCCCGAGCGCCTGTCGTCGCGCCGCTGAAGCTCACCACCAACATACTGAAATGCTGGCCCGAAACATAAGCGGACAACAGGTCGCTCGTCCGATCGAAAGGCATGGCGAATAGCCGAAGCTCCTTGAGGATTTTCCAGGTTCGTGCGCGCGTGCTGCCATGAGGATCGAGCAGCGCGATTTTCTTCACGGGAGACGTTGTCTCATAGGTGTAAGACGGTGCAGCACCTGCTGACATTCCGCCCGTCCTGGGTGTGACCGTCGTGAGCGCGGGCATCACCGTTCGCCCGCCACCGCCATGGCTGACGTAGCGCCACCGCGGCCTCTTTTGCTCCATGCAATCGCATTTTTCCACGTAGCAATCCACGCGCCGAGGGATTCGTTCCAGATGGAACGGTGAGACTTGTTCATTGTGAATTCCTCCCCGGGAACCGGGCTTTGTGTGTGACTGGCTTGAAACTGGGGCAATTGTGTTCATGCTCTACAGAGGAGAAAAGGGCATGACACAGTTCTTGACACGCTTTTGTGACAAACCGCCACACAAAAATTGGAAAGTAAAAGTTCTCACATTCACATGTGAATGACATGTAACTTTCTAAAGCGATTGAATGGTGAATCAATGTATGCGTGGTCGAAGGGAACTTGCAAGATCACAGAAGAAGTGCGACTTGAAGTCAGCGCGCGAATGGCACTGAGCGGTGAACGTTTTGCTCTTGCAAATGCACAGTTGCCGGTGCACTTGAAAGAACGCCGGCAGAGCCGGCGTCGCGCTATCTGGTCGTCAAACGATCAGCATTTCATTGCCGCTGCCTGTTGAACGAAAGCGTCGTTCACTGCCTTGCAAGCGGCGCTGAGCGTTGCCTTGTCTGCGCCCATGCTGGCCCACGCAGCCTTGGTCTGTTCCATGCTGGCCTTTATCGCGTCGCCCGATGCGCCGTGTTGTTTGCTGATGCAAGCGTTGACCTTGTCGAGGTAGTCCTGACATTCCTTCGGAATGTCCGCAGAAGCAGTCGTGGGCGCAGCGGCAGGCGGGGTCGCCACAGATGTTGCGAGAGGCGCGGCGGGCGCCGCAGGTGCCGTCGCAGCGGCTGGTTCGACAGCTGCAGCCGCAGGAGTCGTTCCAGTCTTCGAACAGGCGGTGAGCGTGACAGCAATGGCGATAAGTGCGAGAAGCTTTTTCATTTTTCGAGTCTTAGTATTCAATTTGAGAAGTATTGGAAGGGTTGGATCAGTCTTCGATAAAAATGCCTTTCGAAGCTTCTTTCGTAGAACGACGCATCATGTTCACGGTGCCAGAGCGTCCAAGGATCCCCAGCGGTTCACGCCTGGCTGCGAAGGCTGTACGTACAGATAGATCAGCACCAACATTCCAACGATGGGGATGAGCCCGATCAAGATCATCCAGCCCGACTTTCCAATATCATGTAAACGCCGCAAAGTGACCGCAATCAGTGGCAACAGAACGACAAGAATGACGACAACCGGGATGTATCGATTGACGAGTTGCCCCACAACCGCGACGGTCAGATAGGCCAACAAAAACCACCAATACTCGGAGCGCGAGGCGCGGCCCGAGAAATCGACGTACTTGCGAAAACAAGTTGTGACAGCTTGTTGAAGATTCATGAATGGCTCCCTTTTTTGGAGTACCGATCTTGCCGGTGCAAACCATTCATTTAGAGCCGCACAACAGCGCAGTCTGAGTCTTATTGCCCAAAATTCGCAGCTGTGTTGCCGCTTGATTTCTTATTCGCTTTTGCGTTCGTGACAATGCGCAGACGATCAGTTTCAAGCTGTTGACATACGAACGCCAACTCGTCGCTTTTTTTAACTGCTTGAGAGCATTAGGTCGGAATCGCGATAGCTCTCGACCTCGAAGAAGCGAAAACGTGTCTTGCCTAGCATCAACACATCGAGGTGTTGCAAGGCACGCCGTCCGTCGACGAGGCGGTCATTTACGAAGACACCGTTCAAACTGTGAAGATCACGGATGGCCGCGGGTGCATCGTCAGGCATTTCAATCCATGCATGCTGGCGACTGACGCGCGTGTCGCGCACCACGACATCGCAAGTGCCGCCGCGTCCCAGCAGCGCATGGGCGCCGGAAAACACGATCAATCTGGACAGACCTTCGTCCAGACGGAGCAGGCTTCGTTTCATGTCTCTTCCCTTTTGCAATAACACGCGAAGTCTCTAGCGACCCGCAATTCCATGTGTCAGAAAAGGTGAGACGACGGCGCATTTCCGTCGACGACCGCACGCTAATCGCCGATTATTCGCTGGTGAAAACCGTCAGTACTCCGGTGTAGCCATACAGGTGATGCCGCGCGATTTCGCCGGCAGCGAAAAAGCCGACGAGCGGAACGTCGCCGAGCGCGTGGCGAACGATTTGCAGTTCGGCACTGGGTGCACCGAAGTGCTGTCCGCCGCGGCCCGAACAACTCACATACACCGCACCTGCGATGCGACGCGCCGGATGCGGTGCGGCCTCTGCTTCGCCGGCAGCGACAGCACTTGCGACTGCCAACGTCTGCTCTTCCGGTTCGAGCTCTTCCCGGATCTCGGCGCAGATGCGCATCAAGTCCGCGCGAGCAGCCTGCGCGTTGCGCCGGCAGAACGTGAGTCGCATGCCAGCTTCGGCCTGGTCGGCGATGGCGATGCCACGGCGCGTCGGATCGAGTCCGATGATGTGGCGCACCAACACGTCGGAACCGAGATCGCCGGTGCGTCTGATGCCGTCGCTGCCAGCGGTCGCGAGGCCGATCAACGTGTTGCGCACGGCCTCGATGGCTTCTTGTGGCCGTTCCAGCGACACCTGCAAGTCGGCCAGCAGCATGTCGAGTGCGGGCTGGCCGTCAAGCTTCAGCACCAGATTGCCGTCTGCCTCAGTGATCTCGCGTTCGCGTGCAGCACCCGTGCGAATCGGCTGGCAGCCTTGCGTGACACGCGACACCAGTCGCACGCCTTCGCCGAAGACGACGCCCGACAAGCCACCCGAAAACACGCCGCTCGCGGCACCGTGCCCGCGGATATTGCCGTTGCCACCGACTGCGAATTGCAGCGCACCGGCCCGGCCCGACGAAAGACCGCCGAAGAGGTAGCCGGTGCTGGTCCGGCCGGCCATCTCGGCAATCAGCTCGTTGAGCTCAGGCGTGGCGGGGTCGGCGTGAACCAGCGCGGTATGCGCCTCGAAGCCGCTCATCTCTGCACTGCCCAAAGGCGCTACACCGGAGAACACGCGGTACTGGTCGCTCGGCAGCGCGCACAGCATCAGGCTGATGCCAGGCTCGTTGAAATACTCTGCGTTATTGGCGGCGACGCCGATGCCGATGGTGCCCGACCAGTCGGTCACTTCGGGCAACTCTGCACTCAAGTGCGCGAGGATGTCTTGCGCATCGGCGCCATAGTGGTCGGTGATGTAGAGAAGCCCGAGGGTCGGCGACGGCGCGTAATCGGGCAAGGTCATTTGTGCTCGCAACTGGGCGAGCACGAGCCCGGCCGCCATGCGCCATTGGGGATGGGTGGCGTGACCGGTGGGAAACAGTTTCATGGGTTCAGCGTTTTGCGGCCGGGCGTCTGGATGCCACGGCGGGTTTCTTGGGGGATGTTCTGGCTGCGGCGCCGGCCGCCCGGGCAGCGGGTGCTTTCTTTTTTGCAGAGAGCGCACTGCTGGCTTTGACTTTATCGGCGGCGTTGGCTGCATCAGTCAGTGACTGCGGCATGACCGGCATCTTGAGTTGTGCCGCGTCATGCAAGGCAGATGCCGCGATCTCCTGGAACTGCTGAGTCAGCGAGCCCCACCATTTGAGCGGGTCGACCACGCCGGCAGTGTTGGCGTCGGGTGCGGGCTCGGCAACAGGTTCTGTCTCCGTGTCCGGTGCTGCGGCAGGCAACGGTGCGGCAGCAGGCCCAGCAGCTCGCGTGAACGCGCTCGCAATGTCTTCCATGCGAACGTTCATGCCACGCAAGGTCGACAGCGTCATCTTCTGTACTTCAAGCGCCTGGATCGTGGCCTTCAGGGCGTGACCGTTCTGTTCAAGCCAATACTGGACCGTCTTGAGTTCCTGGATGCGCTTGTCGACCTCTTCAACGCTCAGTGTCGGCGCCACCCAGCTCGACAGCCCCGGCAGAGCGCTGCCACTTCCCGAGCCGACGCGACCGCTAGCGCTGCCGGCGGCAAGGTTCTTGAGAAAGTCGAAGCCGGGAACGAACTGGCTGAAGGCAAAGGGCTTGCTTGCATCGGTCATGGGATGTGTCTCTTGAAGGTTTTTTGTGGGGTCAGCTTACTCCAAGGGACTGCGCTTTCGGCGTCAATGCATGTGCTGCGTCGGGGTGGTCGCAGCACCTTCGGGTGCACCGACAGGTAGCTTCAGTTCCAGCGAAGTCTTGGCGCCTTTGGCGTCTTCGAAACGCAGCGTTACCGGCACTGATGCACCCTTTGGTAGCGCCTCCTTCAAGTCCATTAACATGATGTGATAGCCGCCCGGCTTGAGCTCCACTGTTTGCCCAGCCGGCAGGTCAAGACCGCCCTGCACGGCGCGCATCTTCATGGTGTCGCCTTCCATCTTCATCTCGTGAACCTCGGCCACACCGGCTGCGGGCGTCGAGATGCCGACCAGGCGCGAGCCAGACGGAGAAGTCAGCTTCATGAAAGCACCGGTACCGCTCTGCCCTGCCACCGACTGGCGCACGTAAGCATCCCGCACATCGACGGTGGCGACGCCCGCCGCGACGACCGTCAGTCGTGCCGCTGGCGCCGTCATGCCGTCGGTCGACGTGCCGCTGGCCGGGACTTGCGCCCAATCTGTGCTGCCGACATCGCAGGTTTGGAGCACCTTGAACCAGAGCGGTCCCGGCGTAGCGGGCACCTTGCCGCTGAGAACGAAATCGGCCCGCTCTTTGCCCGGCAACGCGTTTTTCGGCGACTCGGCCGTCCACCGCACTTCAGTCGCGCCGCTTGTCGCATTGGCCGCGACCCGCTGGACGTCGAGCTTCCAGCCCGAGCGCGGCTCCGCAGCTGCGAGCATGAAGCCGGAAGGCAGGCGCACGCCGATGCCGGTGGTCGCACCGGCATCCTTGCAGGCATGGCCGACACGGAAGACCGCGCGGTAATCGCTTCCGGCCATCGCGCCGCCGGGTGGCAATGTGACATGGGCCAGGGCGTCGGCGGTGCTAGCGAGCAAGACGCAAGCAGCGATGGTTCTGATGGCGGTCGAAGTGGTCATTGATGAATTCCTTTGAGTGTCTGAGTTACAGGTCGAAGCGAAGTTCGGCCGTGTAGGTGCGCTGCGCGTACGGATGAAAGTTCCAGTACTGGTAGTTGTTGGCGTTGTCGATGCCGAAGGCGGCCGACCACTGCTTGTCGATCTGGTAGCGCACGCGCATATCGACGGTGAAGTATTTGCTGGCGCCGAAGTAGGCGGAGGCGTTGACGTCGCTGTTGTCGAGGCTGGAATACTGCTTACCGCTATAGCGCGCGGCCACGGTAAAGGCCCAACGGTCGTCCGGCTTGTACGTGGCGTACGCGGTGGAGCGCACGCGCGGCACGCGCGGCTGCCACTTGCCGACCGCGGCAGGAAACGCCGCGTCGGCCACCGTCTTGGAGTTGGCGCAGGTCAGGCTGCCGCCGAGGTCGAGCCCTTTCATGAGTACGTCTTGCCCGGTGTAAGCCAGTTCGACGCCAGTGGTACGCACCTTATCCACGTTCTGCACGCGTGACACTGTGGAGCCCGGAATCAGCTGGTTGAGGAGCGAGTTCTTCGTCGCCTCGTGGAACAGCGTGGCGCGCGCGGTACCAGCGCCAAGGTCTTGTTCGAGCGACAGTTCGCTCGTCCACGACTTCTCGGGCCTCAGGCTCGGGTCGTTGATGAAAGACAACGCGCCCCCCGAGGTCGCACCGTACAACTCACCCACGGTGGGAAACCGCACCGCGCGCCCGACCGACGCCTTGACCACGGTGTCATCAGTCAGCCGGTAGGCCAGCGCTGCTTTCGGCGATACGTCCGACTCGCTGCGCTTTTCGTATGACCGGGAATCGAGCCCGACCGACGTGAAGCCATCGTTTGCCCGCCAGTCTTCATAGCGCAGGCCCAGCACCGCCTTCCAGTTGGACGCGAACGACCACGTGTCTTGCGCCCACGCATTCAGCGTTGCAGTACGCCCGCCGACGTTGCTGACCGGCACGGTGGCCGGACCGTCTAGCCAGTTACCGAATACGTTGGTCTTCAGGATGCCTAACTTGTACGCATCGCGGCCGACGCCGAAGTCGACGATGTGCGTGCCGGCCAGGCCCTGCGGTCTCCAGGTGCCTTTGGCCGCCAGCGTGTTCCAGCCGGTGTGCCCGTCACCCTGGTCTTGCAGCGTGCCTGCACCGCCAAATGCAGCCAGCGGCAACGCGGCTGTCGGTGCGCGCTGCTGGTCCTTCGAATAGTCGTACAGGCCGGCCGACACCTCCCAATCCCACTCACCCTGCGTGTGGCTCTTGACCGAGATCCCATGCATATAGTGCGTTTGGTCGTCGTTGGTGAGTGGGAAGGCGGTGGAGGACAGGTTGTAGCTTCGCCCCAGGATGTTGACTGCGCCGCTGTACACCGGCCTGCCCGCGCCACTGTTCAGGTTACTCAGATAGCTGGTCGACCGCCCTTCCGATGTGTTTTGCCAATATCCGAGTGTGTAGGACGCTGTCACGTTCGGCGTGACGTCGTAGGCCACCTTGATCTTGGCGTGGTCCTGCACCGTGTGGTACTGATTGCCGGTGCCCAGGATGTACCAAGGCGTGTTGGTCGTGTTGAGCCCGCCCACGTAGCCCGCTACCGGCGTGCCGCTGCGGCTCGCCACGCCGGATGCGAGCGTCGCCGTCGTGAAGGTCAGCGGTTGCCCCCGACTGTCGGTACGGTTGATGTCGATCCACCACGACCAAGGCCCCCCGTTGTTCTCGCCGCTGCGGCTACCGAGCGACGCGCTGGTCTGCCAGCTGTTGAAGGTCTGGTGCGTGTCGTACAGGTCGCTGGGCTGCGAAGAGTAGCCGGCCTTGACGTGCGCTTCGAGCCTGGTCGGCATGCGCGTGACGAAGTCGACGACCGCACCGGCCGAGTTGCCCGGATAGGCGGCCGAGAACGGTCCATACATCACGTCGACGCGCTCGATTTCCTCAGGCGTGACGAGCCCCCAGCGCGGCGCGTAGTTGGTGCCGTTTGCGATGCCGTTGCCCAGGTAGTTCGACAGCAGAATGCCGTCGGCATACACGGCGGATCGCGCGCTGTTGCCGGTGCCCGAGGCGCGTGTCGACAGGATGGCGTGGTTGTAATCGCCGATGTAGCGCTTGCGCACCAGCAGACTGGGCAGGTACTTCAGTGCATCTTCGCTGTCGGTCGCGTTGATGCGGGTTTCGATCTCTTCGCGCGTCACGCCCTCGATGGTGGTCGGGATCTGTGTGGGCAAAGAGGTCGGACGCCCGCCGGTCACGGTGACGATGCCGAGCGACTTCACGCGCTCATGGGCTTCGTCTGCGAACGCTGCCCCTGCAGGTGCAGGGGCAGGGGCAGCCGAAGGCTGCGACAAAGGCGCTGTGTTTTGCGCCAGGGCCGGCAGTGTCAGCCACGGAAACGCTGCGCCGAGCGCGAGCGAAAGAAGGGTCTTGTTCAAGTGAAATTCTCCGCGCCGCCACGAGGCGGCGCTCCATTGCAAGGAAGGTGGCGACGCGGCACCCTTCCCGGGCACGGCGCGCTACGACAGCTAGAGCAGGATCAGGAGAAAGTCGGGGGCGCGCGCGCAGGTGGCGGCGCGGCAGTGGCCGCAGCGATGCGCGCGGCGGGAATTGACTGGAGCGCCCGGCCGAGCGGCAACGGCGGTGCGATGGTCGAAGCCACTGGCAAAGGCGGCGGCGCGCCAGCGAGCATGCACAGCGGGCAATCGATGGGCGTGCTGCCCAAGTCTTGCGCGCCATCGTCAGTCTGCACTACAACCTTGACCGCGCCGGCGGCGGAACACACCAGCTCCATCGCTTGCGGGTTGACAATGGGCGACGCGATCGCCACGCCAAGCGACAGCGCAAACCAGGCCAGCACCAACCGTGCAAGGAACTGCACGTGGAAGCGAGGGTGGCGCGGGAAATACATCGATTGCGATTATGGCTTGAGGCACACTCCGCTTTTCAGCGATCGAGGCCTCTCATGCACACCATTTTTCATTTGGCCTTTCATGTGCGCGACCTCGACGACGCCCGCCACTTCTACGGCGGCGTGCTCGGCTGCACCGAGGGCCGGAGCACCGACACCTGGGTCGATTTCGACTTCTTCGGCCATCAGATTTCATTGCATCTTGGCGAGCCTTTTGCCACCACCAACACCGGCTGCGTCGGCGACGTGATGGTGCCGATGCCGCACTTCGGGCTGGCACTCGAACTGCCCGACTGGCAGGCCATGGCAGTTCGGCTCGAAGCGGCACGCACCGAGTTCGTGCTGAAGCCGCAGGTTCGCTTCGAAGGCCAGTCGGGCGAGCAATGGACCATGTTCTTTTGCGATCCCTTCGGCAATCCGATCGAGGTCAAGGGCTTTCGCTCGCTTGCGACGGTTTACGACAAGTGATGCGCCTCCTCATTGGAGGCGCATAGCTACTGCCGCTACTGAGCGTAGCCGGCGCCACGCCTGCCCTACAGGACTGCGAACTCGATGGCGCCGCATCGATATGTCCAACGGGAACACCACAACCGCGCAGCGAGTCGACCTACTCGGGCACCGGCGATGCCCGCGCCGACGGTTCGCGCAAGGCGTTTGCGAAGCAGCCTTCGCGCGCGCCTCGTTCTAACGCTCTGACTTACTTGCCGCTGTCGAGCCGCTTCTGCATGGATGCTGCGCGTTCAGCCGAAGGCGGATGCGAGTTCATGATCGAGCTTCCGGTGCTGGTCGTGCCGCTCAGCTTGGCGAGCTTTTGAAAGGCGGTGACCAAACCCTTGCGCTCCAACTTGCTTGACGTCAACAAATCGAACGAGTAGTTGTCGGCAGCGCTTTCCTGCGACTGCGAGAACTGCGCGTTGATGAATTTCTCCCCCAAGTCACCCGCTTGCGATTGCGACAGCGCTGCCGTCACGCCGCCGGCCGATGCCGCCAAGCCACGCACCGCAGAAGCCGCGTACGCCGTCTGCATGCGCGCCTTCGAATGGCCCAGTGCCACGTGGCCGATTTCATGGCCGATCACACCGCGCAACTCGTCGTCGTTCATTAGATCCATCAAGCCGCTGTAGACGCGGATGCAGCCGTTGGCCATCGCCCATGCGTTGACGCTCGGGGTCACGTAGACCTTGTAGTTGGCCGTCTTGCCGTTGACACTCGTGGGCATCCCGCGCACTACTTGAGCTAGACGCACGGCGTACTTGCTGGATGCCGTGGCGATCTGGCTCTTCTGATCCATTGCGGCGCACGACTGGTCAGACATTGCGGCAACGTCGCCGTCGCTCAACGACATGGCTTTGTAAGCAGTGCTGCCGGCATCGCTCAGCTTGGCCGTGTCCATGGTCTTCATGGTCTCGCAGCCGGAAACAAGGGTGACGGCCGCGACGATGGCGGCCAAGGTAAACGTACGCATTGGAAAAAACTCCCTGATCTTTTTTTGATTTGCGTGGAGCCGCATGACGGCTGCCATCGCACGAAAGCTGCTCAAGGTCGGACGCCCTGTGCGCAGCAGGGGCGGATCATAAGGGCCGAAATCGAGTTGCTACCCTCGACAACAGCTCGCACTCACCAGTTGTTCACGAGTCCTTGTTTTCTTCGGCGTCCAAACCCACAGTCGCCTCCCCCGCATCCGCCAACGACTTCGCCCCGCGCCTGGTTCTAGCCACATTGGCCACAGCCACTTCCCCCGCCATCACGATCTCCTGATCGATCGCACCGAAGAGCGACTTGCCGTTCAGCCCCTTCATCTCGATCTTGATCGTGTCGCCGAACTTCATGAACTCGGTCGCGGGTGCGCCGTCCTGAATAGTTTCAATGCAGCGCTTCTCGGCGATGCACGAATAGCCCTTCGGCCAGTCCATGCGGCCGTCTTTCTCGACGCCCTTGTTGCTCACCGTACCGCTGCCGACGATGCTGCCGGCGCGCACGTTGCGGGTCTTGGCGATGTGTGCAATGAGCTGGCCGAAGTGAAAAGTCATCTCCGGGCCGGCCTCGCACAGGCCGACCTTGCGGCCATTCCAGGTGCTCTCCAACCGCAGGTGCACGCGGCCGTCTTGCCAGGCGCCACCGATCTCGTCGAGCGTGACGGCGACGGGGCTGAAGGCGGTGGCCGGCTTGCTCTGAAAAAAGCCGAAGCCTTTGGCGAGTTCGGCGGGGATCAGGTTGCGCAGGCTGACGTCGTTGGCCAGCATGACGAGGCGAATTCCGTCGAGCGCCTGGTCGGGCGTTGCGCCCATCCGCACGTCACCGGTGATGACCGCGATCTCGGCTTCGAAGTCGATGCCCATCGACTCGCTCGGCACCGGCACGTCGTCCATCGGACCGAGGAAGTCATCGCTGCCGCCCTGGTACATCAACGGGTCGGCGTAGAAGCTTTCGGGCACCGCGGCGTTGCGGGCCTTGCGCACCAGCTCGACGTGGTTCAGGTACGCCGAACCGTCGGCCCATTGATAGGCCCGAGGCAGCGGCGCCATGCATTGCGCGGCGTCGAACGGAAAGGCGTGGCGAGCACGCCCCTGATTGAGCGCGTCGTACAGGTCTTGCAGCTGAGGGCTCATGAAGCCCCAGTCGTCGAGCACCTGCTGCAACCGGCTGGAGATTCCGGTGGCGTAGTGGGCGAGCGTGAGGTCGCGGGAGACGACGACCAGCTGTCCGTCGCGGGAGCCGTCCTTCAGGGTGGCGAGTTTCATGATGGTGGCGGCTTGCTAATCTGGGAAACTGGAGAAACTGTCTAGGCGGCGGCAGTTTACCGAGTGAGCCCACGGCACGCGGTGAATCTGCTGCCCCACGCCCTACTCCACTCGTCATGTCGTCATGTCGTCATCGTTGACCGCCCCTTCGTTGCCGGATCTGCCGCGACCGCCCTGGCGCGCGCTGGTGGTGGTGACGCTCGCGGTCGCCCTCGTCCATCTCGTGCTGCTCGGACTGACGCCGATGGCTGTCGGCCCGCAGCCGGCACCGCTGGCGGGCAAGTTCAGCACGCGGACGATCGTGATCGCGCCACCGCCGAGCGCGGAACCGACTGCGGCTGCGCCGGCGCCGGCCGCTGCGCCGGCGTCACCTTCGGGCGCGAAGGTGACACATCAGCGCGCAGCAAGAGCGGTGACACCACCGAAGCCTCGCACTGCGCCTGCAGAACCGGCACCGCCGCAGAGCGACCCCATCCGCGAAACGGTCGAACCTGTCGCGGTGCTGCCGCTTCTGCTGCCCGAGCCCGCGCCCACCGACAACGCCGTTGCCGCAGCGCCCAAATCCGCCGCCAGTGCGCCCGTCCCGGAAGCCGCAATTGCCGCGGTGGCTTCTGCGGTAAGACCAGGCGCGCCGGGCGGAACGGACAGCGGCAGCGGTTCCAAGCCGTCGAGCGGGTCCGGCGGCGCAGCTTCCGCAGGCACCGCAGGCAGCGGCACCCGTCCGCAGGGCGCAATCACAGGCCCAACGGCCCTGCGCGTACCCGGCTCCGTGCAACTCGCCTTTACCGTGACCGGCCAGCAAGGCAGCTCGCCGATGCAGGGCGTCTTCGGTCAGCTCGACTGGTTGCAGGACGGCAATGCTTACGACGCACGCCTGGCGCTCACCTTCTTGTTCCGCACGCTGCGCAGCCAGCACAGCAGCGGTGTGATCGGGCCGACAGGCATCGAACCAGAGCGCTTTTCGGACAATCGCAAGACCGAGGTCGCCTCGCATTTCGTGCGCGATCAGGGCAAGGTGGTCTTCAGCAACAACGCGCCTAGCGTGCCTTTGCTGGCCGGCGCGCAAGACCGCCTGAGCGTGGTGTTGCAGCTCGGCGCGATGCTCGCCGGCGACCCTGCCCGCTATCCGGCCGGCAGCGCCATTTCGGTCCAGACCATCAGCTCTCGCGATGCCGAAATCTGGACCTTCAATGTCGAGGGCGAAGAGAAATTGAGCCTGCCGGCCGGCGATTTCATGGTTCGCAAATTGACGCGCAGCCCGCGTCGCGAATTCGACGACCGCATTGAGCTGTGGCTGGCGCCGGAACTCGGCTACCTGCCCGTTCGCATCAAACAAACCCAGCCCAATGGCGACTTTGCCGACATGCAACTGCGCGAACAGCTCGCGTTGAAACCGTCGGGTTGAGCGCGAATACGCACAAATTCCTGGAAATCGAGGCACTAAGGAAACCGGTTCAAGTTGGCCGTTCTTGAAACTGGCGCGTTCATGGCCATCTGGCTTTCATGAACGCTCTCGACATCCTTTCCGGTTCCGCCATGCACATGCTGTACGACTCCGATTCGTACGCCGTCGTGCACGTGCAGCCTACCGAGGGCGACAAGCCTTTGGCGCCGCACCTGCCTGTGCTGGCACGCCATGGCTTCGAGATCGTGGACAAGCGTTCGGGCAAAGAGGTCTATCTCGACGGCTCGTGGGCCGAGCTGTTCCAGCAGCAGATCACGGCCTGGCAGATCAATACGCCAACGCAGGAAGAAGTGGAAGACACGCTCGAGGGCTATGCAGAGTTGGCGCAGAACCCGGTACTGGTTCATTGAGGCAGGTCGGCTTGGCTGTCCGCAGACAAGCGCGCCACGCCTCGATACCATGGGCGATGCTTTCATCTGCGCGCCACGTTTCAGCTCAAAAACTTTCGTCGACACAGTCGACGTCGCGTTCACCTGATCTTGCGAGTTTCGTGCCCATGTTCTGCGCCGCGATCTGGCTTGCCGGCTGCTCGATGCTTCCCGGCTCTCCCAGCAACGTCGATGCCGACGTCCCCGTCGCACGCCGCATCGACCGCCTCATGCCCGCCGACTTCATCTTGCTGGGGGAGCAGCACGACGCAGCCGATCATCACCGCATCGAGCGCGAGGCGGTCCAAGCGCTGGTGGCGCAGGGCAAGCTGGCCGCGCTCGCCGTCGAGATGGCGGAAGGAGGCGGAAGTACGGCCAAGCTCTCGCCCACCGCAACCGAAGCCCATGTGCAGGACGCCCTTAAATGGAACGACAAGGCCTGGGGCTGGGACGACTACGGCCCGGCCATCATGGTGGCGGTCCGCGCCGGCGTGCCGGTGGTCGGCGCCAACCTGCCGCTTGCGCGCATTAAGGATGCGATGGCCGATGTATCGCTCGACGCGCAGCTTTCAGACAGCGGCCGCGAGATACAGCGGTCGGCCGTGCGCGCTGGCCACTGCGACCTGTTGCCCGAATCGCAGATCGGCCCGATGACCCGCGTGCAGATCGCGCGCGACCGCGCCATGGCGCAGGCAATCGTCAAGGCGCGCCAGCCGGGCAAGACGGTGCTGCTGATCAGCGGCGCAGGGCACGCGACCAAGACGATCGGCGTGGCGCAGCATCTGCCGACCGACCTGTCGATCAAGTCGGTTCAGCTGCAGTCCGGCGGAGATGGCAGCGCAGGGGGCCGCTCCAAGGATTACGACGCGGTCTGGATGACCCCCGCAATGCCCGAAAAAGACTACTGCGCCAGCCTGCGCAAAGGCTGACGCAGGGAGCATGGCGCCGCGCGACTCGGTCCCGTTGACCTTCAGGCGTACTTCTTGATCGAATCCGCCAGCGTGTTGACCAGCGTGTCGATGTGCGACTTCTCGACGATGTACGGGGGCGCGATCACCAGCACATCGCCCGCGGCACGGACGAGCGATCCCTTGTGGAAGCAGTCCAAGAAGATGTCGTAGGCGCGCTTGCCCGGCATGCCGGCGATAGGCGCTAGCTCAACGGCGGCGGCAAGGCCGAGGCTGCGAATGCCGATCACGTTCGGCAGGCCCTTGAAGGCGCTGTGAAACGCGTCGCCGAGCACCGGGCCCATCTCGCCGGCACGCGCGAAGAGTTGCTCCTTTTCGAACAGCTCCAGCGTGGCGATGGCCGCGGCGCACGACACCGGGTGACCGGAGTACGTATAGCCATGGAAGAACTCGACCACGTGCTCCGGCGCGTCGGTCTTCATCAGCGCGTCGTACAGCTTGTCGCGACAGATCACGCCGCCCAGCGGAATGACGCCGTTGGTCACGCATTTGGCGAAGTTGAGCATGTCGGGCACCACGCCGTAGTAGTCCGCCGCGAAGTTGGTGCCCATGCGACCGAAACCGGTGATGACCTCGTCGAAGATCAGCAGGATGCCGTGCTTGTCGCAGATGGCGCGCAGCTTTTGCAGGTAGCCCTTGGGGGGCAGGTACCAGCCCGCCGAACCGGCCACAGGCTCCACGATGATCGCGGCAACGTTGCTCGCGTCGTGCAGCGGCAGGATCCGCGTTTCGAGCTCGACCAGAGGATCTTCATTCCACACCGGCTCCACGTTGTGAATGTAGGCGTGATTCACCGGGTCGTGAATGAAGCGCATGTGATCGACACGCGGTAAGAACGCAGAGCCGAACACCTTGCGATTTCCCGGAATGCCGCCGACCGACATGCCGCCGAAGCCGACGCCGTGGTAGCCCTTCTCGCGACCGATGAACACGTTTCGATGGCCCTCGCCCCGCGCGCGGTGGTAGGCCAGCGCGACCTTCATCGACGTCTCTGCCGCCTCACTGCCCGAGTTGCAGAACAGCACACGATTCAGGTCGCCGGGTGCCATCGCCGCGATCATTTCGGCCGCCTTGAAAGCCTTGTCGTTGCTTACCTGGAATGCGGTGGCGTAGTCGAGCGTGTCAAGCTGCTTTTTGATGGCATCGTTGATTGGCTTGCGGTTATGCCCCGCGCCGACGCACCAGAGCGACGAAATGCCGTCGATGACCTTCTTGCCGTCGTGTGTGGTGAACTCTATTCCGTCGGCCGCGACGAAAACGCGCGGGTCTTTCTTGAAGTGACGGTTTGGCGTGAAGGGCAACCACTGGTTGTCCATGTTGAAGTTGCTGTGGGCCATGAAACGCTCCTGATATTGACGCCTGGTGATGGGGCCGCCGGGCAAACGCGCAGCGCATGGAGCTCATTTTGCGACAATCACGGCCCTGATGACCATGCCCGCCTACATCCTCACCCTCTCCTGTCCCGACCGCACGGGCATCGTGCACGCCGTTTCAGGCTTTTTGCTGGAGCGCGGCGGCAACATCGAAGAAGCCGCGCAGTTCAACGACCCGACTACCGGCCTCTTTTTCATGCGGGTGCGATTCGCCTGCAGCAATCATCCGGAAGCGGCGCTACGCGAGCAACTCACGACCTTTGCTGGAGGGTTTGGCATGCACTGGCAACTGCACGCCGCCGCCGAACCGATGAAGACGGTCATTTTGGTGAGCAAAGACGGTCATTGCCTGAACGACCTGCTGTTTCGCTGGAAGAGCGGCCTGCTCGCCATCGACGTGCGCGCCATCGTCTCGAATCACCGCGATTTCTACCAATTGGCGGCAAGCTACAACGTTCCCTTTCATCACATTCCGATGACGGCGACGACCAAGACGCAGGCCGAAACCAGGCAGATGGAAATCATCGAGGCCGAGGGCTCCGAACTGGTCGTGCTGGCGCGCTACATGCAGATTTTGAGCAATGACCTGTGCAAGAAGCTGTCGGGTCGCGCCATCAACATCCACCATTCGTTCCTGCCGAGCTTCAAGGGCGCCAAGCCCTACTACCAGGCACACGACCGCGGCGTGAAACTCATTGGCGCGACTGCCCACTACGTGACGGCCGACCTCGACGAAGGCCCGATCATCGAGCAGGACGTGACCCGCGCCGACCACACCGACACTGTCGAAGCGCTGACCGCGCGTGGTCGCGACACTGAAAGCCAGGTGCTGGCGCGCGCCGTCAAATGGCACAGCGAACATCGCGTACTGCTCAACGGACACCGGACAGTAGTCTTCAAGTAGCAGAGTTCGGCGTCGTGACGTAGAGTAGATAAATGAATGCTCCCGTCACGCCTACACAGCACCATTTGCTTCAGAAATCCGAGCGCCAATCGCAGGTGGTGCGCGCGCTGCAGGCGCACCTGCCGTCGCACGCGCTGATCTGGCATGACGAAGACACCACGCCTTACGAATGCGACGGCCTCACCGCCTACCGGGCGCGGCCGCTGGTGGTCGCACTGCCAGAGACCGAAGCGCAGGTTGCCGCCGTACTGAAAACCTGCCACGCGCTCGGCGTGCCGGTTGTTGCGCGTGGCGCCGGCACCGGGCTTTCCGGCGGCGCGATGCCGGACTCGATGGGCGTCACGCTGTCGCTCGCCAAGTTCAACCGCATCGTGAAGATCGACCCGGTGAGCCGTACTGCGGTCGTGCAGTGCGGCGTGCGCAACCTCGCCATCAGCGAAGCAGCCGCGCCATTCAACCTCTACTACGCACCCGATCCGTCGAGCCAGATCGCATGCACCATTGGCGGCAACGTGGCCGAGAACTCGGGCGGCGTGCACTGCCTGAAGTACGGCTTGACGCTGCACAACGTGTTGCGCGTGCGCGGCTTCACTTGCGAGGGCGAGGCCATCGAGTTCGGCGGCGAGGCGCTCGACAGCCCCGGTCTCGATCTGCTCGCACTGGTCGTCGGCAGCGAAGGCATGCTGGCCGTCACCACCGAGGTCACTGTCAAACTGGTACCCAAACCGCAATTGGCGCGCTGCATCATGGCGAGCTTCGATGAGTTGCGCAAAGCCGGCGACGCGGTGGCTTCCGTCATTGCCGCCGGCATCATCCCGGCGGGGCTGGAAATGATGGACAAGCCCATGACCGCTGCGGTCGAAGGCTTCGTTCACGCCGGCTACGACCTGGACGCTGCCGCCATCCTGCTGTGCGAATCCGACGGCACACCCGAAGAAGTCGAAGAAGAAATCGGCCGCATGACGACAGTGCTGCGGCGCTGCGGCGCCACTGCAATTTCTGTCAGCGCCAACGAAGACGAACGCCTTAAATTCTGGAGCGGCCGCAAGAACGCGTTTCCCGCCTCCGGCCGCATCAGCCCAGACTACATGTGCCTGGACTCGACCATCCCGCGCAAGCGGCTGGCCGACATCCTGCTGGCTATCCAGCAGATGGAGATCAAGTACGACCTGCGCTGCTGCAACGTGTTCCACGCCGGCGACGGCAACCTGCATCCGCTGGTGCTGTTCGATGCCAACGACCCGGACCAGCTGCACCGCTGCGAGCTGTTCGGTGCCGACATCCTCGAGACCAGCGTCGCGATGGGTGGCACGGTGTCCGGCGAGCACGGCGTGGGTGTCGAGAAGCTCAACAGCATGTGCGTGCAGTTTTCTGCGGCTGAAAACGAAATGATGTTCGGCGTGAAGCGCGCCTTCGATCCGGCCGGACTGCTGAATCCCGGCAAGGTGATCCCGACGCTCCAGCGCTGTGCCGAGTACGGCAAGCAGGTGTTCCGCGCCGGCAAAACAATGCCGTTCGCCGACCTTCCACGCTTCTGAAGGCGGCCTGATGCAAGGCTTGCGCGGACTTGCATGGCTGCTGGTGTTCCAGTCGATCGGCGAGCTTGTATCGCGCGGCTTGTCGTTGCCGCTGCCGGGGCCGGTGCTTGGCCTCATCTTGCTGTTGATCGCTTTGCAGTTTCCGCTGGTGCGCGAATCGGTCGGTGCATGCGCCAACTTTTTGCTGTCGCATCTTTCGCTGCTGTTCGTGCCGGTCGGTGTCGGCGTAATGACGCACCTGTCGTTGTTGAGCCAGTACGGCGGCCGCATGCTGCTGGTCATCGCCGTATCGACATGGATCGGCCTCGCAGTGACGGCGCTGGTCTTTTATTGGCCCGACCGGCGGTCGACATCAGGCCCCCCGACCTCGCCGAGCCCGCGCAAGCCTCGAGCGCCGTGAAAGCCTCCGAGAGCTGACATGCCGCGATTCGTCGAGCTGTGGATCTACCTGTCTGCCACGCCGTTGTTCGGACTCACGGCCACGCTCGTGGTCTATCTGCTGACACAAGCCGCGTACAGCCGACTAGACAACGCGCCGTGGGCCAACCCGGTGCTGTGGTCAGTGGTGGTGATTGCCTGCGGGTTGCTTGCGACCGGCGTCGACTACCCGACCTACTTCGCAGGTGCGCAGTTCATTCACTTCCTCCTCGGACCTGCCGTCGTCGCGCTCGCCTGGCCGCTATGGTTACGCCGCGTCGAATTGCGCGAACGCTATGGGCGGCTGCTGTTGGCTGCCTTGCTCGGCGGCGCTGCGGCCAGCGGGTCTGCGCTGCTGATGGGCTGGGCGGTGGGGCTGCCACACGACGTCGTGCTGTCACTGGCACCCAAGTCGGTCACTGCGCCTGTGGCGATGGGCATCGCCGAAAAAATTGGTGGCATCCCGGCGCTGTCGGCGGTGTTCGCGGTGCTGACCGGGATGATCGGCGCACTCTCGGGCAAGTACCTGTTCGATGCCCTCGGCATTTCGACCACATCGCGCGGCTGGGCAGCGCGTGGCTTCGCCCTCGGCACTGCGGCGCACGGCATCGGCGCAGCGCGGGCGCTGCACGTGAACGCGGATGCAGGCGCTTACGCGGGTCTGGCGCTCGGCCTGCAGGTGGTGCTCGCCGCGTTGCTGATGCCGCTGGTGTTCAGGCTGCTTTAAACGATAGAGCGGCCGCCGCGATCAGGTCACGATTCAGCAAATCCTGTGGTCAGGGCTGTAGTTCACGCACGTCGACTGCCTCGGCCATCGCGGCATAACCCGCATCGCTGGGGTGCAGGTGATCGCCGCTGTCGAACTTCGGATTGAACATGATCGGATTTTTCCGGTCACGCAGCGCGACGTCGAAATCGACCACGCCCTGGATGCTCTGTCGGCCGCGAATCCATCGATTCAATGCCTGCCGGGTCGCTTCGTTTTCATCCGACCAATAGCCCGAACCCTTGAAAGGTGTGACAGTGCCCAGCAGCACCTTCACGCCGTGCACGCGCCCACTGTCGATCAGCCGCTGCATTCCGGCGGTGAGCTGATCGACAGTCACCGGAGCGGCACCCGGCAGGCTGCTCAGCCCGATGTCGTTGGTGCCGATCAGGATGATCGTGTGCGTTACGCCGCTTTGCGACAGCACGTCGCGATCGAAACGGTCGAGCGCCTTCTGACCGATGCCGTCGGTGAGCAGGCGGTTGCCGCCGATGCCGACATTGATGACACTGCCGCCGTTTCCGACTTTGACGGCGCTGCCCGGCTGCGCGCGCGGGCCCTGCCCCAGTCGTGTGGGGTAGCTGCCATCGGTGCCACTGACAGCGCCCACGCCGTATGTAATCGAGTCACCGAATGCGACGACGACGGGTGGTATCGAACTTGAAGTCGAAGACCCTGCAGGCTCCCACGAAACATCGATGCCAGTGATGAAGTGCCCCCACGGCGACACGATGGCGTGCTGCAGTTTCGCAGTGCCGGTCGCGTCGCCGGGTACCAGCCAACTCAACGGTGCGGGCCCGGTGAAGGCCGTCGCCGCACGTGTCTCGGTGTCAATGTAGGCACTGACGGCGAGCGGCTGCCGCGGCGTGACTGTGAGGCGCACAGCGTCGCTCCAGACCTGGTTGCCGGGTGCGATGGTCGCGTCGCCCTGGCCGTTGAAGCGCAGGGGCCGAATCGACCCCGGCGACAACGCGTCACCGCCCGTGCTGCGTGCGACGCTCGCAGCAGCGATATGCAAAGGTGCGGTACCGAACGCATTCGAAAAGCGCACGCGCATCGAGGCGCCGCCGGCCGCAGGGTCGACACGCACGCGCACCGTCTGGTCGCGCAGCGTCAGCGCTGGCGGTGTCGCGATGCCGGGTACTGGCGAGGGCTCGTTGTAGTCGCGGGCTGCGACCGCCCAACTGGCAGTCAAGCGCGGCACCGTTTCTGCAGCGTGTGCGTCGGCAAAGACGACGAAGGGCAGGCCGACGATGGCAGCTGCAAAGACGGCAACCACCCATCTTCGTGGCGAAAAAGTAAACGAAAGCAAGCTCATGCGGGCAAAGCAGCTCAGTGTAGAGAGCCGCCATGACCGAATGACGGCTCAAGGGATCGGCCGCCGCGCGAAGGTGTTACCAGGTGTCGACATAGGGCGTCGCTTCCCGCACACCGCGCGATGCCGATTGGAGCCCGCGAACGAGCCAGTTGCGCGTGTCGGCAGGATCGATCACCGCATCGATTTCCAGCGTTTGCGCCATGTTGATGGCCTCGCCGTTGGTGTACTGCTGCGCCACAAGTTGCTTGAACAGCGCATCGCGCTCTGCCCCTTCGGCCACCGCACCGAGCTCCTTCCTGAAGCCGAGCCGCACCGCGCCTTCGAGCCCCATCGCGCCGAACTCTCCGGTCGGCCATGCCACGGTGAACACCGGCGCATCGAAGCCGCCGGCCGTCATCGCTTGCGCGCCGAGGCCATACCCCTTGCGCAGCACGACGGCGAAGTAAGGCACGCGCAAATGCGCCGCCACCATGAACATCCGGCACACGTGACGCACTTGTGCCTGCGCTTCGATCTCGGGTCCGACCATGAAGCCGGGCGTGTCGCAGAGCGCGACGATCGGCAGGCCATGCGCGTTGCACAGCTGCATGAAGCGCGCGGACTTGTCGGCTGCCTCCACATCGATGGCACCGCCCAGGTGATGCGGGTTGTTCGCCATCAGCCCGACCGGTCGCCCTTCGATGCGAGCCAACGCAGTGACGATGCCGACGCCGAAGCCGGTGCGCAGTTCGAGCAACGAATCGGTGTCGGCGACGCCGCGCATCGCCGCACGCACTTCGTACACGCGCAGGCGGTTTTCAGGCACGACATGCCGCAGGGTGCGCGGGTCTGCGCATTGCCAATCGCGCGTCGCACCCTGAAAGTACGAGAGGTATTGCTTTGCCGCCGAGACGGCTGCGGCCTCGTCGTCGACCAGGATGTCGATCACCCCATTCTTCGATTGCACGCCGCTCGGCCCGATCTGCTCCGGCGAAAAGGTGCCGAGCCCGCCGCCCTCGATCATGGCCGGCCCGCTCATGCCGATGTTGCTGCCCTTGGTCGCAATGATGACGTCGGCACAGCCCAGCAGCGCGGCGTTGCCGGCAAAGCAGCGCCCGTGCACGATGCCGACGACCGGCACCTTGCCCGACAGCGCCGCGAACTGGCTGAAGGTGTGGTTGTTGAGTCCGGCTACGACGGGCATGTCGGTGTCGCCCGGTCGCCCGCCGCCACCTTCTGCAAACAGCACCACCGGCAGCTTGAGCTGGTGCGCGATCGACAACATGCGATCGGTCTTGTGATGGTTGCGCATGCCCTGCGTGCCGGCCAGCACGGTGTAGTCGTAAGCCAGCACGGCGCAGCGCGACTTCTCAGCACCGAACTGCTTTGCGTTGACGCTGCCGATGCCGGTGATCATGCCGTCGGCCGGTGTGTTGGCGACCAGGTCTTCGAGCGTGCGGCGGCGTGTTTGCGCTGCGATGGCGAGCGCGCCGTACTCGATGAAATTACCGCCGTCGACCTCCGTGTCATCAGCCGAGTTGCACAGGTCTGCGATGTTGGCGCGAGCGGTGCGACCACCCTGGGCTTGTCGCTTGGCGACTGCTGCGCCGCGGTTGGCATCGAGCGTCGGCGCATGGCGGTCGATCACCTTTTGCAGATCGGGACGGATGGCGTCGAGGTCGTGCGCGGCGCCTGCTACGGTCTGCACCGCCACGGCGTCCATCGCTTCGAGTTGCACCAGCGGCTGTCCCTCGACAAGGTAGTCGCCCGGTGCCGCATGCATTGCAACCACGCGGCCTGCAAAGGGCGCGTGCAACAGATGCTCCATCTTCATCGCTTCAAGTACGCCGAGTTGTGCGCCAAAAGGCACTGCTTCACCGACAGCCACGTCGAACTGCACGAGCTTCGCGGGCATCGGCGCGCGGACCACCGAGGTATCAGGTTCGCTCTGCCGCGTTGCCTTAGCTACGTCGCCGACACCACCGGTGCCATTGGTGCCATTGGTCGAAGCTCCGACCTTCGCATTACGCTGGTCGATACGCGCTGCGTCGGCCAGCAGGTCGGCCAGATGCGCCTCGACGAAACGCGTGTGCACCACCTGCGTCGCGAATTCGGGCCGCGCAGCAAGCGCGTGCAGTAACGACAGATTCGTCGCAAGACCGTCGATGCGGCACTCGTTCAGCGCGCCCAGGGAGCGGCGCAGCACGTCTGCAAATTTTGGCGAGGACGAATGCACGATGAGCTTGGCGAGTAGCGTGTCGTAGTGCGGCGACGGAGCGAGGCCGGCATAGCCGTGCGTGTCGACGCGTACCCCCGGTCCTGAGGGCAGATCGAAGCGTGCGAGAGCGCCGCCCGACGGCCGCGCATTTCCCTGCGCGTCCAGCGTCTCCGCATTGATGCGCCACTCCACTGCGAAGCCACGTTGCAAGACTGCTCGGTCGGGCTCGACGCCCAACTCGCGCAACGAAGCATTGGCTGCGATGGCAATCTGCAATTGCACGAGGTCGAGACCGGTCACCGCTTCGGTCACCGTGTGCTCGACCTGAAGCCGCGCGTTGGCCTCGATGAAGACGAAGGGCAAGGTGCTCGATTCGGCATCGACCAGAAATTCGAAGGTGCCCAGACTGCGATAACCCACTGCCTTCGCCATGCGTAATGCCGCCTGCGTGACCTGCTCGCGCAATGCTTGCGACAGCGACGGACTCGGCGCGATCTCGACCAGCTTCTGAAAGCGCCGCTGCAGCGTGCATTCGCGCTCGCCAAGACTCGCGACCGAAGTGCCGTCCCCGAGCACCTGCACTTCAATGTGCCTCGCGTTGTTCATCAAGCGTTCCACGTAGACGCCCTCGACGCCGAACGCTGCTCTGGCCTCGGAGGCGCAGCGGGCATAGGCCTCGGGCAGCGCGTCCGCATTCAGCACCGCGCGCATACCGCGACCACCACCGCCGCCGATGGCTTTGAGCATGACCGTGGCACCCAGCGCCTGCTGCTCCGCGAAGAAGCTTTGTGCCTCCGCCAACGTGACCGCACCCGCACTACCCGGCATCACCGGCACGTCGCACTGCAGGGCCAACACACGGGCGCGCGCCTTGTCGCCGAACAGCGCGAGCTGCCCCGGTGTCGGGCCGATGAAGGTCAGGCCGGCGTCTGCGCAGGCCTCTGCGAATTCCGCCCGCTCACTCAGGAAGCCATAGCCCGGATGCACCGCATCGCAACCCTGTGCGTGCGCGACCGCGATCAAGCCCGCAATGTCGAGGTATGCAGCCGGCCCCGTCGTGTCGAGCGCTACCGCCGTGTCGGCCAACCGAACATGCAACGCCGCCGCATCGTCCTGCGCATGCACTGCCACGCTCAGGATGCCCAGGTCGCGCAGCGCGCGCACCAGCCGAACCGCGATCTCGCCGCGGTTGGCAATCAACACCTTCTTGAACACTTCGATCCTTGTCTTAGGGCAGGCTCGCGTCGGTTGCGTAGCTTCTGCAGTCACCGTGGCGTCTCTGTCAGGGTTATCGATAAAGGCGAGCGCTTGCCTTGCCCTCGAGGTGCTCCAACAATCCTACCCATGGGTATAACTTCGGAGATACAGAGCAAACCCTCTGCCACTGCTTCTGTCGCCGCTTCTTCAGCCAGCAAGGCATCGAACGCAGCCACAGGCCGACAGCGCGCCGCCACGCAACGCACCGATCAGCAACGCGAGCGCATCCTGCAGATCGCGGCACAGCTCTTTGCGGAGCAGGGCTATGCCAGCACGACGATGGCGCAGATCGTGCGCGCGCTAGGCGTCACCAAGCCCTTCGTCTACTACTACTTTCGCGACAAGCAGGAAATCTTCGAGACGCTGTCGTGGCACCCGGCCGTCGATTGCCTGACGGCGATGGACTTTCCTGAGGACGATCGCCGGCGTGCCGTGGTCAAGGTCATGGAAGGCATCGAGCGGCTCATCCGCCTGACCATCGCGCATCACCCCTGCTCCTTCTTCGCCTATCGCGAGCCACAGGTCTATCGGCCCGAATACCGGGCGGCGGCGCTCAAGCTGGCGCATCACTTCTACGACCGTATGTGTCCACTGCTCGAAGAGGCGCGCAATGACGGCGATCTCGATTTCGACGATGCCAAGATTACCGCGCTGGTTGCGTGCAGCCTGCCCGGCTTTTGCTACACGTGGTACCGGCCCGACGGGCTGCTGTCGCCCGACGAAATGGTGAACACGCTGTGCGGCTACGCGTGGCGCGTGATCGGCCTGCGCTAAGGGAATACCCCGCCACGTCGCCCCTCGTGGTGGTCCCAATACTGCGGGAGTCATTTCGACCCGAAAAGCAAGTCTCTGCAAGACTCCAACAAGGCTCCCCATGGCAGGCAATAACGCGCTCTATCCGATCCCCCATCCGGCGAAGAAGCCCTTCGTCGGCAACCTGCTGTCGATCGATTCCGCATCCCCCGTGATGGACATGTGGCGCATTGCCCAGGAGCTGGGTGGCATCTACTGGCTCGACATGCCGGGCATGCCGGTGATCGTGGTGTCGTCGCCGGCACTGGTCGACGAGCTCTGCGAAGAAGCGCGCTTCGACAAGAGCACGAAAGGCGCGCTGCGCCGGCTGCGCGCCGCATCGCACGGGCTATTCACCTCCGACACGCACGAGCCGACCTGGAGCAAGCCGCACAACATCCTCTTGGCCAACTTCAGCCAGCGCGCGATGCAGGCCTACCACCCGATGATGCTGGACATCGCCGAGCAGCTCGTCACCAAATGGGAGCGGCTGAACTTCGACGATGAGGTCGACGTAACACGCGACATGACGGCGCTGACGCTCGACACCATCGGCCTGTGCGGCTTCGGCTACCGCTTCAACTCGTTCTATCGCGAAGGCTTTCATCCGTTCGTCGATGCGATGGTTCGCACGCTCGAAACGGTACAGGACCGGCGCGGCCTGCCACTCGAAGAATTCCTGATGAAAAAGCAGCTTGCGCAGCAGCGCAAGGACATCCGCTTCATGCACACGATGGTCGAGGACATCATCAGGGAGCGACGCGCAAGCGGTGCCGATATTGCTAGCAAGCCCGACCTGCTGAGCTACATGATCGCCGGCGTTGACAAGAAGAGCGGCGAGAAGCTCGATGACAAGATGATCCGCGACGAGTGCATCGAGTTCCTCATCGCGGGGCACGAGACCACCAGCGGGCTGCTCTCGTTCGCCACTTACTTTCTCCTGAAGAACCCCGACGTGATGGCCAAGGCACAGTCCGAGGTCGACAGCGTTTTCGGCACCGACCTCACAGCACGACCGACCTATGCACAGGTCAACCGGCTGCAGTACGTGCTGCAGATCCTGAAGGAGTCGTTGCGGCTGTATCCGACGGCGCCGGCCATCTCGATGCGCGCGAAAGAGAACACGACCATCGGTGGCAAATACACGATCCACAAGAAGAACATGGTCATCATGCATGCGCTCGCGCTGCATCGTGACAAGGGCATCTGGGGCGAGAACGCCGACCAGTTCAAC
The DNA here is from genome assembly GCA_025352265.1 of Variovorax sp. Lineage (GTDB taxonomy): Bacteria > Pseudomonadota > Gammaproteobacteria > Burkholderiales > Burkholderiaceae_C > Variovorax. Next base: position 26,580 of record JANXTS010000019.1, on the reverse strand, counting down.
CCCGATAACTTCACACGCGAGGCCGAGCGCACGCGCCCGGCCAACGCCTTCAAGCCTTTCGGCAACGGCCAGCGCGCCTGCATCGGCCGACAGTTCGCCTTGCAGGAGGCAGTGCTCACGCTCGGCATGGTGATCCAGCGCTTCAAACTGATCGATCACAACGACTACCAGTTGAAGGTCAAGGAGGCGCTGACGATCAAGCCTGAAGGCTTCAAGATCAAGGTCGAGCCGCGCAGCCCAATGGCGTTGCGCAGTCGGCCGACCACGGTGTTGGCCGATGCTGCTGCATCGGAAGTCGCGGGTGCGTTGGCGGTGCCGTTGACGACACGCAGTGCGCGGCACGGCACGTCGTTGCTTGTGCTGCACGGCTCTAACCTCGGCTCGGCAGAAGACTTGGCAAGGCAGCTGGCGGAAGCCGGTGAAATGCGCGGCTTCTCCACCACCATCGCATCGCTCGACGACTACACCGAGCGCCTGCCGGCCAACGGGGCGGTGGCAATCGTCAGCGCCTCGTACAACGGCACCGCGCCGGATAACGCCGTCGATTTCTGGCGGTGGATCGAAGCGGCTGACGATTCGTTGAACGGGGTGAGCTACAGCGTATTCGGATGCGGCAATACCGACTGGGCATCGACCTACCAGGCTGTGCCACGGCGCATCGACGAGCGACTGTCGCAACTCGGCGCCGAGCGCATTCATGCGCGCGGTGAAGGCGATGCGCGGGAAGACATGGACGGCGCATTCCAGGACTGGGCCGACGCACTGTGGCCGGTGCTCAACGCCCGCTTCAACATCAAGACAGACGCGACCGCAGCGAAGGCCGAAGCGCTCTACACGCTCGAAGAGTTGCCGCCTCCACAACTGAGCGGCCTGGTCGAATCGCTTGGCGCCGTGGCGTTGCGGGTGATCGTCAACGACGAGTTGCAGACCAAGACCGGCGCCACGCCGTCCGACCGCTCGACCCGCCACATCGAACTCGCGTTGCCCGAAGGCGTCGACTATCGCGCCGGTGACCATTTGAGCGTGGTGCCGCGCAACAGCCCTGCTCAGGTCGAGCGTGCGATGAAGCGTTTCGGCCTGTCGCGCGACGCGCACGTTAGGCTCAAGTCCGCCCCCGGGCGCAAGGCGTTCTTGCCGGTCGATGAAGTGATCGCGGTCGAGCGGCTGCTCGGCGACTATGTCGAGCTGCAGGACGTCGCCACGCGCAAACAAATCGGCACCATGTCCGAGCACACGCGCTGCCCGGTCACGCAGAAGGCCTTTGGCGCAAGCACGGGCGGCGACGAAGCCGCTGCGGCGCATTACAAGAGCGACGTATTGGTGCCGCGCAAATCGGTGCTCGACCTGCTGGAAGAATTTCCGGCATGCGAGCTGCCGTTGGCGGTCTATTTCGAAATGCTGTCGCCGCTATCGCCTCGCTACTACTCGATCTCGTCGTCGCCCAAAGTCGATGTGGCGCGCTGCAGCTTGACGGTCGGCGTGGTGAGTGCGCCCGCGCGATCAGGTCGCGGCACCTTCGAGGGCGTGTGCTCCAACTTTCTGGCGCGCGCCGAACCCGGCGACACGGTGCACGGCTTCGTGCGCGCCACCACCGCGGACGGCTTCGGCCTGCCTCAAGACGCAAGCAAGCCGGTGATCATGATCGGCCCCGGCACCGGACTGGCACCGTTTCGCGGCTTCATGCAGGAGCGCGCGGCGCAAAAAACAAAGGGCGTGGTGATCGGTGACGCCATGCTGTTCTTCGGCTGCCGGCATCCGGAGCAGGACTTCATCTACGCTGCCGAACTAAAGGCTTGGGCAGACGAGGGCTTGGTCGCGCTGCACACCGCGTTCTCGCGCGCAGGTGGCCGCAAGGCCTATGTGCAAGACCTGATTCGTGAGCAAGCCGATGCTGTTTGGAAATTGATCGAAGCTGGCGCCACGGTATACGTATGCGGCGACGGCTCACGCATGGAACCCGATGTGCGACGCACCTTGGGCGACATCGCTCGAGAACATGGGAAAGAGAGCGCGGCGTGGCTGGCCGAGATGCTCGCCAAGCAGCGCTACGTCCTCGACGTCTGGGCGAACAGTTAGCTTGCCCCCTACAACGAGAACGCGCTAAGCCCTGTCGGGGTTCGGATAAATCAGCGGTCCGAGCAACGTGCGGTTGAACGGCTTCCACTCCCCCTCCGGTTGCGACAGACGATCGGCGAGCGCGTACATCACAGCGGGGTGGGCACCGAGCCCGATGTGGCTGGCGATGACCTCGATGTTCTCCGACTGCGGTCCGGTCTTCTCCAGGCTGCACTGCCAGGCGACGACGCCGTCTGTGCGGCTGAAGATCGAGGTGGTCGGTACGGGCGGCGTCGGGCTGATGTACTTCATGCGCTTCGGATCGTGCGAACTCTGGCCGCTGACCCCTTCGTAAACGCGCCATGCATTGGTGGCACGCGGGCTACCGGAAAACGGACTGCCCAACGTGATGACATTGCGCACGAGTTCAGGATGTGCCGACGCCAGCAAGCGGGCATACACGCCCCCGAGACTCCACCCGACGACGCTCACTTTCTCGCCGTTCTTGTCGTGCAGTTCGCGAAGCAGCTTGACCATGCCGGCTTCGACCCCTTCTCGCGGTCCCATGTTGCGGCCCAGGCCCCATCCATGCGCGTCGTAGCCGCGGCTTTCGAGATAGCGACGCAGGATGCCGGTCGACCGGTCGCTGGCCACAAGCCCCGGCAGCACGAGCACCGGGTGCCCGTCGCCGCGCGGCGTGAGTTGCAACAGCGGCCACATGGCGATGCCGGCGCCCGTCTCCCACAGGGCCCGGACTTCTGCCAGCAGCAGTAGGCGCGACGGCGGCTTGATTCGTTCCTGGCGACTTGCGTTGGTGGCGGTGGTCATGTCAGCTCTCCTCAGTTGAATTCTCGTAGAAATTGAAGTTGACGGGCGCCTCGGCCCGTGGGACGGCAGGCTCATTTATCCGAGGTATTTGCCGCGCAGGTAATCAAGGTAAGCCCTCGATTCGCTCGAAACGTAGGGCGAAATCAGCGTGAGCGTGTAGAAAGCCGCAAGGCCTGAATCGGCCTGCGCGAGCGCATTGCGCCCCGGCACCAGCCGCTCGAAAGACAGCCAGCAAGTGGTGGTGAAGACCATCTGCAGCGCCAGGATGCGTGCCTGCTCGGCGCTGGTTTCGATCACGCCCGTCGCCACGAGCCCTTCGCAAAGTGCTTGAGCTGCGACCAGGTTGTGCGCCGTAAGGTCTTGCGCCCGCTGGCCGAGCGCGGGGTACTCGCTCGCCAGAAAAGCCATGTCGCGATAGATGAACCGGTACTCGTTGATCGCCTCGAAGCGCAGATGCAGCGCAAGCCAGAGATCGTCGATGGCAGTGATTGAAGCCGATGACGCATTCAAGGTTTCGAGCCGCTGTTCGAAGCGGCGAAACAGCCAGTCGACGATCAGCGCCTTGGCCTTGAAGTGATAGTGCAGATTGCCCGGGCTGATGCCGAGCTCGGCCGCGATCTTGTGCGTCGATGTTGCGGCCAGGCCTTCGGCGTTGAATAGCGCGAGGCTGCTCAACAGAATGCGGTCGCGGGTATTGGGACTTGCCACAAGAGAGGAGATACGTGGAATACAGGCGATAAGAAGAGCCGCCGTATCGCCAACGGATCAGCGCTTGCGCCGGGACGGCGATACAGCTGTCTTGGCCACTTTGCGCGCCAACGGATCGACACGGTCAAGGCGCGCGCGAAGTTGGCGAACCTCGTCGCGAAGCGCCTGAACTTCTTGAGGTGTCGGCATGCCGAGACGCTGCAATGCCGTTGCCACGCGCTGGTCAAAAACGTCTTCGAGCTTGCGAATGCCGAAGCTGTCGAGGCTCGGGAAACCACGGGCCGATGCGGCGGCGCCTTTGGGCTGAATGCCGAGCAAGCCTTCGATAACGTTGGTCTGCCGTTTGACGACATCGTCGCGCACGTTGCCGAGCGCCTTGAGGCCAGCGCGGAGCAAGACTTCTGCCTTGCCGGGACTGGCCTTCAATGGGACCACCAAGGCGGCAGTTTTGCCAGCGGCGGCCCGCCTCTTCGCGGGCATCGCCTTTTTGGCAGGCGCCTGTTTTGGAGTCGGCGCCTTGGTCACCACCTCAAGCTGCCTTGCGAACAGCGCGACGGACCGGCTTTGCGGCGGCGCGGACCTTGGCCTTGACGGTGCGAACGGCCTTCGGCAGATCGACACCGCTCACACGCACTTCGATCTGCTTGGCGCCTTCGACGATCTTGTCGGCGATTTGGGCGGATACATTGGCGATCGGCAGGTTGATGGCGTTCAGCGTCTTGAACATCGACGTCACGACCGGCGATTCGATTTGTGCAGCGCGGCCGGCGACCGATTCGATGCCATTGGTGCTGGCAGCAGCGACGCGGTCCATCAACGTGACGACTCGGCTGGTATCAATGTCGAGGCGGTTGGCGAGAAAGCCGGTGATCTTTTGAGCTGCAGCAAACCGCGAGGACAAGCGCGAAGCTGCGCCGCCGAGCAGGCGATGCGCGCCCGTGCGATACGCGCTCACGAGTGTCTTGCCGGCTTCGTTGTACTGGCCGACGACGTACACGGCAACGGAAGAGAAGGTTTGCGTGGTCATGAAGAATTTCCTTGAAGTTGATCGAGTCGCTGATTTGCGATGGACCGATCTTCTTCGGCGATGCCTAGGCCGCGATAACTAGAAGCGGTGGAAAGTTAGTCCAACTGCCCCAATTTTCTGGCCCGTTCACGAGCTTGCAGTTGCGCCGACGCGCGCCCGCTTGGCAAGCGTCGACGCTTTGGGTGCTTTCTTCGAAGCAGGCTTGGACACGGCATTGACCAAAGCCTTCACGACCGGCTTAACGACCAGGTTGACGGTCGATTTTGCAGTGCTCTTCCCGGCCGACTTTCCGACGATCTTGAGCTTCGGCTTGGGCACTGCGCGGACCGGCTTGGGCGCAGGCGCAGTTGCAGCAGCACTGGTCGCAGCTGCTGGCTGCGCCGACGGCATTGGCCCGGCAAGGTCCAGCAACGTCTTATGCTCGGCCAGCATGTAGTCGCCGATTTCGGTGATGTCGGGCACAGCGCGGCGGCAGGCGATCAGACCGTAGTCCATGCGGCCGTTGTAGCTTTGCACCGTGACGTTCAGCGCCATGCCGTGGCTGGCGATCGACACCGGGTAATAGCAAGTGACCAGGGCCCCCGCGAAGTACATCGGAAACGGAGCGCCGGCCACGTTCGAGATGGCGACGTTGGCGACCGGCGGAATCACGTTGATCAGCCCCGAACGACCGAACATGGAGGCCACGCCGGATATCAGCCACGGTGCACCGAACATCGGGAAGTCGTCGAGGATGACCGCCTTGAACTTGTTCATGGTCGACTTTGATGCGTTCGACGATGCGTTGATCTGCTTGAGCCTCGCCACAGGATCCTTGATGTCCGTCGCAAGGCTAACCAGGATCATGCTGGCCTGGTTGTTGGCGGTCTCGTCACCGGCTTCGCGCAGGCTCACCGGGATGGCGCCCACCATCGACTTTTCGGGCAGCTCGTTGCTGTCTTTAAGGTATTTGCGAATGGCGCCCGCCACCGTGCCCATGACGACGTCGTTCAGCGTCACGCCGAAATGCCTGGCGATGTGCTTGGTCTCGGCCAGTGAAATGGTGCGCCCCGCAAAGGTGCGCTGGTTGGTGATCGACACGTTGAAGGGCGTGCGCGGGGCCAATAGTTTGAATTTCTTCGGTGCTGTGGTGAGCGATTTCTCGGCGGCCTTTTCGTCCGACTTGGCAAGGCCGCCGATGGCGCGCGCAAAGGCCGGCGCCATCTTGAAAAGCTTCACGTACTGCTGCGCAGTGTTGCGCAACGCAGCGCTCGCGAGCTCGGCCATGCCGAGCGCATAGTTGCTGCTGCGCGCACGGACCCGCGGCGGTTTGACGACACGGCCGCCCGCTTCGAGATCGAAGATGGCCTTGCCGAGAGCGACGCCGGCCTGGCCATCGATGCCGGCATGGTGCACCTTGGTGTAAAGGGCCGCCTGGCCGCTTTGCAGCCCATCGATGATGAAGAACTCCCACAGCGGACGACTGCGGTCGAGCAGCGTCGAATGCAGGCGCGCCACGTACTGTTGCAGCTGGCGGTTGGTGCCCGGCTTGGGTAGCGTGATATGCCGCACGTGGTAGTCGATGTCCATGTCTTCCTCTTCGACCCAGACCGGATTCGAGAGGTCGAACGGCATCAGCGCGAGCTTACGAGTGAACACGTCTGCCAGATGGATGCGACTGGCCATGAAAGCCTTGGCGTCGTCGTAGAAATCGCCCTTGTAGCCCGGTGGCAAATCGAGCACGTTGAGCGAACCCACATGCATCGGCATCTCAGGAGTTTCAAGGTGCAGGAAGGTGGCGTCGAGGCCGCTCAGGTGTTTCATGTTGTCTCCTTGATTGCGCACTCAAAGGCGTTCATCAGGATACCGTGCCGACACTCAAAAAAGGGCCTCGCGGCTTCAGTGTTTCCACCCGGACGCTTGCGACTTTTGCACACGCGAGGGTAGGCTCGTCGCATGACTTGCAACACACCATGACCGCAACGCTTGAACTCATCGGCGCCCCGACCGACGTGGGCGCCAGCATGCGCGGTACCGGCATGGGCCCGGACGCCTTGCGCGTCGCCGGCTTGGGCGAAACGCTCACGCGCCTGGGCTTTGCCGTGGTGGACCGAGGCAATCTCGCCGGGCCCGTCACGCCGTATGCCGAGCCGACCAACGGCCTCCGGCATCTGGACGAAGTGATCGCCTGGAACCGTTCGGTCTACAACGCGGTCGACACTGCTTTGGGCGCAGGGCGCGTGCCGCTGATGCTGGGCGGCGACCACTGCCTGGCCATCGGCTCGATCAGCGCCATCGCCTGGCACGTCCGCAAGCGCGGCCAGAAACTGTGCGTGCTGTGGCTCGACGCGCACACCGACGTCAACACCGAAGCCACGAGCCCGAGCGGCAACATCCACGGCATGCCCGTGTCGTGTTTGCTCGGCCACGGTCCAGCGGCGCTCACCGGCTGGAGCGGCGAGCGCGCGGCGCTCCAGCCGGAAGCGGTGCGCTTCATCGGCATTCGCAGCGTCGACCATGACGAGAAAGAAGCGATCCGCACGCTGCGCCTGCGCGTGTTCGACATGCGCCACATCGACGAGCACGGCATGCGCCACACCATGACCGAAGCCCTGCAAGACGTCGACGAAGACACTCACCTGCACGTGAGCTTTGACCTCGACTGCCTCGATCCGGCCGACGCGCCCGGCGTGGGCACGGGCGTTCGGGGCGGCCCGACGTACCGAGAGATGCAGCTGTGCATGGAAATGGCCGCGGACACCGGGCGTTTGGGGTCGCTCGATGTGGTCGAACTGAATCCGGCGCTGGACGTGCGCAACCAGACTGCAGAAGTGGCGGTGGCGCTGATCGAAAGTTTGTTCGGGAAGTCGACGCTCGCGCGCTGATGTGGGGCAGGGTCGGCCGGTCAAGTCCGTCGCGCGCGCGCAGCCGATCAAGATCGTCACTCAACGACGCCAGCGGCGGAATGCGCTGCCGCAAATCTTGGCCGCTTCAGGCTCGCTGCTGCTGTTGATCAGCGCCGGCTCTCGCAGCGCGTCGGCGTGTCGAACACGCTTCGGACACGAAGTCATATGGCACTTCGACGATTTTTTGCCGAATGCCGTTGCCGTTGCCGTGCAGACCATTGGCGCCGGTAATTTCCGGAATTGTTGGTGGCGGTCAAAGGAGCAGAAGTCCAAGGACTGCACAACCACGCCGAACTGGCCGGGCTGCTTCGAAAGCGCGCCTCCTACGCCAGCTCGTGCCTGAGAGGACGTGAAGGCGCAGGCGCTTGCCCTAAAGTGAAGGTTGACCGGAACTCACCGATGACGACCGACGTGCACCAACCCAACGACTCCAGAGACAATCCGTCGAATGCCGAGAAGACGTCCGCGTCTCCGGGCAAATTGCGCGTTCTCGTGGTGGAAGACGATTCCGCGGCGCTGTCGGCCACTGTCGAGTTGCTTCAGCTACTCGGCCACTGGGCTACAGGCGTCAAGAGCGCAGAGGTAGCCATGTCGCGATTCATGGATGGCGCTTTCGACGTGCTGCTTACCGACATCGGGTTGCCCGCCTTGTCTGGCTACGACCTGGTGCAGAGCCTGCCTTCGGGCCATCGCATGCAGGTGATTTTTGCAAGCGGGCAAACGCAGCCCGACGCGCCGATGCCCGGCACGATCTGGCTGGCCAAACCATTTTCCGCCGAGCAACTTGAAGCAGCGTTGGCGACGGCGAGCGCGGCTTGATTGAAGATGCCGCGAGCTCTAGGCCCGGCAGGTCCTGAGATCTACTTTTGCGTCTCGGGCACAGCGTTCGGCGCGGGCAACGGCGCGGCTGACGGGTTGGGTGGCGCTGCAGGTATCGGCGCCATGACGGGCACTGGCGGCGTGGACACGGGCAGCGGCGGCGGCGCAGACAGCGGTCGCGCCACTGGTGCACCCAGTGTCGCCGGCGATACCGATGGCTCGCTGCCCTGCTGCGCTTTCAGAAATCGTTCGAGCAGCGCGAAGAACCGGTCGTAAAAACCTTCGTCGGTCAGCGTTTCGCTGGCGATCTTGACCATCGCATCGTCGCTCGACGAATACGGCAGCGAGAGCGATCCGATTGCGCCAACACCCACGCTCGCAGAGTTGTTGACCTTCTTCAGCGCATAGCGGTCCTGCAATGCCGTGACGAATGTCACCGTCCGACTGCCCTTGGCGACCTCAGAGGCGCAGACCACGCGCAACTCGACTTCGACATGCATTTCCCCTGTCGGCTGAAAACTCTTGCGGGCCGTGACCAGGTCGATATTTGACGCGGTAAGCATGTAACCCTGACTGAGCAGGGCGCGACGCGCGGCCTCGCATGTTTGTCCCTCGCTCGCGGAATAGCTGCGGGTGTGCGTGGTGGTCGAATCGAACGCTTCAGGCTCGTAGGAGACGCGCTTTGGAGGGCCGCCGCAACCCGACAGGAGCAGCGCAGCGGCAAGGGCCGACGCAGCAGGAAAACGAACGGGCCGGCCAGAAGAAAAAGCGATGAACATGGCGTGTCGATGCTACCGGCGAAATTACCGGCGACATGCCTGCCTCGGCTTCGATACGCCTCGAACCCCAGCGTTCCCCGCGCCTGAAAATGGGCGCGTCTAAGCCACGCTCGAGCCGGGGTTCAAGGGTACAAACCCCGTTCCTGTCGCGCCATCAAAATGCGCTCGCAGGCTACTGCATAGGTGGCCGTGCGCAGGCTGATCTTGTGCTTGTCGGCGGTGTCCCAGATCTGGTTCAGTGCATTCATCATGATGCGATCGAGCCGCACGTTGATCTCGTCTTCGTCCCAGAAGAACGACGAGAAATCCTGCACCCACTCAAAGTAGCTGACCGTCACGCCGCCGGCGTTGCAGATCACGTCGGGCACCACCAGGACGCCCCGCTCGGCCAGGATGTCGTCGGCCTCCGGGACCGTCGGGCCATTGGCGCCTTCGAGCACCAGCTTGGCGGTCGTTTTCTTGGCGCGCGCAGCGGTGATCTGGCCCTCGAGGGCGGCCGGAATCAAGATGTCGCACGCCACATCCCAGAAGGCTTCGTTGGGCACCACGTCGCCGCCCTTGAAGCTCACTGCGCCGGCCGGCGTGCGAGACACCGGAATCAGCTCGGCCAAGTCGAGACCCCTGTCGTTGACGATGGTGCCGGTGTGGTCCTGGACCGCGACGATCTTTGCACCGGCTTCGACGAAAAGTTCGGCAGCGACAGAACCCACGTTGCCAAAGCCCTGCACCGCGATACGCGCACCGCGCAGGTCGAGGCCCAGGCGCCGCGCCGCTTCCCGGCCCGTCACGAACACGCCACGCCCGGTCGCCTTGACGCGACCGAGCGAACCGCCCAGATGCAGCGGCTTGCCGGTGACTACACCGGTCGCGGTGCCGCCGGTGTTCATCGAGTACGTGTCCATCATCCACGCCATGATCTGGCCGTTGGTGTTGACGTCGGGCGCCGGTCTGTCTGTGTGCGGGCCGATGATGATGCCGATCTCGCTGGTGTATCGGCGCGTGACTTTCTCCAGCTCCTTTTGCGACAGCTTCTTAGGGTCGACGCGAATGCCGCCCTTGGCACCGCCGTACGGCAGATTGACCGCAGCCGTCTTGATCGTCATCCAGGCCGAGAGTGCCATCACTTCTTCCAACGTGACATCGGGGTGAAAACGCACACCGCCCTTGCCTGGCCCGCGGCTCATGTTGTGCTGCACCCGATAGCCTTCGTAGTGCGCAATGCGGCCGTCGTCCATCTCGATCGGCACGTCGACGATCAGCGCGCGCTTGGGGCGCTTGAGCGTCTCGGCCCACTTGGCCAGGTCGCCCAGGTAAGGCATCACACGGTCGACCTGTTGCAGGTAAGTCCCCCACGGGCTGGTGGGTGTGGGATTGACGAAGGACAGTTTTTCGCTCATGGGGCTTCCGTGTGTGGGTGGATGCCATTCACGATAGACCTTGTCCCATGACTGCGCCATGACTTATGCAAGCCGCGCAGGCGGTTATGCAATGGACGTCAGGCGCCTGCAGTCGAGTGGAGACTGCCCGCCAGGACGAAGCAATCCAGCGAAGCCGTGACTGCCTTTGCGCCGCCTTTCATCGTTTGCCAAAGATCGCCGTGCCCACACGCACCATCGTGCTGCCGGCGGCAATCGCTGCTTCCATGTCGGCACTCATGCCGAGCGACAGCGTGTCGAGCGCGATGCCCGTCGCCTTGATCCGATCGAAAATTGCGGCAGCTCTCATGAAAAGCGCCCGCTGCGCATCGAAGCCATCGGCGGGTTCGGGGATCGCCATGAGCCCACGCAGCCGCAAGCGTGGCAACGCAGCAACAGCCTGTGCCAGCGCCAACGCCTCGTCCGGTGATGCACCCGACTTATTGGCGCCGCCGTCGACATTGACCTGCAAACAGACTTGAAGCGGCGGCAAGTCCGCCGACCGCTGCTCGCTGAGGCGCTGCGCTATCTTCAGACGATCGATGCTGTGCACCCAGTCGAAATGCTCGGCCACCAGACGCGTTTTGTTGCTCTGGAGCGGGCCGATGCAGTGCCACTCGAGGTCGGCGCGAAGGTCTGCCAGAGCCTCGATCTTGCTAACGCCCTCCTGAATATAGTTTTCGCCAAATGCGCGCTGGCCTGCCGCATGGGCATCTCGAACGGCCGCGGGAGGAAAGATTTTGGAGACCGCAAGCAAGCGCACGCTAGCGGGTTCCCGTCCGGCGGCTGTGCAAGCCGTCACGATCCGGGCGGTAACTTGCTGGAGGTTGTCACGAATCATCGTCATAATCGTCAAAAGCGTATCAAAACGTCACCGACCCATTCGAGGACCCCGTGGACATTACCCAATTGCTGGCGTTCAGCGTCAAAAACAAAGCTTCGGACTTGCATCTGTCGTCCGGCTTGCCGCCCATGATCCGGGTGCACGGCGACGTGCGGCGAATCAATGTCGACGCGCTCGACCACAAAGCGGTGCACGCCATGGTGTACGACATCATGAGCGATACGCACAGGAAGCACTACGAAGAGTTTCTGGAGGTCGACTTCTCTTTCGAAATCGACGGTCTGGCGCGCTTTCGGGTCAATGCCTTCAACCAATCGCGCGGCGCCGCGGCGGTGTTTCGGACCATTCCCTCCAAGATCCTGTCACTGGAGCAGTTGAATGCACCCAAAATCTTCGGCGAACTGGCGCTGAAGCCGCGTGGCCTGGTGCTTGTCACCGGCCCGACCGGCTCGGGCAAGTCGACCACGCTCGCCGCGATGGTCAACTACCTGAACGAAACCGAATACGGCCACATCCTGACGGTCGAAGATCCGATCGAATTCGTCCACGAATCGAAGAAGTGCCTGATCAACCAGCGCGAAGTCGGGCCGATGACGCTGTCTTTCGCGGCGGCATTGCGCTCTGCCCTGCGCGAAGACCCGGACGCGATTCTGGTCGGCGAAATGCGCGACCTGGAAACCATCCGTTTGGCCATGACGGCAGCTGAAACGGGCCATTTGGTGTTCGGCACGCTCCACACGTCTTCTGCGGCCAAGACCATCGACCGGATCATCGACGTATTTCCGGGCGAAGAAAAAGACATGATCCGCGCGATGCTGTCCGAGTCGCTGCAGGCGGTGATTTCTCAAACGCTGTGCAAGACCAAAGACGGCCAGGGCCGCGTGGCGGCGCACGAGATCATGTTGGGCACGCCGGCCATTCGGAATCTGATTCGCGAGGGCAAGGTTGCGCAGATGTACTCATCGATTCAAACTGGCAGCGGGCAAGGCATGCAGACGCTGGACCAGAACCTGACAGACCTGGTGCGCCGCAGCGTGATTTCATCCGCAGAAGCACGCGGCAAAGCCAAGATTCCCGAGAACTTCCCGGGCTGAACTTTTTTCTGGACACCTCCGGAGCAGACACATGGAACGCGATCAGGCCAGCCAGTTCATCAACGAACTGCTCAAGCTCATGGTGAGCCGCAACGGCAGCGACTTGTTCATTACCGCCGACTTTCCGCCGGCCATCAAGGTCGACGGCAAGGTCACCAAGGTGTCGGGCCAGGCGCTCGGCTCGCAGCACACGCTGGCCCTCACCCGCTCGGTCATGAACGATCGCCAGACGGCCGAATTCGAGCGCACGAAAGAATGCAACTTCGCGATCTCGCCGACCGGTGTCGGGCGCTTTCGGGTGAACGCGTTCGTGCAGCAAGGCAAGGTCGGCATGGTGATGCGGACCATTCCGGCCAAACTGCCGACCATCGACGGACTCGGCATGCCGCAGGTGTTGAAAGACGTGGCGATGACCAAACGAGGCCTAACCATCCTGGTCGGCGCCACGGGCTCGGGTAAGTCGACCACGTTGGCCGCCATGATCGACTGGCGCAATGAAAACTCATACGGCCACATCGTGACGGTCGAAGACCCGGTCGAGTTCGTGCATCCGCACAAGAACTGCGTGGTGACACAGCGCGAAGTGGGCATAGATACCGACAGTTGGGCAGCCGCTCTCAAGAACACGCTGCGCCAGGCGCCCGATGTGATCCTGATGGGCGAAATTCGCGACCGCGAAACCATGGAACACGCTGTGGCGTTTGCCGAAACAGGTCACCTCTGCATGGCGACGCTGCACGCCAACAGCGCCAACCAGGCGCTTGACCGCATCATCAATTTCTTTCCTGAAGAGCGCCGCAATCAGCTGTTGATGGACTTGTCGCTCAACCTGCGCTCGCTGGTGTCGCAGCGCCTGATCCCGACAGAAGACGGTCAGGGCCGCATCGCTGCCGTCGAGATCCTGCTGAACACGCCGCTGATCTCCGACATGATCTTCAAGGGCGAGGTCGGCGAGATCAAGGAGATCATGAAGAAGAGCCGAAATCTGGGCATGCAGACCTTCGACCAGGCGCTGTTCGACCTGTTCGAGAACAACGCAATCACTTTCGATGACGCTATTCGCAATGCCGACTCGGCCAACGACCTGCGCCTGCAGATCAAGCTGAACAGCCGCCGGGCGAAGTCGCAGGACTTGTCGGCCGGAACCGAACACTTCGCCATCGTTTAGCTCGCCCCAGTAAAAAATGCTGATGCACGAGGGAGGCTCGTGCTGGTGTTGCGGGCAGCGGCGCTAAGCTATGGGTATGAGCAGCCTCAACACCAAAATCTATTCTCTCGTCCCTTCGCACAAGGTCGCCTTCCTCGGCCTCGGCGTGATGGGTTACCCGATGGCCGGGCACCTTGCGTTGGCGGGGCACAGCGTCACGGTCTACAACCGGACCGCTGCCAAGTCGGCCGACTGGCTAAAGGAGATCGCCGCGGCCGGCGCAGTGGCTACGCTCGGTCATGCGGCCACGCCGCGCGATGCCGTCGCTAACGCGGATATCGTTTTTTGCTGTGTCGGCAATGACGAAGACTTGCGCTCGGTGGTGCTGGGTGCCGATGGCGCCTTTGCCGGCATGAAGAAGGGCTCTGTCTTCGTGGATCACACCACCGCCTCGGCCGACGTCGCGCGCGAACTCTCGAAAGCGGCCCTCGGGCTCGGCCTGCAGTTGATCGATGCGCCGGTATCCGGCGGCCAGGCGGGGGCGCAGAACGGCGCACTCACCGTGATGTGCGGTGGCGACGCTGCCACTTTTGAACGGGTCAAGCCGGTAATCGACGCCTTCGCACGCGCCGTGACGCTGCTGGGCGAGAGCGGTGCGGGTCAGCTCGCGAAGATGGTCAACCAGATCTGCATCGCGGGACTGGTGCAGGGTTTGTCGGAAGCCATCGCCTTCGGCCAGCGCGCCGGTCTCGATATGGAGGCCGTGCTCGGCGTCATCAGCAAGGGCGCTGCGCAAAGCTGGCAGATGGAGAACCGCGGTAAGACGATGATTGAAGGCAAGTTCGATTTCGGCTTCGCGGTCGACTGGATGCGCAAGGATCTGGGCTTGGTGTTCGACGAAGCCAAGCGCAACGGTGCGCAACTACCAGTGACGCAATTGGTCGACACGTTTTATGCCGACGTACAACAGGCCGGCGGCAAGCGTTGGGACACCTCCAGCCTGATCACACGGCTGAAGTAACCGGCGACGCCCTAGCGAACGGGCGTCGTGCTTGCGCCGCCGCTTGGAGCAGGCAGCGGCTCCATCGCGGGCAGCGGGACGTTGGAGCGTGAAGCCGGCGCCACGCTCGATGGCGACGACACGGGTGCTGGCGCGCTGTTGTCACGCGTCTGGTTCGCAAGATCCGCATCGCTGACGATTTCAACCACGCGCACGACGCGATTGACGCCAGACACGCCACGGGTAATCTCGGTCGCACGGTCCGTCTCACGCCGGGTCGCGATGCCCATGATGTAGACGGTGCCGCGTTCGGTCACGATCTTGAACGAGTTGGCGAAGATGTCCTTGGCATCGAGCAGCGATGCCTTCACCTTGCCTGTGATGTAGGTGTCGTTGGAGCGCTGCGGGAACGAGCTCGACGGGCCGACAGCGAGTTCGTTTACCACCGAGCGCACATTGTCGACACGGCGCAAAACCTCTTCGGCGCGCCGCTTGTCGGCCTCGCTGCCGACCGTGCCGACCATCAGCACCTGCCGGTTGAAACTCACCAGCGTGACGTTCATGTCGTCGTTTGCGATCTCGCGGATACGGGCGGCACCGCGCAGCTCGATGCCCTGGTCGTCCAGCTGGGCGCCGGAGCTGCGGCGATCGGTCGCGACCAAGCCAGCGCCGGCCACCGCGGCCCCGCCGATTACCAGTGGCACGCAGCCGGAGAGGCCGGCCACCAATGCGGCACCCGCCGTGAGTGCTGCCAGCGCCGTGCCGATGCTGCGGGTCGATTTCGTTGGGATCGTCATGTGGAACCTTCCTGTTCTCCGAGTAATTGGGCGTCTACCCCGTCGCACAGGCAATGCAGCGCGAGCAGGTGGACTTCGTGGATGCGTGCCGCGCGTTCGTGCGGCACCGATACCTGTACATCGGTTTCGCGCAGCGCACGGCCGATCGCGCCGCCGCTGCCGGCCGCGTGGCCCAGCAACGCAACGACAGTCATATCGCGCGCATGGGCGGCCGTGACCGCGGCCAGCACCACCGACGACTGGCCGCTGGCGCTCAGCACCAGCAATACGTCGCCCGCCTGTCCGAGCGCGCGCACTTGGCGTGCGAAACGGTCGCTGTCGATGGCTTCTGGCGTGTCGGCCGCCGGATCGGTGGCGTCTCCCGGCAAAGCGATGGCCGCGAGCTCGGGCCGCTCTCGTTCGAACCGCCCGACGAAGTGCGCAGCGAATTGCGCCGCTAGCAGCCCCGACACGCCGGCGCCGCACGCCAGCACCTTGCCGCCACTGGTCACGCACGCCAGCAGCGCCTGCATTGCTTGCGAAATCGGCTTGCTGAGCGCCGGACCCACCTGATATTTGAGGTCGGCGCTGTCGATGAAGTGCTGCTGTATCCGTTGCTCAAGCATTTGAGGTCGGATGATAGCGACAGCTTGTGCAACAAATCGTGCAGGCCACTAGTAGCCTGCGTCGAATGCGCCTTGCAGCCATTGAGTTTTTTCTTCGACCAAGACTACGTCGAACCTGCACGGTGGCAACGTCCGTAGCCCGCTGAGATAGTGGCGCGCCGCGAAGATGATGCGACGCTGCTTGACGCCGGTGATGCTGCCGCCAGCGCCACCATGCGTGCTGCTCGCGCGCTGCCGGACCTCGACGAACACGAGCGTGCCGTCGCGCGGATCTCGCATGATCAAATCGATCTCGCCGCCGCCGCGACCCGGCGTTCGATAATTGCGGGCGACCGGTACCAGACCAGCGTCCTGCAGATGTTCGAGTGCAGCGTCTTCCGCCGCATCGCCACGCTGCTTGGTGGTTTTTATCGACGTTGCGATTGTTTTGGTTTTCGTTGTCGCCATCCCTGCGATCCTGTTGTTGTTCCGGAGAATCCATTGGCTTCAATCACCGCTGCCTCGTTCGGCGCAGTCCTCTCGGCCGCGAGCGACGCTGCGGGTGGGCAGGATTATCCGCAGAGCACGCTCTACGTGGTCGCTACGCCCATCGGCAACCTCGCCGACATCACGTTGCGTGCGCTGCATGTGCTGCAAATGGTCGACGCTGTCGCCTGCGAAGACACGCGGCATACGCAGAGCTTGTTGCGTGCCTATGGCATCGATCGCCCCGGCGGCCAACTGCTCGCGCTGCACCAGCACAACGAAGCCGAAGCGGCACAAACGGTGGTTGCTCGCCTCGCCCAAGGCGAGCGCATCGCGTACGTGAGCGATGCCGGCACGCCGGGTGTGAGCGATCCCGGTGCGCGGCTGGTGGCCGCCGCGCGCGCCGCCAGGTTTCGGGTGCTTCCGTTGCCCGGCGCGAGCGCCGTAACCACGCTGATCGGCGCTGCGGGCCTCGTCGGTGGCAGCGACGACAGCAGCGCCTTTGTCTTCGCCGGCTTCCTGCCGAGCAAAGCCGGTGAACGCGACACCGCTGTGCAAGCGCTTGCGCTGGACCCGCGCGCTGTCATATTGCTCGAAGCACCGCACCGCATCGAGGCCGTGGCCAAGGCACTGACTGTGCTGGGCGAACGGCGCGTCACCATCGGTCGTGAATTGACCAAACAGTTCGAAGAGATCGCCACGATGGCGGCCAGCGAACTGCCGGCCTGGTTCGCCGCGGCACGCGACCGCACACGCGGGGAATTTGCGCTCGCTCTGCATCCGATGACGGTGGCCGTCGATGATGGCGCCGAAGGTGAGCGTGTGCTGCGCCTGCTGCTGGAAGAACTGCCGGTCAAGACGGCCGTGCGCCTCGCGGCGGAGATCAGCGGCGCACCTAGGAACGCGCTCTACGGCACCGCCCTGCGCATTCGCAAAGATGGCAACAGGATCGACGACAAGGCGGACCTTCACGACGAGCCGAACGACTAACCGTCCAGTTCCGGGTAATGCCTGAAGATCCCCTCTTCATTGAAGGCGATGCGGCGCGGACTTTGCAGATAGGCATGCACCCGCTCGCGCCGACTCACGTTGCCGTGCAGCCCGGCGACCAAGGGCGTATCGGCCAGCACGCCTGCTGTCGTTTTGGGAAACGCGTATCGCAGACCAGCGACCAACTGGAACAGAGACAAGTCCGCATAAGTCAGTGAGTTGCCCACCAGATGCAGATGACCGGCTGGATTGCGTTTCAAGACCTGCTCGAACCATCCCAGGAACTTTGGGATGCGCTCTTCGCGAAATGCCTTGGCGCGCTGCAGGGCGGCATCGCGCTGGTCTTCGTAATAGGCGTTGCCCGAGATCGGATGGTGCGTATCGTGCGCCTCGGCCACCGCGTCGGCGATGGTCAATTGCAGCTGTTGTGTCCACAGGCCGTCAGCCTCGCCTGCACCGGCCAGACCGAGCCGCGAACCGAGATAAAGCAGGATAGTGGCGGTCTGCCCGACCAAGCGATCGCCATCAACGAGGAAAGGCGGAGCGAACGATGGCCGTGGATTGTCCGGGTCATTCAGGCTGCGCCCCAAGGCCGCCTCACCGCCGCCCTTTGCAGGCGGTTGACGAGCGACGTCGACGTAATTGGCTCCAGTCGCTTCGAGCGCCAGTCGCACAAATTCGCCGCGACCCTGGATGGTCGGCCAGTAATGCAATTGATACGACATGGACGATCCTTTCAGGGCTTGTGCGCGATACCGACTGAAGACTCCAATGACTCGGCAGCCGCCAGATGCTCTTTGAGTGAAGGCAGCGTCTTGCCGGCCCACGTCTTGAGATCGGGGTCTTTTGCACTGCGTGCTGCGGTTTCGAAATGCTTGATGTCGGTCTTGTGATCCTTGATGCCGACTTGCCGCAGATACGCCGCGTCGAATGCGGCACCGCTGCTCTGTGACAGCGAAGCGAGTGTGGATCGCTTGGCGCCCGGCATCTCGAGCGGGAGCGTATAGGACTTGTCTTCCGCAAGTGTCTTCAGCTGCGCGTTGACGGCCGTGTGTTGCCGAACCAGCATCTGCGCGAACTTCCGGACCTCCGGTGATTGCGCTTTTTGCGCCGCGAGCTTCGAAGCTTCGACCTCGAAAATTCCTGCCCCCGCCGACTGTTTGATGAAAGCGCGATCGTCGCCGGCGAGCCGAATGGCAGGTGGCTCCGCGGCGGCGCTGTCGAGCGCCTCCGCGACGCTGCCGGTCGCCAGCAGAACGACCACGCAGGCCGAGCCGATCGTCGTTTTCCAAGAAGTGGTCACAGTCATCACCAGACAGTGCGTGAAGATGCAGTGCACTGTTCCAGCCGCGCACGCCAATCGCTTGTAAGGCAAATTCCCGGGCAGCGAAAAACCCGCCCCGAAATGAATCGTGCGGGTTCAACGTGGCCTTGCCGGTCTCTCAAAAATGGTCCCGTCGCCTGGAATCGAACCAGGATCTCAGCCTTCGGAGGGCCGAATTCTATCCGTTGAAATACGACGAGAAAGCCACTGATTATCGCCTATCGGGCGATCGATCCGAGAGCCAGCGGATCGGCCGCAACATCGATCCGCGCACCAGAGCGATCGAAGCCAAGCCCCGCCAGATAGACGTTGAAGGTCCGCTTGCCAGCGCTAACCAGTGCAAATGCTTCGGGGTCGAGCAGCCAGTTCTGAATGAGCCCGCTTATGAGCGCATGAAGCCCTTGTGCTGCCACCGCCGCCGGCACGGCTAGTTTGATTCCGGTGCGGCGGGCCGCAAGCCGCAATGCCTTTTCGAAATCGCCCACGCAGCCGTTGCGAACCTGGAGATGGTGTTGCTGCACGGAGGCCATCTCGCCGGTGTATTCGACCTTATGGGTTGCGATGTCGAACACGCGACGCACTTGCGTGTCGGTAGTTACAAGGCGCAATGCCGCCACCACGCCAGCCTCGATGACGACCAGCGGGTCGACAGCAGGATCGTCGGCAAAGCGCGTCGCGTTTTCCATCGGCAATGTGACACGCTCCATCATGGCGTTAAACAAATCGGCCTTGTCCTTGAAATGCCAGTAGACGGCGCCGCGTGTGGCACCCGCCTGCTCTGCAATCTGCTGCAAAGAAGTTCTGGATACCCCTTGCGACTGAAAGAGAATTTCGGCCGCGTCGATCAGTCGATTTCGCGTCGCGAGGGCCTCTTCCTTGGTGCGGCGTGCCAAAACTGTCTCCTGAAGTGTGTAGATTCGGGGCTGAAACCGGTTCCCGACTATACATCCACGAATGTATGTAAACTCCCTTGCTGCCGATCGGTTGCAGTCGCGGCATGGTTTTTGCGCACGCCCTGCACCCGGCTTTCCATTTGGCCACCTCTTCTTTGTCTGCCGTCCTACGAAGGAATCGCATGCCCGTCTTGCATGTTTCTCACCGCCCGTCATCCACATGGCGCGTTGTTGCCACCGCCGCCGCAGCTGCGGCCCTGCTGTCGCTCACTGCCTGCGGCAAGGGCGATGCGCCCGCAGCTGGCGGCGCGCCGGGGGCAGCAGCCGGCAAGCCGCCGCCGCCCGAAGTGGGCGTAGTGATCGCGACGCCCGGCAATGTCGGCCTCGTGACCGAACTTCCGGGCCGGCTCGAAGCCACGCGCATCGCCCAGGTCCGGGCCCGTGCGGCAGGCATCCTGCAAGAGCGGCTCTTCAAGGAAGGCAGCGACGTGAAAGCCGGCCAACCGCTGTTCCGCATCGACGCTGCACCCTATACGGCTGCAGCACAAAGCGCCCAGGCCGGCTTGGCCCGCGCTGAAGCCAACGCGGTGCAAGCCAAGTCATTGGCCGACCGCTACAAGCCGCTGGTCGAAGCCAATGCCGTCAGCAAGCAGGAATACGCCACCGCCGTCGCAGCGCAAAAAACGGCCGAAGCCGACGTGGCCGTGGGCCGAGCGTCGGTCGCGACCGCGAAAATCAATCTCGGTTATGCCGCGGTGACGGCGCCGATCTCGGGCCGTATCGGCCGTTCCCTCGTCACCGAAGGCGCGCTGGTCGGGCAGGGCGATGCCACGCAGTTGGCAGTCATCCAGCAGATCGATCCGATGTACGTCAACTTCACGCAGTCGGCCACCGATGTGCTCAAGCTGCGCCGTGCCATGCAGGACGGCCAATTCAAGCGCGTCGGCAGCACCAACGCAGCCAGCGTGCGCGTGGTGCTCGAAGACGGCACCGAATACGCCTTGCCAGGCAAGCTGCTGTTCACCGACCTCACAGTCGACTCGACCAGCGGCCAGGTCACCTTGCGCGCAGAGGTTCCCAATCCGAAGGGTGACCTGCTGCCAGGGCTGTATGTGCGCGTGCGCATCGAGCAGGCCCAGATGAGCAACGCCATTGCCATTCCCCAGCAAGCCGTCACGCGCACGCAGACGGGCGACACCGTGTCGATCGTCGACGCCGACGGCAAGATCACCAAACGTCCTGTAAAGATCAGCGCAGCACAAGACAACCAGTGGATCGTGCTCGACGGCCTCAAGGCGGGCGAGCAGGTGATGGTCGACGGCTTTCAGAAGCTTCAGATGATGCCGCCAGGTGCGCCGGTGAGGGCCGTTCCCTGGAAGGCACCTACAGCGGCACCGGCAGCTTCCGCCGCTTCGGCCGCGAAGTCGTAAGGAGCGAGCCCGCATGGCCAAGTTTTTTATCGAACGCCCGATCTTCGCTTGGGTGATCGCGCTGTTCGTCATCGTGATGGGCAGCGTGGCGATCACGCAGTTGCCGATCTCGCAATATCCGCCGGTGGCGCCTCCCGCCATCGTCGTGACCACCGCCTATCCGGGCGCATCGGCGCAGACGCTCGAAGACAGCGTGCTTTCGGTGATCGAACGCGAAATGAACGGTTCGCCTGGCCTGATCTACATGGAATCAGTGGCTCAGGCCGACGGCACGGGCACGATCACGATCACCTTCGCGACCGGCACCAACGCCGACCTTGCACAGGTCGACGTTCAGAACCGTCTGTCGCGTGCCACGCCGCGTCTGCCTGCCGCAGTCACGCAGCAAGGCGTGCGCGTCGACAAGTCGCGCAACAACTTCCTGCTGTTCACCATCCTTTCATCGGATGATCCCAAGATCGACCCGATCGCGCTGGGTGACTACGCTTCGCGCAACGTGCTGCCTGAACTGCAGCGCGTTCCCGGCATCGGTCAGGCGCAATTGTTCGGCACCGAGCGTGCCATGCGTGTGTGGATCGACCCGGCCAAGCTGCAGGGCTACTCGCTCTCGTCGGCCGAAGTCAACGCCGCCATCCGCGCGCAAAACGCGCAGGTGTCATCGGGTTCGATCGGCGACTTGCCCAACATCACCGGACAGAGCATCGCGGCAACCGTCATCGTGACCGGCCAGCTCAGCACGGTCGAACAATTCGGCAATATTGTTCTTCGCGCCAACACCGATGGCTCGGCTGTGCGCCTGAAAGATGTTGCCCGCATCGAACTCGGCGGCCAGGCTTACTCGACCTCGGCACGGCTTAACGGTCAGCCTGCGGTTGGTATCGGCGTCCAGCTGGCACCCAGCGGCAACGCGCTGCAATCCGCCAAGGCCATCCGCGTCAAGATGGACGATCTGGCCAAGTACTTTCCGCCGGGCGTGAAGTGGAGCATCCCTTACGACAGCTCGCGTTTCGTCAGCATCTCGATCACCGAAGTGGTCAAGACCCTGCTCGAAGCCATCGCGCTGGTGTTCGTCGTGATGTTCCTGTTCCTGCAGAACTGGCGCTACACGATCATCCCGACCATCGTCGTGCCGATCTCGCTGCTCGGCACCTTTGCCACACTGCTGGGTCTGGGCTACTCGATCAACGTGCTGACCATGTTCGGCATGGTGCTGGTGATCGGTATCGTGGTGGACGATGCCATCGTGGTGGTGGAGAACGTCGAGCGCATCATGACCGAGGAAGGCCTGCCGCCGCTCGAAGCCACGCGCAAGGCGATGGGCCAGATCTCGGGCGCCATCATCGGGGTGACCGTGGTGCTGATCTCGGTGTTCGTGCCGCTGGCATTTTTTGCGGGCTCGACCGGCAACATCTATCGCCAGTTCTCGGCGGTGATGGTCGCGTCGATCGGCTTCTCGGCCTTCATGGCGCTGTCGCTGACGCCAGCGCTGTGCGCCACGTTGCTCAAGCCCATTCCCGAGGGTCATCACGAAAAGCGCGGCTTCTTCGGCTGGTTCAACCGCAGCTTCAACCGCACGGCAAAAGGCTACGAGAGCGTGGTCGCGCGCTTGCTGAAACGCGCCGGGCGCTACCTCGTCATCTATGTGGCGATCGTCGCCGCGGTGATCGTGGTGTTCCGGGGTTTGCCGACTTCGTTCCTTCCACAGGAAGACCAGGGCAACATCATCGTGAACGTGCAACTGCCGCCCGGCGCCACGCAAGAGCGCACCCTTTCGGTCATGAAGCAGGTCGAGGGCTACATCCTGAAGCAGCCTGAAGTGCAGAGCATGGTCGGCGTCCTGGGCTTCAGCTTCTCGGGTCAAGGCCAAAACGCCGGCCTCGCCTTCGTCACGCTGAAAGACTGGGACCAGCGCAAGGCTGCGGGCCAGTCGGCGGATGCGCTTGCCGGCCGCGCCTTCGGTGCGCTATCGAAAATTCGCGATGCCTTCATCTACCCGCTGAGCCCACCACCCATTCCGGAGTTGGGTAATGCCAGCGGCTTCACTTTCCGGTTGCAAGACCGCAGCGGTGCAGGCCACGAAGCGCTCATCAACGCGCGCAACCAGATGCTCGGCATGGCGTCGCAGAACAAGCTGTTGTCGCAAGTGCGGCCCGACGGCCTCGAAGACGCACCGCAGTTGCAGATCGACATCGACCGCGACAAGGCGAACGCGCTGGGCGTGAGCTTCGATGCGATCAACACGACGCTGTCGACCGCGCTCGGTTCGAGCTACATCAACGACTTCCCCAACAAAGGCCGCCTGCAGCGCGTGGTCGTGCAGGCCGACGCGCCAGCGCGGATGCAGCCGCAAGACCTGCTCAAGCTCAATGCGAGTAACGCGCAGGGCAACCCGGTGCCGTTGTCGACCTTCGCGACTACGCGCTGGGTCAACGGTGCGCAGCAAACGGTGCGCTACAACGGCTATCCGGCGGTGCGCATTTCTGGCTCGGCCGCAGCCGGTAGCAGCTCCGGTGCCGCCATGGAAGAGATGGAAAAGATGGCCGCGAAACTGCCGGCTGGCTTCGGCTACGAATGGACGGGCCAGTCTCGCGAAGAAAAACTCGCAGGCTCGCAGGCCATCATCCTGTACGGCTTCGCGATCCTGGCCGTCTTCCTGTGTCTGGCCGCGCTCTATGAGAGCTGGTCCATTCCGCTGGCGGTGATTTTGGTGGTGCCGTGCGGTGTGCTGGGCGTGCTGCTGGCCACCATGTTCCGCTCGTATTCGAACGACGTGTACTTTCAGGTGGGGCTGATCACGATCATCGGCTTGTCTGCCAAGAACGCGATTCTGATCATCGAGTTCGCCAAAGACCTGCAGGCGCAGGGCAAGGGCGTCGTCGAGTCGGCACTGGCTGCAGCGCACCTGCGGTTCCGGCCGATCATCATGACTTCCCTTGCCTTTGGCCTCGGCGTGCTGCCGCTGTTTTTCGCGACCGGAGCCGGCTCGGCGAGCCAGCGAGCTATCGGCACCGGGGTGCTCGGCGGCATGATCACCGGCACCGGTTTGGCGGTGTTCTTCGTGCCCATCTTCTTCGTGATCGTGCGCGGTTTCTTCAAGGGCAGCAAGCGACAGCAAGAACTCCAGGCGCGCATTGCGGCGCCCGTCGGCGGAGCGCAAACCCATGAATAAGAAATTGCTTTCAACAGGCATCGCGATGGCGGCGTTGCTGCTGGCGGGTTGCTCACTGGCCCCAAAGTACGAACGGCCCGTCGCGCCGGTGGCGACCGTCTTCCCCGGTGATCCGGCACAACCGGCAGGGCTGTCGGCCGCCTCGGTACCATGGCAAGACTTTTTCACCGATCCGCGGCTGACCGGGCTCATAGACCTCGCGCTGGCCAACAACCGTGATTTGCGCGTGTCGGCGCTGAACATCGAGCAGGCGCGCGCGCAATTTCGCATTCAGCGGTCGGCGCTGTTTCCCGCGGTGGGCGTGTCTGGAAGCGCTTCGCGCTCCAGGCCCAATCCATTTGGCGCGATCAGCGCAAGCGCCCCGAGCGTCTCTTCCAGCTATGCCGTCAACCTTGGCATCACGGCTTGGGAGATCGATTTCTTTGGCCGCATCACTAGCCTGAAAGACGCGGCGCTGGCGCAGTACCTCGCCACCGAGGAATCGCGCAAGGCCGCGCAGATCAGCCTGATCGGCGCGGTTGCTCAGGGTTGGCTCACGCTGCTGGCCGATGACGAACTGCTTGAGCTCACGCGCCAGACGCTCGGCACGCGCGACGAATCGGTGCGGCTGACCAAGTTGCGTTTCGACAACGGCGTGGCGTCCGAAATCGACTTCCAACTCGCCAACTCGCTAGCAGAAACTGCCAAGGCTTCTTATGCGCAGCAGCAACGCCTGCGCATGCAGGACGAGAACGCGCTGGTTCTGTTACTGGGCGCGCCCATGCCGCCCCAAGCGATGGCCGGTGCCGATGCCAACAAGCTCGACAGCGTGAAGTCGATTCCGGATGTGCCGGCCGGACTGCCATCCAACCTGATTGCGGAGCGGCCCGATATCCGCGCCGCCGAGCGGCAACTGATCGCCGCCAACGCCAACATAGGTGCGGCACGCGCAGCGTTCTTTCCGCGGATTTCCCTGACCACGTCGATCGGCACGGTCAGCAGCCAGTTCTCGGGACTGTTCGACAGCGGCTCGAAGGCGTGGTCGTTCGCGCCTCAACTGTCGCTCCCGATCTTCGATGCCGGCCGCAACATCGCGGGCCTCGATTCGGCCAAGGCTGGCCGGGACATCGCCGTGGCGCAGTACGAAAAGAGCATCCAGTCGGCTTTCCGCGATGTGGCGGACGCACTGGCTGGCCGGGCCACGCTCACCGAGCAACTTCGTGCGCAGCGCGCGCAGGCCGACGCCGAAGGCATTCGCTTCAAGCTGTCGGACTTGCGCTACCGCAACGGCATCGCCAGTGCGCTCGACCTGCTTGATGCGCAGCGCTCGCAGTTCGCAGCGCAGCAGGCGACGGTGCAGGTGCATTTGCTCCAGTTGCAAAATCAGGTGGTGCTCTACAAAGCGCTCGGCGGGGGCTGGAAGGAATAAGGGCTCCCTATAATCCATGGTTGATTTGAAAAGCCCCCGACGAGCCCCCGATATTGAGGACGCAATGAGCGCAGACCCGCATTCACAGGCCACAGAAGACGCCCACACCGGCCCAATCAAGAACCCGAAGCAGTTGCTGCTGGCGGTCTTTTTATCGTTTATTGCGCCCATCCTGATCATCGTAGGACTCGTCTCTTACGTCGTGTCCGGTACGCACCCTTCAGGCACGGCCGAAGGGGAAAGCATGGCGCTCTACGGCGTATCGAAAGACAACCGCGACCGTGATATGGCGGACCGCCTGAAGCGAGTCGGCGGTATTGAAATCCGCGACGCCAACCGCGAGCTCGCTGCCGGCGAAACCGTGTTCAAGGCGCAATGCGTGGCTTGCCATGGCGCACCCGGCATTGCTGGCGCACCGCACTTCAGCGACGCAGCCGCCTGGGGCCCACGCATCGGCCAGGGCTACGCCACGTTGCTCGACCATGCGTTGCACGGCAAGGGCGTGATGCCGGCGCAGGGCGGCGGCGATTACGAAGACATCGAAGTCGGTCGCGCGGTGGTGTACATGGCGAATGCGGGTGGTGCCGCGTTCCCCATCCCTGATCGGCCAGCAGCCGACGGTGCCGCACCGGCTGCCGATGCGGGCGCACCTGCCGCTGCAACGATGCCTGCTGCACCGGCACCGGCACCGGCAGCCGCAGCCGCAGCCGCAGCCGTCAAGTAACTCAGCCAAGCGGCCGCGCAGCGCGCAAGGCTGCGCCATCGCGGCTACCAACCAGCCGGCGTCAAGCCGGCTTTTTTGCGGCCGGGCTCATGACATACCCATAGCGCGCCGGTAACTCAGCCGCGACCACCGTCTCAGGCTGCCAGCGCCCGGCTTCGATGGCGTCGGCCGCCA
>JANXTS010000107.1 GCA_025352265.1 Variovorax sp. | reverse complement strand
AATTCCTTCACTGCATCCTGCACCTTGGGCATGCGAGTCTGGCCGCCGACCAGGATCACTTCCTGGATGTCGGTGACTTTCAACCCCGCGTCGTTGATCGCAGTGCGGCACGGACCGATCGTCGCCTTGATCAAATCATCGACCAGGGCTTCGAGCTTGGCGCGCGTGAGCTTGATGCTCAGGTGCTTCGGGCCCGACGCGTCGGCTGTCACGTAAGGCAGGTTGATGTCGGTCTGCGCACTGTTGGACAACTCGATCTTGGCCTTTTCAGCGGCTTCTTTCAGGCGCTGGAGCGCGAGAACGTCCTTGCCGAGATCGACGCCTTGTTCCTTCTTGAACTCGGCAATGATGTATTCGATGATGCGCTGGTCGAAGTCTTCACCGCCCAGGAAGGTGTCGCCGTTGGTGGCAAGCACTTCGAACTGCTTTTCGCCGTCGACATCGGCAATCTCGATGATCGACACATCGAACGTGCCGCCGCCCAGGTCGTAGACGGCAATCTTGCGGTCGCCCTTTTCGTTCTTGTCCAGACCGAACGCCAACGCGGCTGCGGTCGGCTCATTGATGATGCGCTTGACGTCCAGACCGGCGATGCGCCCGGCGTCTTTGGTGGCCTGGCGCTGCGCGTCGTTGAAGTACGCCGGCACCGTGATGACGGCTTCGGTGATCGTTTCGCCAAGGTAGTCCTCAGCGGTTTTCTTCATTTTGCGCAGGATGTCGGCGCTGACTTGCTGCGGCGCCATCTTCTTGCCGCGCACCTCAACCCAGGCGTCGCCGTTATCGGCCTTGACGATGCTGTAAGGCATCAGGTTGATGTCCTTCTGCACTTCTTTTTCTTCGAACTTGCGGCCGATCAAACGCTTGATCGCATACAGCGTGTTCTTGGGGTTCGTCACGGCCTGGCGCTTGGCCGAGGCACCGACCAGCACTTCACCGTCTTCCTGGTACGCGACGATCGACGGCGTGGTGCGGGCACCTTCCGAGTTCTCGATCACGCGAGTGGTGTTGCCTTCCATAATCGACACGCACGAATTGGTGGTGCCGAGGTCGATGCCGATGATTTTGGCCATGTTGAATTTGCTCCTGAGTTCTGAAAAATGGGGTGGTGTGAACTTGTGGATAACCGGCCGCGATTCAAGGTATGAACCGGGGGTTTCCTGTGGACTACTTCGGCGCGGTGACCGTGACCAGCGCCGGGCGCAACACGCGCTCGTTGATGGTGTAGCCTTTTTGCAGGACGCTGACGACGGTGTTGGGCTCCTGGTCCGCCGGCACGACCGAAATGGCCTGGTGCTGGTGCGGATCGAACTTGGTGCCTGCCGGTGGCGCGACCTCGATCACCTTGTTGCGTTCCAGTGCGCTCTTGAGTTGACGCAGCGTCGCTTCGGCGCCTTCGCGGATCTGCTCGGGCGTGACGTCCTTGATGGCAAGGCCGGCCTCGAGGCTGTCGGTCACCGGAAGCAGGCTCTCGGCAAACGCCTCGACGGCAAACTTACGGGCCTTGGTGATCTCTTCGTCGGCGCGGCGGCGAGCGTTTTGGACGTCGGCCTGCGCCCGAAGGTACTGGTCTGACAGCTCCACGTTCTTCGCCTGGACGGCGGCGAGTTCGGCTTGCACCGCTGTCAGCGCGCTCTGGGCATCGGCCTCGTCGGCGAACTGGGCGGCCTCGCGCTCTTCGGGGCTCGAGTCGCCTTGCAGCATTTGAGAATTCGGGTCGGATTGTTGTGGATCGGACATGTGATGAAAGGGCGCGAAGCCAAAAAACAAACTATTGATAGCCATCTTGGGCTCGTCGAAGGGTTTTTCAAGCGAAAAAATGCGGCCGGAAAGGCCGCGTGCGAGCAAAAACTCCCGGCGTCAGCGTAAGTGCTGGCGCAGCAGCCCTGGCCGACCCATGGGCCGGCCGTGGATTAGTGCGCGTCGAGCAGTTCGACGTCGAACTTAAGCGTGGCGTTGGGGGGAATTGCGCCGCCTGCCCCACGCGCGCCGTAGCCAAGCGCGGCCGGGATGATCAAAGTGCGCTTGCCACCGATTTTCATGCCGGCGACGCCTTCGTCCCAGCCCTTGATGACTTGACCGGCGCCGAGCGAGAACGCGAAAGCGTCGTTGCGGTCGCGGCTCGAGTCGAACTTGGCGCCTTGCACGCCGTCATTGAAGAGCCAGCCGGTGTAGTGCACATGCACGTGCTGGCCGGCCTTGGCTTCGGCGCCTTCGCCGACGGTGGTGTCTTCGTATTGCAGGCCAGAGGAAGTGGTGGGCATGATTGCTCCTTTGAAACGTTTGGACGGTTGAATCGGGATCGATCGAATGATCGGGTTGAAAGGCTCGGGTATGCCAGTCAGCCTATGAGTTTAGCGAAGCTGCGAGGGATGCTGCTGCCTGGGCCACAGCCTGGAGCCACAGCCGCCAGCCACCGACCCTCGATACCTACTTGCTGATGACCGGTGGCGCTAGCGGCACCTTCTTGATTTGCGTGAGCTGCCATTTGCCGGCAAAGGCCTGCAGATCGGACAGCCGCTTCAGCAGGTCTTGCCCGCTGAGCGTGAGACTGTAGCCCTCGTTGCCGTGGTTCACGATGCCGGCTTCGCGCAGCTCCTTGATCCGGGTGTTCAAGGTGTTGGGAGTGATGCCACCGACGCTGTCCTGCAGCAATCGAAACGTTTGCGCATGGCCGTCGCGCAGCGCCCAAAGAACACGCAATGCGTAACGCGCCTCGAGCAATGCGAGCAACTGGCTCACGGCCGAGTTTTCCTTGGAACTCATTTAAATCATCTCCTCGGGCGCATTTTTTGATTGGCTTCCGACCACGCGATTCGGACGACGACTATAGCGCAGGCAACTTTTAGTTGCTACAAATGTTATAGCGGTATAGGCATACTACATGCGGCCTGTGGCGCCGAAGCCTCGAATCCGAATGAAGTTGGCCATCGCTTCGCCGAGCCTGATCGGCCGAGTTGGCGACCACTCCGGGTTGAATGTCACGGGGAGCTTCGGAAACAGCATCACCACCGTCGATCCGAGCAAGAAACGGCCCATCTCGTCGCCCTTATTCAGTGCGACGCGCGGGCCGCTATCGTTCGCGCCACTTCCGTATCGCCATTCGCGCAGTTCACCTTGGCGCGGCGGATTGATCACGCCGTGCCACACGGTCGCCATGCTGCCGACAATCGTTGCGCCGACCAACACCAGAATGAACGGCCCGCGCGCCGATTCGAAGACGCACACCACGCGCTCATTGCGCGCGAAGAGGCCGGGCACCCCGCGCGCCGTCGTTGGGTTGACTGAGAACAAGTCGCCCGGCACATAGATCATTCGCACCAGTTCACCGTCGCACGGCATATGGATGCGGTGATAGTCCTTCGGACTCAGGTAGAGCGTGGCGAAGCTGCCATGCGCGAACTGCGCTGCCAGCGTTGCGTCGCCACCGACCAGCGCGGTGGTCGTGTAGCTGTGGCCTTTGGCCTGAAAAATCTGGTCGCCGTCGATGGATCCGAACTGGCTGATCGCGCCATCGACCGGCGAGATCAGATCGGCGTTTGCAAGTGGCCGCGCACCGGGTTTGAGCGCGCGCGTAAAAAAATCATTGAAGCTCTTGTACTGCCCGATGTCGCTTTCGAGCGCTTCGCCCATGTCGACGCCGTACTTGTCGACGAAGCGCCGGATGATCCAGGTCGTCACGGCGCCGCGTTCCTTGCCCGCGACCCAGCCGGCGAAATTTGTCAGTGCCAGCTTCGGAAAGAGGTACTGCGGCAGGACGGGAAGGCGATCGGACAAAGGCAGCTCGACTTGGTGAAAGGAGTCGAATTCTATCGAGGCGACCCGACGCAGGGCATCCCGCGCGGCGCTGGGCGGCATCGACCTACTTCACAACACCACGTGCCCGGTGATCAGCGACGGCGGCCACGTCGAAAACGCCGGCACATAGGTAACAAGCGTGATGGCGATGAAGATGGCGAGGTAGTACGGCCAGGCCGTTTTGGTAGCCTCGCCAATCGATATCTTGCCGATCGCACAGCCGATGAACTGCACCGTCCCCACCGGCGGATGCACCAGACCCAGCGCGCAGTTGAGGAGCAGCATCATCCCGAACTGAACGGGGCCGACGCCCATTTGAATCGCCAGCGGCAAGAACAGCGGTGTCGTGATCAGGATGTGCGCCGCCATGTCCAGGAAGATGCCTAAAAAGATCTGGATGATGTTGATGTACAGCAGCATCAGCCACGGCGTTGTGGTCGCAGCAAGCAGCGCGGCTTCGATGGTGTCTGGAATCTCCAAGTAGGCCATCTGGTAGCGCAGCATGTTCGACACGCCGATCAGCAGCAGGATGACGCCCGTTGTCTTCGACGCTTTGGCCAGGGACTTGAAGAGCTTCTGCTTGGTCATCGTTCGGTAGATGACGGCGGTGAGCAGCAACGAATACGTGACCGCGATCGCCGCCGCCTCCGTCGCCGTCGCGATGCCCTCCATCACGCAGACCAGAATGATGACGATCACCATCAGGCCCGGAATCGACGCGATGAAGGTGCGCAGCACCGCGGCCCAACCGGGGAAGCGCTCGATCATCGTGGAGCCGTCGGGCCGCCGAGGAAAGCCGTATTTGGCGGCCTGCCAGTAGGCGGCGACCAGCATGCAGACCATGATCCAGAACACCGGGATCAGGCCCGCGAACATCAAGTCACCGATCGACACGCCCTTGATGGTGCGGCCGCCGATGGTGCCCACTGCGGCTTGCGCTGCAAAGGCATAGATGATCATGTTGTGCGAGGTCGGCATCAGCGCGCCCGAGAGCGATGCGTGCGTGGTCACGTTGACCGCGTAGGCCGCGCTGTAACCCTCGCGCTTCATGATCGGGATCATCACGCCGCCCATGGCCGATGTGTCTGCCACCGGCGAGCCCGATACGCCTCCGAACAGCGTCGACGCCACTACGTTCGCCAGACCGAGGCCGCCCTTCCAATGGCCGACCAGGCTGCGTGCGAACGCGACGATCTTGTCGGCAATGCCGCCATGCAGCATCAACTCCCCGGAGAAGATGAAGAACGGTATCGCCAGGAAAGAGAAAACGTTCATGCCCGACACCATCATCTGGATGGCGGTTTCGAAAGGCAGGCCTTCGAAGGCGAAGGTCAGCAGGCAGCTCAGTCCGATCGCGAAAGCGACCGGCATGCCGAGCAGCAAAAAGACGATGAAGCTGAGAGAAAGAAGGGTCAGTGCCACGATGGAACCACCTCATGGCCGGTGAATTGGGACGCCAGATGCTCGATAGAAAAAAGCGTGATGAGCACGCCTGCGATGAGCACCGGCAGATAGCGGAAAGCCTCGGACAAGCCGAGCGTCGGGATGGTCGCATCGTGTGTCGAGATGGCCATTTCCATGCCGCCGGCGAACAGCGCGATGGCAAAGGCGATAGTCAGCACGTAGACCACGCACTTGCACCAGAACTGCGCCGCCTTCGGCAGCGCCTTAACCAGCGAGTCGAGGCCGATGTGCCCCGCGTCGCGCACGCCGGCAGAGGCGCCGAACATCGCGACGGAGATCACCAGCAACAGCGCGACCTGCTCCACATAAGCAGGCGCGTTGTTGAAGACGTAGCGCAACACCACGCCGTAGACGACCACGCCGAGCAGGCCGACAAGGCACACGCAGGCGAGGTACATCGTCCAGCGCGAGAGCTTTGCATTGACGCGAGAGAGCATGGTCGTCATGACTCGGTCACTTGACGTTGATGATTTCCTGCACCAGCGCCTTCAACTCGGGCGTGGACGCGAACTTGTCGTACACCGGCTTCTCGACTTCGACGAAGCCCTTGCGGTCGATGTCGGCTGCAGCCGTGATCTTGGCACCGCCCTTGATGACGGCTGCCTTGGCGTCTTTCTCGCGCGGCTCCCATAGCTTCACGTAGAAAGGCACCGAGTCTTTCGCGGCCTTGCGAATCGCGGCTTGCTGCTCCTTGGGGAGCGTGTCCCAGATCTTCTTGGAGAAGACGAGCACTTCTGGCGTCATGACGTGCATAGTTTCCGAGTAGTAGGGTGCTGCTTCGAAGTGCTTGGCCTCCTCGTACGAGGGGTAGTTGTTCTCGGCAGCATCGACCAGGCCGGTCTTCAAACCGGTATAGACCTCGGCGATCGGCATCGGCGTGGGCGACGCACCCATCGAACTCACCATGCTCACCATCAGGTCGGACGGTTGCACGCGGATCTTCAAGCCCTTCATGTCGGCCACGCCCTTGATGGGCTTCTTGGCGTAAACAGAACGGGCGCCGCTCTCATACATGGCGAGGCCGATGAAGCCGGCTTTTTCAAAGGCGGCGAGCACCTTGTCGCCGGCCGGGCCGTACATCGCCTTGCGGAAATGCTCGATGTCGCGGAACAGGAACGGCAGCGATGGCACGACCGATTCCGGCACGATTCCGTGGAACGATGCCGAGCTCACGCGCACCATGTCGAGCGCGCCGATTTTGACCTGCTCGACCGTGTCTTTCTCGGAGCCCAGCGAGCTGTCCGCGAAGATCTTGATGGTGTCTTTGCCACCGCTGGCCTTCGACAATTCTTCACCCATGAACATCACGGCCTGGTTGGTCGGGAAGTCCTTGGCATGCACTTCGGCTGAACGGAATGTGCGGGCCATCGTGCTGGTCGTCAGCGCGAAGAGGCCGACGGCGATCAGGCCAGAGAGGGTTTTAAGTTGTGGCTTCATGGTGTCTCCTTGGGTTGACGGAAAAGGTGTTGAGGAACGTGGATAAAAATACGAAATCAGCCGATACCGGCCTTGGCAGACATTCCGAACATCGGTTCGGCAATGCCCTGAGTGCCGGGCCGAAGCGCGAACAGTCCGCCCGCCAGCGGCTGGTCCGATAAATCGCCGCCGGGGCGGATCGAGGTGACGAACAGCGTGTCTAGCTTCGGGCCACCAAAAGCGCACATCGATGGCTTCTTCACCGGCACTTCGAGCGAGCGATCAAGCCGACCGTCGGGCGTGAACCGATGCACCAGCCCGGCGTCGTTACCGCAGATCCAGTAGCAGCCGTCGGCATCCATGGCGGCGCCATCGGGCCGGCCGGGCAGGGGGTTCATGTCGACGAAGACGCGGCGGTTCGATGGCGTGCCGGTGTCGGTGTCGTAGTCGAAGGCCCAGATCGTCTGCACGTCGGGGTGCGAATCCGACAGGTACATCGTTCGGCCATCGGGGCTGAAGGCGAGGCCGTTCGGCACGATGAAGTTGTCGAGAAGTTGTCGGAGCGGTGCGCCATGATTGCTGTCGGTGCCGTAGCTGTACAGGCGACCGGTGCGTTGCGCGAGGCTCATGTCGAGCGCCATCGTTCCGGCGAGAAAGCGACCCTGCCGGTCGCAGCGGCCATCGTTGAAACGCATCGCCGACGCGGCGTGTTCGACGTTGGCCAGCAGCGATGCGGTAAGTGTGCCGTCCGCCTGGGGTTTCAATGAAAAGAGACCGCTTTCCATGCCCGCGATCCACTCGCCTGAAACATCGGCGCGCGCCGCGATGCAGGCGAGCATTTCCCTGCCGGTCCAATGTGAGTGCCCTTTGGCCGACCAGCGATGCAGCGCACGCGCCGGAATGTCGACCCAGTAGAGCGCCTGTTCATCGCCACGCCACACCGGGCTTTCGCCCGTGGCGTTGCGGGCATCGACGACGAGTTCGGCGTGGCTCGTGGTGTTCGGGTGCCTCAATCGCCAAAAGGGCCCTGGGCCGTGAAGCCGCCGCCCTGGTAGATCGCGTTCGGATCGGTCGGCGCGACCGGTGGTTGCGCCTCGACCTTGGCGCGGAATCGCTCCGAGGTGTCTTGAGGGACATAGCCCAGATGCGCGGCGGCGCTGTTGTCCCACCACACGTCTCGGTTGGCCGACAGGCCGTAGACGATGGTGTGCTTCACGTCGGGGGTGAAGAGCGATTTTTCGACCAGCGTCGTCAGGTCGCGAAAGCTCAGCCAAGTGCTCATCATGCGGCGGTTCAGCGGTTCGGGAAACGACGAGCCGATGCGGATGCTCACCGTCTCGATGCCGTAGCGGTCGAAGTAGAACTGCGCCACGTCTTCGCCAAAGGACTTCGACAGGCCGTAATAACCGTCGGGCCGCTTCTGCGCGCTGGCGTCGATCGTTTCGGTCTGCCTGTGAAAGCCGATGACGTGATTCGAACTGGCGAAGACGATGCGTTTGGTCGCATGTCGGCGTGCTGCTTCGTACAAGTGAAAGACGCCTTTGAAGTTGGCCTCCAGCACTTCTTCGAAAGGCCGCTCGACCGACACGCCGCCCAGATGAACCACTGCATCGCAGCCTGCGACGAGTGCATCGACTGCCGCCTTGTCGGAAAGGTCGCAAGGCACGATT
The DNA here is from genome assembly GCA_025352265.1 of Variovorax sp. Lineage (GTDB taxonomy): Bacteria > Pseudomonadota > Gammaproteobacteria > Burkholderiales > Burkholderiaceae_C > Variovorax. The sequence continues at coordinate 34,315 of JANXTS010000107.1, read as the reverse complement.
TCTTCATGCACGCCTTCCGCCGGCGCCATGCCGGCTATATCGGACAGGCGTAGCACGTCGGCCGATGGTTTCAGCGAGTCGCGCAGCACTTTTCCGAGCCCACCAGCCGCGCCGGTGAGGAGCAGCCGCCCCAATTTGTTGGCCATGGTCTCGCGGTCCTTACGCTGGCTTGAAGACCGTGGTCGGCAGATCGCGACCGTGGTACTTCTTGTAGATGGTGTTGAGCTTGCCGTTCTTGATGTTGGTCGTGACCCATGCGTCGACCCATTCCTTCAGCTTCGGATTGCCCTTGTTCATCGTGACGCCGAGGCCCGAATCAAGCTGCGAGAACTTCATCTCGAAATTCTTGCCCGGCGCGCGCTTGTTGATCTCACCCATGTTCGACGGCGTGCTCGAGAAAATATCGACTTGGCCCGTCACCACCGACGTGATCAGCGTCGCGTCGTCTTCGTAACGCATGATCTCCGCGCCCTTGGCTTCCTTGGTGGTGATCGTGTCGTTGGTGGTCGCACGCGTGAGGCCGACGCGCTTGCCAGCAAGATCGGCGTAGTTGGCGATCTTCATGTCCTTGGGCGCCGACACCAGGATGGTGATGGCCGAGTAAGGGACCGAAAAGTCCACGACCTTGGCCCGCTCCTCGGTGATCGAGAGCGCCGAAATCACGACGTCGGCGCGCTGCGCTTGCAGCGTCGGAATGCGGGCAGCGGTGGTGATCGGCACGATCTCCAGTTTCACGCCCAGATCCTTGGCAAGCTCGGTGGCGGTATCGACATCGGAGCCGGTCGGCTGCATGTTGGCATCGGTGTAGCTGAAGAGAGGCGTTCCGATGGCTATGGCCACGCGGATGGTGCCGGCCTTTTTGATGTCGTCGAGTTGGTCGGCCAATGCTGCTTGCGTAATGCCTGCCAGCATCAAGGCGGCGAGGGCGGTGTGGGCGAAGGTGCTTTTCAATTTCATGGTGTCTCCTTGAGGTTCGCGAAAAGTTGAAGTGGAAAGGTTGGGCCTTGCACGCGGCGTCGTTCGGTATCGCGGCTTACAGCCCGTTGTCGAGAAAGGCACGCAGCTCGGGGGTCTTCGGCGCGTCGAGCATGCTGCCCTCGCCGGTCTCCCAGACCTTGCCTTGGTGCATATAAATAATGCGGTCGGCCACGCGCTTGGCAAAGGCCATTTCGTGCGTTACGAGCAGCATGGTCATGCCGCCGGCCGCGAGGTCTTCCATCACGCGTAACACCTCGCCGGTGAGCTGCGGATCGAGCGCCGACGTCACCTCGTCGAACAGCATCACCTTGGGTGACATCGCCAGCGAGCGAGCGATGGCCACACGCTGTTGCTGGCCGCCCGAAAGTTGCTCCGGGTAGGCATCGGCCTTCTCGCGCAGGCCGACCTGATCGAGTACCCGCAGCGTGACCTGGTGCGCCTCGGCGCGCGACTGCTTCTTCACGTGGCGCAGCGCCAGCATGATGTTTTCTTCGACCGTCAGATGGGGGAACAGGTTGTAGCTCTGGAAGACGATTCCAACTTCGAGCCGCAAGCGCTTGAGATCGACCGAGGGGCTGTCGACACGAATGCCCGCTACCTCGATGGTGCCCTTGTCGATTCTCTCGAGCCGGTCGATGCAACGCAGGGCCGTGCTCTTGCCCGAACCGCTTGCACCGATGATCGCGATCATCTCGCCCTTGGCGACTTCGAACGAAACGCCCTTCAAGACCTGGTTCGAGCCGAAGCTCTTGTAGACGTCGTGAAGGCTAACGATTGGCGACATTGAGCTTGTTCTCCATGGCTTCGCTCCAGCGCGACAGCGGGTAACACAGGGCGAAATAAAACAGGCCGACCAGGCTGAAAATCAGGAACGGCTGAAAGATCGTGTTGTTGATGATTTGCCCCGCGCGCGTGAGCTCGACGAAGCCGATGACCGATGCCAGCGAAGTCATCTTGATGATCTGCACCAGAAAGCCGACGGTCGGCGGTAACGACAAGCGCACCGCCTGCGGGATGATCACCAAGCGCAGCGTTTGCCAGCGCGAGAACGCGAGGCATTCGGAGGCTTCCCATTGGGGCTTGGGCATGGCGTCGATGCAACCGCGCCAGATATCGCCCAGATAGGCGCTGATGTAGATCATCATCGCCAGACCGGCCGCCACCAGCGACGGCAGCGAGTAGCCATAGACCGACAGGCCGAAGTACACGATGAAGAGCAGGATCAGCAGCGGAACGCCCTGAATGCATTCGATGTAGACGATAGCCAGCCAGCGCAACCACGGCCGCGGCGAAATCCGCGCCAGCATCACGCCGAAGCCGCCCATCGCGCCCAGCACGAAAGCCAGCGCCGACAGCACCAGCGTCCATCCGATCGAATTGATCAGATAGAAAAGATGGACTTGGGTAAAGCTGCCGAACATGGTTTATGCCGCGCCGCCGTGGCTCGCCACGTTGGCCTGGGTGGTGTCGATGAGCGCGCCGACGCCCTTGCTGCCGCGCGCGGCGGCCTTGCGAAGCACGCGACGGCGGCGGAACAGGTATTCGCCCAGCACGCTGGTGATGAGCTTGATGATGAGCGACAGCACCAGATAGAGCACGGCCACCACGATGTACGTTTCGAGCGAACGGAAGGTGTCTGACTGCACGGTGTTGGCAATGGCGGTTAGTTCTTCTGCCGAGATTTGCGAGGCCATCGCCGAGGCTTGCATCATCAAAAGGAACTGGCTGGTGAGGGCGGGGTACACCTTCTCGATCGACGGCTGCAACATCACGTGCCAGCCGATGCGCCATTTAGACAAGCCCAGGCATTCCGCCGCTTCGATTTGTCCGGGCGGAATCGATTCGAGGCCGGCGCGAATGATCTCCGCCGCGTAGGCGCCGATGTTGATGGTCATCGCCAGCACCGCGGCCGCAAAGGTGGGCATGCGCACGCCGATGCTGGCGAGCCCGAAGTACAGCAAGAAGATCTGCACCAGGAACGGCGTGTTGCGCACGGCCTCGATGTAGGCCGAACAAAGGCGCGAGAGCAGCTTGATCTTGCTGCGCTTTGCAAACGCGACGGCCGTGCCCAGCGCCACGCCGACGATCACGGCGAGCGCCGTCATCTTGAGCGTGAGCCAGGCGCCGTTAAGGAACACCGGCCAGTAGCTGAGCAACGGGGAGAAATCGAGTGCGTACTTCATCGAAAGTAAGGGTTGTTATCGGTTGTCGTACAACATTTGCACGGATTATCATGGTGGTATGAGCCAATCCACTGCGGGAAATCCCTTGCTAGACGGTGCTTCGTCATCGGTTTTCGGCGAAACGGCGAAGGCTGCGCCCTTCGTGGGGCGCCCACGCGTCAAGGGGCGCGGCCTGGCGCACGGGCTGGTCGACGACCTGGCTCAAAAGATCCAGGCGCAGACGCTGAGGCCAGGCGACAAACTACCGACCGAGTCGGCCATCATGCAGGCCTATGGGGTGAGTCGAACGGTGGTGCGGGAGGCGTTATCCAAGTTGCAGGCGGGTGGGCTGGTCGAGACGCACCACGGCGTCGGAACCTTCGTCTTGCAGCCGAAATCCGGTGGCATGTTCCGGCTCGATCCAGCCGAACTCGCGACCTCGATCGATGTGTTGGCGGTGCTCGAGCTTCGTATCAGTCTGGAAACTGGTTCTGCCGGGCTGGCCGCGACGCGTTGCAGCGAAGAAGACCTCCTTGCCATGCGGCAGGCGCTCGACGAATTCGAACGCAACGTGCGGGTGTCGGGCGACACCGTGGCACCCGACCTGCGCTTTCATCTGCGCATTGCAGAAGCGACTGGCAACCCGTATTTCGCGGACATCATGAGCCATCTCGGCACCTCTATTTTTCCGCGAACGCGCATCAGCGCGCTGGTCGATGTCGATCGGCGCAGCGAATACCTGAGCCGGGTAAATCGCGAGCACGAAGAGATTTACCAAGCGATTGCGCGCGGCGATTCCGAATCGGCACAAGCGGCCATGCGTATCCATTTGACAAACAGCAGGGAGCGTTTGCGCCGCGCTCAGGATGCTGCTCGCTCGGCCGGGGTCGGCGAGGTTGGAGGCATGTCGCCAGCGGCATCTTCCGGCAAATGATTTGCGGGTAAACCGGTAGAGTCGAATCGTGATTCGAGTTGTACGATGACATATCACGTACCTATCGATTGGAGACGACATGACGATCAAGCGGCGTCAATGGATGCTCGGCACCCTGGGAGCCGAATTTGTCGCCAAGTCGCCACCCCATGGTTGCGCCTTGCTGTTGCTTAACGCCGGCTCGTTGGCAATCAGTCCGTCGGGGCACCCCGAGCTTGCGTTCAACTTCAAGGTCGATTGATCCACTTACCCGTCTCAATGAATCCGCAAGAACTCAAAACCATCATGGGCTCCGGCCTGCTGTCGTTCCCGCTCACCGACTTCGATAGCAACGGCGACTTCGACAAGAAGGGCTACGAGAAGCGCCTCGAATGGCTGTCACCTTACGGCGCGACAGCGCTGTTCGCTGCTGGCGGTACGGGCGAGTTCTTCTCGCTGACAGGGGACGAGTACCCGGGCATCATCAAGACCGCCGTCGACACCTGCCGTGGCGTGGTGCCGATCATTGCCGGTGCTGGCGGCCCCACCCGCTTTGCCATTCAGTGCGCACAAGCAGCAGAGCAAGCCGGCGCGCACGGCATCCTGCTGCTGCCGCACTACCTGACCGAAGCAGGACAAGAAGGTCTGGCCGCGCACGTCGAGGCGGTCTGCAAGAGCGTGAAGTTCGGAGTCATCGTCTACAACCGTGCCACCAGCCGGCTTAAGCCCCAGACGCTCGCGGGCCTGGCAGAGCGCAACCCGAACCTCGTCGGCTTCAAGGACGGCGTGGGCGATATTGAGGCGATGGTCGCTGTGTACCAACGCATGGGCGATCGCTTCGCCTACCTGGGCGGATTGCCGACGGCCGAGGTCTATGCCGCCGCCTACAAGGCGATGGGCACGCCCGTCTATTCGTCGGCTGTCTTCAACTTCATCCCGAAGACGGCGATGCAGTTCTACGCAGCCGTGCGCGACGACGACATGGCAACGCAGCATCGCTTGCTGAAGGACTTCTTCATGCCGTACCTGAAGATTCGCAACCGCATGCAAGGCTATGCCGTCAGCATCGTCAAGGCAGGCGCGACCATCGTCGGCCACAGCGCCGGCCCGGTGCGGCCGCCACTCACCGACCTCAAGCCCGACGAGATGGAAATGCTCAAGGTGTTGATCAACAAGTTGGGCCCGCAATGAATACCGATGCAACAGTGTTAGTCACCGCGCTCGTCGAGCGCCTGCGGCTCGCGATGATTTCCCCGAGCGCCACCGCGCTAGCCGACTTGTTCGCCGATGATTTGAGCTATGGGCATTCCGACGGCAAGCTCGACACCAAGGCGAGCATCTCCGGCAGCTTGCTCGACGGCAGCTCGGATTTCACGACCATCGATACTTCGGAGCAAACGGTGAGCGTGAACGGCGATGTCGCCATCGTGCGTCACCGCCTCGTGGCCGACACCAACGACTCCGGTCGATCGGGGCACGTCAAGCTCAAGATCCTTTTGGTTTGGCAGCGGCAAGACGGTGATTGGCGCTTGCTGGCGCGGCAGGCGGTTCGCATCGCCTCCTGAACCTGCCGCCGAAAGAAAACGTTAGCGACGCCCCCGCCGCAGCAGCCATTCGATCGTCTCGAAGATCGCCTCGCTGACCAGCGCTAACGCCGCAGCAGGCAGTGCGCCGGCCACGAGCAATGCGCGATCGTTGAGCGCCAGCCCGGTCACGATGCGCTCCCCGTAACCCCCCGCGCCGATGAATGCAGCGATCGTTGCCGTGCCGATCGCAATCGTGGTCGCGGTTCGCACGCCGGCTATCAGCGTCGGCAATGCCAGCGGCAGCAAGACAAGTCGCATGCTTTGCGCATGCGTCATGCCCAGGGCGGTGCCGGCCTGTCTCACGCCTTCGGGCACCTCGGCCAGACCCGTCACCGTGTTGCGCATGATCGGCAACAGCGAGTAGAGCGTGAGCGCGATCAGCGCCGGCAACGTACCGATGGAGCCGATGAGGGAGATCAGCACCGCCAGCAACGCGAGCGACGGCACGGTCTGCAGCAAGCCCGACAGGCCGAGCACCACGGCGCGCAGTCGCACGAAGGGAAACACGACGACGGCCAGCGGCACCGCGATCAGCAGCGCCAGCCCGACCGATACACCCACCAGCAGCAGGTGTTGGCGCGTGAGCCTCCACAGGTCCGGTCCGAACAGCTTGGCCATGAAGCCGCGCTCGGCCGTGTCGCCTTTGCCGCCTGAGAGAAAGTCGCGCGCAATCACGTCGAAGCCTGCGCCTTGTAACTCGGCGCGCGCGTTCATCGCGATCATGGCGCGCTCGTCGATGCGGCCCTGCAACTTTTCGATCGCGGCCCAGGCCTTGGCAGAGCGCGTGGGCACGTCGAGTCGGTACAGCACTACGGCGTCGTAGCGCGGGAAGTAGTTGCGGTCGTCCTGCAGCACCCGCAGGCCGAGGCTGTCGATTTTGGCGTCGGTCGTGTAGATGTCGATCACGTCGACCTGCTTGGCCTTGATCGCGTCGTAGGCAAGACCATGGTCGAGCCCGGTTGGCGACTGCGAAAGCCCGTAGGCAGTCGTCAACCCTTTCCAGCCGTCCGCACGGCCGATGAACTCGTTGGAGAGGCCGAGCCGGAGTTCGGCATGCGTTGCAAGGTCGCTCAAGTTGCGAATGCCGAGACGATCGGCATCGGCGGAGCGCATTGCCAGCGCGTAGCCGTCGTTGAAGCCGAACGGCGCGCCGATGCCGAGACCGAGCGGCGCCAGCGCGGCGCTCATCGTCTCGCGCGACATCGGCTTGTCGCTCTTCAGGATTTCGAGCGCGATGGTGCCGGTGTATTCGGCGTACATGTCGATGCCGCCCGAGCGCAGTGCTTCGTAGACGATGGCTGTGTTGCCCAGGCCCTGACGCACGACCGGCAACGTGCCGGTAAAAGGCGCTGCGGTCTGCGCTAGCACCTCGGCCAGAATGTACGACTCTGTGAAGCGCTTGGAGCCGATGCGCAGGGTCTCGCCGCCTTGAGCATCTGCTGGTGAAGGGGCAAGCGCCACGAGCATGGCGACGGCGATAGCAAGGACGCTGTGCGCGATCATCGCCACGCGTGGCACGCCCCGAAAAAAGCTCGACGACAGGGCGATGCCGGCTCGCGCGAGGAGCCGAAGGCGGTGGGTGCGTTGCATCGGCGCAGTGTATCGATGGCCCGGCGGACGCGAGCGGGCACGAGGTCCATGTCGACGACAACCCGAAACAGGCCGAACTGGTCGACGGGCTTGTCGCGATGCTTGAAGAAATGATCTCCTACGGCCACAGTCGTGAAGCGCTGGGCCGTATTGACGATCGGAAACGGGCTCGGGAATGCGAGCTATCGCAACAAGCGAAAGAACGGCCGCTCGCCTAAAAGCAGATTGGCGCCCGGAGCTGCAGGCTTCCTGGGCTCATCGCTCCGGCACGCGCGCCAGGTCGGCCATCCACACCTCGGCCTCGGCGTCGCTCGGCGCGCGCCAGTCGCCACGCGGTGACAGCGAGCCGCCGGAGCCGACCTTGGGGCTGTTGGGCACGCACGAGCGCTTGAACTGGCTGGTCTTGAAAAAGCGGTACAGGAAGGTGCCGAGGTGCTTGCGGATGTCGCCGATGGCGTATTCGTTGAGCTCGCCCTGAAGCGCATCGGGCCACAGGCCCAGCGTGCGGTCGTGCCACGCGGTGTACGCGAGAAACGCCACCTTGGTCGGCCTGAATCCATAGCGCAGCACGTAGTAGAGGTGGAAATCCTGCAGCTCGTACGGTCCGATCGTGTCTTCGGTCTTCTGCCCGGGTTGCGTGCCTTCGGCGCTCGCGGCATCGGTCGGAATCAGCTCCGGACTCACCTCGGTATCGAGGATCGCGAGCAGCGTCGCACTGCCTTCACGCGACAGGAATTCCTGATGCGCGACCCAATGCACGAGGTGCTTGATGAGCGTCTTCGGCACACTCGCGTTGACGTTGTAGTGCGACATGTGATCGCCTACGCCGTAGGTGCACCAGCCCAGCGCGAGCTCGCTCAGATCGCCAGTGCCGACGACGATGCCGCCGTTGAAATTGGCGAGCCTGAACAGGTGGCTGGTGCGCTCGCCGGCCTGTACGTTCTCGAATGTGATGTCGTACACCGGCTCGCCACGGCCGAATGGATGGCCCAGGTCGGCCAGCATCTGCTTGCAGCTCGGGCGGATGTCGATCTCGCGCGCGGTGCAGCCGATGGCGGTCATGAGCTGGTGTGCCTGCGCCAGCGTGCGGTCGCTGGTCGCGAAGCCGGGCATGGTGAAGCCGAGGATGTTGGCGCGCGGCAGCTTCAGTCGGTCCATCGCCTGCGCGCAGACCAGCAGCGCATGGGTCGAGTCCAGCCCACCCGACACGCCGATCACCACCTTGTCGATGTGACTGGCCTCCAGTCGTTGCACCAGCGACTGCACCTGGATGTTGAAGACCTCACGGCAGCGCTCGTCGAGCGTCGCTGCGCTGGCAGGCACATAGGGAAAACGTTCGACAGTGCGGCGCAGGCCGCCCGGCACGGAGACGGGTGGTTTCAGGTCGAACTCGACCGTGCGCCAGCTCGACAGGGCCGCCTTGTGCTTCTGCACCGACACCCCGAAGGTGTTTTGCCGCATGCGTTCGCGCGACAGGCGCTCCAGATCTATGTCGGCGCTGATGACGTGCGAGCGGTTGCTGAAGCGCTCGCTTTCGGCCAGCATCTCGCCGCTTTCGTAGATGAGCGCCTGGCCGTCCCAGGCCAGGTCGGTGGTCGATTCGCCAATGCCGGCCGACGAGTACAAGTACGCGGACAGGCAACGTGCCGATTGCGAGCTGACCAGCTGATGCCGGTAGCTCGATTTGCCGATGGTGATGTTCGAGGCCGACAGGTTCACCAGCACCGTGGCACCGGCGAGCGCCGCGAAGCTCGATGGCGGCAGCGGCACCCACACGTCCTCGCAGATCTCGACATGGATCTTGAGCAGCGGCAGATCGCGCGCCTGGAATATCAGCTCCGACCCGAACGGGACTCGCTCGCCGCACAGGTCGATATCTGTCGCGAGCGCGCTGTCGGCGCCGTTGAACTGGCGTCCTTCGTAGAACTCACTGTAGTTCGGCAAGTAGGTCTTGGGCATGACGCCGAGCAACTTGCCCCCGGCCACCAGCGCCGCGCAGTTGAACAGGCGATGGTCGACGCGCAGCGGTAACCCGACGATGCCGACGGCGCCGATGTCGCGCGAGGCATCGACCACCGCCTGCAACGCGACCTCGCAGGCTTCCAGCAAGGCGGCTTGGTGAAAAAGATCGTCGCAGGTATAGGCAGAGAGTCCGAGTTCGGGGAACGCCACCAGCACCGCGCCGTCGGCGGCGGCCTGGCGATACATCGCGATGGTTTCGGCGGTATTGAAAACCGGGTCGGCGACGCGATTGCGCGGTACCGCGACGGCCACCCGCGCGAATCCGTGGGTGTAGGGGTTCAAGAAGGTTTCGAGCGATGCGGTTTCGGCCATGGAGCGCATTGTCTCTTCGAACCGTTCGAGGCGTTCGGCAAGCCCTGCTAGAGCTGGAAAGCAATGGTCAACAGCAGGCCTTCGGCTATGTCGCGCACGATGCCGGGCGTGCGGGCCCGATAACGCTCGCCGGCCGACGCGGTGGTTTCGATCCACTCGGCCAGCCATTCGATTTCGGGCGCGCCGTAGAACACCACGGCGGCCTCGTGATTGAGCAACAGGCTGCGCAGGTCGAGGTTGATCGATCCGCACATCGCCAGCGTTTCGTCGACGACCACGGCCTTGGCGTGCGCCATGAAGGGCAGCATGCGGAAGGTGACGCCGGCACGGGCCAAGTCGCGCATGGCGCGGGTGCGAACGAAATCGGCGAGGCGGTGGTTGGATTGCGCGGGGATCGCAAGCGTGACTTGAACGCCGCGTCGGGCCGCCAGCCGCAAGGCATCACGCAGGCCGTCGCCGGGCACGAAGTAGGGCGTGATCGCGAGGATGCGGTGCTCGGCGCGAAAGCAGGCGTCGAGCAGCAGCGCTTGCGCCGTGTCTTCGGTCTGGTCCGGGCCGCTGGGGAGAAACTGGGCCAGCGTGCCACCGTCGGGCAGCGCGGCATCAGGACCGATGGAGCGGGGCTTGCGGCCGCGCACCGAGGCCCAGTCGTGATCGAACTGGCGTGCTGCCGCCGCGGCTACTTCGCCGCGCAAGTCGAACGACAGATCGCGCCAAGCGACCGGGTGTGCTTCGTTGCCATTGAAGTACTCGCCAGCCAGGTTGCGGCCACCCGACCAGAGCCAGCCGTCATCGGCGATGGTGAGCTTGCGGTGATTGCGCAGGTTGCGTGGCCCGTCGCGACGCAGGCTGAAGATCGGCCGGAACACCGCCACTTCGCCACCGGCTTCGCGCAGCGTGTCGAAGTAGCGGCGCGGCAGGCTGAGTGCGCCGAATCCATCGAGCAGCACGCGCACTTTCAGCCCTTGCCGCGAGCGGCGCGCGAGCCGCTCGATCACGTCGCGGCCGAAGGCGTCGTCGCCAATGATGAAGGTGCAGATGTCGAGGCGTTCGCGTGCGCCTTCGATCACTTCGAATAACGCGTCGCGGGCGTGCTGGCCATCGGCGTGCATGCGGATCTCGCAGCGGCTCGGCGCGGCGAGGCCGAAGCTTTCGATCAGTTCGGCTGCCCAGTGACCTGGCGGCGCCACGCGCGGCGGACGCGGCGAGCCGCCCGGCCGCAGCTTGCGGCGACCGAACATCAGGTACATCGGCAGCATCACGTAAGGGACGAGCGCAAGCCCCATGACCCACGCGATGGCTGTCGCCGGTGCTCGCTGCTCGCGCCGCAGCCGGGTGGTGAGCACGTAGGCCAGCACGGCCAGCGCGCCGAACAAAAAATGCTGAGCAGGCGAGGGCAGCCAGGCGATCAGCGAGTGCAGCATCAGGCGGGGCTGCTGTGGGACTGGTGCGGACGGTGCTGCAGGAGATGCTGCAAATGCGGCGGCACGCCCCGGTTCTGCGAGGCCAGGAATTGCATCATCGGCGCGATGACCTCGACAACGGCCGGGCGCTGCCCGACGCGCTCGCGCCATGCCATGAGGCGCGGCGTCGCCGTGGTCATCAATGCACCCTTGCGCTCCGCGTAGGTCTGCGCGACGTAGAAGGCGATATCGGCATACGAGTAGCCGCCCGCGAGGAAATCGTTGTCGAGCAGCTGTGCCTCGAGGTACTCGTAGAAGGCAGCGCAGCCCGCACACGCTGCCTGTGCCGCGGCGCTCTGCATGTCGTCCTGCAGGCCGAAGAGCTTGATGACGTGCGGGAAGAACACCTCGTCGGACTTCATTTCGAGCTGGCGTGTGCGGGCACGCGCTGCGATGCCCGACTGCCAAAGTGCAGGCTCGGGCTTCAGGTCTTCGAGGTATTCGAAAAGCTGCGTCGAGTCGAACAGTTCGAGCGGGCCATCGCTGACCTCTGCATCGATCAACACCGGCACCTGCTTCTTCGGATTGATGCGGCCGACCTCGGGGTGTAGCGGCAGGTAACGATCGTCGCGGTCGAACGGCACCATGACCAGTTCGAACGCGACGCCCTTCTCCAGTGCCGCGATTTGCACCTTCGCGCCGAACATGCTGAGCGGACCCGAGAAGAGCGTCGGCACGTCAGCTTCCCCAGACTTCCTGCGCTGTTTCAATCACCAGGCGCAGCTTGGTGCGCTGCGCTTCTACCGCGATGTTGTTGCCGTGCACCGTGCTCGAAAAACCGCACTGCGGTGACAGTGCGAGCTGGTCCATCGGCGCGTATTTGGCGGCTTCGTCGATTCGGCGCTTGAGTTCGTCCTTGTCTTCCATCTCGCCGAACTTGGTCGTCACGAGACCGAGCACCACGGTCTTGCCCTTGGGCAGAAAGCGCAGGGGCTTGAAATCGCCGGAGCGAGCGTCGTCGTACTCCATGAAATAGGCGTCGAGGTCCATCTCCTTCAGCAGTGCCTCGGCCACCGGCTCATAGTTGCCGGCCGCCGCGTGCGTGCTCTTGAAATTGCCGCGGCAAAGGTGCATGGCCAACAGCATGCCGGGTGGCTTCTGGGCAACGACTTTGTTAATGAAGGCGGCGTAGCGGTGCGGCAGTTCGTTCGGGTCGTCGCCGCGGCGCCGGGCAGCTTCGCGCATGTGCTCGTCGCACAGGTAGGCGAGATTGGTGTCGTCCATCTGCACGTAATTGCAACCGGCGGCCGACAGCGATCGCAGCTCGTCGCCATAGGCCTTGGCCACGTCGTCGTAAAACGCGGGGTCGAGCTCCGGATAAGCCTCTTTGCTGATGCCCGCGCGGCCACCGCGAAAGTGCAGCATGGTGGGCGAGGGGATGGTGACTTTCGGCGTCCGGCCGGCCGCGACCTGAGACTTCAGGTACTCGAAGTCGGCGAGCTGAATGTTCTTCTTGTGGGTGACTTTATCGATCACGCGCATCACCGGCGGGGCGAGCTCCTCGATGCCGTCGGGGCGGCGGATGGTCATCGGAATATCGGTCTTGACGCCGCCGAGTTGCTCCAGAAAATCGATGTGGAAGTACGTGCGGCGGAACTCGCCATCGGTGATGCTCTTCAGGCCAACGTCTTCCTGGAACTTGACGATCTCGGTGATCGCCTTGTCTTCGACTTCGCGAAGCTGCTCGGGCGTGATGGCGCCGCTGGCCTTTTGTTCGCGTGCGTCGAGCAGGTATTTGGGGCGCAGAAAGCTGCCGACGTGGTCGTAGTGGGCGGGCAAGCGGGCGTGTTCGGTCATGGTGTCTCCATCGAATTTGCGAGAGGGTTCTGCGAGGGGAGGGACGATCGTATCGGAGCCCGGATCGAATAGCGTGGGCAATGCAGCCGGGAATGCTAGATTCCAGCGTTGCGTTCAAATTAATCGAACATTTGTTCGCACAACGAACGCTGCAGTAATTACCATGAGTGTTGGTGCGCGCCGAGTGCCGACAATCAGCGGTTCACGTTTTTGTTACCCCAGTCCGAGGACATACTCATGCATCGTCGCTTCTTTGCCAAGACCGCCGGCCTGACCGCGTTGGCGCTAGCCCTTCCGCTCGCTGCAAATGCGCAAGACAACAAGTTCAAGATCGGCCTGATCTTGCCGATGACGGGTCAGTCGGCCTCGACCGGCCGCCAGATCGAGGCCGCCGCAAAACTCTACATCGCGCAGAACGGCGACACCGTCGCCGGCAAGAAGATCGAGCTGATCGTCAAGGACGACACCGGTCTGCCCGACGTCACCAAGCGTCTGGCGCAAGAGCTGGTCGTCAACGAGAAGGTCAACGTGTTGGCAGGCTTCGGCCTGACGCCGCTGGCGTTGGCCGTCGCGCCGATCGCCACGCAGTCGAAGACGCCGCAGGTGGTCATGGCGGCGGCGACGTCAAGCATCACCCAGGCTTCGCCATACATCGTGCGCACCAGTTTCACATTGCCACAGGTGTCGTTGCCGATGGGTGACTGGGCCCCCAAGAATGGCATCAAGTCCGTAGTCACGCTGGTGGCCGACTACGGCCCCGGCAACGACGCCGAGAAGTTTTTCAGCGAGCGCTTTCTGCTCAACGGCGGCAAGGTCATCGAAAAGCTGCGCGTGCCGCTGCGCAACCCCGACTTCGCGCCGTTCCTGCAAAAGGTGCGCGACGACAAGCCCGATGCGCTCTTCGTCTTCGTGCCTTCGGGCGCAGGCGCCGCGGTCATGAAGCAGTTTCTGGAACGCGGCATGGACAAGGCCGGCATTCGCCTGATCGCCACGGGCGACGTGACCGACGACGACCAGCTGAACGACATGGGCGATGGCGCTCTCGGCGTGGTGACCTCGCACCACTATTCGGCGGCGCATCCGTCGGCGGCCAACAAGAAATTCGTCGAGGCCTTCAAGAAGGCGAACCCGAGCATGCGGCCCAATTTCATGGCGGTCGGTGGCTACGACGGCATGCGCGTCATCTACGAAGCCCTCAAGACAACCAAGGGCCAGGGCGGCGGCGACGCATTGTTGGCCGCGATGAAGGGCCAGGTCTTCGAGAGCCCGCGCGGCGAAGTGCTGATCGACGCTCAAACGCGCGACATCGTGCAGGACGTGTATTTGCGCAAGGTCGAAAAGAAGGACGGGCAGCTCTACAACGTCGAGTTCGATGTGATCAAGGCCGTTAAGGATCCGGGCAAAGCCAAGTGAACCCGTGCTGACGATTCTTTTCGACGGCATCGCCTACGGGATGCTGCTGTTTGTGCTCGCTGTTGGCTTGGCGGTGACGCTCGGGCTGATGAACTTCATCAATCTGGCGCATGGCGCTTTCGCAATGGCGGGCGGCTACCTCACCGTGTTTGCGATGCAGAAGCTGGGCATTCCGTTCTTGTGGTGCCTGCCTCTGGCTTTCGTCGTCGTCGGTGCCGCGGGAGCTCTGCTCGAACGCACGCTGTATCGGCCGATGTACGGCAAGTCGCATCTCGACCAAGTGCTGTTTTCGATTGGGCTTGCCTTCATGGCGGTGGCTGCGGTCGATTACTTCGTCGGTTCGTCGCAGCAGAACATTCAGCTGCCGGAGTGGCTGCGAGGCCGCACCGAGATCGGCGACGGTGCGCTGATGCTCGGCATGGGCCACTACCGGCTCTTCATCGTCGGCGTGTGCGCGGTGCTCACCGTCGTGCTGCAACTCATCCTGTCGAAGACGCGCTTCGGCAGCCGCTTGCGCGCCGCAGTGGACGACCCGCGCGTGGCGGCCGGCCTCGGCATCAACGTCAACATCGTTTTCCTGCTGACCTTCGCAGTGGGCTCGGGACTGGCCGGCCTCGGCGGTGCGCTGGGCGCTCAAATCCTCGGCCTCGATCCGACCTTTCCGCTCAAGTACATCATCTACTTTTTGATCGTGGTGTCGGTCGGCGGCACGTCTTCGATCACCGGGCCGCTGGCTGCGGCACTGCTGCTCGGCATCGCCGATGTGGCGGGCAAATATTTCATTCCCAAGATGGGTGCCTTCACCGTCTACCTGCTGATGATTTTGATTTTGATGTGGCGGCCGCAGGGTCTCTTCACGCGCAAGGGAGGCCGTTGATGGACGGCGATGTCGCACGCCTTGCGCTGCTGAAGAACACACGCTGGCGACCATGGGAATTCGCGGTGTGGATCGTCGCGTTCGCGCTGCCGTGGCTGGTGCCGTCGCATGCGCTGCTGGTCAACGAGGTCGCCATCGTGGCGCTGTTCGCTATGTCGCTCGACCTGATCCTCGGCTATGCCGGCATCGTGTCGTTGGGGCATGCGGCGTTCTTCGGCTTCGGCGCGTATGCAGCGGCGTTGTTCGCCAAGCTGGTGATGCCCGACCCGACCGTCGGTCTGGTTGTCGCGATCGTGCTTTCGGCGGCGCTCGGCACGGTCGCCAGCATCACCATCCTGCGCGGCAGCGACCTCACGCGGTTGATGGTCACGCTCGGCACCGCACTGCTCTTGCTCGAACTGGCCAACAAGCTCGACTGGCTGACCGGTGGCGCCGATGGTCTGCAGGGCGTGGTGATGGCGCCGGTGCTCGGGCTCTTCGAGTTCGACCTGTACGGTCGCACAGCCGCCACCTATTCGCTGGTCGTGATGCTGCTGCTGTTCCTGCTGATGCGCCGGCTGGTGCACTCGCCATTCGGCGCGACGCTGAAGGCGATCCGCGACAACCGACTGCGCGCCATGGCGATCGGCATTCCGGTCGCAACGCGGCTGGTGACGATCTACACGGTCGCTGCGGGCGTGGCAGGTGCGGCGGGCGCGCTGCTTGCGCAAACCACCGGCTTCGCCTCGCTCGACGTGCTGGCCTTCGACCGTTCGGCCGACGTGCTGCTGATGCTGGTGATCGGCGGTGTCGGCTGGCTCTACGGCGGCGTTCTGGGCGCCATCGTTTTCAAGCTGCTGCAGAACTGGCTGTCGGCCGTAACGCCGCAGTACTGGATGTTCTGGATCGGCCTGATCCTCGTGATCCTGGTCTTGGTGGGGCGCGACAGGTTGTTCAAGCCATCGACATGGTTCAAGCGCGCATGAGTGTTCAAGCAATCGACAACGGACTGACCGATACGGTGCTCGCAGCGACGGGGCTCGTGATGCGCTTCGGTGGCATCACCGCCACCAACAACGTCTCGCTCACACTCAAGCGCGGTGCGCGCCATGCACTGATTGGCCCCAACGGTGCTGGCAAGACGACGCTGATCAACATCCTGACCGGCGTGCTGACGCCGACCGAAGGCCGCATCGAATTACTGGGCGAGGACATCACCCGACTACCTCCTCATCTCCGCGTGGCGCGCGGCATGGTGCGCACCTTTCAGATCAACCAACTGTTCGATTCGATGACCCCGCTGGAGACGCTTGCGCTGGTCGTGTCGCAGCAACAAGGTGGTGCGGCGCAATGGTGGAAGCCGTTGGGTGCGTCGACGGCGGTGACCGAACGCGCCGCTCAACTGCTCGAACAGTTTCGCCTCGCGGATGTCGCGTCGCAGCAGGTCAAGCACTTGGCCTATGGCAAGCGGCGTCTCCTCGAGATCGCCATTGCGCTGGCCTGCGAGCCGCGTGTTTTGTTGCTCGACGAACCGGTCGCCGGCGTGCCGGCGGGCGAGCGTGAGGAACTGCTCCAGACTGTCGCCGCCTTGCCGGCCGATGTCTCGGTGCTTCTGATCGAACACGACATGGATCTGGTCTTCAGCTTTTCCGACCGCATGACGGTGTTGGTGAACGGCACGCTTCTGACTGAAGGCGACCCTGACAGCATCGCCAACGATCCAAGAGTCAAAGAGGTGTACCTCGGGCATGGGAACAGCGGCACCGATAACACTGCCGGAGGCGCGCATGTCTGAGTTGCTGCGCATCGACAACCTGAGCGCCGGCTACGGCGAGGCGGTGGTGCTCACCGGCATCTCGGTAACGCTCGGCGAGGGCCAGACGCTGGCGCTGCTGGGTCGCAACGGCACCGGCAAGACCACGCTCATCAACACGTTGGCTGGCGCCACGCGACAGCATGGCGGCAGCATCACGCTGGGCGCTGGGTCGGCGGCCGTGGCGCTGCACAAACTCGCGCCGCACCAGCGGGCCGCGGCCGGCATCGGCTGGGTGCCGCAGGAGCGCAATATCTTCAAGTCGCTCACGGTTCACGAAAATCTCACGGCTGTGGAGCGCGTCGGCAAGTGGAATGCCCAGCGTGTCTACGAGATGTTTCCTAGGCTGGCCGAGCGCAAGGGCAACCTGGGCACTCAGTTGTCGGGTGGCGAGCAGCAGATGCTGGCGGTCGGCCGTGCGCTGGTCGTCAACCCCAAGCTGCTGCTGCTCGACGAGCCGCTAGAAGGCTTGGCGCCGATCATCGTCGAGGAGCTGTTGCGCGCCATCCGCCGCATCACGCAAGACGAGGGACTGGCGGCGATCATCGTCGAGCAGCATCCGCAGGCGATCCTGGCGATCTCCGACGAAGCCGTGGTGCTGGATCACGGGACCGTGGTGCACGCCGACACCGCGGCGGCCTTGCGCTTGCAGCCGGAGGTGCTGGAGCGCTTGCTCGGCGTGGCGCGTTGAAGTCGGTGTAAGCGGCTAGCTTGACCGACGCTGGGTCTCCATGCGATTGGTGCGAAGCCGCTGTCGCTTGTCGGTGACCGCGCGCGCTGCCAGGTAAACGGCACCGGCAGATGACAGTCCTCCCGCGCCAGTCAGAAGAAAAAGAAGCAAGATCTGGTACTTCACCGTCTCGATCGGATCCATGCCTGCAAGCAGCTGGCCCGTCATGATTCCCGGCAGTGTGATGATGCCGGCGGCCGACATCTGGTTGATGATCGGGATCATGCCGCGACGGATGGATGATCGTGTCAGTTCGCCCAATGCCTCGCGCATGGTCGCGCCCAAGGCCAGCTGTGCTTCGATGGTTTGCCGGCGATTCGCGATGCCTTCGAAGAAGCTGTCGAGCCCGAGCGTTGCCGAATTCAGCACGCTGCCCAGCACGATGCCCATCAACGGAATGGCATAGCGCGGGTCGTACCAGGGCTCCGGCCTGATGGCAGTCATCAAGGCCAGCACCACGGTTGCCAGGCTCGATATTCCGACAACTGCGATACCGATCCGGTAGTTGCCATGCTGATGCAGCCGCCGCTCCGGCCGTACCGCCACCTCACGCGCTGCTGCACCGATCATCAAGAGAACGATGACGAGCGTGACAGACGGCGACTGGAGGCGAAAAACGATTCGTAAGAGCAGGCCCACCAAAAGCAACTGCACGACCATTCGGGTCGCTGCCCAAAGTACCTGTCGATGCAGCCGCAGTCGCAGAATCATTGAGGCGACTGCGTTCGCCAACACCAGCACAGCGGCCAGCGCCACATCGGTCAATCCAAGATGCACTGCGTTCATGAGGCGCAAAGCTGGCGGGCTACTACGTCGTAATGGCGCGCCGCAACGCGATGGGCCTGGTCCTGCGAGTGCGTCACCCACAGCACCGACATACCGTCGCTCGAATAACGCTGCACCAACGATTCCATCGCTAGCGTCGAGGCCGCATCGAGCGACGCTGTGGGTTCATCGAGCAACAAGACTTTTGGCTTGCGCGCCAGCGACCTGAGCAGCGCAAGGCGCTGTCGTTCGCCTGTGGACAGCCGTTCGACGTCGGAATCGAAGGTCGTGTCGGGAAGCCCGAGCAGGGGAAGCAACCCTCTAATCTCGTCGAGCGTGTGGGGCGGGAAGTGCGCTGCGACGCTCCCAGACCACCAGGCTGGTTCTGCGGTCTGGTAGATCACCTGGCGGCGCCACTGCGGCGCGCTCCATGTCCCGCGTTCGCGGCCACCCAGCCACACGTCGCCGCTGCCCGGGTCCAGGTCGGCGATCAGTCGCATGAAGAGAGTTTTGCCGGAGCCCGACGGACCCATAAGAGACACACATTCACCCCTGCCGATGTCCAGGTCGAACGGGCCGCCATGCGCTGAGCGCAGGCCACGGATGCTCAGCTGCGGCATCGCGAGTTCCTTTTACAGGCCTCAAGACCCTTTTCGCCATGGCATCCAGGACCTGGCACGGATCTACACAAGGTGTTCTCCCGGCTTTCAGCTAACCTTAAGCAAATGCAGTGGACCATTCTTGCGTCTTGCGTGAATTCAGCAGATCCTGAAACGCGTCCTCCAATGTCCTCACACCGCCACCACCGACGACGTCTTTGAATTGAGACCCCGTGGCCATGCTCAAGGAAACCGATTTGACTCCGACAACTTTCGATCGTATCGCGACCATTCTCGAAAAGGATTTCCGTGCCGAGCGGTCGCTCATACAGCCGTCGACTGGTCTTGCCGACCTCGGCCTGGATTCGCTGGCACTCATGGAGTTTGTCTTCGCTGTGGAAGACGAGTTCGAACTTCGCATTCCAGAAGATCGCCTTGATCCGCGTGAGGCGGGCATCACGTTGCAGCGGTTGTGCGAAGTGCTCGACGGGTTGGTAGCGGCACGACCGGACTCGGCGACAAAATCCAAATGACGGACTGATGGTGGATACGAGCAGTCCGGTGCACGCTCGGTGCCTCACCGCGTCAGACGTTCTGCCCGTTGCGGCAGCAAGACAACGCAAACCAGAATGAAGACAGCCAGCGCGGCGGTGGCCGTGTAGCGGCTCAACTCGAGCCCGCCGGCCGCATGGGGTTTGTCGAGGAGGTCACCCACGGTGGCGCCTAGCGGGCGCGTCAGGATGAAGGCCGCCCAGAACAGCAGGGTGCGCGAAATGCTCGTCCAGAAGTACGCTACCGCGACCAGCGCCAGTCCCGCAGCGAACACGAGTGCTCCTCCTTCGTAGCCGAGTCCCAGTCCGACGTTCGAATCAGCCGCCCAATCTCCGAGGGCTGTCCCAAGCGTCTGCGAGAACATGATGGTCGCCCAGTAAAAGACCTCTGCTTTGCGCGTGGTGATGGCCGAAACGGAGACGGATCCAAGCTCCCTGTGCCACAGCGCGAGCGTGCCGACGACTAACGACAGAAGGATCGTGGAGCCACCGAGGTAGCCGATCCCGAGTGAGCGGTCGAGAAGATCTGCCAGGGTAGTCCCAGCGGTCGTAGTTGCCACTATCACGCTCCAGAAAAGGAACGGATGGAACTTGTTCGACCTGATTTGTGCGGCCACTGCAATGATGAAGACGACGGCGAAGATGGCCGTCCCGACAAGGTAGCCAAGGTTCATCGACATGGTGGCTGCGTCGCCAGCCGTTTCGCCCAGTGTCGTCGCGGCGATCTTCACCACCCAAAACCAGAAGGTCACCTCGGCAACTTTTCCGAATTCGATTTGAGCGGGCTGTTTCATGAATGGGTCATTGCGAGCGGTGGGTCGGTCGAGGCCGTGGCGGAGCTCAAGCTTCGTCGAGCCGCGCTTATGGAATCCTTAAGACGGTAAGTCCCTGGCTTAAGGCGCTCTTAATGATTCGTGCGGGACCATCGTCGTCATGCTCTTTCAAAGATCGGGATGACGCTGGACAACGTGACCGTATTCGAGCTGATGACCGCAGGCTCGCACGCCTCGGCGATGACGCTCGGCTTGGCCTCTGTATTTGCGCATCTTGCGGCCTGGAGCTTGCCGCTGGCCGCGGTAATCGCCTGGATTCAGGGAGACAGGCGTTTGCGCGTCGACTTGCTTTGCGTGGTGCTTTCGGTGGCGATCGCCTACGCGGTGGTCCTTGCGATTCGTACCAGCGTTTGCGTGCCCGGATTGGCGAGTGTCGGCTTGAGCGCTTTCTCCAGGTGCTGGATGGGTCCGGGTTCGCCGAATGCCCAGGTCGTGGTCTGGTGGAGCGTCGCACTGGCGCTGCTGCCGTTCGGTCGGCTGGCCTGGATGAGTTTCCCGCTGCTGACCGTCGGTCTCGGTACTGGCTGGAGCCTCGTGTATCTCGGGCAGGCTTTCCCGCTCGATGTGCTGAGCGCGTTTCCGGCCGCCGCGGCTGGGGCACTCGTCGCGTGGGCGCTGCGCGCAGTCGTCAGGCCGGCCTGTCATCGACTGGTTCGTCGCTCCCTTGCATTCACCGTATGGCACCACGCATAGAGTCGATCCTCGATACTGCGGTCATGCGACTGCTCGTTGTTGAAGATGACCCGATGATCGGACGCGCGATACGTCAGGGGCTCGTCGCGGCCGGCTATGCAGTCGACTGGGCCGAGGACGGCAGGATCGCTGAACTCGCACTGGCCAACGGTGTCTACGACCTCGTCGTTCTCGATCTGGGTCTTCCTGCGCGCGATGGCATGACCGTGCTCGAACAGCTTCGTCGTTCGGGCAACCATGTCCCGGTCATCATCGTGACCGCCAGGGACGCTGTGGACCAACGTATCGCGGGGCTCAACGCGGGTGCCGACGACTACCTGTTGAAGCCATTCGATCTTGATGAGCTGGTCGCCCGCGTGCGCGCAATGTTACGGCGGCGTGCCGGCATCGGTTCGTCGCTTTTGACGGCGGGCGCGCTGTGTCTGGACACCGTGCGCAAGTCCGTCACCAAGGAGGGCGCCCCCGTATCGTTGTCGGTGCGTGAGTTCGCCTTGCTGGAGGTCCTGATGCAGCAGCCCGGTGCGGTACTTTCGCGCGAGAAGCTCGAGGAGTCGATCTACGGATGGGACGACGAGATTGGCAGCAATGCGATCGAGGTACACCTACACAATCTCCGAAAGAAACTGGGCGCACAAGCCATCGTGAACGTACGCGGTGTCGGCTACAGGTTGGCGGAATAGCCCAATGAGATCGCTGCGTGGCGATTTGATGAAATGGCTGCTCGGGGCGCTTGGTTTCGGCTCTCTCGTGCTCGTGATGGTCGCGTATGCCGTGACGCTCGGCGAAATGAACGAGGTCCTGGATGAGAACCTGAAAGAGGTGGCCGAGGCGGTGGCGCAATACCATGCCAGCGCGCAGGTGTCGGCCAAGCCGACTTCGACAAAGCCGGGCGAAAAGAGCGATGACGACGGCGACCTGGTGAGCCTGGTGTGGCAGCGTGACGGCACACCCATCTTTTCATCCAATCCACGCTTTGCTTTGCGTTTCACGGATGTGCCGGGGCCCGGCCGGTTCGAAGTTGCTGGAGAGGAATGGCGAACGTACACCGTGGTGTTGAGCGACACCGTGGTGCAGGCCGCGCAGCGTACGACCGCGCGTCATCAGATGGCCGTCGAATCAGCGTCCAAGCTTTTCATTCCGTTGGTCGCGTTGATCCTATTGCTCGCCGGACTCATCGTCGTGGCGCTGCGGCGCGGCATGCGGCCATGGAACGAAGCCACCGGCCAAATCGCGCGTCGCAGCGCGATCAGTCTGGAGCCCATCGCGAGCGAAAACATGCCACGCGAGATGCAACCATTGGTGGGCGCGTTCAACGAACTGATGCAACGGCTGTCCAACGCCTTTTCGATGCAGCGTCGTTTCGTGGCCGACGCGGCGCACGAACTCCGATCGCCGATCACGGCGCTGCGGCTGCAACTCACCTTGCTGGACCGCGCGACCGATGCGGCCGCGCGTGCCGCGGCGTCCAGCGAACTTCGAACGGGCATCGAGCGATCGGAGCGTCTGGTGGAGCAGCTGCTGCAGCTTTCACGCGCCCAACCCGATGTGGAACTGCACCATGTCGAGCGTCTGAGTCTTGGCGATCTGGTGCGCTCCGTCGTCGCGGAGTTCCATCGTGAGGCGACGGCCCGCAGCATCGATCTCGGCGCCTCGACGACCGAAGGTATCTCGGTGGATGGCGACGCCATGCAGTTGAGAGTGCTGCTCAACAATCTGGTCAGAAACGCCTTGCGGTACTCACCGGTTGGCAGCCGCGTCGATGTTGTTTCTGCCATCGAAAAGGGCTGGCCGGTTTTGCGTGTAATGGACAACGGGCCCGGTATCGCGATGGCTGACCGCGGCCGTGTGTTCGAGCGCTTTCGTCGTGGCAGCGGATCTCACGTGCGCAGGGGTGACCCCGCTGGCAGCGGCTTGGGGCTGGCGATCGTACATGCCATCGCGGGGCGTCATGGCGCCATCGTGAGTCTGCATTCCCGCTCGGACAACTCGCCTGGCCTCGAGGTTCGGATCACGTTCACTTAGCCGTTTTCCGAAGCTTCAAGGTCGCGAGTCGGTGGTCTTCAGCCCGAGGTAGGTGGCTCGGTCGATCTCGTGCAGCTGGCGCGGATAGTTCTCAGAGCCTGAGAACCAGGCATTGCGCGCGCCGTCGGGGTCTTTGGCAGCAACGTGGGCGTCCACGGCGAGGAAGTAGCGCATTGCATTGCGCTCGACAAGCCCGTGAGTTCCACCGACGTATTCGGGTGCGCCTTCTGGCGTCTGTCCAATGATGGTGAAACCGACCTTCGATCTCCCGAAAGTGGCGAGGTAGGCCTGCAAGGCTGTGCGCGCCATGAAATTTTCTTCATACGAATACGAGAAATGCAAAAAGCTGTGTGTCGCATCGGCAGGCACTGCCTCCACCAAGATGCGATAGTTGCTCGTCCCCAGAGGGCCGGCGGTCGCCGTGAGCCGCACCTCAAGATGCTGCGCCGTTTTGTCGATCAGATTGAACGCAAACGGGAGGCGGAATGCGTTTTCGACAGGCTGGTCATACTTGCGAACGACACTCAGCGTAATGTCATCGCCGGCGGCACCACCCGCCACAGTGCACTTGCGATTGTTGATGTGCAACAGCAAGGTTTCACACCACTGAGTTGGCGTGCCCAGCAACGTTGTCAGCGTTGAAATGGGTTGATCGACGATGGCATAGACGTCGCCTCTCAGCCCACCGGATGTGTCGCTGGACTTGAGCAGCATAGGTCGCCGGAAGGGCGAAGCGGCCAGGTCGGTCCGCATCAAACCCAGCAAAGTCGACAGACTCGCCCCATCGGACGCATGAGCATTCAGAGCAAAAGCGCACAACATGATCGAGACTATTGCAGTTGTCCCCTTCCGCCCTACGCAACGGACCCGGCGCAGGCTCGCAGTAAGTGAAATGGATAGGACGTTGCGAATCGGCATGTTTACCTTGAAGTGTCGGGAATTTCCCCTTAAGGAACGCTTAATCTGCGCGCGCTGCATCTCGTCAGGTCCCGAACCCAATCACGCAGCCATGCCGTCCCACAAAAGCCTTTTCCGGTCCAAAAAGAGCTAGACCACGGGCGTACTCCGCACGGCCTGTAGGGCGCCGAGTCTTTTGCCCATAGAGCCGTGCTGGGTCCCTCGTCCGCGTGCCAGGATTGCCCTTATCGTTCAACCGATTGCGGACGCCGACACTGAATGATTGCGCGCGAGCTTTCTGTGGCTGCGGCGATGCAGCAAATACCAAGCGGCCGGCACGACCAGCATGCTGAGCAACGGCGCCGTCACCATGCCGCCGACCATCGGCGCGGCAATGCGCGTCATCACTTCCGAGCCGGTGCCGCTTCCCCACAGGATCGGCAGCAGACCCGCCATGACGACTGCAACCGTCATTGCCTTGGGCCGCACCCGCAACACCGCGCCTTCACGGATCGCAGCCAGCAGCGTTTCGTCGTTCATGGGCTCACCAGCGTCGAGGCGGCGTTGCAGGGCGTTCTTCAGATAGACGAGCATCACGACGCCGAACTCCGCGGCGACACCGGCCAGGGCAATGAAACCCACCGCCGTCGCCACCGATATCGAGTGCCCCAGTGTCCAGACCAACCAGAAGCCACCGATGAGAGAGAAGGGCACCGCCGCCATGACCAAGGCTGCTTCGCTGAACGACTTGAAGAGCAGATAGAGCAGCACGAAGATGACGGTCAGCGTGACCGGCACGACCAGCTTCAATCGCTCGGTCGCACGTTCGAGGTATTCGAACTGGCCGGACCACGACACTGCATAACCCGCTGGCGTTTTGACGGACCTCGCAACCGCTGCCTGCATGTCGTTGACCGCGGAGCGCAGGTCACGGCCGCGGACATCGACATACACCCAGCCCGACAGCCTCGCGTTCTCGCTGCGCAGCATCGGTGGACCGTCGGCGATGCTGATCTTCGCCACATCGCGCAGGAACACCGTGGCACCCCTCGTGGTGACGAAGGGTAGATCGCGCAGTCCTTCCAGCGAGTCGCGGATCTCCCTCGGATAGCGCACATTGATGGGGTAGCGCTCGCGACCCTGGACGACCTCGCCGACGTTGTCGCCCCCGATGGCCGTGGATACCACCGCCTGCACATCCGCTACCGACAGACCGTAGCGCGCGGCGGCGCCACGGTCCACATCGACGTCGATGTAGCGGCCGCCGGTGAGACGCTCCGCCAGTGCCGACGACACACCGGGCACGCCTTTGACGGCCGCCTCGATCTGCGTCGTCAGCGAGTCGATGGTGGCGAGATCCGCACCGGCGACCTTCACGCCCACGGGGCTCTTGATACCGGTGGCCAACATGTCGATCCGGTTGCGGATGGGCGGCACCCAGACGTTCGAAAGACCCGGCACCTTCACAGCCCGGTCCAGCGCTTCGACCAGCTTGTCGGGCGTCATGCCGGCGCGCCACTGGTCCTTCGGCTTGAACTGGATCGTGGTCTCGAACATCTCGAGCGGCGCAGGGTCTGTCGCGGTGTCTGCGCGACCGGCCTTGCCGAAGACGCGCGCCACTTCTGGCACCGTCTTGATGAGGCGATCGGTCTGCTGCAGCAACTCGCCCGCCTTGGAAACCGACAGCCCAGGGAGCGCGGATGGCATGTAGAGCAGATCGCCTTCGTCCAGCGGCGGCATGAACTCCCCACCCAGGCGCATCAGCGGCACGGCGGTCAATGCGAGTAACAGGGCAGCAAGCACCAGCGTTGCTTTGGGGAACCGCAGCACCAGCTCTAGCGCGGGCCGATAGACCGCCATCAAAAAACGATTGACCGGGTTGGCCGCCTCGTGCGGAATGCGACCGCGGATGAGGTAGCCCATCAGCACCGGGATCAGCGTGACAGACAGGCCCGCAGCCGCCGCCATGGCGTAGGTCTTTGTGAATGCGAGCGGTGCGAACAGCCGCCCCTCCTGCGCCTCGAGCGAGAACACCGGCACGAAAGACAGCGTGATCACCAGCAGCGAGAAGAACAACGCCGGGCCGACCTCGACCGATGCCGCAGTGACCAATTGCCATCGCTCCGTAGAAGTCGGCTGACGGGCCTGCTGCGTCTCGAAAACCTCCAGGTGCTTGTGTACGTTTTCCACCATCACGATGGCGCCGTCCACCATGGCGCCGATGGCGATCGCGATGCCCCCGAGCGACATGATGTTGGCGTTGACGCCTTGCCAGTGCATGACGATGAAGGCGGCCAGCACGCCGACGGGCAGCGCGACGACCGCTACCAGCGCCGAGCGCAAATGAAACAAGAAGATGGCGCAGACCAGCGCGACCACGATGAATTCTTCCACCAGCTTGAAACGCAGGTTGTCGACTGCGCGATCGATCAGCAGGGAGCGGTCGTAGGTCGGCACGATCTCGACACCGGCCGGCAGGCTCGACTTCAATGCGACCAGCTTGTCCTTGACAGCCTGGATGGTGGTTCGCGCATTCTTGCCCGAACGCATGACCACCACGCCCCCGGCCACTTCGCCTTCGCCATCCAGTTCCGCGATGCCACGACGCATTTCCGGTCCGATCTGGATCGTCGCCACATCGCGCAACAGCACCGGTGTGGCGGCCGTCAGCGCAAGCGGAATGGTTCTGAAATCCTCCAGCGATTGAAGGAAGCCGCGCGAGCGCACCATGTACTCGGCCTCGGCCAACTCGACCACTGAGCCGCCGCTGGCCTGGTTGGCATTGCGCAAGGCGTCGACAACCCTGGCCTGCGTGATGCCCAGCGCGCGCATGCGATCGGGATCGAGTACCACCTGGTACTGCCGAACCATGCCACCGATGCTCGCGACCTCGGCCACGTCGGGGACTGTCTTCAACTCGAACTTGAGAAACCAGTCGTTCAGCGCGCGAAGCTGGCCGAGGTCTCGCTGGCCCGTGCGGTCGACCAGCGCGTACTCGTAGACCCAGCCCACGCCCGTGGCATCCGGCCCCAGCGAAGCGTTGGCGCCTGCAGGTAATTTGCTTTGTACCTGGTTGAGGTATTCGACGACGCGCGAACGTGCCCAGTAGGGATCGGTCTTGTCGTCGAGCAGCACATAGACGAACGAGTCACCGAAGAACGAGTAGCCGCGCACCGTCTTTGCGCCGGGCACGCTTAGCATGGTCGTGGTCAGCGGGTAGGTGACCAAGTCTTCGACCACTTGGGGCGCCTTGCCCGGGTACGGGGTGCGAATGATCACATGGGTGTCCGACAGATCCGGCAGCGCATCCAGCGGCGTGTGCGCCACCGACCACAGACCGGCGGCGACCAGAAAGAGCGTCGCGATCAGCACCAGGAAGCGGTTGCCGATCGACCATCGAATGAGCGCCGCGATCATTTTCGAGCCGCCGGCTGCAGGCGCTCCACCGACTCGAGCTCGTAGCCCGTCGGCCCACCTTCCTTGAACTCGAAACCTATCCGGTCGCCGGGTTTGATATCCGGGAACGCGGTCGGCTTCGGCTTCGAAAAACCCATGGTCATCGCGGGCCACTTGAGCGTGGCAACCGGTCCGTGCGAGATCGTGATGGCGTCCGGCTCGACGCTCTCGACCTTGCCTTCCGCGTGGTGGGTTGCAGTCGCCGCAAAGACTGCAGCCGGTGACGCCACGCCGCCCAGCACCGAGCGCAAGCGCGCCTCTGAATCGATCAGGAACTGACCGCTGGCAACGACCTGCTCGCCGTCGGACAGTCCCTTGAGCACCTCGATGTCATCGCCGAGATCCGCGCCGAGCGACACGTCCCTCGGCTCGAATGCGCTTGTGTCCTTGCGCACGATGACGACCACGCGCTTTCCCGTGCGAATGACCGCTTCCGATGCGACGACCAGGCGTGTGCTGCTGGCGCCCGCAACCTGCAGTCGCAGCAGCATGCCGGGTGTCAGCTGGCCCTTTGCGTTGTCGACTTCGAAGCGGGCCTTCAGGGTGCGCGTCGTGGTGCTGACCTCAGGCAAGATTTCCTTCAGCTCGCCTTCGAACGACTGGGACGCATCCGCCTGCAGTACGGCCTTCACTTTCTGGCCGGGCTTCAGGCGCACCGCCTGCGTTTCCGGGATCTCGGCCACGGCCCAGACTTTTTCGAGGCCGGCGATCCTGAAGAGCGTCATGCCCGGCGTGACGGCCACTCCTTCGCGGACGCCGAGCTCCGCCACCACGCCGCTGGCTGGGGCGGTCAGCACGTAGCGGGCTTGCGCAGTTCCGGCTCTTTCGCTCTGACGGATTAAGTCGGCGGGAATCGACATCGCCTGCATCCGCTCCCGGGCTGCGGCGACGAGGTCCGGTGAAACACCCGCGCGCTGCAGCGCAAGCAGTTCGTTCTGCGGTCCCAGCCATTCAGGCGCGAAGACCGTCGCCAGAGGCTGCCCCTTGCGCACGCGCTCCATCGGTGCCCGCACCCACAGTCGTTCCACGAAGCCGGCGACCCGGCTCTGGACAGACACACTGAGGCGCTCGTCGAATTGCACAGCGCCGACGGCGTCGAACGACGAGGAGACCTCGGCGCGTCGTACCTTGGCGAGCCGGATGCCGAGGTTCTGTTGCACCGACGGGCTCACCTGGACGCCGCCGCCCGTTGCGCCTGCATCGCTGTCTGCGTACATCGGCACGAGCTGCATGTCCATGAAAGGCGACTTGCCGGACTTGTCGAAGCGAGGGCCGGGCACCATCGGGTCGTGCCAGTAAAGAACCTTGCGTCCTTCCGATCCCGTGGGCTGCATCACCGAAGGCATGGCACTCTGGCGATCCGGGCTGGTGCTGCGGCCCGCGTAGAAAGCGACTGCGGCCACTGTTGCGAGCACGAGGGCACTGAGGATCGACAGCGTGATGGAGCTGGTTTTTTTCATGGTGCCACCTCGGCGGTCAGCGGACGGAAGGCCAGTTGAATCTGCGAGCGCGCGAGGTCGCGCTGCAGCGTGAGCAACTTGCGCTGCACTTCGACTTCCGCATGGCGCGCCTCGAAAAGCGTCGCGAGCGCGGCCTGATTTGAGCGATAGGCCGCCGTTGAGGCAGCCGTTCTCTGCGCGGCTGGGATAGCCACGTTGGAGCGATAGCGCTCGATGCGTTGCTGCAGGCGTTCGGCATCGCTGCGCAGGGTCAGGTATTCGGCCGTCGCAGCGCGCCTGGCCTCCGCAAGTTCGGCCTCCGCTTTGTCGACCAGCGCTAGCTTGGACGCCGCCTCCCGGTCCTGGCGCTCGCCGGGCGATACCTGGAGCGGAATGCTCACCCCGAACGACACCATGTCCGAGTACCCCGTGCGCTGGCCATAGGCGACTTCCCACGTCCAGTTCGGCTTGCGGTTGATGTCGGCCACCGCGGCGGCTTGCGTCGCAACCTCTAGCTCGCGCAGCATCGCGACAACCGACGGGTGTCTGGCCACATAGATGTCTTCAGTGGGTGGCGGCTCGGCGGGTATCGGCGCCAGCGCTTCCGGCATCACGCCGACCCAGCGCTGCAGTGCGAGCCGTGCGGCTTTCTGCTGCTGGCGTATCTCAGCGGACTCGTCCTCGGAGCTTCCCCTCGCGCCGGTCAGCGAAAGCACTTCCTGGCTGCTGCCCGCGGCAGACGACAGCCGCGCACGCGACGCCTCGAGTTCCTCATGAGCGTGATGTCCCATAAGCGTGGTGAGGCCCAACATCTCGCCTGCATAGAAGGCATCCACATAGGCGAGCGCTGTCTGAAGCCTTGTTGCGGCAATCGAGACGCCTGTCAACGCCGTCTCCCGTGCGGTGGCCGCATTCGCAGCGGCTTCGCGCACCGCGCGCTTGTCGGCGGACAACCATTCCTGGCTGATTCCGATGCGCTTCATCGTCATGGAATCGCGTGTGGTGCTGAAGCGGTCCGGGCCTGTGAAGGGGAGGTTGTCGACGCCGACCCGAAGTACCGGGTCGGGCAGTTGGCTCGCCGTTCGCGCCGCTTCGGTGGCACTGAGGACGCCGGCACGGGCCGCACGCGCAGACTCCGAGCGTTCGACGGCCAACTGCAAGGCCGTATCGAGTGACAGGGGCGCCGCTGCCGCCATGAAAGGAAGCGATGCGGCAAGCAGCAAGGCCGCACGCAGAAAAGGAAGGGGCATGGAAACTCCGCAGACGAACGAGAGAGTCGCTGGTGAGCGAACAGGTCGCACCAGCACCGGTCAGGTCGGCGGAGATGTCAGACGCGGAGTCTGCGTGTCGAGAGAAATACGGGATCGGGAGGAGGGCGCGGCTCGAGCGCACGCTGCAGGGGCAGGCCTTGGACGTCAGAGTGCAGAACGGGTGGAACCACCAGCACCTGCAGCACAGCCGGAAGCGAAGGCGTGGCCGCCTTCGCTTTTTCAAAGGACTGGGAGGCGTCGGCAGCATGCTGATGACACAGCACGGGTTGTGCGTCGTCCATGCCTTCGCAAGTCGCGCCATCGGCCATTGCCTGTGCCATCGCTTCGGCGTTGTTCATGCCGGGGCAGACATAACTTGCAAGTGCCATTTGCGAGAAAAGCACTGCCGCCATCAAAAAGAGCGTGACGACGTAACGATGAAGCGGCCGGAGGCGAGGCATGGTGGGCGCAGTCTAGCGTCAGTGCCCAGTCTCATGCGCTGTGCGCCGCAGCCGCAGCGCATTGAAGATGACCGACGCCGAACTCAGACTCATCGCTAGCGCTGCGATCATCGGAGACAACAGCCATCCGGTGAACGGAAACAGCACGCCCGCCGCCAGAGGCACGCCGAGCGCGTTGTAGACGAACGCGAAGCCCAGGTTCTGCTTCATGTTGGCGATGGTCTCGTCGGAGATCACGCGGGCCTGAGCGATACCGCGCAAATCGCCCTTCACCAGCGTCACTTGCGCGCTGTTCATCGCCACATCAGTGCCGGTGCCCATGGCGACGCCCACGTCGGCTTTGGCCAACGCCGGCGCATCGTTGATGCCGTCGCCCGCCATCGCGACGATGCGGCCTTCACGCTGCAGTTTGTCGACCAGCGCCAGCTTGTCGGCGGGTTTGACTTCGCCATGGACTTCGTCGATGCCCAGCCGGGCTGCAACCGCTTTGGCTGTGGTCAATCCGTCGCCCGTCGCCATGATCACGCGCAGGCCGGACGCCTTGAGCGCCGCCAGTGCTTCGACGGTCGTTGACTTGATCGGATCGGAGACTGCCAGCAAGCCTGCGGCCTGCCCGTCGACCGCCAGGAACATCACGCTGGCACCTTCGACACGCATCGATTCGGCCTGCGCTGCAAGGCCATCGACTGCCACGCCGAGCTGCGTCATCAACGCCGTGTTGCCGAGGGCCAGCTTCTTCCCGCCAACGCTGCCGCTCACGCCGATGCCGCTCGCCGATTCGAAGCTGTCTGCCTTCTCCAGATCCAGCTTTTGCGCCTTCGCCGCATGCACGATGGCGTCGGCCAGCGGATGCTCGCTGCCCTGGTCGAGACTCGCAGCAAGTCGCAACACTTCTTGCTCAGTAAAGCCTGGCGCCCCGACCGCTCGCTCGAACGTCGGCTTACCCTCGGTGAGCGTGCCGGTCTTGTCGACGATCAGCGTGTCGACCTTGCGGAAGTTCTCGATCGCCGCGGCGTCGCGGAACAGCACGCCCTGGGTCGCTGCCTTGCCTGTCGCCACCATGATGGACATCGGCGTGGCCAGCCCCAGCGCGCAGGGGCACGCAATGATGAGCACGGCGACCGCATTGATCAGTCCGTAGACCCAGCTCGGCTCGGGCCCGACCAGGCCCCACACGACGAAGGTCAGCAGCGCGATGCTGATGACCGTCACGACGAAGTAGCGCGCGACCTGGTCCGCCATGCGCTGCATGGGCGCGCGCGAGCGCTGCGCCTGCAACACCATCTGCACGATGCTGGACAGCACGGTCTGCGAGCCGACACGTTCGGAGCGCATCACGATCGCGCCGTTGGTGTTGAGCGTTGCGCCGATCAGCTTGTCGCCGGGCCGCTTGGTCACCGGCAGCGGTTCGCCTGTCAGCATCGATTCGTCTACCGCACTCGACCCTTCGATCACGATGCCGTCGACCGGCACTTTCTCACCGGGTCGCACGCGCAGGGTGTCGCCGACGTGAACGTGCGCCAGCGGGATGTCTTCTTCAGCCCCCGCGGCGTCGATGCGCCGTGCGGTCTTGGGCGCGAGGCCGAGCAGGGATTTGATGGCGGCCGAGGTTTGCGAGCGCGCCTTCAGTTCAAGTATTTGGCCGAGCAAAGTCAGCGAAATGATGACCGCAGCCGCTTCGAAGTAGACGGCAACGCGGCCCATCGAAACGAAGGCTGCCGGAAACACGCCCGGCGCCACGGTGGCCACGAAGCTGTAGATGAAGGCGGCCGAAGTGCCGAGGCCGATCAGCGTTTACATGTTGGGGCTGCGATTTGCCACGGACTGCACCGCTCGCACGAAGAACGGCCAGCCGGCCCAAAGCACGATCGGCAGGCTGAGCGCGAACTCGATCCAGCTCTGCGTTGCCATCTCGAACCACTGCAGCCGGTGGCCAGCCATGGCCAGCACGGTCACGACAATGGTCAGTGGCAGCGTCCAGATGAACCGACGGGTGAAGTCGACCAGCTCCGGGTTCTCGCCTTCGTCCAGGGTCGGCGTTTCAGGCTCCAGCGTCATGCCGCACTTGGGGCAGTTGCCCGGATGACTCTGACGAATCTCCGGATGCATGGGGCAGGTGTAGATCAACGAGCCGCCTCGATCTTGGTGACGGTGATCTTTCCGTCGATCTTTTCAGCGAGGAAGCGAACCTTCTCGCCAGCCTGCAGCTGGTCGAGAACAGCATCGTCCTTGACGCTAAAAACCATTGTCATGCCCGGCATGTCCAGGTTTTTGAGAGGCCCGTGCTTGATGGTCAGCTTCTTCCCGTCTTTGTCGATCTTGCGGACTTCTCCTTCGGACAGTTCAGGCGTAGTGGGGGAGGCGGATGTTGCGGACGAGGTGGGCAGCGCGGACGGGGTGGGCTGTGCAGAAGCCACTCCGGAGGAAGCCATCGCGGTCGCGATGGCAACCAGGGTGAGGTGAATGTTTCGCATGTGGAATTTCCTTGGGAATCAGTTAGTTATTCGGATGAGTTAGGCCGCCGCAGCAGGACAGCACACCTAGACCCTGTACTTACTTGCTGACGGACTTGCCAGTCGCACGTGAGACGTTCACGGCGCCCTTCATGCCGGCGTCGTAATGGCCCGGTTGCAGGCACGCGAAGTCGACCTCTCCGGCCTCGGTGAACCGCCAGATGATTTCGCCGCTCTTGCCGGGCGCCAGCGTGAGCATGTTCGAGTCGGCGTGCTCCATCTCGGGGTTTTTCTTCATGAGCTCGTAGTGCTCCTTGAGCTCCTTCGCGGTGCCCAGGACCAGCTCGTGCTTGACGCTGCCGGAGTTCGTGACGGCTAAGCGCACGGTTTCGTTTTGCTTCACCTCGATGTTGGCCGGCTTGAATCGCATTGCGTCGGTCATTTCGACGTTGACGGTTCGAACGACCTTTGCCGCGACTCCCGGTTTTCCGATGGCCTCGGTTTCGTTGTGATCGTGCCCGCCAGCGTGGTTGCCGGATGCCAAGGCGCCTGAGGTTGCAAGGAGCGCTGCCGCGAGCAGGGCCGTGCAATGAATGGTTTGCATGAATGCCTTTCGGTTGGTTGGATAGTGGAATCAGTGGCCGGCGTGACCTGCGTGACCGGTCGGCTTGCGCACCTGCACTTCGATGTTCCTGGCCGGCATGTTTTGTGCGGGCATTGCAGGGGCCCCCGCGCTGGATGAGCGGGGCGAATCGGGAGCCGGTCCGTCGAGCTCGTAAGCGACCGTGCCCTTCGGGTGCTTGAACCAGCCCGGGTTGTCGTAGTTGCCGGGCTTCTGGTCTTTTCGGACCTTGACGACGCTGAACATGCCGCCCATCTCCACCGATCCGAAGGGGCCTTCGCCGGTCATCATTCGAGCGGTGTTGTCGGGGATGGGCATTTCCATCTCGCCCATGTCGGCCATGCCGCGCTCTCCCATCACCATGTAGTCGGGAATAAGGTTCGAGATCTTCCTGGCAACGTCGCGGTGATCGACGCCGATCATGGTGGGGACGTCATGGCCCATCGCGTTCATCGTGTGATGGCTCTTGTGGCAATGAAAGGCCCAGTCGCCTTCCTCGCTCGCCAGGAACTCGAACTGCCGCATCTGCCCGACCGCGATGTCCGTGGTCACCTCCGGCCAGCGCGCGCTCTTCGGTGTCGGCCCGCCATCGGTGCCGGTGACCTGGAACTCATGGCCGTGCAGGTGCATCGGGTGGTT
>JANXTS010000102.1 GCA_025352265.1 Variovorax sp. | reverse complement strand
TGCAATACAGGTTGGGATTGAGCGACCGTGTAGCGTGCTGCTCGGCGATCAGCGGTGCGACCACGGAGCCACTTTTTCGTGCCACCAGCTACGCCGCGCTGCGGTCTTCTTTAGGCAAAACAAATATTCGCAACGTGTCATGTAAGCGGCTGGCCGTCCCACATTGACGACGGACGGCGAATCCCCGTATGCGCTGCGCTGATCAGCCGCCGGGCTGCCAGTTGTGTGGGAGCAGTTCGTCGATGCGGCTGTTCAGATGCGCGGGCAGCCGCGTGAGTACGTCCTTGAGGTAAGCCCACGGATCGTGCTCGTTGAGCTTGGCCGACTGCACGAGGCTCATCACGATCGCGGCACGCTGACCCGCAAGCTCGCTGCCGCAGAAGAGCCATGCCCGCCTGCCCATCGCCCAGGGACGAATCAGATTTTCGCAATGGTTGTTGTCTACGGGCACGTGACCATCGAGCAGGTTGCGCGTGAGCGCCTCCCAGGCATTCAAGCTGTAGTTCAAGGCCTTGGCTGTCGTGCTGCCATCAGGCACCCGGCCTCGCTCCAGCCGCAGCCATGCATGCAGCTGCTCCCACAGGGGCCGAGCAATGTTCATTCTTCCGGCCAGGCGCTCTTCGGTGGGCATCTCCGCCAGCTCGCGCTCGATCCTGTAGATCTGGGCAATGCGCTGCAACGCTTCGACCGCGACTGCGCTCTTGCCGGCGTCGCGCAGCAACTCGTCGAACTTGCGTCTGGCGTGCGCAAGACATCCGGCAGGAATGCGTCCGGGCTGGGCGACCATCACCCTGTCATAGGCAGCGTATTCATCACGCACCAATGTGCCGCGCCACGCCGTTGCGCCGTGCCCGTCATCATTCGGGCCGAGGAAGGCCACGGGGTACTGCGCACCTCGCCCGATGCAGAAGTCATAGATCACACCGCGCACCGGATCGAAGGCGCCGCGTGCGTAGGCCCAGACGTAGGCCCGCTTGGTTTTACCCGCCCCCGGGTCCAGCATGGCCACCGGGGTCTCATCGGCATGCAGCACCTGTGCCGACAGCACGAAGCGTTTGTGCGCGTCGTACAGCGGCATGAGGGCTGCGCTGCCTTGCCCGGACCAACTCCCCAGCGTGGAGCGCGGAGTGTGTACGCCTGAGCGAGCGTTGATCGCCTCCTGCCGGTAGTAAGGCAGGTGGTCCAAGAAGCGACTGATCAATGTGTGCGCTACGAGCCCGGCAGCAGGCATGCCGCCATCGATGATCTGCGGCAGAGCTGCTTCCTGCACCAAGCATTGGCAGCAGCGGCAGGCCCACTTGCCATAGATGTGGCGGTGCACGAAGAACTCTGCGGGCACGATGTCCAGGCGTTCGCTGATGTCTTCGCCCACGCGCGTCATCGGCTTGCCGCACTCCGCGTTCGGGCAGTTCGTGTTCTCCGGTTCGTGGTGGTGCTCCACGCGGCGCAAGTGATCGGGCAGTGGTCGACGACGTGGCTTGTGTTGGTTGTCGCCCGCCGCGGGCGGTGTCGCCCGCTCGCCCCTGGCTTGTTCCAGTTGCGCCTGCAGGCTGGCCTCGTCCTCGGCCAGCGTCTCCTCGAACAAGCGTCGCTGTTCGGCGTTCATCGCTTCGGTCTTCGCGCCGAACTTCCAAGCCTTCAGCCGTGCGAGCTGGAAGGTGATCTTCTCGATCTTGGCGTCCTTGAACCTGATCTCGTTGTCCTGCTGGCGCAGCCGTTGGAGCATTTGCTGCGCAAGTGCAGCGATGGCCTCGGGCGCCAGACCTTGGAGGTCTTCGTCCTTCAGATCGTGCAATGCTTGCATGTATGAATCATGCCGATTCCGGCGGCCCGTCGCCACTCGGGGATGCGCTGTCAACGACCCGCTGCGGGCTCATCGTCAGAGCCGCGTGATGGTGATCATCTCGGGTAGACGCTGCCACGGCAGTCCGACCACGAGCGCGTCGAACTGCGCTTGCGTCAGCGCGATCGGCTGGGTCGCATCGACTTCGCGTGGCCACACGAAGCGCCCGACGTTCAATCGTCTCGCAGCGCACCACACGCCGAAGCCATCATGCACGAGCATCTTGATGCGTGTGGCCCGCGCATTGGCAAACAGGTAGCCGTGATGGGCGTTGGCGCTGCCTAGGGCGTGGACCACGTGCGCGAGCAGTCGCTCGGCGCCAGAGCGCATGTCTACTGGCTTCGTGCACAGCCACAGCGCGTCGAGGCGGATCATCGCAGCACCTCGCGCAGCCACGCTGCGCAGTCGGCTGCTGCCGAGACCGGCCACGTCACGCTGACTCCGAGCGTGCCGCGCTTGAACTCAAGGCGGATGTCCCCGGCACCGGTAACCGCTGGCGCCGACGTTGAACGCGGCGCTGAAGGTGGCGATGGCGAGGGCAACGACAGCGCGATGAACTGGGGCGTCGAATCGGCAACGGTCGTCGGTGTTGCCGGTGAGACTGGATTCGCCCCGCGTCCGCGGCGCCATTGATGCACCAGGTTGTCGTTCAACTTCAACGACATTGCGACTGCTGCGACAGACGCTCCCGGCTCTGCACAGGCAGCGAGGACCTGCGCCTTGAACTGTGCGCTGTGACGGCGCCGTTGCTTCGGATTGACGTCCATTGATGCTGTCCAGCTAAATTAGATGGACAGCATCGTCTCCGGCTTGGCCTCAGTTCTCAAGGTGGGGTGACTGGCCGCTTACAATTGATCGGCAGGGTCAGCAAATGTTGGTGGGGTTTCGTATGACCGCGGACTAGGCCAGGCACGTTCTATTTCCGGAGGTATGACCGACCTAAGGAATTAAAACTATCCGGTGGAGTGAGGGCAAACGCTTCCCTAACCCCTGACGGGGTGGGACTTGCCGTCACTCTACGGTCCATCCGTATGAAGTGCTCGTCCCGCTCATTGGCTGCGCTGTGTACTGCAGGTGCTGTCCTGAGGGGTCAGGCCGAACAGCATCAGCTCCCCAACACGCCCGCAGCACTAGAGAAAACTCTGTCGATCGGCGTTGCCCCTTCATTGGATCCTTCTGGGGCGTGTCTCGACTTTACGAGCACCTGCTACGAATGTTCAATCTATACCGTTAGCTTGCAGGTGGTTGGCGAAAGAGCCTCGCGCAGTTTAGTCAGTTTTTACTGATTTGTAAATGTTCAAGGTCGGCGGCAAAGGCATAGCTTAGCTTGATGGTTGGAAGCGACTTTCAAGCCAACAGACTCTGAACTGCTTCGAGGTAATGCAAACTGGCCGCACCGAATTTAAGGATAGAACCAAGGTTGCAGCCTCCTACCGTGGACGATCGTTTCATGAGGGAACAGGGCACAGGCGCCGCACACGCCCCATCGATGCCGCTTCCGACTCAAGCCAACTTTGGGTAGTATCTGCTGACTTACTGATCACCCCGCAAAACGGGATATTGAGAAATTGGTCCTGGCGATTCGACCTATATTCATTTAATGAACAAGCCCTCTCAAAGCGATATCTCACTGCCGATGTCGCAGTACCTCATCAACATGATGGCAGCCGCCAAAATCAACAACCGCCAGCTTGCTGAGGCTCTCGGCTATACGTCAGCCAATGTGATTGCGATGCTGCGCAACGGCACGATGACATTACCTATCGACAAGTTGATCCCGGCAGCCCGCGCGCTCGGCGTCGATGAAATCTTCTTCCTGATTAAGGGCATCTCAGAGAAAAACCCCACCCTGGCCACCGCGTTGAAGGAAACGTTGGGCGACAGGTTGATAAGCAAGAAGGAGCTAGCGCTGGTTGAGTTTTGCCGGACCCACCTCGACGGCGTCGACGCTGACCTGCTCGACCCCGAGTTGCTTGCGCTCATGAAGCCGAGGTTGACCGCCATGCGCGAGGCTGAGCTGATCAAACATCAGCTGACCACAGAGCTGCTCCGTAAGGAAGACACGCGGTCTGGCCCAAAGCCTGGTCGGCGCGCTTTAGGCGCGAAAAATTGATGCGACGCGGCCAACCGCAGGTGGTGACGAATCTCAGCTCGACGCATCCTAGCGCGCGACGGATGGT
>JANXTS010000031.1 GCA_025352265.1 Variovorax sp. | reverse complement strand
GTCGCGTTGGGCGAGGCAGTGATGGAAATCCATCGCGATCATTTGGAGGGTCCGCTGCTGGCGCGGGTGCCGGTGCCCGGTGATTCGCCGCGGCGGCGCAGCAGTGCGCTGCTCATCGATGCGGCCGAATTAGGTTTGGCTGCGGGTGACAGCCTCGCCCTGATCGCCGTCGCCACCGATCATGCCGGCCACACCACGCGCAGCGCGATCGGCAGGGGGTCCATGTGGGTGCGCTCCGAAGGCCGGGCCTTGCGGATGAGCGCGATGACGTACAGCAGCAGCACCACGCCCGTGGTCGCGCACAGGAAGATGATGAGAAGCAGGATGAGCTGGCGCATCGGGTGTCCTGCTGTCAGATATCGATCGCGACGATCTTGCGGATCATTGCGTAGCCCAGCGACAGCATCACTGCGACCACGCCCAGCACGGCCCAGCCGAAGGTGGTGGTGAAGAGCAGCTTCATGCTCGGCTGCATCAGGTAGAGCACACCCATAAGGAACAGCGGAAACAGCGTCATCACGATGCCCTGGATGCGGCCCTGCGCGGTCAGCGCCTTGATGCGGCCTTCGAGGATGGCCTTGCGGCGCAATGTCTCTGCCAGCACCTGCAGCGGCTCCGACAGATTGCCGCCGACTTCCTTGGACACGCGCAGCGCGACCACGACCAGCACGAAGTCCTGTATGTCGAGCCGCTGCGCCATTTTCTGGATCGCATCGTCGAAGCTCACACCCAGCCGTTGCTCCTTCAACACCAGCCCGAACTCCTGCCCCAGCGGGCCTTGCTGGTCGCGCACCAGCACCTGAATGGCCACCGACAAGGCGCTGCCTGCGCGCAATGCGCTGGCGATGAAGAGCAGCGCATCGGGCAGCTCGGATTCGATCAGCTGGCGCCGCTTCTTGCGTTGCCATGCGAACCAGCGCGCCGGCAGAAGATAGATCAGCACCGCCAGCACCAGCCCGCCGACCAGCCGACCCGACACCAGCCAGCCGACCGCAGCGCCGGCGATGACCATCGCCATGTGACCCGACGCGAAAGCCATCGCGTGCTGTGCCTGGAACTCCGACAGGTTCAGGGTGCGGCGACCGCTGCTCTGCAGCTTCTGCATGACCCTTGCCGTGAAGACCGACGAGCGCTGCAGCACGAGGTATCCCACCAGGCAGAAAAAGCCCATGCCGCACAGCACGGCGCCCGTCAATGCGATCGTATTGGGGCTCATGCCGTTGCCTCGCCGAACATGTAGTTCAT
This sequence comes from Variovorax sp., assembly GCA_025352265.1. Taxonomy (GTDB): domain Bacteria; phylum Pseudomonadota; class Gammaproteobacteria; order Burkholderiales; family Burkholderiaceae_C; genus Variovorax. The sequence goes on along the minus strand of JANXTS010000031.1, from coordinate 2,355 downwards.
GTCGAGCTTCACGCCGTGCTCCTGCAGCCGCGTGAAGAACTCCGGCACCGGCCCAGCGGCGCCAAAACTGCCGACCGTCCTGAAGTCCGCATCGACGCCGGTCTTGCGGAACACGTAGATGTCCTGCATCTGGATCACGCCTTCCGAAAAGCCGGTGATCTCGGTGATCTGCGTCACCTTGCGGCTGCCGCACGGAAAGCGGGTGAGCTGCACGATGAGGTCGACAGCCGAGGCGATCTGTTCGCGGATGGCCGAGACCGGGATGTTCATGCCGGCCATCGTCACCAGCACTTCGAGCCGCGAGACGGCATCGCGCGGCGAGTTCGAATGCAGCGTGGTGAGCGAGCCGTCGTGACCGGTGTTCATGGCTTGCAGCATGTCGAGCGCCTCACCGCCACGACACTCGCCGACCACGATGCGGTCGGGCCGCATGCGCAGCGAGTTGCGCACCAGGTCGCGAATCGCGATGGCGCCCTTGCCTTCGATATTGGCCGGACGCGATTCGAGCGACACCAGGTTGGGCTGCCCCAGCGAAAGCTCGGCGGCGTCTTCGATCGTCACGATGCGCTCGTCGGGCGGGATGAAGTTCGACACCATGTTCAAGAGCGTCGTCTTGCCGGTGCCGGTGCCGCCCGAGACGATGATGTTGAGCTTTTCCTGCACGGCGATGCGCATGAACTGCACCATCTGCGGCGTGATCGAACCCATCTGGATCATGCCCTCGTGACCCATCCGATTCTTGGGGAATTTGCGGATCGTGATGCTCGGGCCGCGCAGGGCCAGCGGCGGAATGATGGCGTTCACCCGCGAGCCGTCTTTCAGCCGCGCGTCGACCATCGGCGAGCTTTCGTCGATGCGCCGGCCCAGCGGCGTCACGATGCGTTCGATGGCGCCCAGCACCGCGATGTTGCTGGTGAAGGCGACGTTGGTGCGCTCCAGGCGACCGGCACGCTCGATCCAGATTTCATCGAAGCGGTTGACCATCACCTCGGTAATGGTGTCGTCCTTCAGCAGCACTTCGAGCGGGCCGAGGCCGATGGCTTCGTCGAGCAGTTGCTGGCTCAGCAGGTTGCGGTCGAGTTCGAGTGGCAGGTCGCGCGTATCGCGAATGATCTCGGCGATGAGCGCGCGGATATTCGAGCGCAGCTCTTCGTCCTTCATCTGCGCGGTGTCGATGCGGCGGTTCTCCAGCTGCTGCAACAGGGTGCGGTGCAGCGATCGACGCCAACGCAACAACGGATCTTCGAGCAGCGGCGCGGCGGTGCGCACTGGCGCGTCCGAGTCGTTGGGCAGCTCCGCGCCCGCGGGCTGCAGAGAGGCGTCGAGCAAGACCACCAGCGTATGGCCGCCGATGATGATTTCCTCACCGCCCGCCATCGGCCCGTAGCGCGTTACGCGGTTGCCGTCGACCCAGGTTCCGAACAGGCTCCCCAGGTCCTGCAGGAACACTTCTTCATCGTTCACGACGAACTGCGCGTGCTGGCGCGCCACGTTCCAGCCGGGCAGCACGATGGCACTTGCGCTGTCCTTGCCGATCTGCAGTTCGGGCACGTCCAGCACGATCTCGCGCACGGGCTGCTGGGGCGAATTGACCAGGACCTTGTGCATCGTGGCGGGCCTCAGGGCGCCTCTTGCTGGCCGGGCGCCAGGGGCGTTGCGCCGTCCGGTGTTGCACGCCGCGCGGCACCGTCGCCGGTGGCTGGCTTCGACTGGTCTTCCACAAGGTTGCCGAAGCCGCGGTTGACCTGGTCCTCGATGCGGTTCGCACGCTCGATGCGCGGCGCGCTGTAGTTGGGGTCGACCACGCGCGGCGTGATGAACACGACCACTTCCTGCTCGGTGTCGGTGTCGGTGTCGGCACGAAAAGCCCGCCCGATGATCGGTGCGCGGCGCAGGCCCGGCAGGCCGTCGCTGGCGCGTGACGACTCGCGCTTGATCAGGCCGGACAGCACGATGGTCTCCCCGTCGCGCACGTTGAACTCGGTGTCGGTGCGGCGGATCAGCAGGCCCGGAATGCCCTGCACCGCGACGCTGCGGTCGATGCTGCTCACCTCCGTCAGGATGCTGCCCGACACGTTGCCGGCGCCGTCGGCGATGGGCTTGATGTTGAGTCGTACGCCATACGGCTTGAACTCGACCGAGCCCGCACCCTGCGTACTCAAGGCAGGCAGCGGGAACTCGCCACCGGCCAGGAACTTGGCCTCGCCGCCACTGCGGGTCGACAGGTTGGGCGTGGCCAGCAGGAACGCGTTGCCGCGCTGCACCAGCAGGTTGATTTGCGAGCCCAAGGTCGCGGCCACGCCGAAGTAGCTTTGCGGCGTGCGCTGGTTGCGGCCGAGCAGCGCGGCGCCGGCA
>JANXTS010000096.1 GCA_025352265.1 Variovorax sp. | reverse complement strand
GCGTTACAAAAACTTTAATAGGTTAACAACTGTTAACGACGTCTCCGAAATGTGTCTATTTGTCATTCATTTGCCTACACCCAAAGTATTCATGTGAACTTTATGAATACGTCTTGGCTTAACTCTTTGGGCTATTTGAATCACAAGGTATTCATTTCCGGCGCGACCGCAAATGTGACGACTGGAAAAGCGCCGACAACACGTCGTTGTTCAAAGCGTGACTTAGTTGGCGCGCCTCTATGGTCTGTGGCGGCACAGACACGTTTTCTCTTCGTTTCGCCGGCTGTTTGTAACCGCAGCGGCCGGTCTCTCATCTGCCGTTGCGGCGATTTCTAAAGGGTCAGTTACGAAAAATATACCTCTCAAGCTAGTCGCAGTTCGATCCGAAAACAAAACCAACGGGTCACGAATGCGATCCGCCAGGCGGCCAGTCTCTTTGCTGGCGTGACATTGGCAGCGATGCCGGATTTATTCAGCTTTAAAGGACTTCTCCATGACCTCAGTTATCAACACCAACATCAGCTCGCTTACGGCGCAGCGCAATCTCACCAACAGCCAGTCGTCGCTTGCGACTTCGATGCAGCGCCTGTCCTCGGGCTTGCGCATCAATAGTGCCAAGGACGATGCCGCTGGCCTGGCGATCTCGGAGCGCATGACCTCGCAGATCCGCGGCATGAACCAGGCGGTGCGCAATGCCAACGACGGCATCTCGCTGGCGCAAACCGCTGAAGGCTCATTGGGCGAAGTCGGCAACAACCTGCAGCGCATTCGTGAACTTGCTGTGCAGTCGTCCAACGCGACCAATTCGACCAGCGACCGCACCGCGCTGAACTCGGAAGTGAACCAACTCGTGTCGGAAATCGACCGTGTGTCCAAGCAGTCCGATTTCAACGGCACCAAGCTGCTCGACGGCTCGTTCAGCAGCCAGCTGTTCCAAGTCGGCGCCAATGCCGGCCAGACCATCGCAGTCAACAAGATTGCAAATACGACTGCAGCAGCACTGGGCAACGTCAAGTTCGCCGCAGCAGTCACCGGTACCGCACAAACGCCCGCCACAGCGACTGCCGCCAGCGACATCACCGATATCTCGATCAACGGTGTCGCGATCGACAAGGTGTCCATTGCTGTCGGAGACACGGGCGGCGCGACCGGGAAGTCCTTGGCCGGCGCTATCAACTCCAAGATGGGTGAGACCGGCGTCTACGCCACCTCTGACGCGACCACCGGCGCCCTGACCTTGACCTCGATCAAGGCCGGCAAGGATCTGGTCGTTGCGGGTGGCGCAGCTGCTGGCCTGACGGCCGGCACCACGACCGCGGCGGCCACCACCACCGCCAGCTTCGCGAAAGACCTCGACATCACGACCGTGGCCGGCGCACAGAAGGCGCTTGAAATCGTCGATGCCGCACTGACGCAAGTCAACGGCAGCCGCGCCGACCTGGGTGCCATCCAGAACCGTTTCACCTCGGTCGTGACCAACCTGCAGACCAACTCGGACAACACCGCGGCTTCGCGCTCGCGCATCCAGGACGCAGACTTCGCCGCTGAAACGGCCAACCTGTCGCGCTCGCAGATCCTGCAACAAGCAGGCACAGCCATGGTGGCCCAGGCCAACCAGCTGCCGCAGCAAGTGCTGAGCCTGCTGAAGTAAAAAGGGCGCGGTGCCACCTGGGTGCGATGGCGAGGGGCGCCACGTACGTACACAGCGGCTAACGGGCATACCGTTTGCCGCTTTTTGGCTATTTGGACGAAGGAGTAAGCGACATGTCGACCATTTCATCGGCGGGCATCGGCAGCGGACTCGATGTCGAGAGCATCGTCACCAAGCTCATGGCGATCGAGAAGCAGCCGCTCACCGCACTGAAGACGCAGGCGAGCGCGCTCGACAGCAAGATCTCGGCCTTCGGCGCCATCACGTCCCAGCTTTCCGCGCTGAACGACAGCGTCACGGCGCTCACTTTGCCGGCCACCTGGAGCAGCAAGACGGTGAACTCGTCGAACACGGCAGCGGTCGCGGCGGGCGTGTCGGGCACCGGCGCCTTGGCCACGTCGTTCAGCCTGCAGGTGTCGCAGCTTGCCCAGGGCCAATCGGTCGCGTCGAATGCGGTCACCGCAGGCAGCGGCTTCAGCGCCGGCACCTTGTCGCTTCAGCTCGGCACCTGGGCCGGCACCACGCCCGCCTTCACGGTGGGGAGCGCCGCCGCGGTCTCGGTGACCGTGGCCCAGGGCGACAGCATGTCGACCATCGCCGGCAAGATCAACGCTGCGGGCGCGGGCGTCACGGCCACCGTCATCAAGGATCTTTCGGGCGAACGCCTCCTGATGCGCTCGACCGCGACGGGTGAAGCGTCGGGCTTCCGGGTCCAGACCACCGACGGCGCCGGCGCGACGGGACCCAGCCTAGCCGCCCTCGCATTCGACAATCCGTCCGCGGGCGCCGGCATGGCGGCCAACCCGGTGCAGTACGGGCTGAATGCCAAGGCCACCATCAATGGCGTGGCCATCACATCGGCAAGCAACACCCTGGCCGATACGGTCCCCGGGCTGACGCTCACGCTGTCGCAAGTCACCACCGCACCGGTCGAGATCGCCGTCAAGAACGACACCGGCTCCCAGGTGTCGGCGGTCGATGCCTTCGTCAAGGCCTACAACGCCATGAACGAGATGTTTAACGCGGCCACCAAATACGACAGCACGACCAAGACCGGCGCGCTGTTACAGGGCGACGCGACCACGACAGGGCTCCAAACGGCTATGCGCACGCTGATCGGCGCGGTTTCCGGCGGCGGTGCCCTGCAGCGGTTGTCCGATCTGGGAATCTCGATCGCCAAAGACGGCGCGGGCGACCTTGCGATCGATTCGACCAAGCTCGCGACGGCACTCAAGGACACGGTCGGCGTCGCCACTTTTTTCACGTCGGCGAACGCCACCTCCTCCAGCGCGACCGGCTTTGCCACTCGGATGAAGACTTTTCTAGATGGTGCCATCGGGAGCGCCGGCATTTTGGCAACCAAAACCACGTCGCTGCGAGGCCAGAAGACCTCGAACGGCAAGGATCAGGATCGCCTGAACGACCGGCTGACGGCGGTCGAGGCGAACATGCGAAAGCAGTACTCGACGCTCGACACCAAGATGAGTTCGCTGACTGCGCTCAATGCCTACATCACGCAGCAAATTGCGCAATGGAACAAGCCGGCCGCCTGAAGAACCCGCAAACGGTCGTTGAGTTCGGCGCACGGATGCCGATAACTAGAGTGTGAAGTGAATGCTGCGCACCCTCCCGCAGAGCAGATTAAGGAACACACCATGTACACCCCGCCCAGCCTCCGCGCCGCAATGGCTTACAAAAACGTCGGCGTCCAGTCGAGCGTCGAGTTCGCCAGCCCGCACCAGTTGATCGACTTGCTGTTCGACGGTCTGGTG
>JANXTS010000095.1 GCA_025352265.1 Variovorax sp. | reverse complement strand
CGACGTCACCAGCGTCAAGGGCGCGCAGCAAGCGATGGAAATCGTCGATGCCGCACTGACGCAAGTCAGCAGCAGCCGCGCAGAACTGGGCGCCGTTCAAAACCGCTTCACCTCGGTTGTGACGAACCTGCAGACCAATTCGGAAAACACCTCGGCTTCGCGTTCGCGGATCCAGGACGCCGACTTCGCGGCTGAAACGGCCAACCTGTCGCGCGCGCAAATCCTGCAACAGGCTGGCACGGCGATGGTGGCCCAGGCCAACCAGCTGCCGCAATCGGTGCTGAGCCTGCTCAAGTAACAGAGAGCACGGCAAAGACAAGCGTGCGATGGCGGTGGCGCCACGCATGCACCCAGCGGCTAACGGATTTCCCGTTCGCCGCTTTTTGGCCATTCGGCCGCAGGAGCAAAAGATATGGCGACCGTTTCATCGGCGGGTCTGGGCAGCGGTTTGGATGTGGAGAGCATCGTCACCAAGTTGATGGCGATCGAAAAGAAGCCGCTCACCGCATTGCAGACGCAGGCGACGGCACTCGACAGCAAGATATCGGCTTTCGGCACCATCTCCTCGCAGATGTCGACATTGAACGATGCGATCGCGACGCTCGCGTTGCCTGCGACCTGGAACACCAAGTCGGCGTCTTCGTCGAGCGCCACGGCCGTATCGGCCTCAGTGTCGGGCACCGGCGCGTTGGCCACGTCTTTCAGTCTCGAGGTCTCTCAGCTCGCACGCGCGCAATCGGTCGCCTCCAGCGGAGTGACAGCCGGCAGCGGGTTTGGTGCGGGTACGCTGTCCATTCAGCTCGGTACCTGGGCAGGCACGACGCCGGCCTTTACCGCAAGCGGCGCGGCTGCCATGTCGGTGACGGTGGCCGAAGGCGACAGCATGTCGACCATCGCCGGCAAGATCAATTCGGCCGGTGCGGGCGTGACCGCCACCGTGCTCAAGGATTTGTCGGGCGAGCGCTTGCTGCTGCGTTCGTCTTCCACCGGGGAAGCGACGGGGTTCCGCGTGCAAAGCACCGATGCCGCTGGCGCGACGGGCCCCAGCCTGGCCGCGCTGTCTTTCGACAATCCGTCGGGCGGTGCCGGCATGGCGGCCAATCCGGTTCAGTACGGCCTCAATGCCAAGGCGACCCTCAACGGCGTAGCGCTGAGCTCGGCCAGCAACACGCTGGTGGACACGGTGCCGAGCCTCACGCTCACGCTGTCGCAAGTGACGACGGCGCCGGTCGACATCACGGTCGCCAACGACACTTTTTCGCAAACCACGGCCATCACCGCGTTCGTGAAGGCCTACAACGCGATGAACGACATGTTCAATCAGGCGACGGCATACGACGCGACCACCAAGACCGGCGCGCTGCTGCAAGGCGACTCGACCACCACCAGTTTGCAGACCGCCATGCGACGGCTGGTGGGCGCAATGTCGGGTGGCAGCACAGGCACACTGCACCGCTTGTCGGACCTGGGCATCTCCATAGCCAAGGACGGTGGCGGCGATCTCGCGGCCGACTCGACCAAGCTCGCCGCTGCACTCAAAGACCCGGTAGCTGCAGCCAAATTCTTCAGCTCCGCTACCAACGTCGCGTCGGATGGCGAAACCGGCTTTGCCACCCGCATGAAAGCTTTTCTTTCAGGCGCCATCGGCAGCGCCGGCACGATCGCCGCCAAGACCACCTCACTACAAAGCCAGAAGACGACCAACGGAAAAAGCCAGGACCGGCTGAGCGATCGATTGACAACCGTCGAGGCCAATATGCGGAAGCAATACACCGCGCTCGACACCAAGATGGCTTCGCTCACCGCGCTCAACACCTACATCACCCAACAGATCGCCCAATGGAACAAGTCGACAGGCTGAGGGCCAACTGACCAAATGACCTACAAATGGTCGTTGAGTTAAGCGAGCGGATGCCGATAACTAGAATGTGAAGTGAATGCTGCGCACCAGCAGAGCAGATTAAGGAACACACCATGTACACCCCGCCCAGCCTCCGCGCCGCAATGGCTTACAAAAACGTCGGCGTCCAGTCGAGCGTCGAGTTCGCCAGCCCGCACCAGTTGATCGACTTGCTGTTCGACGGTCTGGTG